>DATKPA010000029.1:0-32160 GCA_035524355.1 Phycisphaerae bacterium | reverse complement strand
GAGGTATTACCGCTGCACTAGGTGCAACTCGCTCATCAAGGCCCATATCCTCAATCCGCGCGACGATTCTGAGGAGTCCTAAAACTGGAAACATGCCCGCGGTTGATTTTGTACCATGCCCCGCAGCACCGAAGTGCAAAGCTACTGAAAGGAAAAAAACATGGCTGAAAAAGTTCTCGCTCACGTGCGGAATGGCAAGTTGGGATTCTGGCTCAACGGGGAGGAGATTGAGCTCATCCTCCCCGACGAATACAAAAACATCGCCAAAGAATCCGATGACGATGACACGGACAGCGACGACGAGCAGCCCGCCACCCCGCATCCCAAAACCGAGGCGCACTGTCGCCTCTGGTGGAATGAATCTCCGGAACTCCGCAGGACTTTCGGCGTAACGATCGAAGCCCCGGGCAGCGACCGATACGAGCGACGTTTCAAGGAATTCTGCCGCCGGGCGCTCGGGGGCGGACACGGCGACTGCTCGGAAGCCGAGGAGATTGCATTCGAGCGTCAATGTGAGGCGGATTTCGCCGCGAACACCAGCGACGGGCAGCCCCGCTGGAAACTCTTCGGCGTGAAGAACGCGGACCCATCTTCCGACGACTACAAATTCGGACTCCGGCGATACACGAACCTCGAGCGATCGTCCCGCGCCAAGAATGCGACCCTCCACGGCATCCTACCCACCACCACCATCGTCGTTGGCGGCGCCGGCAGCAACCGCGTCACCGGCACAACGCCGCCGACACCCCCGACGCCCGCGCAGCTGGAGGCCGCCATGGACAACGCGGAAAAGGCCGCCCGGGAACGCTGGGCCAGCGACAGAGAGCTCCGAGGCCGTTTTGGACTTCTTGACCGCGCGGACCCCAACGGACCCGAGTATCAGAACGCCATGCAGCGATACATCAATCTCGAAAAATGCTGGGCCCGTGACAATTGGCAGAACCCCGTCAGGTAAACCGTCGCCGCCGGCTACGTTGCCGACGGTCACCATAAATTAACCCGCCCCCCCCAGGAGACAAAGACAATGGCAACGATCCTTGAGCGACTTCGCCAACTCGGTGAAAAAAAGAAGCTCAGCGCACGGCAGCAGTATTTCGCGTACATCCGCCGCACCGCCGCCGGCGACAATCTGAGCGACAAAGAACTGGACGCCTTTGCCCAGGCTTCGCAGGAAAGCGGCTTCAATGAGAGTGACGTACAGAGCCACATCAATCTCTTCGCCAAACTACGCGCCGCCGAGTCGCAGGCCGCGAAAGCGCCGCTGTTGCTGAGCAACCTCAACGCCACCCAAGCCAAGATCGACGCCATCGACGCGCAGATCGGAGAGTTGCAAGCGACCCGCCGGAATCTCTCAAGTGAACGGGACGAGGCCTCCCGCCAGTACAGCGATGCCGCCGACGCCGCAGCTCAGACCGAAGGGCTGCGCCAAGAAATCACCAAGCTTACGACCGACTGAGCCATTAGGCCGCCGCCGTTCGACGGCCGCGCCGTGGCGTTGCGCATTTCGCAACGGCGCATCTTGTCTCCGCACGGTCCTGAGTGGAGCCCCATCGACGGCCGGGACCACACGACGGCGAAGGGCGGCACCGCGAGCCGCCCCCGCCGTTGTCTCGAAAGTTTCCGTCCCGTTGTTTTGAAAGCTGGAACCTGTGAGCGAGCACCCGAATCATCTTCTCGAATGGCAAAAGAGCTACGACAAGCTAGCCGAGGCTGAAGAGCAACGCGCGACGATTTTAGCGGAATTGGCAGAGGGTATGGATCGCGGACATTTCGATCAGGATTTTGCACCAGCGAACGGAGGGACGCCATTTGCGGCATCGCTCTATCGCCTTGTGAAAGTGCGGGAGCGGGTCAATGAACAACTAAAGCGCCTGCGCAAAGCGTGCATCAGCGCTCAGCAACGAACAGGAGGTTCAAGTGCTTTCGGAAGCTGAAGACGTAATTTTGCGGGCGACGATCCGGAACGACACCGCCGCCGGCGCGGCTGCCGTTAAAAAGTCCGCAAAACAGTTGCAGCAGGACCTTGAAAAAGAGACGGAAAAACGCCTAAAAAATGAATCAGATTCCTACGCAGCTCTTCGAAAGTTCGAAGAGGATCATGCTGCTGGAACATGGAGAAAGGGGGAATTCAATTCGCCGAATGATGGTGGAGTTAAACCCAGCAAAGAAGGACACGGAGGACACCTTGGGCGAATAATGTCCGATGCGTCAACGACGGGTCTCGACACTCTATCGAGAGGTCTACTGTCGGGATTTGGAGAAAGCCTTGGTGGACAAGCCGCGATGGGTATCGGCGTTGGCGCCGTAGCCGCTGCGACATTCGATACTCTATCTGGTAAGGCCAGGGAACTCGCCACCAATCTGCGGGACGGCAAAATCCAAGCGGACGAAATCGGCTTCGAGATCGGAAAAGATGTTCCGATCTTCGGATCGCTGCTCTCTGGTGCGGACAATGTACGTGAGGCACTAAAGGGAACGCGCCACGAACTGGAATTAACCACCGAGATCACGGGAAAACTTGTCGCCCTAAATGACGATTGGTATGCGTCGATGCTGAAGGTGTCGGAGTTGCGTCGCCAGGAGGCGATTGCGGAGAAGCACGACCAGCGAGAGATTGCATCCATTGGTCTTCGTGGATCTGACGCGCAGCGCGAATCCATCGAAAACAAATACTCCGACCTCAAGGACGCCAATAACGAGGCGCGTAGCCAGGCAAGGGATGCGGCATCAAACGACCCGGCACTAAAGAAGGCGCAAGAAGAGGCGAAAGCATTCCAAGAAAAATACGGAATGCGAATGGATCAACTTCGCACCTCTGCTTCGGTAAGGTCTCATGGTATTGGCATGGGATACGGAATGGGGATTGGGTTAGGATTTAACTCTGCCACTGGGGGGAGTGAAGAATTAGAGGGACTGGAAAAGCATTTTCGAGAACTGCAGGACGCCGAGAAAAAGGCCGGAGATGCAGCCAACGCAACGCGAGACGCTCGCATATCCGCTTCCGATCAATCGGATTCTCGAAATAAAGCCAAACAACAAAAAGAATTAGATGAATGGAAAAAACTCCACGATGAAAAATTGAATGTCGACAAGCGAAGTGCGAAGGCGGAATCGGATTTTGCAAAATCTCAAACATCCGCGGAGAACCTTGGAACTCTCGGGAATGTAAACGAATCCGCGCGCATGGAACTTGATGCCAGAATTGAATCGCAAAAGGAACAGGAGCGGATCAAGGCGAAGGCGGCCATCAATGCGACGACTGACGCCGCGGAGCGATCGCAGATTGAATCCGACCTGCAACGCCGACTGACCGACATCGACGCAAAAGGCAACGCCGACCGTGCGCGGCTGCAGCGGGACTTCAATATCGAGACGAAGCGCTACCAGTATGAGGCCTCCCGCGCCGAGGCGGATGCTGTGGCCGTCACGGCGGAAAACAATCTCCGATTGCAGGGCCGTTCATTCGAGGCCGAGCAGGCCGCTCAGAAGCGTGCCCACGATCGGCGTAATGAGGACATCGAGCAGAAGGCGGCCGAGGATATCGCCCGCGACAAGGATCATGCAGCCGAGATCCGTCGCCGCGCCAATGCCGAAAAGCAGGCCAACGATCAGCAGTTCGCGCAGCAGCGGTATGAGCAATACGTTGGGCTATACCACCAGGGGGCGTCGGGAAACCCGCTCGGCGAGTTTGCGTCGGCCGGACGCACTTCTGGCCGCGCGGAATTGTTCCGCCAATCGTTTAATCCGGCGGCGCAACTTCTCGAAATCGCCCGGCAGCAATTGCGAGAATCGCAACGGCAGACAAAGGCCACCGAAGGGGTTGCCAATGCAATTAATGGAAGCTCCGGCGGCACGAACACTCCGATCTTCCCGTTACAGAGGAGTGCGTGATGGCGAACGTTTCCCGCCGATGGGGCTACTCGGAAGGGTGCGGAGGATAATGCAGAGCCATGCTGGCGATGTAGTAAACGCCGCCCTCAACGTCCCGCCGAAAGTGTTTGATTTCGAATGTGGAACGAGTTGATTGTCGCGTCCCGAACACATTCCAGCAGTTGGCCAATCCCAAGGATAACCAGCCCGCTGAGCACTCCCGAAATAATGATAACGATCGCGGCGGAAACCGAAATCCTTTGATCTTCAGAACCCCCACCGAGGTTAACGACGCCGAAGAGAATCGCCAGGATGATTTCTAGCAGCCCTGTCACACTGAGCAGCCCGGCAATTATCCTCAACGCCGCATAGTCCGGCACCGGCACAGGCCGACAGTGGTAATCGAACGGAGGCGATTCAGGCCTCCCTTCTTTGACCGCCGCGAGGCACTTGGCGCAGTAAATCTTGTCCGCGTGAACGTGAGCGACTTCGGTTTCAGGAATGGCGGTTCCGCATCGGCTACATTCATCCATGGTCATTCTCCAGAAGTGAAAGCGCCCATGGTACGCCGATGAGGCATACCGGCAAGGATAATTTCCCAAGGCTATGGCAACGCCGTTGCCGTCAACACCGACACCGGAAGCCGACCTTGCGCCCAGCAACGCCACCAGCACGAAGGGCGGAGGCCCGGCAAGAGGCCGATGGCGGGAGAGACGACAGCGCCAGGGACTTCGTTCAGGGACGCCGTGGCGCCGCCGGCTGGGGTGGTGATGAGGGGAAGGGTGGGAAGCTGGGAAGTCTTTGATACCCCCGAACTGCACGGAACTGCACGGGGCTCGCCCAACTGCACGGGCACTGCACGGAACAAAAACAGCCTCCCGGGCAGAGAGGCTGTCAAGCGAGAAAATGCTTATTTTTAAGGTTTTTTTTAATGCACCCGGCAGGAGTCGAACCTGCAACCTTCTGATCCGTAGTCAGATGCTCTATCCAATTGCGCTACGGGTGCGTGGTCAATTGAGTCACACATTATTGCAGAAACGTGGTGTTTTTCAAGCGAACTGGGTTTGCGGTTCGCGTGAATGCGATTTTCGGGAAGAGAAGTGGGAAGGTGCGTCGGCGGGAAGATGGTGTGCTATACTCCCGACTCTTAGCCGCCCCCCGAAACGGAACCGCTCATGAATTTAACGCCGGAACAGGTATTGGAAGGACTGACTGCGCCGCAGCGGGAGGCGGCGATGCACACGGATGGGCCGCTGCTGGTGCTGGCTGGGGCGGGGTCGGGGAAGACGCGGACGATCACGCGTCGGATAGCGTACATGGTGGCGTGCGGGATACCGGCGTGGAACATCCTGGCGATCACGTTTACGAACAAGGCGGCAGGGGAGATGCGGGAGCGGGTGCAGTCGCTGCTGAAGGATGCGGGACGGATGGGGAGGGGGGTGACGGTGGCGACGTTTCATGCGCTTTGTGCGCGTCTGCTGCGGGAATTCGCGGCCCACGCCAATCTGCCGAAGACGTTTTCGATTTTTGATTCGAGCGATCAGTCGAAGGCGGTGAAGCAGGCGATCAAGGATGTGAATCTGTCGACGGACAATTTTCAGCCGGCGGCGGTGCTGCACACGATCAGCAATGCCAAGAACAAATTGCAGACTCCGCAGGCGTATGCGCAGGCGTCGGGCAGCTTTTTTGAGAAGAATGTGGCGCGGGTTTACACGCGTTACGAGCAGATTCTTGCGGAGAACAAGGCGGTGGATTTTGATGATCTGCTGCTGAAGATGGCGGTGATGCTGCGCGACAACAAGGAAGTGCGGACGCAACTGCAGGAGCGGTTTCAGTACATTCTGATTGACGAGTATCAGGACACGAATCACGCGCAGTTTATTTTGGCGCACATGCTGGCGATGGAGCACAAGAATATTTGTGCGACGGGCGATCCGGACCAGTCGATTTACGGCTGGCGCGGGGCGAATCTGAACAACATCCTCGAGTTCGAACAGTTTTATCCGAACGCCAAGGTGGTGCTGCTGGAGCAGAATTACCGCAGCACGAAGACGATTCTGAAGGCGGCGTCGGAGTTGATCGCCAACAACACGAAGCGGAAGAAGAAGGATCTCTGGACGGAGAATGAGACGGGGCCGAAGATCGAGGTGCTGCGCTGCAACGATGAGCATCAGGAGGCGAGCGAGGTGGTGCGGCGTATCAAGGAGCAGCATGACAAGGGGGAAATATCGTGGGACAAGATGGCGGTGTTTTACCGCGTGAACTCGCTGTCGCGGGTGCTGGAAGATGCGCTGATGAAGCAGAATGTTCCGTACCAGATTGCGCGGGGGACGGAGTTTTATGCGCGGAAGGAGATCAAGGATGTGCTGTCTTATCTGCGGGTGATAGCGAATCCGGATGACAGCGTGTCGCTGGAGCGGATCATTAATGTGCCGGCGCGAGGGCTGGGCGATACGAGCGTGATGAAGATTCAGGCGTGGGCGTCGCGGGAGGGAGTGAGCTTGCTTCAGGGGTGCTCGATGGCGGAGAAGGTGCCGGACCTGACGACGCGGGCGGTGAATTCGGCGAAGAAGGTGGCGGGGATGTTTGAGGGGTGGCGGAAACTGGCGGCTGGGGGTGAAACGCAAAACGCAAAACTCAAAACACAAAACCTCGCCGAGGAGGCCGGTGACAAGAGCGAGGGGTCGCTGGTGGAGGATCCGTTGTTTGATATGGATCTGGCCGGGGCGGCGGAGGAGGAGCGGGCGGCGGTCGAGGAGGAAGTGAAGGAGGGTGGCGGGACGAAGCCGGCGTTTTTGATTCCGGGGGGCATTCGGGGGTTGATGGAGCGCGTGGTGAAGGAGGCGGGGTTTGAGGAGGCGATCAAGAAGGAGGATGCGGGCGAGGCTGACACCGGGAATGACCGGCTGGGGAACATTGGGGAATTGATCAACGTGGCGGCGGAGTTTGATTCGCAGAATCCGGAGGGGACGCTCGACGATTATCTGCAGCAGGTGACGCTGGTTTCGGATGTGGACAAGATCAAGGACAGCGGCGGGGCGGTGACGCTGATGACTTTGCATGCGGCGAAGGGGCTGGAGTTTCCGTATGTCGCGATGGTGGGGATGGAGGATGGGCTGATTCCGCATGCGCGGGCGATTGGATTTGCGGCGAATCCGGATGAGATGGAGGAAGAGCGACGGCTTGCGTTTGTCGGCATCACGCGAGCCATGAAACATCTCTCCCTCTCATACGCACGTTACCGCATGATCCGTGGGCAGACGGAGCGGACGATTGCGTCGCAGTTTCTGAAGGAGATGCCGGAGGAGTGCTTCGAGGAGATTGACCTGACGACGGAGGAGGATGAGGCGGGGAGTTTGGGATATCGGGATGAGGGGTCGTACGGGCGGCGGGCGCAGCAGGGGCGGCGGGAGTACGAATCGGTTTCGCAGCGCAGCCAGGCGGAGGCGATGGCGGGGGAATTTCGCCGCGGGCAACTAGTGCGGCATGCGCAGTTTGGTTTGGGTCGGATTGAGACGATTGAGGCGGCGGGGGCGATGACGAAGGCGATTGTGCAGTTTCAGGGTGCGGGGCGGAAGACGCTGATTTTGCAGTATGCGCGGTTGGAGCGCGTGGATGCGTGAAGCGTGGCCTGGGCTTCGGCCCATCACGGGCGGGACGCCCGTGCCACGTCAGTCGACATTGAAATATTTTGCCTGGGGGTGATGCGTGATCAGCGCGCTGGTGGATTGCTCCGGCGTGATGAAGTGGTTTTCCGTCAGGCCGCAGCCGATGCGCTCCGGGTCGAGCAGCTTGAACAGTTTGACTTCGTCCTCGAGGTCGGGGCAGGCGGGGTAGCCGAAGGAGTAGCGGCAGCCCTGGTAGCGGCAGGCGAAGAGGTCGCGCATGGTCGGGCCGTCATGAAGGGCGATGCCGAGTTCCTGGCGCACGCGTTTGTGCCACATTTCGGCGAGGGCTTCGGCCATCTGGACGCCGATGCCGTGCATGTAGAGATATTCGGTGTAATCGCCGCCTTCGCGCAGCTTGTTTTCGTAGACGCTGATGTCGTGGCCCATCGTCACGCAGGAGAAGGCGGCGACGTCGGGCGAGAAGTCAGAAGTCAGAAGCGAGGAGTCAGAAGGGAGTGGGCGGAAGAAATCGCTGAGGCACCAGCGTTTTTTGTCTGTTTGGCGCGGGAAGTGGAAGCGAAGTTTTTCCTTGGGTGTGGGGCGGCCGCTGGCGTCGACTTCGTAGATGATGAGGTCGTTCTTATCGGCGTAGCAGGGGAAGTAGCCGTAGACGACGGCGGGGTGGAGGACGTTGAGTTCGCGCACTTTTGTTTTGATGCGTTCGAAGATGGGGCGGACGGTGTCTTCGGTCCATTCGCGGAATTCGTCGCGGGATTTGTTGCCGCTCTTGAACTGCCACTGGCCGCGGAAGAGGGCGACTTCGTCGATGTAGGGGAAGAGCTGATCGACGGGGATGTCTTTGACGACGCGGGTGCCGAAGAAGGGGGCCTTGGGGATGGGGGCGTTGCGGTTGATGTCGGAGACGGCGAAATCGGAATGCGTGGGGCCTTTCGCGATGTCGTCGTCGTTGTTGGCTCTGTCGCCGACGGAGAGGCTGGGGAGGCCGCCGCCGCAGTAGGCGATGGCGCGATCTTCGGAAACGCCGGTGTGGACGAGCATGTCCTTGGTTTTTCCGGTGCAGATGGCGTCCATGACGCGGAGGCCTTCGAAGGCGTCCTTGCCGAAGAAGAGCGGGCCCTTGTACATGCCGCGGAGGTCGGCTTCGACGTACTTGCGCGTGAGTGCGGCGCCGCCGAGGATGACGGGGAAGTGGAGGCCCTGGCGGTTCAATTCGAGGAGGTCGTCCTTCATCACGAGGGTCGATTTGACGAGCAGGCCGGAGAGGCCGACAGCGTCTGCGCCGACTTCCTTCACCTTGGCGATGACGTTTTCGATCGGCTGCTTGATGCCGATGTTGTAGACGGTGAAGCCGTTGTTGGTGAGGATGATGTCGACGAGGTTTTTGCCGATGTCGTGGACGTCGCCCTTCACGGTGGCGAGGACAAGTTTGCCGCGGCTTTGGCCATCGACTTTTTCCATGAATTTTTCGAGATGGGCGACGGCGGATTTCATCACCTCGGCGCTTTGCAGCACGAAGGGGAGCTGCATTTGGCCGCTGCCGAAGAGTTCGCCGACGACTTTCATCCCCGCGAGCAGGTGGTCGTTGATGATGTCGAGCGGCTTGTATTTCGTGCGGGCTTCCTCGAGATGGTCGACGAGTTTCTGCTTGTCGCCGTCGATGATGTGGCGCTTCAGTTGTTCCTCGATCGGCAGGCTTTCGGTTTCGGCGGCGGCGGTTTTCGGTGCTTCGCCGAGCATGGAGAGCAACTGCAGCGGGTTGTAATCCGGCGACTGCTTGTCGTAGATCAGGTCCATCGCCAACTGATAGTGTTCTGGATTGACTTTATTCTGAGGCAGAATTCTGCTGGCATGCACAATCGCGCTCGTCAGGCCGGCCTTCACGCACTCATTGAAAAAGGCGGAGTTGACGACCATGCGGGCGTATGGTTTCAGCCCGAAGGAGACGTTGGAAAGGCCGAGGGTGGTGTGGCAGTTGGGAAATTCGGTGCTGATGCGTTTGATGCCGTCGATGGTTTCGATGGCGAGGCGCCGCACTTCCTCCTGGCCGGTGACGATGGGGAAGATCAGGGGATCGAAGTAGATGTCCGTCTCCGGCAGGCCGTATTTCTTCGTGAGCAGATCGTAGAGCCGGCGGGCGATTTCGATTTTACGATCGGCGGTTTTGCCCATCGCTTCGATTTTGTCTTCGTCAATGGTGCCGGCGACGACCGCGGCGCCGTAACGTTTCAGCAGGTAGCACATCTTGGCGAGCTTTTCCTCGCCGTCTTCGAGGTTGATGGAATTGACGATGCACTTGCCAGGAGCCGCCTTCAGGCCCGCTTCGATGACGTCGAGCTGCGTGGAGTCGATCATCAGCGGTGCGGTGACATCCTTGGCAAAGCGCTGGACCACTTTGGTCATGTCCGGCACGCCGTCGCGCCCGACGTAATCGACGCAGACGTCGATGACGTGGGAGCCTTCCTTCACCTGCTCGCGCCCGATGGCGGCGCAGGTGTCGATGTCCTCGGCGATGATGGCTTCCTTGAATTTCTTCGAACCGTTGGTGTTGGTGCGTTCGCCGACGATGAGGATCGACAAATCCTGCCGGGCGTTCACTGCGGAGTAGAGCGACGAGACCATTGCGGTGCTCGCAACGATCTTCCGTCCGAACGCCTCGCGCTTCACCGGCTGAATGTCCTTCAGCGCTTCGGCGACGAGCTTGATGTGCGCCGGCGTGGTGCCGCAGCAGCCGCCGGCGATGTTGATGCCGAAGGACTTCACGAAATCGACATGGGCCTTGGCGAGTTCCTCGGCGGAGAGGGGGAAATGCGTGTGCCCTTCATGCGCCACGGGGAGCCCCGCGTTCGGCTGAACGCTCAGATACCGCGTGCACTGCTTGCTCAGCACCTCGATGTGCTGTCGCATCAGCTCCGGCCCGGTCGCGCAGTTCATGCCGAGGATGTCGATCGGCAACGCCTCCAGCGCCACGATCGCCGCTGCCATTTCCGTCCCCATCAGCATCGTGCCCGTGGTTTCCATCGTCACCTGGACCATCAGCGGGACGCGCTTGTTCTTTTCGCGCATCACGTCGAGGCAAGCCGTGGCCGCGATCTTGGCAACGTTCAGGTCGAATTGCGTTTCAATCAGCAGCGCATCGACGCCGCCGTCAATCAGCCCCCGCGCCTGCTCCACGTAGGAATCCAACAGCGTCTCGTAATCGATATGTCCCAGCGTCACGGCCTTCGTCCCTGGCCCGATGCTCCCCGCAACAAACCGCTGCTTGCCGTCGTTGAACCGTGCCGCCGCCTTCCGGGCGACTTCGACGGCCTTCACGTTCATCTCGTACGTCTTGTCGGCAAGGCCGAATTCCGCGAGCACGACTTTGTTGGCGCCGAAGGTGTCTGTCTCGACGCAATCGGAGCCGGCCGCGTAGTAGCGGGCGTGAATTTCTTCGATCACGTCCGGGCGCGAGAGCACGAGAACGTCGACGCAATTCTCCTTGTCCCAGAAGTCCTTGAGCGACAGGTTGAACGTGAAGATCTGCGTGCCCATGCCGCCGTCGAAGATCATGACCTTCTTCTGCAGGAGGTCGAGGAACGGCGATTCGCCGGGCTTCATCGGCTGCGAGAATCGTTTCCCCTCGTTTGCGAGGTAGGACTCAAGCGTTTTGAGGTCGTGAACATTCTTCAGATCAAGTGCCATGGATTCTCCAAGCCCGCCTGTGGTTATCGGCAGGGGGGCAAACTCGCATTACTCGTCCGACTGCGCCGCATCGCCGAGGGGGTGACTCGTTCGCACCTCGCCCTTCGGTTGCTCCACGTGCGACTCGGCGTTCTTCACTTTGTCTTCCTTCTCGACGCGTTTGCGTCCGATGAAGTTGCCGCCGAGCGCTTTGCCTGCGTTTCGGCCGCTTGGCGGAACAAATGGCTTCTTGCCTTTGCGTACCGGCCGCTCCTTGAATTCTTTCCAGCGTTTCTGCTCGCGCTCCTCCTGCGTGCGCTGGACCGGCTTCGCCGCCGCAGCTTCGGCTTCTTCGCGCGCCAGCCGCTTGCGTTCCTTTTCCATTTCCTTCGCTTCGTACCACGCCTGCGTGGCGGAGCGCTGCTCCTCGTGGAACTCCTTTGAACTCGCGTGATAGAGCCACTTCACTTCCCGCTCCGTCAGCGGCCGGTATTTGCCGACCTCCAGCCCCTTGATCGTCACCTTCTCGGCAATGGCCACGCGGTTCAGATCGCGCACGACGTGGCCAATCCACGCCATCACGCGGCGAATCTCGCGGTTCTTCCCCTCGGAGATCTGCAGTTCCAGAATCGTGCGACCGCGTTCACGGCCGAGCAGCTTCACCTTGAATCGGTCGAGTTTCACCGGCCGCTGAGGTCCGCCACGGTGCGTGGGCGCGATCCGCATGCCGCGCTTGATCTTTTCGATGTCCTCATGACTGACACGGCCGTCGACTTCCACGATGTACGTCTTCTCCACGCCGTAGCGGGGATGCGTCAGCCGATTCGCCAGTTCGCCGTCGTTGGTCATGATGAGTGCGCCGCGGGCATCCATGTCCAGCCTGCCGACGGGAAACACGCGCTCCTTCACGCCGGCCATGAGTTCGCCAACGGTCTTGCGTTCGGAGGGATCAAAATTGGTGACGAGAATGCCCTTGGGTTTGTTGAGCAGGAAATAGACCTTCTCCTGCTCCTTCAAGCCGTCGGCATTCCCCTCCTTCCCGATCTGTTCTTCATCAACGGTGACGACATCCTTGGCCGGGTCAATCAGCACGGGCATCTCCGTCCGCGTCTCGCCATTTACGCGCACGCGCCCGCCCTCGATCATCGCCTCGCACTCGCGCCGCGACGCCACGCCACAATCCGCCATAAATCGCTGCAACCGAATCTTCATAACCGTCTTTCAAAAACCGCGGAGACTGCAGAACTCGCAGAAGAGGATTCTAGTCACGCTCTCCGCGACCTGTGCGTTCTCTGGGAAAACCTCTCATTTGTTCGCGCTACCGGGCAATTTCACTTCGAGCCACGCACAATCCGTCACCGTGTTCATTCGCCCATTTCTCATACCCGCCGGCAGAAGCATCGTGTCCCCCTTCGTAAACGCCGTCGGACCGTTCCCTTCGCAATTGATCACGCCTTGTCCTTCCAGCACGATCCAGACACGCGGTTCGCCGCCGGGGATCGCAAGTGCCTCTCCCTGGCCGAGCCGCACGCGATCCAGCGTGAAAAATTCGCAAGTAACCAGTCGCGTCACATTGGAAGAGCCTGCGGGCACCTCCGTCGGCGCAACATCTTGGTCCGCACTAAAATCGATGCATTCCAGTGCTTCTTCGACGTGTAGCTTCCGCGGCTTGCCGTCCGGGCCCAGACGATTCCAGTCGAAGACACGGAACGTTGTGTCGCTCGGCGTCTGCACCTCCGCGGCCAGAATCCCTGCCCCAAGCGCATGCACGGTCCCGCTCTCCAGGTAATGGCAATCGCCGGCCCGCACGCGAATCGCATTGAGCAGCGGTTCGACTTCGCCCCGTTCGAGCGCCGCACGAAACGCCTCGCGGGTGACGCCGGGCTTCACGCCCTTGTAAATCTTCGCGCCGGGCTCCGCATGCAGCACATACCAGGCTTCGCTTTTCAAGTGCGCATTGGCGTGGGCCGCCGCATACGCCCGGCTCGGATGCACCTGCACGGACAGATCCTGCTGCGCGTCGAGAAACTTGATGAGCAAGGGAAAATGGCCATGAATCAGTGCTGCGTTTCCCATTACGACGCTCGCATCCGCACGCAGCACGTCGTGCAGTGTCCGGCCCGCATTCGCACCATTGGTCACGACGCTTGCCAGCGAACCATCCGCCGCCGCCCCGACGGAATCCCCCTTCACCGTTCCCGCCGGCAAATCCGCCAGTTCCCACGACTCGCCGATGGCACCGTTCTCCACGGGCTTCCCCAGCACCGCGCGCAGCCGCTGCCCACCCCAAATCCTCTTCTGAAACACAGGCCTGAATTTGAGCGGATACATCGAGGGTCCCGTCTTTGTGGTCCTTCGTGTCTTCGTGACTTCGTGTTTACGTCGTCAGACCGACAGTTAAGAGCGTGCCTTGACCTCGACGCGCCGCCCATCCGGGTCACGCACGACAAACATCCGCCCCAGCTCCGTATCCCGGATATCGCGCGGAGCAAACTGATTCCGACGCAGCAGCACGTGCAGCCCTTCGATCTCGCCGGTCACAAAGCCCAATCCGGTCTGGTCCGGCACCGTCCCCTCCAGCGGATACAACTCGAACATCCCCGAATCATCCGTCGCCGAATAGTGGATCGGCCCGTTCCCATGCTGCTCCTGCACGAACGCCATCCCGAAGAGCTCGTAAAAGTCCTTCGCCTTCTCGATGTTCCGGCAACGCAGCACCAGCAAATTCAAATTCCGCATCGTACAAACCCTTTCATTCTTGCTTCTCCCCCCTCAACTCTTTATCATTATATCCGGATGAACGGATTATTGCCAGAGACATCCTCGAAAACCGGCCCGCACGGGGCCGACCAATTCATCGAACTGCTCCGCACGCTGGCGGACCCGATCCGCCTGCGCATGCTGCGACTCCTCGAGACGCAGCCTCACAATAGTACCGGCGGTTTGTCCGTCGGGGAACTCGGCGAGATCCTGAAACTTCCCCAGTCCACCGTCTCCCGCCATCTCAAAACCCTCACCGAGGCCCACCTCGCCGACGCACGCCGCGAGGGCACCAGCATGTTCTATCGCCTCGCGGAGAACGGCGGAACCAACGGAAACGGCGGGGGGGTGGTCAAACAACTCCGCACCCTTGCTCGCAGTCAGCTCGAAAATGATCCCCTCGCCAAGACCGACACGCAGCGCCTCGCCGCCGTCCTTCGCAAACGCGAGCCATCCGCCAGCACCGCGGAATCCTTCTTCGGCAAAAACGCTCCGCACTGGGACCAGCTCCGCGCCCAATGGTTCGGCGACACCTTCCACCTCGAGGCTCTGCTCGCCCTGTTGAACCCGGATTGGACGATTGCCGACATCGGCACGGGCACCGGCGCCATGCTCCCGCTCCTCGCCCCGCACGTGAATCAAATCCTCGCGATCGACCCGAACTCGGCGATGCTTCGCAACGCGAAAACGCGCGCCCGCGATCTCAATCTGTCGAACATCGATTTCCGCCTGGGCGCCGCCGAAGCGCTCCCGATCGACAAAGCCACCGTGGATGTCGCCCTCATCGCCCTAGTCCTCGCCTACACCACCGACCCCGCCGCCGCCCTCCGCGAAGTCCACCGCATCCTCAAGCCCGGCGGCGCTGTGCTGATCATCGACCTCCAGCCCCACACCGTCGAACTCTTCCGCGAAAAACTCAACCACCGATGGATGGGCTTCTCGCAGAATCAGCTCACCCAATGGCTCACCGCCGCGGGCTTCACGAGTATCCGCTGGCATCCGCTCCCCGCCAAGGCCGCCCGCTCCGAAAAGTCGAACGGAACGCCCGTCCCCGATCTCTTCGTCCTTCGCGCCCAATCGGAAGGGGATGCCCGTGACTGACAATCGTCCCCTCAGGATCGGCCTCGACTTTGACGACACCCTCATGCACACCCGCGAGGCCCTCGTCGCGCTCCTCAACAAAATCCACAACACCGCCATCCGCGCGGAAGACTGCACCGACTATTACCTCTCCGCCCCCTGGAACCTGACCGACGAGCAGTTTGCCGCGATGTTCAACCAGCACGAGGACCACATCCACACCCAGCCGCCGCTCGAAGGCCTTCTCGAAACGCTCCAGCATTGGGCCCCGCGCGCCACCTTCCACGTCATCACCGGCCGGCCCGAATGCTGGCTCCCCTCCGCCACCACCTGGCTGCGACGCCACAGAATCCAGATCGAGGAAGTGATCTCCGCCAAATCCGCCGGCGGCAAAGGCCCCGCTGCCAAACGCCTCCGTCTCGATTTCTTCATTGAAGACCACGCCGACTTCGCCACCGAAATCGCCACCGCCGGCACCCCCGTCTTCCTTCTCGACCGCCCCTACAACCAGAAACTCAGCCACCCGCTCATCACCCGGGTCAAAGACTGGCACCACATCCGCCAATTGGTCGACAACACATTCTCCCCCACGACGCAGGTGCCCGCGTGAAACAATAACAACAACAGTTCTCTGTGCGTCTCTGTGTCCTCTGTGACTCTGTGGTCCCCTGACCGTTCAAACAAGAAAGATCTCTGAATCCCAAGAAAGGAAACGTAAATGGCCAACAATTACGACGTCAAAGACCTCTCCCTCGCCTCCGAGGGCAAAAAGCGGATCGAATGGGCCGACAAGGACATGCCTGTCCTTCGCGCCATCCGCGATCGCTTCACCAAGGAACAGCCCCTCAAGGGCTACCGCATGAGCGCCTGCCTCCACATCACCACCGAAACCTCCAACCTCCTCCGCACCCTCGTTGCGGGCGGAGCGGAAGTCGTCGCTTGCGCCTCCAATCCTCTCTCCACGCAGGATGACAACGCCGCCGCCCTCGTGAAGGAATACGGCATCAACGTCTACGCCATCAAGGGCGAAGACCGCGACACCTACTTCAAGCACATGAACGCCGCCCTCGACATCAAGCCCAACGTCACCATGGACGATGGCTGCGACCTCGTCTCCCTCCTCCACGGCGCCCGCAAGGACCTCGCCGGCAACGTCGTCGCCTCCATGGAAGAAACCACCACCGGCGTCATCCGCCTCAAGGCCATGGAAAAAGACGGCACCCTCAAGTTCCCCACCGTCGCCGTCAACGATGCCATGTGCAAACATTTCTTCGATAACCGCTACGGCACCGGCCAGTCGACGCTGGACGGCGTCATCCGCGCTACCGATCACCTGATCGCCGGCAAGAAAGTCGTCGTCGCCGGCTACGGCTACTGCGGCAAGGGCGTTGCTTCCCGCGCTCGCGGCCTGGGCGCGCACACCATCGTTACTGAAATCGATCCGATCAAGGCCATCGAAGCCGTTATGGACGGCTTCCAGGTCATGCCGATGGAAGAAGCCGCCAGGATCGGTGACATCTTCATCACGGTCACCGGCAACATTCACGTCATCCGTGAAGAGCACTTCAAGGTCATGAAAGACGGCGCCCTGGTCTGCAACTCCGGCCACTTCGATGTCGAACTCGACCTCGTCGCCCTCGGCAAGATCTCCACCAACGTCCGCAAGGGTCTCCGCGAATTCGTCGACGCCTACACTGTCCCCTCCGGCAACAACGTCATGGTCCTCGGCGAAGGACGCCTCATCAACCTCGCCGCCGCCCACGGCCACCCCGCCTCGGTCATGGACATGTCCTTCGCCGTACAGGCCCTTGCCACCGAATGGGCCCTCAAACAGAAGGGCAAGCTCTCCGCCAAGGTCTACAACGTCCCCGCCGAAATCGATGCCTGGGTCGCCAAGCTCAAACTCCAGTCCATGGGCGTCGGCATCGACACCCTCACCGCCGAGCAGGTGAAGTACCTCGCCAGCCACGATATGGGAACGTGATTATCCAACCGCACCACGTTTCAGCAGCAAAAAAAGGCCTCGGAAGTCCAATCCGGGGCCTTTTTCTTGCGCCCGTTCAACTGCACAACCCAATTTTTGCCGCTTATCTGACGTTAACCCCTCATGAACAACCTATAACATCCGAACTTCCCCCTTGCCTCCGGCGTAAGATTGGTTAACAATTGGTATGCATCGGCGAGCTTGTATTGGCCGATACACAATTACGCCACGTGACCGCTGTTCACAATTCCCAGTCCCGATCTGGCGTTCTCGAATTTGAGAGATCACACAGGTATGACGACCAGCGCGCCCAACAAGCAGGACACAATCATTGGCAAGCTCATCGTGGAGCAAGGGCTTGCCACCCGGACCGAGGTGGAAGACTGCCTCGCCATGCAGGCCGAGCTCGCCAAGGAACAAAACCAGCGCAGCCTTGCGGAACTCCTTGTCGAGAATGGCGTAGTTACCCGCCGGCAGGTGGAGCGCCTGCGCCCCCAGGCCGATGAACAAACCAGCACCCAGCAGATCCCCGGCTACCAGATCCTCTCCCGCCTCGGCGCCGGCGCCATGGCCACCGTCTACAAAGCCAAGCAGCTTTCCCTCGACCGCATCGTCGCGGTCAAAGTCCTTCCCGATCGCATGAGTTCCAACAAGGAATTCGTCGAACGCTTCTACAAAGAAGGGCGCGCCGCCGCCAAACTGAATCACCCCAACATCGTCGGCGCAGTCGACGTCGGAGAAGCCAATGGCCGGCATTACTTCGTGATGGAGTACGTCGAAGGCAACACCGTCTACGACAAGCTCGACAAAGGCGAACGCTACTCGGAAAAAGAAGCACTGAGCATAATTACCCAGGTCTGCCGCGCCCTCGTCCACGCCCATAAGGCCGGCTTCATCCACCGCGACGTCAAACCCAAGAACATCATGATCACGCCGGACGGAGTCGCCAAACTCGCCGACATGGGTCTGGCCCGGGAAACCTCCGACGTCGAAGCCGCCCAGGCCGAAGCGGGCAAAGCCTACGGCACCCCCTACTACATCGCCCCCGAACAAATCCGCGGCGAGCTGGATGTCGACCAGCGTGCCGACCTCTACTCTCTCGGCGCCACCTTCTACCACATGGTCACCGGACGCGTTCCCTTCGACGCCTCCACCCCCTCCGCAGTGATGCACAAGCATCTCAAGGAAGATCTCATCCCGCCCGACCACGTCGTTCCGGAACTCTCCGCCGGCGTGGGCGAAATCATTGAAGTCGCCATGGCCAAGAAGCGCAAGATGCGATATCAGTCGGCCGAGGAAATGCTCGCCGACCTTGAGAAAGTCGCCGCCGGCGAACCCCCGCTCTTCGCCCGCAAGGCCTACAACCTCGCGAAGCTCGAAGAACTCGAAAAGGGCGGCACCGTCTCCGCCTCCGAAATCCAGACCCAGACCAATGCCATCCCCATCTCTGCCCAGAACACCATCGACATCGATCCCCGCTCCATGAAGCAGCGCCTCCTCGACCCCATCGTCCTGGGTCTCGTCGGCGCCCTCCTCGCCTGCATGCTCCTCATCTTCGGCCTGCTCCTGCGATAGCGGAGCCGGCAGCGATCAACCGTCACCCCAAAAGAAGAAGGCCGTCCCTGGCGGAGCGGCCTTCTTCGCATTTTGCCCGCAATTCTCCCGCCCCATCACCGGTTTGGCACAAATCCGTCCAGCACCCCCGCCTTGTTCAGCACGATCACCCATTCATCGGGGCTCCAGATGAAACTCTGTGCTGCCGCAATCGGCGTCGACGAAATGATCTCGCCGGTATCAACCCGAATCCCCCGCAGGTTCCCCGACGAATCCCCCGCCCACACATAATCCCCGTTCACCGAGGAAATCTGCGTCACCCCATCCGCCTCCCACCGCACATTGCCGTCTGCCGGCGACAGGGCATACAACCCCTTGCCGCGACCGACCACCAGCAACTCCCCGCCCGCCAGCTTCGTGGTCACCGGCGTCTGATCCAGTTCCCCATCAAGCCGCTGATTCCACAACTCCCCGCCGTTGTTCACGTCAAAGGCATAGAGGTAATGATCCAGCGAGGGAACAAACACCGCATGCTGATCCGTCGCCAGGCCCGCCATCACTTCCCCGTTCGTCTTGCGATCCTTCCACACCCAGTTTCCATCCTCCCCGTTTACGCGCCAAAGTTTCCCGTCCCGGCTCGCAATGATCAGCGTGTTCGACACAACCGCCGGATCCGACACAAACCCATCCTGCGGCGCCACGGTCACCCAGCTCGACCCGCCAAGCTGGTCCAGGAACAACCCACGGAAATAATCGTTCCCGCCGACGCACAGCGTATTATCAATCACCACCGGGGAGGTCGTCGCGAGGAACCCGATCGGCTTCGAAATCCGCACCGCACCCGTTGCCTTGTTAATCACAAAAAAGTGCCCCCGGTCCATCACCAGCACTTCCTTCCCGCCCGCCAGTTCCAGCGGCCGAAGGAAATGCGAGGATTCGCTCCCCACCACCGTGTCCCAGGCCTTCACGCCGGAAGCCGCTTCAATCCGAATCACCCGCGCCTGATCCGTCGTCAGATAGACCGAATCGCCCACGCGCCATGCACTGTTGATCTTTTCGCCCGGGGCCGTGGCGATCTGCCGTTCCCACACTTTCTTCAGCCCGACCGATGAGAGATCCGGGAAAGGGACATACTCCGGCGTTTTTTCTTTCTGGGAAGCACACCCGGGGAGTGCCACGAGCGATGCGATCGCGAGAACCATTGCCGAGGCCACCCGTTGACGCAGTGAAAGCATGCGGACTCCTTGCGGATGTGAGAATTGGCCGGAATGGCCGATCAGAATCATGCGGGCAAAGAGGCCATCGGACGAGCCGTTGCGGCGCGATCCCCGCCGTTGCGCACGGATCTGCACCTGCCACCTTCGCCATGGCGCACATCTTACTTACACCGCAATCGTGGTCAACTCTAATTGCTCACCGCTTCCGCCTGTTAAGATGATTTTCACCGCTGCATTTTGAAAGGATCACGCATGCGCTTCCAAAACAGAAAGGTTGTCGTCACCGGGGGAACCGGCGCGCTCGGCGCTGCGGTTGTCGAATTGCTGGTGCAAGAAGGCGCAGAAGTCTGGGTCCCCGTCCACGGCCGAAAGGGTGCCCCCGTCGCCGGGCCCGGCAAAGTCGAATTCGTCGAAGGTGTCGACCTGAGCGACGAAGCCGCCGTCTCCGCCTTCTACCAGAAAGCTGGCCCGCTGTGGGCATCCATTCACACCGCGGGTGGTTTCTCCATGAGCCCGATCGCCGAGACCTCCAAGGCCGACTTTCAGAAGATGTTCGACAGCAACGCCCTCACCGCCTTCCTCTGCTGCCGCGAAGCCGTGAAGCAAATCCGCGCCGCGGGGATCGGTGGCCGTATCGTCAATGTCACCGCCAAACCCGCCCTCCACCCAGTAGAGGGGATGACTGCCTATTCTGTAAGCAAAGCCGCGGTCCTCTCCCTCACACTGAGCCTCGCCGAAGAGCTGAGCAGGGAGTCCATCTGGGTGAATGCCGTCGTTCCCTCCATCATGGATACTCCCCAGAATCGGGCCTCCTTTCCGTCGAAAACCGACTTCTCCCAATGGCCCTCCGTCGCCGACGTCGCCGCCACCCTCCTTTTCCTAGCCTCCGTCGATAATCGCGTTACCCGCGGGGCCGCAGTTCCCGTTTACGGCAAAAGTTGATCAAACCTTCATCATTCGTTTATTTACAACCAATAATCCTTTACCATGCTACCCGCGTCGAGTTGTTTCCATTGCTGGCACGAACGCCATGGAGGGCAAGTGAGCACGCCAAACTCCCCCGAACTGATCGCAGACGCCGTGAATGCCGCACCTCTCCTCTCCCCCCGCGGCGTCCTCGACCGCGTCTTCAATCTCTCCTTCAGCGGCTTCGTCTACAACCAGATCTGGGAAGACCCCGACGTTGACGCCGCCGCCCTCCAGCTCGATCAAAACAGCCGCATCATGACCATCTCCTCCGGCGGCTGTAACGCCCTCAATTACCTCTGCCGCGGCGTCGCCTCCGTCGACGTCGTCGATCTCAACATCCACCATCTCAATCTCCTCCGCCTCAAACTCCAGGCCCTCAAGACCTTCCCCACCCACGATGACTTCTTCGCCTTCTTCGGCATCACCAGCGATCCCGCCAACCTCGAACGCTTCGCCCGGTTCATCCGCCCCCACCTCGATCACGCGACCTCCCGCTACTGGGAAGGCAACCCGATGCGCAAGGCTCTCCGCCGGGAGCGCGTCCGGTACTTCGAGCGCGGCCTCTGGAAACACTCCAGCATGGGCACATTCCTCCGGTTCATGCACGGCGTCGCCCGCACTCAAAAGATGTCCCCCCAGCGCCTCCTCCAGTGCCAGACCCTCGCCGAGCAGGACCAGGTCTTCGATACCGAAATCGACCCCTTCTTCAAAATGCCTTTCGTGACCGCCATGGCCAAACTCCCCTTCCTCCTCCACGGCCTCGGCGTTCCCCCGCGCCAGTACGAAACCTTCAAGAAGGAAGCCCCCGAAGGCAGCGTTCTCAGCGAATACCGCAAACGCGTCCGCCGCCTCGCCTGCGACTTCCCCATCCAGACCAACTACTTCGCCTGGCAGGCCTTCGGCGGCCGCTACGACATCGAACATCGCCGCGCCATTCCCGAATACCTCAAGGCCGACCACTTCGCAGGCCTCCAGCAGAACGCCTCGCGCGTCCGCACCCACCTCACCAGCATGACGGGCTTCCTCGCCACCCAACCCGCCCAATCCCTCAACCGCTTCGTCCTCCTCGACGCCCAGGACTGGATGTCCCCCATGCAGATGACCGCTCTCTGGCGCCAAATCCACCGCGTCGGCCAGCCCGGCACCCGCATCATCTTCCGCTCCGGCGCCTCCGCCTCCCCCGTCGAAACCGCCCTCCCCCCCGAACTCCTCGCCAACTTCCGCTACGAAAAAGACCTTTCTCAATCCCTCTTCACCCAGGACCGCTCCGCCATCTACGGCGGCTTCCACCTCTACGTCATGAATTGAAAAAAGCCGGCGATGGCATCGCCGGAATGTGCCCTCGCCACTCAAGAGGATCCCCATGTCCGCCGCCACCCTCTCCCCGCATGTCCAACTCATGGACCGCATGTACGCCCTGCAGCGCCACTTCTACGACCTCACCCGAAAGTACTACCTCTTCGGCCGCGACCGCCTCATCGAACGCATGTCCGTCGCACCGCATCACAACGTCCTCGAAATCGGCTGCGGCACCGGCCGTAACCTCATCCTCCTCGCAAAAAAACACGCCAACGCCGCCCCCTCCGCCAAATTCTTCGGCCTCGACGCCGCCCACGTCATGATCGACACCGCCCAATCCAAAGTCGCCCGCCGCCACCTGCAAAACAACATCACCCTCCGCCAGGCCCTCGCCGAAGACCTCAACCCCGCCCTCTTCAACGTCGAAAAATTCGACCGAATCTTCTTCTCCTACAGCCTCTCCATGATCCCCACCTGGCCCGCCGCCCTCGAAACCGCACTCCAGCACCTCGCCCCCGACGGCGAACTCTGGATCGTCGACTTCTGGGACCAATCCGACTACCCCGCCTGGTTCCAAGGCACACTCAAAACCTGGCTCAAACTCTTCCACGTCCACTTCCGCCCCGAACTCCTTGCACACCTCCAGCAAATGCACGCCTCCCATCGCGGCGCCCTCACCCTCGAAAGCGTCGGCAACCGCTACGCCTACCTCGCCCGCTGGACCAACGCCGTCTAAAAGTGGCGCCGACGCCCTCGTCGGCATGCCGGGTAATCTCCGCCCCTCCCCATCCCATCTCAACCAACGCACAACACCGCCCGGTAAGAATTTTGTGTTTTGCGTTTTGCGTTTTGTGTTTTCCCGTACCACCCTCTCCGGTTACCCTACGCTTTTCCCGGAGGCCCCATGACCATCCTCTACCTCTGCCGCCACGGTATCGCCGAAGACCCCCGCGGCCGAATGAAAGACGCCGACCGCAAGCTCACCCGCGAAGGCCGCCAGAAATTCCGCGAGACCGCCGAAGGATTCCGCGAACTCGTCGGCAAAAAGGGCATCGTCAAGATCTTCTCCAGCCCCCTCGTTCGCGCCCGCGAAACCGCCGAAATCCTCGCCGACGTCCTCAGCCTCCCCGAAGTCCAACTCCTCGACGCCCTCGCACCGCCGGGCGATCTCAAAACCCTCATCAAGGATGCACGCCGCGCCGGCAGCGTCGAACGCGGCGTCGTCGCCGTCGGTCACGATCCCATCCTCAGCGACTGGATCGGCGAACTCTGCTTCGGCAAAACAGGCCAGGTGAAAATGAAAAAAGGCGGGATCGCCGCCATCCAGCTCACCGGCGCATCCGCCAGGGGCGAACTCCTCGCCCTTCTGGAACCCCGCGTGCTGCGCCACGTCAGGGATTAGCTGCCCCGAGCAACTGCACCTCTCCCGTCGCCAGCTTGTACCGCGCCGCCACGACCTGCACCTCCCCCGTTTCCACCATGTGCGCGAGGATCGGCTGCGAATGCTTGATGCGGTCGGTCACATTGAGCACATTCGCGTCGATCGCCTTGTCGAGCAAATCGTCACCAGGTTCCTTCTTCGCCTCCTCCACCGCCGGCTGAATCGCCTCCACGATGCTCCGAATATGCCCCGGCGCCTCGCCTCCCGCCACCGCCGCCTGCACCGCCCCGCACTTGTCGTGCCCCAGCACCACGATCAAATGACTGTGCAGATGCTCCGCCGCATACTCTATGCTCCCCAGCGCGTGGTCATCCACAACCTCTCCCGCCACTCGAACCACAAACAGTTGCCCCAGCCCCTGATCGAACACCACCTCCGGCGGCACCCGCGAATCCGAGCATCCGACAATGATCGCAATCGGATGCTGCCCCGCCGCCAGTTGCTCGCGCTCGCTCGTATTCTGCACATTCATCGGATGCCCGCTCACAAACCGCTGGTTCCCCGCCATCAGGACATCCAGCGGCCGCGTTGCAGTCGCCGATCCATCCGAATGCGTCGCCGTCGAACAACCGAACGACAAACACACCAGCATCACGCCCACGGCACAACGATAAACCTGTCGCATAATCACTCCCAAAGCATGCACCACGAGATGAAATAACAACCATACGACATGGATCGGCGTCAACTATCGCACGCCCCATCCCACTTCTCAACAGGATTCCCCACAGATCGCGCTCAATCCCGCAATTCACCAGAAGCACGCCACGAACTTCGCTAATTTCCGGGAAATGTCCATATTCAATTTGCGATCATCAGATATCGAGCCATATTTAAACATTAGAACCATTCTGCGGTCTGCGACGCTTGCTCGCTCTTGTTATTTCGGGGCGGAGGCGCAGGAAAGTGAGTCGCAGACTCGAAAGTCGTAACCAGTTTGTCGATTGCGCCCATTTACAAAACAGGAGCGATTCCATCATGCGCACAAATTGCCTCATCCCCGTTTTGGCCGTATTTGCACTGACTTCCGCTGCCGCCCAGGGTGCTGTCATCCACTACCAGGCCCCTCTTTCCAGTGACGGTGAATCCAATTCCCCAGGCACAGGCATGGCCTTGGTCGACGTCGATCCAGTTGCCAACACCATGCACGTCCACGTCACCTTCAGCGGCCTCACCAGCGGCACAACCGCCTCCCACATCCACTCTCCCACCTCTTCCCCCGGCACCGGAAACGCCGGTGTCGCCACCACCACTCCAACCTTCGCGGGCTTCCCCCTCGGCGTCACCAACGGCACCTACGACAGCACCCTCGACATGACCCTCTCCTCCAGCTACAACCCCTCCTTCGTCACCGCCAACGGCGGCACCACCGCCAGCGCTGAAGCCGCACTCTTCGCCAGCATCGCCGCCGACACCGCCTATCTCAACATCCACACCACTAACTTCCCCGGCGGCGAAATCCTCGGCTTCCTCGTCCCCGTCCCCGAACCCGCATCCATCAGCCTCCTCGGAGCCACCGCCCTCATCCTCCTCCGTCGTCGCCGCTGATACGCATTTCCGTCCGGAACGGGTGCCATGCTTTTACCGCGCAGTTCGCGGGAAAAGCATGTTCGGCGAACGGCAACAGCGACAAAGCGCAACTTACCCCAGCGCATCATCGCCCTCTGCTCGCACGCAAACAAAAAGGCCCGGAAAACCCGAGCCACTTTCATCGTTCATCATTCGTCGTTCTACATTCGTCGTTCCCTCACCGCCGCCGCCGTCGCAACAACATCATCGTCCCCAACCCCAACACCCCAATCGACGCCGGCTCCGGAACCGCAAGATACGGCGTCACCACCGACGCCTGCGACAGCGACGTGCCCCACAAAAACGTCACGCCGCTCACCGCCGTATCCGCCGCGAACGCAGGATTCGTCAGCGTAAACGTCGCACTCTCCGCCCCAAACGGATTGTGCCCCGAATTCCCCATGATCGACCCGTTCGCATCATACTCCTCCGCCTGCCATGCCGACTCCCCATCCGCCGGCCCGATCAGCGCATCGCGCGCATCCGGATGAAAATCAACCTGCATCGTCGTTCCCGACAGCAGTTCCCACGAGAGATTCTTCACTCCCGAATCCCAATACGTGCCATCATCAGAGACGGTCCGTTCCTTGCCCGTCGCACTCAACCCCGCCGACGTAATCGCCGTCGACCCATTGCTCAGCGAGAACGTAATCCCCGTCAATAACTGCGCCGCATCCGCCGTGTACGGTGTGAGATTATCCACCGTGATCGTCAGGGTCCCCGCCCCCATATTGAAATTCGCCGACGCCGACACCTGTTCCCCACCCGCCGTCCCAAGGCTCGTGATCATCGATCCCCGCGCCCCCGTCACCGCCGCCAACGTGCACAACACACCAGGTACCCACAGCTTCTTCATCAACTTTCTCCAAAGCATGAACTTAAACGACACCAAATCCATCGGAACAATTCGGGCCACCATCTACCCGTCTTTTCCAAATCTGTACGCCGTGCGAGCGATAACAACACCCACCACACGCCGCCGCATTCACCCCACCCGATCAGCCCCTCGCCGCACTTACCCACCTTCCCGTGTGCCATGCTCAGGGTAGGGCCCCTGAGCATGTTCGGCACCCGCAACTCCGCATCCAAAAGCAATCCCGCACGGCGCACCCCCGCCCCGCCCCCAACGTTTTGTGTTTTGTGTTTTGTGTTTTGTGTTTTGTGTTTTCCCGCCCATACTTCCCCCATGAAGATTCTCCACTCCGACAAGCACTCCCTCCACGCCCCAGCCTGGTACATCGCCGACGGCCGCGTCCTCCCATGCCCAGAAGTCCCCGCCCGCGCCGACGACCTCCTCCACTCCCTCCAATCCACCAACCACCAAATAATCCTCAACCCCCAAATCGACCCCTGGCCCGCTCTCCGCCGCACCCATTCCCCCGATTACCTCCACTACCTCCAATCCATCCACAAGATCTGGACCGCCGAGTTCGGCAACTGCGACGTCCTCCCCGACACCTTCCCCCGCCACCGCCCCGCCACACCTCCCACAAAACCCTCCGCTCAGGCCAGCTACTACTGCTTCGACATGGCCGCCCCCATCACCGCCGGCACCTGGGACGCCGCCCTCGCCTCCGCCACCCTCGCCGTCGCCGCCGCCGACGCCCTCCTCCATGGCGAAACCTCTTACGCCCTCTGCCGCCCCCCGGGTCATCACGCCGGCCGCGACTACTGCGGCGGCTTCTGTTACCTCAACAACATCGCCATCGCCGCGGAACACCTACTCCTCCGCGGTGGGGGGGGTGGGGGGGGTGGGGGGGCCATGAAGCGCCTCGCCATCCTCGACCTCGACTACCACCACGGCAACGGCACCCAGGACATCTTCTACGCCCGACCGGACGTCCTCTTCCTCTCCCTGCACGCTGACCCCAACACGCAATACCCCTACTTCTGGGGCTACCCACAGGAGACCGGCGATGGCCCCGGCGCCGGCTTCAACATCAACCTCCCCCTCCCGCGCGGCACCTCCGAAACCGACTGGCTCCAAACCCTCGACACCGCCCTGCACAAAATCGCCGACTTCCATCCCGACGCCCTCCTCATCTCCGTCGGCGCCGACATCTCCGACTCCGACCCCGTCGGCGACTTCCGCCTCCCCCTCCCCGCCTTCTCCGAAATCGCCCGCCGCCTCCGCTCCCTCTACCTCCCCACCCTCTTCGTCCAGGAAGGCGGCTACAACGTCACCACCATCGGCCCATGCATCTCCACCCTCCTCCAAGCCTTCTCGACGGAATAACCGCTCGCCAAACGCTTGTGGCACCGAAGCGGCTTGCCTTTTCGCGGCTTCCCCCTCACTTCTTCTTCCGCACCCCAGCCCCCTTCACCGTCCCCACCGTCATCCCCTTCACCAGCGTCCGAATCTCCTCCTTCCGTCCCGTCGACAACGCTTTCTCCTTCGTCACCCGCGCCACCCGCGCGCAAAATAACTCATCATCCTGCGACATCGACTCTTCTTCCTTCCCTTCTTCCACCGAAAGTCCCTTCCGCGCGCATCCTCCCCCCACGCACACACCGTCGGGAGAGAGCAATTGATCAACGCGCACTTTCCGCGCGAGGCTTCCAATCACTTTGGAACTTCGGGGGATATGCTCAGCCTCGTTGCTGGCGATTCTATCGCCGGCACCAGCTCAGCCATACCCCATATTTAACGCCCAATTTCCTTCGCCAGTTCCCGCAAAATCGCCACCCCCTGCTCCAACTTCGCATCCGTCGTCGCATACGAAATCCGAAAGTGCGTGTCACGTCCCGAAAACACGTTCCCCGGTATCACCAGCACATTCCGATCAATCGCCTTCTGCACAAACTCCGTCGCCGTCATCCCCCCTCCATCCTTCCCATTCCCCGGAACCTTCGGAAATATGTAAAATGCCCCGTTCGGCTGATTGATCTCGAAATACTCCCGCAACCCCTCCACCACCCGATCCCGCTTCCGCCGATACGCCTCAATCGCCGGCCCCATATCCACCGCTGGAGCCTGCAACGCCGCATACTGCACCATGCTCGGCGCGCACACGAACGTGTACTGCTGCAGCTTCGTCATCTGCTCAATCACCCCCCTCGCCGCCCCGCTCCCCGCCGCATATCCCAGCCGCCACCCCGTCATCCCATACGTCTTCGAATACCCCTTCAACAAAATGCACTGCTCCGGCAGCAACCGCGCAATCGACCGGTGCGGCTCATAGCAGAACGCATCGTAAATCTCATCCGAAATCACGAGCAGATTATGCTTCTTCGCGATCGCCGCCGCCGCCTCCAGCTCCGCCTGCGACAACGTGATCCCCGTCGGATTGTTCGGCGAACACAAAATCAGCATCTTCGTCCGTGGCGTTATCGCAGCCTCCACGCGATCCGCATGAAAACGAAAATCCGGATACGAATCCACCGGCACCGCCACCGCCCCGCACAACGCCGGCAGTTGCTTGTACATCACAAAATACGGATCCAGAAACAGCACTTCATCCCCAGGATTCAGCGCCGCAAACATCGCCAGCATGATCCCCGCCGACGTCCCCGACAATATCAGCATCCCCGGATCGCTCCACCCCGTATCCGCCACCACCTTCTGCTTCAGCGGCCCCATCAACTCCGCAATCCCCTGTGTCGGCGTGTACCGATTCTTCCCCGCCCGTATCGCCTCCACCGCCGCATCCTTGAGCTGCTCCGGCACATCAAAATCCGGCTGCCCGATCGACAGATTGATCGGGTCCTTCAACTTCGCCGCCAGATCAAACACCTTCCGTATCCCGGAAGCATCAATTTCCAACGCCCGCTGCGCAACAAAATCCAAAGCCATTTCAGTTCATCCTCCAAATTGTGAGCCCCCCATTCTACCCGCACTCACACCCCAGCGGAACGCAGCACATGCTCAATCCGATGCCGCCACATGTGCTCACCCCGCGTCCGCCGGGCATACGCATCCGCAATCCGCCGCCGCTCCGATTCGTGCCCCAGATACCACCGCGCCCGCTCCGCACACTCCTCCAGCGTCTCGAACGGCACATACTCCCGCCCCGGCTCATAGTACGTATCCAAATACGGCGCCCGATGCGCCAGCATCAACGTCCCCGACAACCCCATGTCAAACACCCGGCTTTTGATCTGCCGCACCGTCCCGTCCGACGAATCCAACGGCGTAAAACTCACCCGCGACCGATTCCAAATCCCGTTAATCGCCTCAAACGAAATCGTCGTCTGAAGCTTGGGATCGCGCAGGTCCTCCGGCAATGAAGTGGGGGGGGGAAACCCCAACTCCTTCGCCCCCATCCCAAATGCCGCCAACCCCGCCGTCCGATTCAACTCCACCACCTGCTCTCGCCGCTTCCCGTACATCATCCCCGCAAACGAAAAATCCACATCCTTCACCGTCCCGCTCCCGTCCCAAAAACCCGTGCATGCCCACTGCGCATGCAGCAGATTCGCATGCCGCCCCCGCTCCCGCGCATACACCTCCGGACTGTTCGTCACCATCCACGTATACCACCCCACCCGCTTCGACGAATACTCCTCCCACCTCCACTCATCATCCGAATTCCACGCAATCACCGGCACATACCGCCGCGCCTCCCGCAACGTTTCCTCGTCAAACTCCTCCTTGTGCGTCGCCACAAACACCACGTCATACTTCCCCCCCTTGATCAGCGTCAAAAACACCCGCCGCATGTGCTCAACGCCCCCCGCCCCCGGTCCCACCCGCGCCGCCGTCGGATGATCGAAAAAATCCACCTGGTGCCCCATCGACTCCGGCACCCGAAACAAATAATAAAACTGCGGCTCAATCCCGCGCGTGTCGTTGTAATAATAAAAGAACGAAGTCGTCAGTATCCGCATAACCGTAGGTTATCCCCTGCGACCCCCAACGTATAGTCTAGTCCCTCCGCCCCCCATTCCCCGCTTCTATGATTTATCGCCAGCCCACAAAATGTCCGATAATTGAACAGCTCGCGTCGCGCGAATGCGCTATACCTCCGAAAGGAAACACCCTCCATGTGCGGAATCGCCGGAATTGTCGTTCAACACGCTCCGCACTTCCAGCCGCACCTCCAGCGTATGGTCCACGCACTCCAACACCGCGGCCCTGACGCCCACGCCTCCCTCACCTTCGACGACGCCCTCCTCGGACACGCACGCCTCTCCATCGTGGATCTCGCCGGCGGCAGCCAACCCATGCATTCCGCTCTCGACCCCAACGTCGCCGTCACCTTCAACGGCGAAATCTACGGCTATCAGCAACTCCGCAGTCAATTTCACGATTACCCCTTCCGCACCACCTCCGATACCGAAGTCCTCCTCGCCATGTACCACCGCCACCGTGAACCCATCGCCCAACGCGCCGCACACGACGGCCTCCCCGGAATGTTCGCCTTCGCCTTGTGGGATCAGAACACCCGCACCCTCTTCGCCGCACGCGACCGCTTCGGCGAAAAACCGTTCTATTTCGCAACCTTCGAACACGAAGGAACACGCGGCCTGCTCTTCGCCTCTGAGCTCAAGGCCCTCCTCGCCAGCGGCCTCATCCGCCCCCAACTCAATCCGGACGCACTCTCCCATTTCCTCCAATACCTCTACGTCCATCCCCATCAAACCATCTATCAGAACATTTCCACCCTCCCGCCCGGACATCGACTCCAATTCCACGACGGCGAATTGCTCATCGAGCGCTACTGGCAACTCCCCCCCACGCAGGACATCCACATCCACGCCGCCGTCGAGCAGTTTCGCCATCTCATGAAGCAAGCCGTGCAACGCCAACTCGTCGCCGATGTCCCCGTCGGCGCCTTCCTCTCCGGCGGCCTCGATTCCGCCACCGTCGTCGCGCTCGCCGCCGAACTCACCAAGAACGGTTCCGGCCTGCAAACCTTCGCCTTCCGCTTTGCCGCTGGCGGAACCAACGCTGCGTGGGGGGGCGAACCCGGCCTCGATGAAACGCCCTACGCCCACGCCGTCGCCCAAATGCACGGTACAACCCATCACGTCCTCGCCGATGATGACGCCCAACTCGGCCCTCTCCTCCAGGAAATGGCCGACATCTACGACGAACCCTTCGCAGATTCCTCCAATATCCCCACCTACATGATCTCCAGGCTCGCGCGACGACACATGAAGGTCGTCATCACCGGCGACGGCGGCGACGAATTGCTCGCCGGATACGACTGGTATCGCCCTCTCATCGACGGCCGCAACGTCCCCGAACGCCGGCTCAAGGCTGCACAATATTTCTCCGACGACACCCTCCGAAAATTCGGGCTTCACCCCTCCCGCATGCCCAAAGCCATCGACCGCCACTCCAACTCCGTCGACGACGCCATGCGCATGGACCTCCTCGACTACATGCCCGGAGACATCCTCGTCAAAATCGATCGCGCCTCCATGGCCCACGGCCTCGAACTCCGCGCGCCCTTCCTCGATGTCGATCTGGCCTCCTTCCTCATCTCCCTCCCCGCACGCCTCAAAGTCGACGACGCCGAAAGCAAAATCATCCTCCGCCGCGCCTTCTCCGACCTTTGGCCCGCCTCCGTAAAAAATCGCTCCAAACAAGGATTCGGCGCGCCGGTCGCCGGCTGGCTGCAGCGCCCCGATGTCGCCGCACTCGCCGCTCCCCGCCTGCACGATCCCCATCACCCCCTCTTCCAGCTCATCCCCTTCGACGCCTGCCGGATCGCTGTCGAACGCCGGAATTTTCAAGCCTGGGCCCTCCTCGTGCTCGCCCTCTGGTTGGAGCGCCATCCGATATGACCGCCGCCCCAACGCTCACAGTGTTGCTCCCCATCTGCAACAATGCCGCTACGGTCCAGCAAACCGTCGCGTCAATTCTCGCACAAACCTTCGCCGATTTTGAACTCCTCCTGATCGATGACGCCAGCACCGATGCCAGCCCCGATCTCGCCCGCGCCTTACACGACCAGCGCATCATCTTCGTGCGCAACCCCGAACGCCTCGAACTCACCCGCACGCTCAACAAAGGCCTCGCTCTCGCCCGCGCCCCCTTCATCGCCCGCATCGACGCCGATGATCTCTGCCTCCCGGAGCGATTCGAAAAGCAACTTGCTTTTCTCCAAAACCGCCCCGAAATCGCCGTCGTCGGCTCTTTCGTTCAAAAATTTTCCGACGACGCCGCAACCCTCCCCCCCG
>DATKPA010000028.1:0-25772 GCA_035524355.1 Phycisphaerae bacterium | reverse complement strand
GGGTACGGTTGAGGGGAGCGGTGGAGCCGTTGAGTGTGAGGGTGCCGTGGGAGGGGAGGGAAGTGATGAGGGCATACGCGAAGGCTATTATGGAGCCGGCGTAGTGATCGACGAAATCGGAAGGAGGGATGAGGGCGGGGGCATTGGGCGGGAGATGGACGGAGAAATCGGAGACGGTGCCGAGGTCGTTGCCGATGTGGAGAACGCCGGCGGGGTTGATTGTGGGGAGTCCGCTCAAGAGTTGGCGGGATTCGAGGAAGTCGAGGAAGAGTTTGCGGGAGCGCTTGGGGCGGCGGGTCCTTGCGGCGCGAAGGCGGGCGACGGCGGTATCGTGGGTGTGCGTCAACGGGGTCATGTTCCTTCTCCAGCAGGTATTGCCTTGGGGAGAGAGCGCGGACGTGGTTGTGCAGCGTTTCGTTCCTCAATTGATGAGGTTTGTTATACGAGAGCTGGGGTTGGAGGGTCAAGATTTTAGTTATGTGCGAACGAGGAATTTACGTAGTGGGAAGTTGGGGGATTTTTAATGCGGAAAGGGGGTACGTGGGGGGCGCATAAAAAGCCCCGCGCTTGGGGCGCGGGGCTGTGATCACCGGGTATGCTTCGGCGACGGGGTCGCCGGGGGCGGGCAGGATGCCCGCGTTACGTGGCGTCGGCGGCGGGGTTTGCCCCTGGTTGATGGGTGCGTCGTTTCTTGTGTCGTCTATTGATGTCGGCATCAACGTCAGCGATCGAAGCGCCTGGGCTGGCGGCGGGCACCGTGGCGGACGTGGAGGATGCGGACGGTTTCGTCGGCGTCGATTGCGCGAAAGTAGACGATATAGGGCGATACCACGAGCGAGCGGACAGGGTGGCGAAGCCGAGGGCGCTGGCGTTCCACGGCGGCACGGTGGGGGAACTGGCGCAGATGCTCCAATGCGTCGAGAATCCGAGTTACGACGGATTGTGCGGCTTGAGGGGAGTCCTGCGCGATGTAGTCGTGAATGGATTCAAGATCCGAGCCCGCGCGCGGCGTGATGATGATGCGGAAGGATTTCATCCCGCGCGGAAGCGCTTGGCGATATGCGCTCGGAAGGCATTGAGTTCCATTCCTTCCCCGCGATCGGCCTGTTCCTCCGCGTCGTTGATCGCGTCAACGGCGGCATCGTCGAGTTCGGCATCCAAGTCGCGCATCTCAGCGACGGCGGCTTCAATGACCGCTTCCGGCGAGGGAAAGCGGCCGGTCTTAATCTGCTCGTCGATGAAGCGCTGCGTTTCAGGTCGAAGAGAGAAGTTCATGCGGATGCTCCTGTGCGGGCGCAACGTCGGCGTTACGTGGCGTCGGCGGCGGGGGCGGTTCCGGCGGCGGCGGCGGCGGGTTGGTCGCCTTTGGTGTTGACGGACTCGAACTTCAGCTTGTCGCCGTCGCGGTTGATGCGGACGAGGTCGACGCCTTTGAACTCGCCACGGAGGATGCTTTCGGAGAGAGCGTCCTCAATGTGCTGTTCGATGGCGCGACGCAGGGGCCGGGCGCCGAAGTCGGGGTTGTAGCCTTTTTCGATCAGGAAGTCGCGGGCTTCCTGGGCGAGTTCGAGGCGGATGCCCTGCTCGCTGAGGCGCTTGCTCATCTTCTTGATCTCGATGTCGATGATGTTGTAGAGGTTTTCCTTGCTCAGCGGCTTGAAGATGATGGTGTCATCGAGACGGTTGATGAATTCGGGGCGGAAGAACTTCTCGACTTCGCGGAGGAGGCCCTTCTTCATGTCATCGAAGTTTTCATCGATGGTCTTCTTGATCGGGATGCCGAACTTCTGCATGCCGCCGGACTTGATGAGTTCGGCGCCGATGTTGGAGGTCATGATCAGGATGGTGTTCTTGAAGTCGATGATACGGCCGACGTTGTCGGTAAGGCGGCCTTCTTCCATGATCTGGAGGAGCATGTTGAAGACGTCAGGGTGGGCCTTCTCGATTTCGTCGAGGAGGACGACGGCGTAGGGGCGGCGGCGGATGCGCTCGGTGAGCTGACCGCCTTCCTCGTAGCCGACGTAGCCCGGGGGCGCGCCGATGAGGCGGCTGACGTTGTGTTTTTCCATGTACTCGGACATGTCGATCTGCACGAGGGCCTCTTCGGAGCCGAACATGAATTCGGCGATCGCCTTGGAGAGCAGCGTTTTGCCGACGCCGGAGGGTCCGAGGAAGAGGAACGTGCCGATGGGGCGCTGCGGGTCCTTGAGGCCGGAGCGGGCGCGGCGGATGCTGCGGGAGACGGCCTTGATGGCATCGTCCTGTGACACGACGCGCTTGTGGAGTTCGTTTTCGAGTTCGAGGAGGCGCGTGGCCTCCTTCTTTTCGAGACGGGTCAACGGGACGCCGGTCATCTTGCTGACGACTTCGGCGACCATTTCTTCATCGACGACGCCGTCGACTTCCTTGGCCTGTTCGCGCCAGGCGCGCTGCATTTCTTCCTTTTTCTTGCGGAGGGCTTCGGCCTGATCGCGGAGTTCGGCGGCGCGTTCGTAGTCGGCGTTTTTGACCGCTTCGTCTTTTTCGATGCTCAGGCGTTCAATCTGCTCTTCGATTTCGGCGAGATTGGGCGGCTTGGTCATGCTCTTGAGGCGGACGCGGGCGCCCGCTTCATCGATGACGTCGATCGCCTTGTCCGGCAGGCAGCGGCCGGTGATGTAACGGGTGGAGAGCTCGACGGCGGACTTGAGCGCCTCTTCGGTGATCTGCACGCGGTGGTGAGCTTCGTAACGGTCGCGCAGCCCCTTGAGGATTTCGACAGCCTCTTCCTTGGAGGGCGGCTCGACGATGATGGTCTGGAAGCGGCGTTCGAGGGCTCCATCCTTTTCGATGTACTTGCGGTACTCGTCGAGGGTGGTGGCGCCGATGCACTGGATTTCGCCACGGGCGAGGGAGGGCTTGAGGACGTTGGAGGCGTCGATGGCGCCTTCGGCACCGCCGGCGCCGACGAGAGTATGGAGCTCATCGATGAAGAGGATCACGTTCTTGGCGCGGCGGACTTCGTTCATGACGGCCTTGATGCGCTCTTCGAACTGGCCGCGGTACTTGGTGCCGGCGACCATCATGGCGAGGTCGAGGACGACGATGCGCTTTTCGGAGAGGATTTCCGGGACGTCGTTGTTGATGATCTGCTGGGCGAGGCCTTCGACGATGGCTGTCTTGCCGACGCCGGCTTCGCCGAGGAGGACGGGGTTGTTCTTCGTGCGGCGGCAGAGGATCTGCACGACGCGTTCGATTTCATTGGCGCGGCCGATGACGGGGTCGAGCGTGCCTTCACGGGCGAGCTCGGTGAGATCCCGGCCAAAGGAGTCGAGGGCCGGGGTCTTGGACTTGGTCTTGCCTTCGCCCTTGGATTCGCCAGCATTTGTGCCTTCAGATTCCACACCTGCACCCAATAGGTTGAGGACTTCTTCGCGAACTTCTTCGAGTTTGAGTCCGAGGTTCATGAGGACCTGCGCGGCGACCCCGTCTTTTTCACGGAGGAGGCCGAGGAGGAGGTGTTCGGTACCAACGTAGTTATGGCCGAGGTTGCGGGCTTCTTCGATGGCGTATTCGATGACCTTTTTGGCCCGCGGGGTCTGCGGGAGCTTGCCCATGGTGACCATGTCGGGGCCGGACTTGACGAGCTTTTCGACTTCGAGGCGGACCTTGCGGAGGTCGATGTCAAGATTCTTGAGGACAGTTGCACCGACGCCGGAACCTTCTTTGACGAGGCCGAGGAGGATGTGTTCTGTACCGATGTATTCGTGGTTGAAGCGCTGCGCTTCCTGGTTGGCGAGAGCCATGACCTTCCGGGCGCGGTCGGTGAAACGTTCAAACATTATGTGTGTCTCCTTTGACTGCACGAATTGTACGAGTCATGCAGCGCGATTATCAAGCGATGGACCGGCGCGTGTGCCTCAGCCTATTCATCGGACGATCTGCCGGCACTGGTTCAATTCATGCTTGCAGGAACATTATAGGCGGGAAAGGCGGGGACGGATCAGGTGTTGGGGATTGCGGGGCATTTTCCGGATCCGATGTCGACGGGATATGGGTACGCGGGGGACACGGTGGAGGCAGGGGAGAGAAGAACAGCGAGTGCTGCATTGGGAATGACGCAATTCCGAATAAGTCCGGGTAGAATCCCGCCGGATTGCAGGCGTCGCAAGACATGGAGCATCCAGATGAATGACAACGGGTTCTTCCGGCTCGTTTTGATGTGCTTATGCATCGGCTTATCGCGGGTCTCTCTTGCCGCAAGCGCAACGCAACCGGCGATGGTTTTTCCTTTGTCGACCGTCGTCCCGCCTACGATCAAACCGTTGACGAGGGGGCAAGCGGCCCGCTTGATGGCTCCATTTAAGCACGTGGGCTTTGACGAATCGGGTTTCAACGCGTTGTCGATTCCGTTCCACTTTCAGTCGCCGGACCATAGCGGCGATCCGGCGGAAGCAGACGCGTTTGCGTTTCTGCTGTCGGATAATCTGGATTGGTCTCCGGGCTGTTATTGTGCGAGGCACGCGTATTTTGTCTTCAAAGAGGACACGGCCAACATGCGGGCCTTGCAGAGGAACTACGATCCCATTTCGATCAAGGAGGCGGTGCAGGGTTGGGGGGCGACTCATGCGATCGGAGGGATTCTGACCCATACGGCCAAGGGGTACTGCGGAACACTGAAGATCTTTGACGCACAAGGCCTGACGGTGCGCAGCATCGATTACGCAGCGCCGCGGTCATTCTTCGACCTCCTGGGAGACATGACGGTGGATGCGATGACGGTGCTGGATCAGAAGCCGTCGGACGCACTTGCCGTTTTTTTACACAAGCCGATTGGAACGCATCCGGAATCACTCGCGATTCTGGGGAAGGGGGCATTCAGCAAGCGGATGTCGAAGGAAGATTTCGACGGCTATGACTCGGTGTTGAAACTGGATCCGACGTTTGCGCCCGTGAGGCACTGGTATGCGAACCAAAAGTATTGGTCCAAGTGTTGGCCACCATCGTCGCAGGAAGATGCTCTCCAGGCACGATACGTTGATACGGCGATTGCGTTGAACGATCGAGTCAATCCGGGATATTTCGCGGACGTGGACCCCAATACGATGAAGGATCGAGCCTTGGCGGCAAAGTACGACGAGTGGATACAGACCGCAGAAGATTTGGCGGGACCGGACGTACCGGACCTCATCAACGCGCGATGGGACCGGCGTTGGGCGGAAACCGAAGATGATGTCACCCAGATTCTGCATGCGACCGACGTGGCACATGGCTATCCAAACCATGCCTATTTGTTGGATGTGTTGGCGGTGCAATTTGCCAATTTGAGTGGCCCGTTCTGTGATGACAATATGGGCATCGCGCTTAAGCTCACGGCCCTCAACAGTCGTTTCTTGCCTGGCAATGATGATCGACCGCGGGAATACACGGATATTGCCAGTTATCTGCGCGACCTGGGCCACTGGGTTCCCGCGGCGGCCTGTGCGCGGCAAGCCCTTGCCATTGATGCCGGGTATACACCGGCCAAAAGACTTCTCATCGAAGCCGACGTGCAACTTGGGCTCTATAATGACGCGATTGAATTGGCGAAGCGTAATCCGCAGCTTGTCGAAGAGGACAGCGGAAACATTGCCAACTGCATTGCATTTGCCCACGCGACCATTGGCGATGTTGACGGTCTCGAGACATTCATCGCCGATCACCCGCACCCTGAAAAGATGTATTGTCCGCCAGTGTACAAGACATATTTGGAAATCCTGCGCGGCACGTTCGCCGGCGATGCCGCAGGAATCAACACCCGTTGGGCTCAATTGATGAAAGAGCCTGGAGCACAATGGGCGGATATCTGCCTGGTCCTGTGTCAACTGGACATGATGCATGGAAGCAGAGCATTCGAAACATACGTGAGTTGGGGTTTGGCTGAAAAGCCCAATGACAGGCGGCTGTGGTTCCTGTTTGACCGGTACCGGCAAATGATTCCTGATCCGAAGGGTGACGATTTCCACGTCGTCCTGGCGCGCCTGTACCCCGAGGATCCCTGGTGCCAGGAAGCCGCGGCCAGGTTTATGAAAGCCGCGCCGCATGCCAAACCCGTGGATCCGCAGAATGTGGCAAAGGCCCTGTCCCATTTTCCGACGGCCCGCTGGCCGATGGGTGACCCCAAAAACGAGGAACATGCACGGACCCTCTGCAAGCAGCTTTACCCATGGTTCGCGGCCAGCGCCATGTTTCAGCGAATCGACGCCGGGGACCTGCAGGGCGCGCGGGAGATCGCCTATCGCTATCACTTTGTTGCCGCCACGGCGCGACTTGCGTATACGCGGGCATACGTGAACCAACTGATTCACGTCGCCGAGGAAGCCACACCGGCAGCGCCTCGGCAATAGAATCCGCATTTAGGCGACTTTCGCATCACCTGCCGAGGGGAGCAAACTGCCCAAAGGCGGAACTCCGCCCACCCCAAACGAACTCGGCCCACACTGGCGAAATTGGAAAGGGGATTGGGTACAATAATCCCCTACCTGTTTGGACTGATATTTTGGTCATGGACGAGGCGACATGAGGATAGACCCGCGATTTCTGGTGGAGAGTGGCAGCGAGATTTACACCGGCGCAGAACTGATCCTGAAAGGGTGCCTGGAAACGCCGGGGGGCGTCGCGCTTTTGACGGGGTATCCGGGGTCGCCGGTGGCGGGGTTCTTCGATTCCTGCCACGACATTGCGGGGCTGCTGGCGGAGAAGGGGGTGGCGGCGCGGATGGCGAACAATGAGGCACTGTCCGTCGCGATGGTGAACGGGGCGCAGATGGTGGGGGTGAAGGCGATTGCGGTGTTCAAATCGGTGGGGTTGCATGTGGCGTCGGATGCGCTGGCGCTGGGGAACCTGGCGGGGGTGCCGTTTGAGACGGGCGGGGCGGTGATCTGTTCGGGGGATGATCCGTGGAGCGAATCGACGCAGGTGCCGGCGGATTCGCGGTTTCTGTTTGAGACGCTGCGGTGCCCGGTGCTGGAGCCGAGCAATTCGCAGGAGTTGAAGGATTGGGTGGCGCATGCGTTCGACATGAGCGTGCGGGCGAAGCTGTACGTTGGCTACGCCGTGACGGTGATGCTGGCGGACGGGGGCGGGACGGTGGAGTGCCGGCCGAACCAGTGGCCGGCGATTTCGACGAATCAGCGGGTGGCGGTGGAGACGAAGATGATTCCGGTGGAGCAGACGGTTTTGCTGCCGCCGCGGACGTGGAAGCAGGAACTGACATTTGACGATCGGTTCGGCCTCCTGCTGAAGCGGTGCCGGGAGCTGGGGTTGAGCCGGATCCTGTATCCGATTGAACGGTCGTGGCGCGGTGGGCGATGCGAGAAGGCGCCGGTCGGATTTATTTCGAGCGGGCCGTCGTATGCGATGCTGTGCGATGCATTGCGCGAGATGGGGCTGCTGGGGGAGTTTCCTATCTTGAAGCTGGCGTTTTCCTATCCGGTGGATACGGGGCTGGTGGACCAGATAGCGGCGATGTGCGAGCGGGTAGTGGTGGTCGAGGAGCGGCGCAGCTTTATTGAGAAGCAGGTGGCGGAGCATTTGGGGCGGTTGCGGCAGAATCGGCCGGAAGATCCGATCGGGAAGACGGAGTTGTGGGGGAAGGCGTTTCCGAAGGGGCGGCCCGGGATTCCGTCGACACGCGGGTTGCATCCGTCGCTGCTGATCATGAAGTTGACCGATTTGCTGCGCGATACGCCGGGGATGCCGCACGAGCTGGCGAATGGGCGGCTGTCGGAAGAACTGGACACGATTGAGAAGGCCAGCAAGGCAGGCGGTGTAGTGCCGGTGAGGACGCCGGCATATTGCCCGGGGTGTCCGCATCGGGATTCTTCCAGCGCGCTGCTGCAGATTCGGAAGGATCTGCAGAATTCGAGTTACATGCAGTCGCATTACGACAAGGGGACGGTGGATCTGGTCGCGCACGGGGATACCGGGTGCTACACCATGATGATGTTCGAGCCCAACAAGCCGCTGATGCACAATTACAGCGGGATGGGGCTGGGCGGGGCGACCGGTGCGGGGAGCGATCCGTTTATTACCAACAAGCAGATTGTGTTCATGGGGGACGGGACGTTTTTCCATTCAGGGTCGCTTGCGATTGCCAATGCCATCACGCAGCAGCAGGACATCACGTTCATCATCCTCGAGAACCGGACCACGGCGATGACGGGGCATCAGCCCAACCCGACCCTCGAAGAAGACATCATGGGGAACAAGATCCTGTCGCACGACATTGAGCGGATCGTGCGGAGCCTGATTCCGGATGCGGCGGGGCCGCTGGGGAAACTGGCGCGGGAGAGCAAGGATGTGCCGCGGGCGCGCGTGGTGCGGATGAATCCGGCGAGCCGCGATGAGTACAAGGAGACGCTGGAGAAGATCATTCTCGAAGACGGCGTGAAGATCGTGATTGCCGACAAGGAGTGCGGGATCACATTCCATCGGCGGAAGCGGCGCGAGGAGCAGGCGGCGAAGAAGGAAGTCGGCTTCGTTCGGCAGAAGACGTTCATGAACGTCACCGACGAAGTGTGCGAATACTGCCTGGAATGCACGAATCAGACCGGGTGTCCGGGGCTCAAGGTGGTGGATACGGATTACGGCAAGAAGATTCAGACCGACTTCACGGCCTGCGTGAACGACGGGGCGTGCGCGCGGATTGATGCGTGCCCGAGCTTCGAGCAGGTGATTGTGACGCGCAAGCGGCCGCCGCGACTGCCGGATGAAGTCGTGGATCTGCAGGGGATTCCGGATCCGCCGGTGAGCGACATCTGGGCGAAGAAGGATCTGTGGCGCTGCTACATGGCGGGCGTGGGCGGGATGGGCATCGGCGTGGCGGGCGATATTCTCGTTCGCGCGGGGCACAAGGATGGGCTATACGTCGGCTTCATCGATAAGAAGGGGCTGGCGATTCGCAACGGGGGCGTGTTCTCGCAGATTCAGTTCTCGAAGCATCCGCTGGTCGGTTCGCCGGTGATGCCGTTTGGCAAGGCGGACCTGCTGATTGGTGTGGATGCGGTGGAGGCGGCGAGATCGTGTTCGCCGCAGGAGAATTTGCGCGTGGCATCGCCGAAGTTCACGCGGGCTGTCGTGAACACCGGTAAGACGCCGACAATTCTCACGTTGATGGGCCGCGATGATTTCGAACCGGAAGAGCTGGCAACCCTGATCAAGGGCCAGTGCATGCCGGGGCAGTTCTTCAGCTTTAATGTCGGCGACCTGTGCGAGCGCCTGCTGGATTCGAAGCTGTATGCGAACATCATGATGCTGGGGGTGGCCTATCAGCTCGGGTTTATTCCGGTGAGCTACAAGAGCATCACGTGGGCGATTCGCCATGCGGTGGGTCGTGAATTTGAGCGGAACTATCGCGCATTCAACATCGGCCGAAAGATCGTGCTGCGGCCCGATCTGTTCGGCGTCAATCTTCCCAAGCATGTCGAAACGGTGGATCAGGCCATCGAGCGCAAGGCGAACATTCTGAAGGTCAGCAGCATCTGGGGCAAAGGAAACGCGGACGAATACAAAAAGATCTGCGCCGAAACGCTTGAGAAAATGTCCGGCCTTGAAGACGGCGCGAAACGCGATTACGTGATCCGCCTCTTCGACGCCATCCAATGGGGCACTCTGAAATATGCCCGGCAGTATGCCTCGCGCGTGGTGAAGACCTACAGCCAGGACACGGCGGAGCGCAACTTTGCGGTGACGCGCGCGGTGATCTGGAACCTTGCGAAGGTCATGATGATCAAGGATGAAGTGTATGTCTCGATGATGTACACGTCTCCCGAGAAATATAAGCGCGACCGCCGGCGGTTTAATGTGAATCCGGCGAATGGCGACAAGATCACGTACATTCATCTGAACCGGCCGGAGTTCGAAGTCTTCGGAAAGAAGGTCCGCTTCCACCTCAAAGGCCGGGACTGGCAGTTCCGCATCATGCGTCATTGCCGCTGGCTGCGCGATCTCATGCCCGCCTGGCACGCGCGAGAACGCGCCTTCCGCGAGTGGTACACGCAGCTCGTCGATGGCTGCGATTTGAACGGCGCGCAGGACCCGGCCCGTTACAACCTGTGGCTGGAGATCTTCAAGTCGCCCGAGCCGGTCACGGGTTACCGCGAAGTGCGCTATCCGAAGATGGAAGCGGCCGTTCAGAAGGTCACGGAACTGCAGCACGCGCTTGCCAACGGCGGCGGTGAAGGGAAGTTCCGCGGCACCCGGACAGTGAGCCTGAGCGGGCAGGTCATGGGCACGTTCCGCGGGGCGTAACCTTTTCGTTATTGATTTGATTGTTCGGCGGGCGAGTCGAGTGACTCGCGCACCTGCGCGAGCGCCCGCGCGTCATTGACGTTCAAGAGCTGGGGGGCCAGATCTTCGGGCACAATCCACGTCTGCACGTCGGGCAGTTTGACACACTGCTGCAGCGACCGTTGGTCGCAACGAATCCAGTCGTCGAATGCCGGTACGATTCTGGGCGTATAGATGGCGAGCAGGGGTTCCGCGAGCACTTTTCCATCCGGTCTTTGCATCGCCGCAATCGTCGCCCATGCGTCCTGTTTGCTTCGATGGGCTGAATGCAACGCATGCAACATCGCCGAAGAAAGCAACGGCATATCACAGGCCAGCGCGAGAATATCCCCCCCTACCGCATTCAGTGCCGCGCGAATGGCCACCATCGGACCCCCGAACCGCGGTTCCGCATCCTCCATGAATTCCACATTTAGCTCCCCCCCAGCAGACGGCCAGTCCTGCGGCATCGGTCGACCCACCACCAGCGTTCGCAGGCACGTCCTGTTCGCCAGCCGCACCATCCGATGCAGCATCGTCTCGGCGCCAACTCTTTCCAACGCCTTGTCCCTCCCCAGGCGGCTGGACTGCCCCCCCGCCAGAATCACGCAGCAGACATTCAGTTGATTATCCATGAAACACTCCTCGATCGCTGCCCCAGCCCGCATTGAAGCGTAACATCGGCTCAATCCCTTTTGTAGCTGCTGACGATTTCATAAGGAAGTGTCGCACGCGAGATTGTCCGCCATGTACAATGCCGGGTGATTGCTTCGACACGAAATTTTTCGGAACGAGGTCGTGGCGCCGCCGGGACACGGCTCATTCATCTGCGCACTTCCGGGAATATAGATTCTCATGGCAGAATTGCTGGAAAACGAACTGCGGCGTATCAGCGACATCGAATTCCATTCGAATCATCCCATGAAGACGCTGTGGATCCTGTTCCGGGGGCAGCGGCGGCGTCTGGCCGTGGCGGTGGTGGCGTTCGTGATCAAGCAGTCGCCGGTGTGGGTAATGCCGATCGTCATTGGCAATGTGATCAACGCGACCATGGCCGGCGGCCCCTCTTTGAAGTACGACGTGCTGCTGAACTCTGTGGTGTTGACCGTGCTGCTTCTGCTGAACATACCGCTGCACACACTTTACTCCTACCTGCTCTCCAAGTCGGTGCGCGAAGTGCAGCTTCACATGCGCGCGGCGCTCCTCATGCGGCTGCAGCAGTTTTCAATGTCCTATTTTGTACGCTTCAACAGCGGGCGGCTGCAGTCAAAGATCCTGCGCGACGTGGAAGTCATCCAGACTCTGAGCAGGGCGGCATATGACACCGGACTCAGCAGCCTCTGTTCCGTCGTGGCGACGGCGGTGGTAATCATCACGAAACGGCAATACGGCGTGCTGGCCTTCTTTCTGCTCGCCACCCCGCTTGCGGTCATGTTGACGAGGGGGTTCCGGCGAAAAATGGCTCGGCGGAACGAAGAATTTCGAACCGGCATCGAGTCCGTCTCCGCGCAGATTTCCGAAATGGTGGAGATGCTTCCGGTCACCCGGGCCCATGCGCTCGAGGAGAAGGAGTCGATGCGCGTGCGGGACAAGCTGGAGGGAACCCGTATCGCCGGCACCCGGCTGGATACGCTTAACGAACTGTTTGGAGCGTGCAGTTGGGTTTCGTTCAACCTGTTTACCTTCGCGTGCTTCATCTTCACCATTGTCCTGGTGCTGTTTCACAAGATGCCCATCGGCGATGTGGTGATGTACCAGGCGCTCTTCACGACCGTCATCGGCACGATCTCCACGATGACGCTGTTGTATCCCCAGTTGTCGACGGGCATGGAATCGCTGCGATCCATCGGGGAAATTCTCGAACTGACAGAGATCGAGGAGTACAACGCGAGAACTCCCGTGAAGAGCGTGGAAGGTGGCTTCAAGTTTGAGAATGTCTCGTACCGGTATCCCGAGACGGATCGTCTGGCGATCGATCATTTGTCGCTGGAGGTTCGGCCCGGGGAATGCGTGGCGGTGGTCGGAGAGTCCGGGTCGGGCAAATCGACGCTGATGGGGCTGATTATCGGGTTTCATCACCCGACCGAAGGAAGTCTGCTCCTCGATGGCCACGACATGAAGACGCTCAACCTCCGGCAGTATCGCAGGAGCCTCGCGGTTGTTCCGCAACAGATCCAGCTCTTTTCGGGGACGATTCGCGAGAACATCACGTATGGCCTGGACGAAGTGAGCGAGGAGGCCTTTCAGCAGGTCCTGGACACGGCCAACGTCCGCGAGTTCATCGCGCAGTTGCCGCGCGGAGTGGAGACGACGATCGGCCCGAGCGGAGCGACTCTCTCCGGCGGTCAGCGGCAGCGTGTGGCAATCGCCCGGGCGCTGATCCGGAACCCGAAGGTGATCATTCTCGATGAGGCGACCAGCGGGCTCGACGTCATCTCGGAACAACTCGTGCAGGAGGCGATCAGCCGCCTGGTGCGCGGGCGGACCACGTTCATTGTCGCGCATCGTCTGAGCACGATTCGGCACGCGGATAAAGTCGTCGTGCTGGATCATGGCCGACTGATCGAATACGGTCCTCAGCAGGAGTTGCTGCAGAAAAACGGGGCATTCTCGCGGTTGAAGATCCTGCAAATCTAGGAGAGAAACCGATGCACAATCCATCCCCATTGCGCGGCTCCGGCAAACGAGATAATCCCAAGCCTGCGAAATGGCGATTGACTTTCAGCTTGTATTTGATAACGTTTGCAAATAGAGGCGTCTCACATCCTCGTCCCGGGACGCTCCATTTCTGGTGACAAACAGGCTGCCGATGTTCAGCCGGAAGGAATTCGAGTATGCAGATCGTTCGCAGGTCAGCGGTTGCACTGCTGATGACGGGCTTATGTGTGACCTCAGGCTATGCGGCCGATGAAGCGTACAAGAACGCTTCCCTGCCTCTCGAGGAGCGGGTGTCCGATCTGCTCGCGCGACTGACACTGGATGAAAAGATTTCCCTGGTGCATGCCGATTCCAAGTTCACGACCGCGGCGTTGCCACGGTTCGGCGTGACGCGGCGATGGATGTCCGACGGGCCGCAGGGCGTCCGAGAGGATGTCGGTCCAGACACGTGGGAGCCTGCCGGTCATACCGACGATTTTTCGACCGCGATGCCGGCGAACCTGGGGCTGTCGGCGACTTTCGATCCGGAACTCGCCAGAGCTTATGGCAACGTGATCGGCGAAGAGGCATCCGCGCGCGGCAAGCAGATCATGCTTGGACCGGGCGTGAATATCATGCGCACGCCTTTGAATGGGCGCAATTCCGAATACCTGGGGGAAGACCCATACCTTGCCGGGCGGATGGCCGTTGCTTATATCAACGGCGCGCAATCCCACGGCATCGCGTCCTGTGTAAAACATTTTGCCGCAAACAACCAGGAGACCGAACGCAACACCATTGATGTGGAGATGGATGACCGCGCACTCCACGAGATCTATCTGCCGGCGTTCAAGGCGGCGGTGACGGAAGGGCATGCCTGGTGCGTGATGACCGCATACAACAAACTTCGCGGCACCTACTGCTCGGAAAACGCGCTCTTGCTGAATGGGATCCTGAAACGGGACTGGGGGTTCCAGGGGTTGGTGATGTCAGACTGGTCGGGAACGCATTCGACCGTGAACGCAGCAAATCACGGACTCGATCTGGAGATGGGAACGGACAAAGCGTACAACGAGTTCTACTTTGCCGATGCGCTGCGCGATGCGGTGCAGAAGCACGAGGTGTCGCCGGAGCGGCTCGACGACATGGCCCGGCGGAACTTGCGGGTAATGTTCGCGACGGGGATGTTCGACGGGTCCGAGGCGAAGAAGTCGAACGTACCGCTCCTGTCACCGGAGCACCTTGCCACGGCGCGCAGCGTTGAAGAGGCGGCGATGGTGCTTTTGAAGAATGATTCGCAAACGCTCCCGCTGGATGCCGCGAAGATCAAACGAATTGCGGTAATCGGGGATATCGCGAAGCGAAAGTTTGCCCACGGCGGAAACTCTGCGGCGATCAAAACGAGGAACGAAGTGACGCCGCTGGAGGGAATTCAGAAATATGTTGGAGAGCGCGTCGAAGTCGTCTATGCGCAGGGCTATCTGCCGTCCACGGAACGGCGGAAGGCGGGCGCCGGTGAATCGTCGCCGGAATTGATCGACGCGGCGGTTTCCGCGGCGAAGGGGGCTGATGCCGTGATCGTCCTGGCGGGGTTGTATCGTTCGCAGGATGAAGAGGGGGTGGATCGGCCGGACATGAATATGCCGCGGGGGCAGGCGGAGGTGATCGAGCGCGTGGCGGCGGTGAATCCGCGTACGACGGTGGTGCTCACCGGTGGCGGGCCGCTGGCGATTGATTCCTGGCTGCCGCAGGTGCCGGCGGTCATTCAATATTGGTATGGCGGAACGGAGGGGGGGAACGCACTGGCGGACGTGCTGTTTGGAAAAGTGGATCCGTCCGGAAAACTGCCATGCACATTCCCGAGGAAACTCGCCGATTCCCCGGCGCACGCCGGCGCCGATGCCAGTCATTATCCCGGTGAACATGGCCGGGAGACATATGCCGAGGGCATTTTCGTGGGGTATCGCTGGTTCGATGCGAAGAAGATCGAGCCGCTCTTTCCGTTCGGCTATGGGCTCTCGTACACAACGTTCAGTTGCTCGGCGTTGCGCGTGATGGCCGGCGAGAACGGAACCGCGACCGTGCAGGTGACAGTCGCCAACACCGGTAAGCGCGACGGCGCGGAAGTGGTGCAGGTGTACGTGCGGGATGAGCATTCTTCCCTGCCGCGGCCTGTTCGGGAGTTGAAAGGCTTTCAGAAGGTCCAACTGCGCCCGGGAGAGCAGCAGACAGTGTCGATTCCTCTCGGCGCTTCGAGTTTCTCCTATTACGACCCCGGTAGAACCGCGTGGGTTGCGGAGGCGGGAGAATTCGGGATCGACGTCGGGACTTCCTCGCGCGACCTGCCGTTGCATGGCGTCATGAAAATCGCCGAGACGATCGTCACCAAGGACGGACGGTGATCGCGGCGGCGTGTTTTCGATGTCCCGCTGTCGGCGGAAGAGAATCATCGGAGGTTTGTGTGAAGCGCCATTTTTTGAATTTTCTCGCAGCGGGTGGGATTGCGGCGGTTGTGTGCGGCGAGCCTTCATTATTTGCCCAGGCGAATGCCGCAGCTCTCGCGATTGAAAAACAGAAGGATGGGGTCGTCGTGCATCTCGGCGGCGGAGTGCTGAAACTGGAAGTGGATGCCGACGATATTGTTCGCGTCGCATATGCCACGGATCAGGCGTTTTTTGATCACAAGAGTTTTGCCACGGCCGTCAAGAGCGTTTCGACCGCCCATTGGGATGTCACCAGCGATGCGCAAGGCCTCGTGCTGACGACCGCCAGGATCAGGGCGCTGGTCGATGCGAAGTCCGGTGCGGTGCGTTTCACGGATTTGTCCGGCAACATCATTCTCGCCGAGGCGCCCGGCGGACGAATTCTGGAGCAGGCCGAGGTTCAGGGAGAAGCGACGCATCACGTGCGGCAGCAGTGGCTGGCGAATCCTGACGAGTCACTCTACGGCCTCGGCCAGCACCAGTATGGCCTCGTGAACATCAAGGGGCAGGACATCGAGTTGTGGCAGCACAACACCGAGATCGCCGTGCCTTTTCTTGTCTCCTCGAAGGGCTACGGGCTTTTCTGGGACAATCCGTCGTACACGAAGTTCGGCAATCCGCGAGCGTATGAGCCGATACCGACTGCACGCATTTTTGACCGCTCCGGCAGGGCCGGCGGCTTTACGGCAACACCGTTCGCCGACGACGCAATGACCGCGCCGGGCACCCCGCGCGCGGATCTTGAAATTCGCAACGGAAACCCGGCGGATCGAACGAAGTCGAAGAAGGTGCCGGCGGAAAAGGCGGTGGTGTGGGAGGGCGATGTGCTGGCGGATATCGGCGGCGAGTATAAGTTCGAGCTCTACGCCAACGGCAGTTACAAGATGTGGATTGACGGACAGCAAGTCGCGAATCACTGGCGGCAGGATTGGCTTCCGTGGGACGATCTCGCGTCGGCGCACTTCGATGCCGGCACGAAGCATCACATCAAGGTGCAATGGGTGAAGGACGGATGCGAGTTCTGCACGCTGACGTGGAAGCCGCCCCTCGCGGGCGAGGAAGCGACGGCCGGGAACACGTCATTGTGGTCGCAGGTCGGCGACGGTGTTGATTATTACTTCGTCTACGGTCCGACACTGGATCACGTGATCGCGGAGTATCGCCAGCTCACCGGCAACGCGCCGATGATGCCCAAGTGGATTTTTGGTCTGTGGCAATCGCGCCAACGGTACGAGACGCAGCAGGAATCGCTCGATGTCGTGAAGCAGTTCCGCGCCCGCGGGATTCCGTTCGACAACATCGTGCAGGACTGGATGTACTGGAAGCAGGACAGTTGGGGCTCGCACGAATTCGATCCGAAGCGTTTTCCCGATCCGGATCAGTGGGTGAAGGATGTTCACGCGCTCAACGCCCACCTGATGATTTCAGTGTGGGGAAAGTTCTATCCCGGCACGGACAATTTCAAGGCGATGGATGCCAGGGGTTATCTGTATCCAATGGACCCGGCCTACAAGGATTGGGTGGGGCCCGGTTATCCCTACACGTTTTATGATGCGTTCAACCCCGGCGCCAGAGCGATGTTCTGGCAGCAGGTCAACGATCGGCTCTTCGTGAAGGGGATGGACGCGTGGTGGATGGATGCGACGGAGCCGGACCTGTGCCCATCGCCCCCCACGCTGGATCGGCAGCTTGCCCACATGGCGAAGACCGCCGAAGGAACCGGCTCGCGGGTGCAGAATGCGTATCCGCTGCTGAACAGCGAAGGCGTGTATGAGGGGCAGCGGAAGGCGGCGCCCGATCAGCGGGTCTTTATCCTCACGCGGTCGGGGTATGCGGGGCAGCAGCATTACGCGGCGGCGAGCTGGTCGGGGGATATTTCGTCGACCTGGACGGCGATGAAGAAGCAGATCGCGGCGGGCCTCGGGTATTCGATTTCGGGGTTGCCCTACTGGACGATGGATTGCGGCGGATTTTCCGTGCCCTCGCATTTTTCGCCCTATCGGCCCATGTCGACGGAGATTGCCGACGAATGGCGGGAGATGAACGCGCGGTGGTTTGAGTTTGCGACGTTTGTGCCGATGCTGCGCGTGCACGGGGAGAAGCCGTGGCGGGAGATGTGGGAGCTTGGCGGGGAGCAGAGTGAATGCTACCAGGCGCAGCTGAAGTTTGATCGGCTGCGATATCGGATGCTGCCGTATCTGTATTCGCTGGCGGGGCAGGTGACGCAGCGTGATGGGACGTTCATGCGGCCGCTGGTGATGGATTTTCCGGAGGACCAGCGGGCACGGGATTTGAATGATCAGTATCTCTTCGGGCCGGCGTTCCTCGTGAGTCCGGTGACGGAGTACAAGGCGCGGACCAGGGCCGTCTATTTGCCGCAGGGGACCTGGTATGACTTCTGGACGGGTACAGCGGTGGAGGGCGGTCGGGAGATTGACGCGCCGGCCCCGTACGATGCGATGCCGGTGCATGTGCGGGCGGGCTCGATCGTGCCGTTCGGGCCGGAACTGCAGTATGCGATGCAGAAAGCTGCGGATCCTCTGACCGTCTATGTGTACACGGGGCGCGATGGGGCGTTCACGTTGTACGAGGATGACGGGTTGTCGTATCAGTATGAGAAGGGGGCGTTTTCAGAGATTCCGCTGACGTGGAGCGAGGCGACGCAGACGTTGACGATTGGGAAGCGCAACGGGGAGTTCGCGGGGATGCCGGCACAGCGGACGATTCATGTCGTTTTTGTGTCGAAGGAGCAGCGCGTTGGGTTTGGAGTGGAGGCGGACGCGAAAACCGTTCAGTACAACGGGAGTTCTATGGAAGTCGCGCGGTGAGAGGCGGGATCTTCTTGGCGAGAGCGATGATTTCTGAGTGGCGTGGAAGATGATGAAACCGGTGTGCTCGCGGTTTGTGCCCGTTGTGTCTGGCCGCGGGAGCCGTCGAAGTCGAGACAGTGATAGCGGCGCTTGAGGCGGTCAGGCTGCTGCTGGGAACGATGGCGGCAGACGGGGCCGACTGGCCGAAATTATTGAGAACAGCGGAGAGATCGGTGAGGTCGATGGTGGCTGCGCCGTCGAAGTTGCCGCTCGTCCAGGCAGTGGTCGCCTGGCCAAAGTTGTTGAGGACCGTGGAGAGGTCTGTCAGGTCGACGTGTCCGTCGAGGTTGGCATCGCCGGGGAGGCGATAGTCGCCAATCACCACGCCGCGGCCGCCGGTGGCGAGATAGATGCGGCCGTAGATGTTGGGGTCGCCGACGATCTGGTTGATCCAGCCGAACTGGTGGCTATCGTCGTTGATGCGGGTCCAGGAGGCGCCGCTGTTGTCCGAGCGGAAGAGGCCGGTGATGCCGGCGATTTGTCCCCAGACGTAGATGGCGGGATAGGTTTGACCGGCGGCGGCCTTGCCGAAGCCGATTTGATACGCCGCCTGGACCGTGGAGAGCCTCGTGAAGCCGGCGCCGCCGTTAATGGAGTGGTAGAGCCCCCCCGCGGTGGGGAGCCAGATGTCGCCGGCAATGCCTGGGACGGTGCGCGGCGTGGTGCTGCCGGTGGGAAGTTTCGTGGCGGCTGGCGTGAAAGTGACGCCGCCGTTGCTGCTGACGTACAGCGTGCCGACGGTGTAGTCGTAAACATAGAAGTTCGCGGGATTGGCGCGATCGGCAATGGGCGTGAAGGAGTTGGAGGAATTGCTCGGGCTGCCGGTGGAGAGATGCCAGGTGGCGCCATTGTCGGTGGAGTAGTACGCGGCGGAGTTGGCGGGCATCCAGACGAGCGTGTTGCCGTTGCAGGAGATGGCGATGTTGCCGGGACCATTGGAGATGGTGGCGGGCGCGGTGGCGAAGGTGGTCCAGGTGACGCCATCGTCGAGGGAATAGGCGCCGTCAGTCGAGCCGTAGAACGTCCGGACCCATTTGGACCTGTTGTTCTCGGCGAAGTCGAGGCTGGTATTCGTTCCGAAGTTGGCGGTGAAACGCGTGGCGGGGACGGCGGTGGTGGTGGTGAACTGGAAGCCGTCGACATCTCCGACGGCAACGCCGAGCGGCGCACCGGAAGAAGGAGCGATGATGGCGAGAGGGACCGTTTCCTCGAGGCCGCTGTCGGTGAAGGACCACGTCACGGCGGAGGCTTTGATGTTCGTGCTGGAATAGAGGCCAAAGCCGGTGCCGAAGAGAGCGTGATTGGAATTGAAGGGGTCGATGGCGACCGCATCGAGCCAGTGGGGCGTGAGGTTGACCCATGGCGCCGCGGAGTTGTCGAAGGTGGTATTGCTGCCCCAGAGCGAGGTCCAGTGAGCGCCCGAATCGGTGCTGCGATAGATCTGATCGTGGGGATACCAGCGGTCAGTAGTGGTGACGATGAGCGTGCCGGCGGCCGACGGATCGATGGAGACGCCGGCGAAACCGCCCTGACCGGTCGGAGGAGTGATGGCGGTCCATGCGCCCGTGCCGGTGTTGAGGCGATAGACCGCGCCCGTGCTGACATTATTCGGGCCGAGGTTGTCGTCGTAACTAACGTAGAGCGAGCCGGCAGGATCAAGTGCGGCCTGGAAGGCGAGCAGCCCGGTCGGTTCGTTGGCGATCGCGGACCACGTGACGCCACCGTTGCTGCTGCGGTAAAGATTCGTGCCGGTCGTGGCGTTGACGCCGACGTACATCGTCTGGGTGGCGCTGCCGGCGGTGGCGGAACGCTTGTCGAAGAGGACGAAGGTGAGGCTGCTGGCGGCCGATGGGAACGTGGTGACTTGTCCCCAGGTGTGCCCCGCATCAGTGCTTTTCCAGAGGCCGTTGTTGTTCGTCCCCAGGAACAGAATGTTGCCGTTGTTGGGATCGACCTGGAGCCGTTCGCCGGCGCCGCGACCGTCTTCGTTTCCGCCGAGCGCGAAAGGAAGATTCGTGCGGCCCCAGGTGTTGCCCTGGTCGGAGGAATAGAGGATGGCGCCGTTCTGAGCCCAGGAGGCGGTGTATTGTCCGACAGCTTCGTACACGTTGTTCGCGTTGGATGGGTCGGGCGCGAGGGAGAGGACGCCGGTCAGCTGGGAGTCGTCGCGGCCGAGGGAATCGTTGAGGGGGATCCAGGCAGAGCTGGCGGCGTTCCAGCGATAAGCGCCGCCGACGTCGGTGCGGGCGTACAGGAGATTCGCCTGCGCGGGGGAGAATTCGATTCCATCGACGAAGCCGCCGCCGGTGATGCGGGCGTTGGACCAGGAGTAGGTCTGGGTGAGGAGGAGACGGGGTTCGAGAGGCTGCAAGAGGTGGCGCGCGGTGCAACGACGATGAAAGGTGGAAGTTGTCCGCGCCATGCGATACCTCGAGGAGTTGGTGTTAAAAAGCCGCAGCGCGGAAATGCGATGCAGAAGGGACGTGGAGGTGACGGTCATGGGTGAGAACTCATTTGGAAACGTTATCAAATAAGACTTCTGTGTGTCAAGAAGAATGTGCGGAGCGGGCGCGGCCTTGGAACGTCTCTTTTACCGAATCTTTCGGGAGTTACGCACGAACTGAGGTCACCGGAGGCCCAATATAAAAACGTTTGCAAATAGATGCTTGCGTTGTATAGTACGAGGAGTCATATCGGTTTGCCGGTGATCTGTGTTCTTGTTGTCGCCGGACGCGAGGCATGCTGCTGGTTCCCTGAATCGCCTTGGGATCGATTCTGGTTGAGGTGTTTGATGGTGCGGGATGGCGGATGGAAATTGAGCCTGGCGATGGCGGCGATGATGGGATTTGCCGCCGCGCGGCGGGCAGATGCGGCTGAGCCAGTCCGGTCCCAGTCGTATGTTTGGAAGAATGTCGTGATCGAAGGGGGCGGATTCGTGACCGGGATGGTCATGCACGCGAAACAGAAAGGGCTCGCCTATATTCGCACGGATATTGGCGGTGCGTATCGACGGGAGAGCGAGGATCGCGGGGAGGCGAGGAAGTGGGTCCCTTTGACCGACTGGGTGGGAATGAGCAACGCGAACCTGCTCGGGTGCGAGAGCGTGGCGGCAGACCCTTCGGATGCAAATCGGGTCTATCTGGCCTTGGGGACTTATGTGGCAAGCTGGTCGAGCAATGGGGCAATCGCACGATCCTCAGATCAGGGACGGACGTTTCAGCGGACGGAAATGCCGTTCCAGATGGGTGGCAATAACCCGGGGCGGACCGTGGGAGAGCGGTTGGCGGTGGATCCGAACGATGGGCGGGTGTTGTTTTTTGGCTCACGCACGGCAGGGTTGTGGCGAAGCGGCGATTATGCGGCGACGTGGAGCAAGGTGACGGACTTTCCTCAAGTGGCCGAGCACGCCGGGATCCTGGGAATATCGTTTGTGGTGTTTGATGGGGCGAGTGGCCACCCGGGCCAGCCGACGGCGACGATCTACGCGGGGGTTGGTACGGTGACTGGGGGGGAAGGGGCGAATTTGTTTTGGAGCAGGGATGCGGGGAAAAGTTGGAATGCGGTGCCGGGAGCGCCGACCGGGTTGATGCCGCTGCACGCGGTGATCGCGCCCAATGGCGATATCTATATTCCCTATGGAAATCCGACGGGCCCGGAAAGCATGGAGGCGGGGGCCCTCTGGCGACTCCGCACGAAGACCGGGGACTGGAAGAACATTTCGCCCGCGAAACCCGGGGGAAAAGATCTCTTTGGATATGGCGGCATCGCGGTGGCGGCGAATGATCCGCGCATTGTGATGACCACGACGTTTGCCCGGTGGAGTCAGGGAGATTCCATTTTTCGCAGCGTCGACGGCGGCGATACCTGGGCGGAGTTGCCCGTGCGCGACCCGGATGCGAGCAAAACGGTTTTTGACGGCGGATCGGCGCCATACGCCGCGGGCATCACGCCCCACTGGATGAGCACCATTGTGATTGATCCGTTCGACAGCAACCATGTAACCTTCGTGACCGGCAATGGGCTTTGGAGCACGATGGAGGCGGGGAACATGGATTCGGGGAAACGCGTGCGATGGGTGTTTGATAACCAGGGGATCGAGGAAACCGCGGCCCTGGAATTGAAGAGCCCGCCGGTCGGAGCCCATCTGGTGAGCGCGATCGGCGATTTTGATGGATTCAGGCACGACGATCTCGATCACTCGCCACCCCAGGGAAGACATGAGCCCTCCATCGGAACAACGCGCGGATTGGATTTCGCAGAGCAAAAACCGCTCATATTTGTGCGATGCGGATATGGCGGCCGTGGATTTATTTCCACGGATGGGGCCATGACGTGGAATGCGTTCGCGGGAAAACCTGCGGAAGCCAATGACACGGGGACGATGGCCATCTCGGCCGATGGGAGCGCGATTGAGTGGACGCCGCGGCGGGGGAAGCCGTCGTATTCGCTCGATCAGGGGGCGACGTGGTCCCCCTGCGCCGGGTTGCCGGCGGATCTGGATGTGATCTCCGACCGCGTGTCTCCCCGCAGGTTCTATGCGCTCGATGCCCGGAGCGGGACTTTATACCGAAGCGACGACCGTGCAGCCCACTTTGTGCCGAAGCAGAAAAAACTGGTCGGCGGCCGCGTGTTTGCATCCCCGGCGGCCGCGGGGGATTTGTGGGTGGCGTCCGAGGATGACGGAATCCAGTGGTCGAGGGATGGAGGGGAGACATTCACACGCAAGCCGGCCATGCAGAGCTGTTGGACGCTGGGCTTTGGCAAGGCGGCGCCGGGGAAAGAATATCCCGCGATTTATGCCGTGGGGAAAATCGGCTCGACAACGGGCCTCTTTCGTTCGGATGACCTGGCGGGGAGCTGGGTCCGAATCAACGATGACCAGCATCAATATGGATGGATCGGACAGATCGTGATTGGAGATCCGCGCGTGTATGGGCGGGTGTACCTGGCCACCAATGGCCGCGGCATTCTTTACGCTGATCCGGCGCCCCTTGAGCATGCACATGACGACCCGACTGATGTCCGCTGAGGGGCGATAGAATTTCTCTGCACGTCTTGAAAGAGTTGGAAACATGGCGAGTCCCAGCAAACTCATTGGCGTAGTCGCCGTCGTGATCATTCTGGCGGCCAACGGATGGATACTCTGGTCCAACCTCGGCGGCAGATCCTCGAGCGGTGGTGGGAGGCGCGAGCAGTCCTATTTCACCACGGACGACGGCGCCACCTACTTTGCCGACGACGCGAACAAGCTGACGCCGTTCGATCACAATGGAACGGAAGCGGTCTGCGCGCACGTGTATGCGGCGGACGGAAAGAAGTGGGTCGCGTATCTCGAGCGGTATACGAAGCGCGGGCGTGAACTCATGGAGGCGCTGGAGAAGAAGGAAATCGGGCCGGAGAAGTTGCAGGGCGTGATGCTCAAAGAGGTGAAGAAGCCCGGCGATGCCCGGTGGGTAACGCCGGCCGATGGGATGCCGTTTGCAAATGTCATCCGCGTCGTGAATCCAAATAGAGCCGGGAGCGACCCCCATCCGGTGGGGCCGGCGGATTGAGCGGTGCCGCGCAAAAAGACGCTGAGGGGTTCAACAGTCTTTGTCTTCAACGGGATCGGTATAGGGGATGGGGCGGCTGGGGATGTCGCGCTCGCCGCTTGCCAGGATTTCCATGAGCATCGCGCTGGCCTGTTGCCCGACCTGGTAGAACGGGATGCGAACCGTGGGGATCGGGAGGCCGGAGAGATAACGGATGCAGTCCTGGCTGATGCCGACGATCTGGAAATTCCCGGGCAGCTTTCCGGCGCGGAGGGCCGCGGTGTAAAGGCAGATCGCTTCTTCCTGCTCGTAGCAGATCGCGGCGGTGGCGTCGGGGAACTGCTCGAGAAAATGCTCCGCACGCTCCATGACGCTGGTGATGGCCCCATCGGTCTCGCCGTGAAGGGGTAGGTGCCGTTTGTCCGAAAGGCCTGCCTCGCGCATGGCGGTGCAGAAACCGGCGAGGCGGTCGTTGACCGAGTAATGGACGTTGGCTTCGAACTGCCGCTGGAGGAAGCCAATGCTGCGGTGGCCCCTTTCGAACAGCCAGGGGAGCGCGATTTTGGCCGCCGTGGTGTCGTCCGGATACACCGAGCGCTGATCGAGTTTGAGATTCAGCCAGACGCAGGGCGCCGGTTGCGACTCGAAGTACGGGACCAGCGAGTTGGAGAACCGCGGGAGCAGGTTGACGATGAGGCCGTCTACCGTCGACTCGCGGAATAGGTGCGGGACGACATTCGGATCGGAAAACAGTTTCGCGGGTATCTGATTGAAAAAGAGTCGCAGGTGCGAGGCGGCGAGGGCGGCATAGATGCCGTTGAGCGCGGCGATCGGGTACCAGTCGGTGCCGGCGTCGCCGGCGGTGACAAAGCCCACGGCGCCAAACTGGCCGCTCACGATCGATCGAGCGGCGGCGTTGGGGCGGTACCCTAACTTTTTGGCGATTCGGCGGATGCGTTCGCTGCGCTTGGCGATGGCCGGGCGGTTTTCCTTGTTTTTCCCGTTGAGAACTCGGGACACCGTGCCGGGAGAGACGCCCGCTCGGGCCGCGACTTCCTCAATGGTGGTTCGTGCAAGTTTGGTGGTCATGGCCAACAGCATAGCAGAGGAACGCATCTCGGCAAATCGGGATAAATAACGGTTGTATTTGCAAACGTTTTTAGGTAGCCTTGGGGAGTGGCTTCGGCATTTCCCGCCACACTGGCAACGGCGCCTGTTCCTTGCGTTCCTTTCGTCGCGCTCCCTCGGATCGCGCACCTCGGCCCTGCAATTCTTGTTGTCTGGAAACTCTTCGCCGCTCTGTGCGGGCGTACGAATCAGTGGCGGTACCTAAAGTTCGTTGAATGAGGAGATCCACATGTCTTCCAGGTGCATTCGCGCGGGCTTCACGCTGATCGAATTGCTCGTCGTCGTCGCGATTATTTCGGTCCTTGTTGCCATCCTGCTCCCCTCACTCGGCGCCGCGCGGAATCAGGCCAAACAAGCCAAGTGTCTGGCGAACATGCACGGCATCGGCCAGGCGTTCGCAGCGTACGCCGCGGATTATCAGCAGGTAATCATGCCGTATGCCTGGACCGATCCCAACTCCGGCAAGGTCTACTACTGGTTCACCGAATTGTCAGAATGGGGCTATTTGGGGCGCAGCGGGCAGAACGGGGCGGACAAGGGCCGCAACAGTCCCCTCATGTGTCCTATGAGGTGCGGGTGACGCTGCGCCGCTATTAGTACGATACAACCATTCCCGCCCAAACAAGCCCCCCCAGTACCTGTGCAACCATAGGCCGCAAGGGCTCATTCTTCGCCGTCACTTCCCGCGCCCACCGGCCTCGGCGTGCCCGCTCTTCCGGGAGCGTCACAAACCTCCCCATTGAAGCGACGCCCAGACGCACACCGTCAGGAAGCGTCCCCTCTTCCCCGTTTCGTCATTCGTGCTTCGTCATTCGTCATTTCTTCGTGACTTCATC
>DATKPA010000027.1:0-7362 GCA_035524355.1 Phycisphaerae bacterium | reverse complement strand
CAAACCGACTCTGGGACCTGCTGGGCATCGAACGCGTTTTGCGGACAAGATGAAGTGTAACCAGCCGAACCGCCGGATGCGGACCCGCATGTCCGGTGGTGTGGGAGGGGAGTGACCGCGAGGTCACCCCCTATCCCGATTTTTGCCCCATCTCCGCATCCCCGATCCCCCCCCCCCCGCGTTTCCCATCCTCCCCAACCTTCCGCGCCATGATCTGAAACCGGTGCGAAACCGCCTGGAATCCCATCTTCTTCGCAATCTGCTCCCGCAACTTCACCACCAGCTCCGACGAAAACGGAATAATCTTCCCCGTCTCCAGATCCAGCAGATGGTCATGCGCATTCGCCGGATTCACAAAGTCATAGTGCGCCTGCTTTCCCCCGCCAAAATGTACCTGCTTCAGTAATCCCGCATCCATCAAGTGTTTAAGCGTGCGATAAATCGTCGCCTTCGACGTCCGCAAATCCCCCTCCCGTAACGTCAGCAGCAACTCCTCCGCCTCGAAAGGTCTCCCAAACTTCTGCGCAGCATTCAAAATCGCCAGCCGCTCTGTCGTGAACTTCAGCGCATGCTGCCGCAAAAACCCGCGAAAAACCTGCTCCGGCGTTTCCATTCCCGAATGATGAACTGCCAGCCCCCCGCCGTCAATCGCAATCTGCACCACCTTCTGGCCGCACTGCGCGCCCCTGTGTAGAATCCCCATCACAACCATCCCACCTTCTCATCACGGAGCAAACATGAGGAAAACAGCAGCCTCCCCCGCAACGTTTCTTCTCGCACTCTGCGCCCTCGGCCTCCCCACCCCCCCCAGCCTCCGCGCCGCAGTCATTGCGCCCGTAAAGGATTACGCAAAGCCCGACGAACCCGTCCTCGTCAAATTCGAAAACGAAACAGGGGAAGAAGCCAAGCAGGCCCTCGACAAGATCGGCCTCACCGCCACCAAAATCGAACAGTGGTTCACCCCCGCCGACAACGCGGACGTGTTCGACTCCCACAACATGCCGAGATTCACGCTCTACACCTTCGCCGGCGAAAAAATCGATCCCACCCCCGCCAAACCGGAAGCGGACGGCTCCGTCAACATCGCCGCCTACTTTCCGCAAATCAAGATCGGCGGCACGTTTATCCTCGCATGGAAAGACGCCGAGCCGCTCGTGATAGAGAATCTCAACAATCCCGGCCGAAAGAAGCAGGATCTGGCGAAGATGCAGGAGCAGATCAATGCGCTCTCCGACGCCGATCGCAAGCGCCTCATCGCCGAGTTCGCCCCAACAGTGATGCACATTGTGCCGCTGCAGTACGCCGCGATCGAAACGGAGAAAGGCGTGATCAAGGCGAAGTTCGCATACGATGTCGCGCCGTACACGGTGGATAATTTCATCTCTCTCGCCAGGCAGGGTTTCTACGATGGCACTGTGTTTCACCGCATCATCAGCGGCTTCATGATCCAGGGCGGCGATTCGACGGGCAACATCGCGGATCGCGCCGGCAGCGGCGGGCCGGGATATCAGATCATGGAGGAATTCTCGGACAAGAAACACGAGCGCGGCACGCTGAGCATGGCGCGTGCGCAGGATCCCAATTCCGCCGGTTCGCAGTTCTTCATCATGCACGCGGCCAATCCGGGACTCGACGGCCAATACACGGCTTTTGGCGATGTCGTCGATGGCATGCCGGTGGTCGATGAGATCGCGAAGACGCCGGTATCCGACAACAACGGCACGGTCACAGGGCCAAAGCCGAAGATCGATGCGGTGAAGATTCTGCCGGCGACGCTCGCGCAATACGGCATCAAGTAGGCCGTCCGACGCAGACGAACGTACTATTTGCCCCGGAGCAATTCGCTCCGGGTTTTTTCATGGCGAGCAAATGGATCGAGCAGTCGCGATCACAGGCATGGGTGCAGTCACCGCGCAGGGTGTGGGCGTGGCGACGACGTGGGCGGGCGTGCTGGCCGGGCGAGACGTGCTGCAGTGCTGGAGCGGATTAAACGATGCCGCGCATCCACTGGGGAAGGTGAAGGTGGCGGAATGCCCGGCGATTGCGCGTCCTGTTGACCTGCCTGGGCGACTGTGGACGAAGCTTTCGCGCACGCAGCAACTGGCTTGCGTGGCGATGGATGAAGCGATTGAGCAGGCGAGACTGCCGCACGATCTTGGCGATGCCGGACGATGCGGCCTGTTCCTCGCCACCACGGTTTGCGGCATGGATAAGAATGAGCGGTACTATGCGCAATATCGAGAAAATCCAGATGCGGCGGATGTCGATCTCATGCGCCGGCTGCGACCGCATGAGATTGGGGCGCTGCTGCGGAGAAGGCATCACATCCGGGCTGAGGGATTGAATCACGTGTGTCTGACGACGTGCGTGGGAAGCGCGATGGCGATTGGATCGGCGTGCGATGCCATTGCGCTTGGGGAATGCGAGATGGCGATTGCGGGAGGAAGCGAGGCGCTTTGCCGGGTCGTATTGAGCGGGTTTCATGCATTGAAGGTGGTCTCGCCGGAGGGATGCCGACCGTTTGACAAGGATCGGCCGGGGATGACGGTGGGGGAGGGCGCGGGGATTGTCGTGCTGGAATCGGTGGAACATGCGAAGCAGCGCGGGGCCATGCCGCTGGCGATTGTGCGCGGATTTGGCGTGACGTGCGATGCGCATCACATCACGGCGCCAGATCCGGAAGCCCGCCAGGGAGCGCGCGCGATGCGCGATGCGCTGGAACGCGCGGGGTTGCGGCCGGAGGAGATCGATTACATCAATGTCCATGGGACCGGAACGCGCGACAATGATTCGATGGAGGCGCGGGCGATCCGGAAGGTGTTCCAGGAGAGAATGCCGGTGGTGAGTTCAACGAAACGGGCGCTGGGGCATACGTTCGGCGCGGCGGGGGCGTTGGAAGCAATCGTGTGCGTTCAGGCTATTCGGGAGGGAATGGCGCCGGTGAACGCGGGGAGCATTCAGGGAGACCCGGCGTTGGATGTGCCGGTGGTGCGGGGTGAGAGCCGGCACATGGAGATCCGGGCGGCGATGAGCGCGAATTTTGCGTTCGGAGGGAACAACACGGCGCTTGTCATTTCGCGGGAAACGGGGGGGGGATGGTGATGCCGATGCGTCTCGACATTCATGGCGTGGGGCTGGTGACGGATCGATATGGTTCGGTACACGAGGTGGCGGGAAGTGCGGGCGGTGAACCTGGCGATTTGCTGCGGTGTGCGACGGTGCTGGAAGAGAGCGCGGTCGCATCGCACGATGTGCTGGCGCAGCTGGCGATTCGGGCGATTCATCAGGCGCACAGCATGGCGCGGCTGGAGGAGATTTCGGGAGAAGAAATCGGGCTGCTGTTTCAAACGTCGTGGGGGATGATTGATTCGACGGTTGCGTACCTCGAGAGCATGCTGGCGGAGAATGGGAAGTATGCGTCGCCGCGGCATTTTTCGCGCAGCGTGTATTCGAGCGCGGCGAGCCTTGCGGCGATCCACTTTGGGATTCATGGTCCGTGTGAGACGTTGACGTTTGAACGGGAGATCCTGAGCGGGCCGCTGCGGCAGGCGGGGCGGATGCTGGCGGCGCGACGATGCGAGCGAGTCATCGTGGTGTGGGCGGAGCAGGCAAGCGAGGTTGCGGGCGATCTTGCAGTGCGGGCGGCGCGGCAGCTTCATCGGCGGGAGTATGAGCCGTACGTGCGGGGGGGGGTGGGGTATGGGGCGATTGCGGCGGTGGTTGGATTAGAGGGAGGCATCGGGAGCGTGGAGATTGGGGAATTGGCGATGCTGGATTTCGCTGCGATTGGGGAGGGGGAGGGGAAGCCGTTTGCGATGGAAGCGGCAATGGGGCTGGTGCGGCGGGTGCTGGGTGGCACGTGAGGGATCGGTGGGGGGGTTATTCGTCGTCGTCGTTGTCGTCGATGGTGCCGACGGCGGCGGGGGCGCCGTATTCGTCGTCGCTGTCGGAGGTGCCGAACTGATGGAGCATGGGGAGCTTGTCGGAGGAGAGGTAGGCGTTGAGTTTGCGGAGGGCTTCATTTTCGATCTGGCGGACGCGTTCACGGGTGAGGCCGACTTTTTCGCCGATCTCTTTGAGGGTGAGGGGCTGGCCGTCATCGAGGCCGAAGCGGAGTTTGAGGATTTCGGATTCGCGGCGGTCGATTTTGCTGAGGAGCATGTAGATGGTGCGGACCTCGTCCTTGCCGAGGACGATATCGTCGGGGGTGGAGGTCTTTTCGTCGTGGAGCATTTCGTGGAGTGCGAGGCCGTCCTCTTCACGAACGTGGGCCTGGGTAGGGGAGTGGAAGGCGCGGACGGCGCGATGAATGATGCGGACTTTTTTGATCGACATCTTCATGTGACGAGCGAGTTCTTCGAGGTTGGGGACGCGTCCGAGTTTATCTTCCATCTCGGCGATGGCCTGCTTCCACTTGGCGATCATTTCGACCATGTAGGCGGGGATGTGAATGGGTTGGACGGAGTTGATGAGAGCGCGTTTGATGGCCTGCTTGATCCACCACGAGGCATAGGTGGAAAAGCGGATGTTCATTTCGGGGTTGAAACCTTCGACGGCCTTGAGGAGGCCGATGTTTCCTTCTTCGATGAGATCCTGGAGGGAGAGGCCGCGGTTGGTATAGTTTTTGGAGATATTGACGACGAGGCGGAGATTGGAGCGGACCATTTCGTCGCGGGCGGCGGGGTCGTTCTCGCGGATGATGCGACGGGCGAGGTCTTTCTCGCGCTCCGCCGACAGAAGGGGAGCGTGATTAATTTGATTGAGATACAGTTGCAGGCCTGATTCAACCGGCATAGGCACTATGTCCGTTTCGGGTGAACGGTCGAACGCGAACTTGTGAGAGGCTTTTCACTGCAGAAGGAAGAAGGAACTCTATTTTCTCCGTTTCGTCGCAGTGTAACAATCCCTCAGGTCGAGTTCAAGAAAAACCGCATAAGGGTGCGGTGTGATAACGCTCTCTTAATCGTCGGCCCGTGATCGACAGCACTTAAGCACAAAGGCGAGACACGGCCGGCTAGAAATGCACGGGTCGATTCATCGGACACTCGGGAGCACCGGAGCATCCGTGCATTCGGCAGAGAAAAAACTGCTTACAAAGTATTGGTGGCACCTATTGGGAACTTGGGCTCGAAAAAAGGGAGCCTACTATTCTCTCCGTCCCATTCCGCCACAGATTTATTCGGACCCGTTTGTGCGTACGAATGTACCTGACGGACTAGGTCAACGGAATACTCAACTCGACATTTTCGCAACAATCACGAAATTGCTGAGCATCCTTTTTCACGTGATATAACGGGCAGAGGGTAAGAACGTTTCAGGCACGGCGTTTTTTTTGACAGGGAGTGATAAAGTTGCGCTAAGTCGCCTCACAGGCTGTGGAATCTGGCAAAGTGGGTAAGTTCGGGTTTTCGATGAGATCTGCGAATATGGTCATGCCATGGGCTTCGCGGACGTTGACGGGAAGGATCTGGCCGGTGAGGGAGGGGGGGCCGTGGAAGACGACGATTTGATCGTGCTGAGTGCGGCCGGTGAGTTGGAGCCAGCCGGGCTCGGAATGAATGGCGGGGGCGCGGAAGGGGTTGCCGTGGCGGTCCAAGGGTGTGGTACGTGGCTCGTGGTCCGTGGTTCGTGAAGGCGCGGGCTTAAGCGCAGTGGCGAGGCGCGGGCCGAGTTCGACGGTGCCGGGTGCGGTGTGGGAAGCGCATTCGTGATGGGCATTTTGTCCGGCGACGACGGATTCGCCGTCGCCTGAAGCGCCGTCTTTCCAGCCGGAGGGGCCTTCGCAGAGGACGTCGACGGATTCGCCGATGAGTTGTTGATTGAGCTCCATGGAGATTTTGTTTTGGAGGCGGAGGAGGTCGTTGTTGCGGAAGCGTTTGAGTTCTTCGGGGACATCGTCTTCGAAGCGTTTGATGGCGATGGTGCCGGGGCGCGGGGAGTATTTGAAGATGAAGCAGTTTTTGTAGCGGGCTTTCTGGACGAGGTCTTTGGTGAGCTGGTAGTCGTCGTCATTTTCGGTGGGGAAGCCGACGATGATGTCGCCGGCGAGCTGGATGTTGGGGACGATGCGGCGGGCGCGGGCGAGGAGTTCGAGATAGGATTCGGCGGAGTAGCCGCGGTTCATCATTTTGAGGAGGCGGTTGGAGCCGGACTGGGCGGGGATGTGGAGGTAGCGGCAGATGCGAGGGGATTGGGCCATGACGTGAAGGATGTCGTCGCCGAAGTCGGCGGGGAAGGAGGTGATGAAGCGGAGGCGCGGGAGGGAGGGGATGTTGTCGTGGATGAGGGCGAGGAGTTCGGCGAATGTGGTGCGTTTTTTGGCGGGGCCGGTGGGGGTGGAGATGGAGGGAGATTCTTCTTCGTGCACGTAGTGGTTGACGGTTTGGCCGAGGAGGGTGATTTCGAGGGCGCCGGCGTGGACGAGTTTTTTGGCTTCGTCGAGGATGGCCTGGGGGGAGCGGGAGACTTCGGGGCCGCGGGTGTAGGGGACGACGCAGTAGGTGCAGAATTTATTGCATCCGCGGACGATGCGGATGTAGGCCTGGAATTTTTGTTCGGTGGGGGAGAAGGAGCGGGAGAGGTCGAGGAGTTCGAGGCCGTCTTCCTCGGCGTGTTCGAGGGTTTTTGAGCGGCGGGCGGTGTTGCCGGCGAGGGCGTGCTGTTGTTTGCCGGTTTTGAGGACGTTGTCGAGGAGGGCGGGGAGCTGGTCAAGTTCGGAGGGGCCGCACATGAGGTCGACGTGGGGCATGCGTTTCATGAGGGAGAGGCCGTCGCGTTCGGCCATGCATCCGATGACGCCGATGACGAAGGAGGGGTCGAGGGCTTTGCGGTCTTTGAGGCGGCCGAGGCGGGACCAGACTTTTTGTTCGGAGCGTTCACGGACGGAGCAGGTGTTGTAGAGGACGACGTCGGCATCTTCGGAGGCGGGGGTGAAGGAGTAGCCAAGGGAGCGGAGCTGGTTCTCGACGAGCTCGGAGTCGAGGACGTTCATCTGGCAGCCGAAGGTTTCGAGGTAGATTTTCTTCATAGAAGGGAGAGTGTAGCAGTTTTCGGGGGGCTGGGTGAAGGGGGAGGGGGAATTCAGAAACGAATTCAGAATGAGTGAATCAGTGAATTCAGAATGGGGGTGGGAGGTGTGGTTTTGCCGGGAGATTGCCACGAAAAACTTGGCGCGGCAAAGCCGCAACCAAAACACGAAGGCACGAAGACACGAAGGACCACGAAGAAAACGACGACGACACGACGACGAAGTGGAACCGCAGATAAACACGGATGAACACGGATGTTGGGAACTTGGGTCTAATGAATCTTGTCAGAAAAAGAAGAAGATTCCGGATAGTAATACGAACGACACGAAAGAGG
>DATKPA010000026.1:0-6721 GCA_035524355.1 Phycisphaerae bacterium | reverse complement strand
ATCCAAATGTCCTAGGATGCCCCATCCGAATCCCACATCCTTGAACAGCGTCCCATCCATCTTGGCGATCCGCATCTGCTCGGCGTCGATCAGCAGGTAACCCTGCATGCCGGTCAACACCTGCTCGACCCGGCTCGGCGGAGAATACGCCGGGTTCGGCTTAAAACTCAGCCGTACCAGTTCATCTCCCTCTTTGCCGATACCGTCGCTGCCGCGTTCGGTCCCGTCCGCCTGATAAAGGAACGCATCGGGCAGGGCGCGCACGATCCGGTTCACCCGCTCCGCGTCTTCTTTTTCCTGTTTGGCTTTCTTGCGCAATTCCTCGGGATCATCCAGGAAGCGCTGTACCCGCGCCATCTCTGCTCGCTGCTGCTCCGGGCCCAGTGGCTTGTCGTCATAGGCAATCACCAGCCCTGCCGCGGCCTCATTGGTTTCTACGATTAACTTGGTCGAGCATCCTCGCGGCGTCTGCTTGCGGTCCTTGAACATGTACTTCGAGCGATCGCTGTTCGCCTTAGCCTCGTTGGCCACCGCCCGCCGCACCAAATCCGCGGGATTCGGCGCCGGCCCTTCGGCCCAGCCGGCTGTGGCCATCGCCAGCAGCAGCACCCCCATCCCCCATTGTCGCGCCCGCCACATACTCCTCATCAATCCCTGCCTAAGTTTAGACGAGAAACGCGGCCCTTGCCGTTGCACTTGCCTGTTCCCGTGGGCCTCCCCCGCTGTGGCCTTCCGTTCCCCCACAAACCCGCCGAATGATTTAGAATCCATCTTTCCTGTTGCGTGCCTCGGGGAGGCCTGTTCTCATGGACACCACCAAGACCGATTTCGCCCATATCGGCAAATCCGTCATCATCAAGGGCCAACTTTCCGGCAGCGAGGATCTTTACGTCGACGGCCAGGTCGAGGGCTCCATCGAACTGCAAACCAATAACCTCATCATCGGTCCCAACGGCCAGGTTCGCGCCGACGTCAACGCCAAAACCGTAGTCGTCCAGGGCCGGCTGGACGGCAACATCCATGCCAGCGAACGCGCCGAGCTACACAAGTCCGCCGTCGCGGTGGGCGACATCTCCGCCCAGCGCTTGTCCATCGAGGATGGCGCCTACTTCAAGGGTAAGATCGATATGCAGCGAGAGGCTGTAGCCGCCCGGGCCGAGTCCCGGAGCGCCACCGCCTCCGCCGCCGGCAAAACTCCGGTAACCGGAGACTAGAACTTTTCCCCGACCTGCCCTTTCGCCCCGCGATAAGATCAAATCGGGGTGCTTCGGGGTTCGGGGGCCAGGATGTTGAATTCATGGCTTCCGTCTCGCAGAGTTTCATGAAACTGTTTCGCGGTTCCGCCGGCACCGAAAATCCGCCGGATACAAAAGCGCCGCAACGGCTCACCCGCCGCTCCAGCGGACTCGCCGAGCTTACCCGCTCGCTGCAGTCCGATGAGCAGCTCTGCGTCCTCGACATCGGCGCCACCTCGCCCGCCAACATCCGCTACCTCACCGAACGCAGCCACAAAATCTACAGCGAGGATCTGCTCACCGCTTCCACCGACGCTAGTCTTGTGATTCGCGACGAGCAGGGCAACCCCACCCTCGATAGCAAGCGCTTTCTCGCCGAGAACCTGGTCTTCCCCTCGGCCCGCTTCGATCTGGTGTTGTGCTGGAACCTCGCCGACTATCTCGACGAAAGCCTGGTCAAGCCCGTGGTCGGGCGCTTCTGGTCGGTCATGAAACCTGGCGCCATGTTGCTGGCTTTCTTCCACACCAAGGAAGCCGGACCGGATGCCCCCTGCTATCGCTTCCACATCGTCAGCCCTGACACGCTGGAGATGCAGCACATCCAGCCTCGCCGCGAAGTTCGCAAAGGCCCCACCGGTGCGGTGCATACTTCGGTGGGCGCCGGATTCCGCCTGCAGCGCGTGTTTAACAACCGCCACATCGAGACTCTGTTCCGCGACTTCGCCTCCATCAAGTTCTTTCTCACCCGCGACAACGTCCGCGAAGTCCTGGTCGTCCGCTGAATGTGAGATAGGCAAGGGAACGACGGGCGCCCTCGCCCGTCCTCAGTCCGCAACAGACCACTCTGTGACAGCCGCCTCCGCTGTTCGCCCGAGCGGGAGGGGCGTCGAAACCCTACCTCGTCCGCCTTACCATCAACTCCATCACTCGCGGCGCTCGCTGCAGCACTCCCGCCACCGCTTTCCTCACCCCGCGCGGCCACCGCAACATCTTTCGAATCCGCGACGACGCCCGATACACTTTCGCCAGCTCCGCCTCATACCTGCGCCCGTACTCCGCTGCCCCGCCGCCCCCGGCCGCGCATTCCCCGGCCATCGCGCCACTCCGCAGCGCCAGTGAAATCCCATCCCCCACAAACGGATCCACAAATCCCGCCGCATCTCCCACCTGCAGCACTCCCGCCCTCTCCGGCTGCGGATCGCGAAACCACAACGGCGCTGTCGACGCCGCCTCTCCCGCCAACTTCCACGTCCGCGACCGCTCCCGAAGCGCCGCATTCAACTCCAGCACTTCTTCGATCGTGCTCGCCTCTTCCGCGCGCACCATCGCGCACGCGTTCACCAGGCGCCGTCCCCCCACGGCGACCGGCTGTACCCCGCAATATCCGCTGTCGAGAAAGTACAAATCTGTCGACTCACTCCGCTCGCGTTCGACAAAGTGGGCCTTCACGCCCACCCACGTCTCGCCCGTCGGCCGCCCCTCGGTCAGCTTCGACCACCGACCCGAGGCATTCACCACCGCTCGCGCGCGAAAATCTCCTCCGGAAGTCTTGACCACCCAGGGACTTCCCCCCTCCATCCCTTCCACCGTCATCGACAACCTTGCATCCACGCCGTTCGCCATCGCCGCATTCCACAACGCGCTGTCGAGTTCGATCCTCGCCAGGCTCGCCGCCGCCGGATTCACCGCCGTCTCCAGTACTCGCCCCTCCACGAACATTCGCGCCCGCGTGATGCGCAACGCGCCTCCCACCACCTCCGACTCCGATCCCAGCAATCCCTCCAGCAGCGTCAGCGATTCCGCCGATACAAATTCTCCGCACACGCGCTGCCTCGGATATCGGCCCCGCTCCAGCAACAACACCTTCGCGCCCGACCGTGCCGCCGTAATCGCCGCCGCCGTTCCCGCTGGCCCACCGCCAATGACCACTAAATCGAAACTCTCCATCCCAGCCACCAGCTCCCCAGCTACCAGCTACTGTCTTTCCACCCAATCACTCCCATGCGATAGAACCACTCCCGCCGCTCGTCCACAGACGCGGTTCCCGCGTCCCTCATGAATCCCGTCATTTCGTCGATCGTGTATGCCTGCCGCACCGAAGCCGGCGCGTCATGGCGCGTGATGCGGCTGCGATATAGCGGCACTCCCGCATACGCCACTGCCAAATGCAGCGGATCGCGAATCAGATCGTTGACCACAACCGCCACCCGGCAGACCCGCAACCCCTCCCGCAGGAAGTGCCGCGCCGCCTGCGGACCCAGGTGATGCACAAACAGCCCGCTGCTCACCACATCGAAACTTCCATCCTGGAATGGCAATGCCGTCGCATCGCCCACCACTGCCGGCAGCCGCGTGCCATTCAGGTGCGTGCGCGCCCGATCGAGCAGCGTGACCCGCAACTCCACCCCGCGCTCCCCAAGCCGTCCACGCACCGCCTCGGCCGTCTCTCCCGAACCCGCCGCCACCTCCAGCATCGAGAGCGATGACCGGCCTGTCCTTGCCGCAATCCCCTCCAGCATCTCCGCCGTCGTCGCGATTCCTCCGAACCAGCGATTGAACCAACGCAGATCACGCAACGACGCCGCCACTTCCCGCGCCGTGCCCTCGTCGCTGTCGAGCAGCTCTCTGATCTCAACTCGCTTCATCACTCAAAACCGGCAAGGCCGGCCAAGTTCCGGGCCGCGTGGCGCGGACGCCCCCGTCCGCGCTCTCAAGATCTTCTTCGTGTTTCTTCGCGTTCTTCGCGTTTCTTCGCGCCCTTTGCGGTTCAGATTATCTTCTTCGCGTCCTTTGCGGTTCAGATCTTCCGCTCATGCGAGGAACTCCTACCCCGCGTGGCACGGACGCCCTCGTCCGCGCTCTAGATCTTCCCCTGCGGTGAACATCGTCACCCCGCCTTCCTTAACACCAGCGCCGAATTCTTCGACCCGAATGCGATGCAGTTGCACACCGCGTGCTCAATCCCCACCCGCCGCCCCGCCTGCGGAACATAATCCAGATCACACTCCGGATCCGGCTTCTCCAGGTTGATCGTCGGCGGCGCCTGCCCGCGCTCCATCGCCACCAGCGTCGCCGCCACCCCCGCCGCTCCGCAGGCTCCCTGCGGATGCCCGATCTGCGACTTCAGCGCCGACATCGGCACCACCCGCGCCCGCTCTCCCAGCGCCAGCTTCAGCGCCCGCGTCTCGATGCGATCGTTCAACTGTGTCGAGGTTCCATGCAAATTCACATAATCCACATCCGCCGCCCCAATCCCCGCTTCCTTCATCGCCAGCCCGATCGCCCGGGCCGGCTCCTCGCCGCACTCCTGCAGCCGCACCCGGTGAAACGCCTCGCACGTCGATCCGTAGCCGCACACCTCGGCTAGCGGTCGCGCCCCGCGCCCCCGCGCGTGTTCGTACTCCTCCAGCACAAACATCCATGCTCCCTCGGCCAGCACGAACCCATCCCGATCCACCGAGAACGGCCGCGATCCCCGCTCCGGCGCTTCATTCCACGAGTCCGTCAAAATCTTCATCAGGATGAATCCCTTCACGATCCCCAACGCAATCGGAGCGTCCGCGCCTCCGCTCAACACCGTGTCGAGCCGTCCCGACTGGATCTGCCGCATCGCGTAACCGATCGCGTCGGTCGACGATGTGCACCCCGTCGTGACCACGTGGCTTGCCCCCCGCAAACCGAAGCGAACGCTCAACTCGCTCGATAGCGTCCCCATCACCCCCGTCGGCACGCAAAACAGGCTCATCTTCGGATACTGCTGGTGAAAGAACAGCCGGTACTGCTCCTCTGTGAACTCCTGCGATCCTCCGCCCGATCCCAGGATCACGCCCGTGCGCCGCTTCTCTTCCAGCGGCATGTTCGCCGCATCCACGCCCGCATCCTGCAGTGCCTCGCTCGCCGCCGCCAGCGCCAGCGGCAGCACCCGCGACACATGTTTGCGATCCCGTTTCTCCACCCACGCCAACTCGTCGAAGTCTGCAACCTCGCCCGCGATCTGCACTGAAATCTCCGACGGATCGAACCGCGAGATGCGCCGCACCCCGCTGCGTCCCTCCAGAACCGCCTCCGCAAAATTCGCCCTGCCCACGCCATTCGGGCTCACGCATCCCATGCCCGTAATGACTACTCTCCGTTTGCCTTCGCTCATTTCTGGAACCCCACGCTGTCCCCGGACCCCCCACACGGCATCCGGCTCGATACCCCCACTATACGACCTACGATGCCGCGTGTGGCGCGGACACTCCTGTCCGCGTGCTATATCTTCTTCGCGTCCTTTGCGGATCAGATCTTCACCCCGCTTTTGCGAGGAACTCCTAACCCGCGTGTGGCGCGGACACTCCTGTCCGCGTGCTATATCTTCTTCGCGTCCTTTTGCGGTTCAGGTCTTCACGCCCGCTTTTGCGTAGGAACTCCTACTCCGCGTGGCACGGACGCCCTCGTCCGCGGGCTAGATCTTCTTCGCGTTCTTCGCGTCCTTTGCGGTTCAGATCTTCACCCCGCTTTTGCGAGGAACTCCTAACCTTGTGTGGCGCGGACGCTCCCGTCCGCGCGGTTTTCCGATCGACACAATCCCTCCCGCCCCAGCTCCCAACAACCGCCTTGTTTATAATCATCGCTTCCAAGGAGAACCTTTGCCCTACGACGACCTGCGTGCCTGGATTGCCGCCCTCGATCGCGCCGGCGAGCTCAAACCCATCCGCACCGAAGTGGATCCGCTCCTCGAAGTCGCTGAAATCACCGACCGCATCTCCAAACATCCCAGCCAGTCGCCCGCTCTGCTCTTCCAGAACCTCCGCAACTATCCCGGCTCCCAGCTCCTGATCAATCAATTCGGCTCCGTTCGTCGCATGAACCTCGCCCTCGACGTCGCCTCGCTCAACGAGATCGCCGACCGCATCCGCGCCTTCATGGACGTCAAATCCCCCCAGGGCTTCCTCGACAAAGTCAAAATGCTGCCCATGCTCGCCGAGATGGGCAAGTTCTTTCCCAAGACCGTCGCTACCGGTCCCTGCAAGGAAGTCATCCGCCGCGACAACTTCTCCTTGCTCGATTTCCCCATCCTGCAGTGCTGGCCCAAAGATGCCGGCCGCTTCATCACCTTGCCGTGCGTCATCACCCGCGACCCCGCCACCGGTAAGCGCAACGTCGGCTGTTATCGGATGCAGGTCTATGACGCCAAAACCGCCGGCATGCACTGGCAGCGCCAGAAAGTCGCCGCCGAACACTACCGCCAGTCTCTTCGCAATAGTGTGGGTGCGAGCGGTGTGGGTGCGAGCCAAAATGCTCGCGCAGGTTTCGACCTCGCCCGCACCTCAGCCGCCGTCGACCTCATGGCACGCACCTCTGGCGGTTCGCAACTCGCCGACAATCTTCCCGCTGGAAAGATGGAGGTTGCCGTCGCCATCGGCACTGATCCTGCCGTCACGTTTTCCGCCATCGTTCCCGCGCCACCCGACGTCGAGGAGTACCTCATCGCCGGCTTTCTC
>DATKPA010000025.1:0-7412 GCA_035524355.1 Phycisphaerae bacterium | reverse complement strand
CCCCCACGACGCCGCAAGCGTGGGTGGGGGCACAATGTGTTGGCGCGGAGTGATTGGTTTACCTTCTCCCGGGCCGCTCGAGGGTGCGATTGCACAATCGGGCCGCGTCGCTTTGCGCGCGAAGTGGCGTGCCGGTATGATTCCCCATCCGGCAAACTTACAGGAGGCACGGATGTCGACGGCACCGCTCATGATTTCTGTTTCGGGGGTACGGGGGTTGATTGGGGAGACGTTGACGCCGCAGGTGGGGGTGGAGTTTGGGCAGGCGTTTGGGCACTTCTTGAGAGAAAACACAAAACACAAAACTCAAAACACAAAACCAGTGGTGGCAATCGGTCGCGACACGCGCCCTTCAGGTCCAATGGTGTTTGGGGCGGTGGCGGCGGGGTTGATGTCGGTGGGGGTGGATGTGGTGGATGTGGATGTGGCGACGACGCCGTCGGTGGCGTTGATGGGGCGGTTTTTGAAAACGGATGCGTCGATTGTGATTACGGCATCGCACAATCCGATCATCTGGAACGGGATCAAGTTTCTCCGGCACGATGGGATTGCGTATCCGCCGGAGCAGGCGGCGGAAATCAAGAAGATTTATTTTGCGAAGCCGTGGAAGCTGGTGGGGATTGAGGGGCTGGGGCGCTTGACGACGGATTCGCGGGCGCATGCGCATCATGTGCAGACGGTGCTGCAGTATTTTGATGTGAAGGGGATTGCGCATCAGCGGTATCGGGTGGTGCTGGATTCGGTGAATGGTGCGGGGTGCGTGGGGACGCCGATGCTGCTGTCGAAGCTGGGGGCGGAGCTGATTCACATGAATGCGGAGGGGACGGGGATTTTTGCGCACACGCCGGAGCCGACGAAGGAGAATCTGACGGATCTGTGTGCGAAGGTGAAGGAGAAGCGGGCGGCGGTGGGTTTTGCGCAGGATCCGGATGCGGATCGGCTGGCGATTGTGGATGAGAACGGGACGTATATCGGCGAGGAGTACACGCTGGCGCTGTGCACGTATGCGCGGATGCTCGTGAAGCCGGTGCCGGTGGTGGCGAATTTGTCGTCGTCGCGGATGGTGGATGACATTGCGGCGAAGTATGGGCAGAAGGTTTTCCGCACGCCGGTGGGGGAGGCGAATGTGGCGGGGAAGATGCAGGAAGTGGCGGGCGGGAATGGGGGGGGGGCGGGGGGGGTGATTGGCGGGGAGGGGAACGGGGGGATCATCGATTTGCGAGTGGGGCCGGTGCGGGACTCGTTCCTGGGGATGGCGATGGTGCTGGATATGCTGACGCGGACGGGGAAGACTGTGTCGCAGTTGGTCGGGGAGATTCCGCGGTATGCGATGATCAAGACGAAGTTCGAGTGCACGCCGGAGCAGAGTGCGGCGCTGGTGGCGGCGGTGAAGGAGAAGTTTGCGGATCAGAGGCTGGATACGAGCGATGGGGTGCGGATTGATTGGGCGGATGGGTGGGTGCATGTGCGGCAGAGCAATACGGAGCCGATTGCGCGGGTGATTGCCGAGGCGGGGGATGTGAAGACGGCGAATGAGCTGATCGGGAAGGTGCAATCGCTGCGCTGAGCGGGGGACGTTTCAGGTGGGCAACGACGGATAAATGGCCACGAAAGACACGAGAGACACGAAAGTGTTTTTAGGAATTTGAAATGGATCGTTGGCGGGGGGTGAGTTCTTGATTTGATTAGAGGGCGGCGTCTTGGCTTGGGGACGCCGCCCTCTTTTTTGCGCGGTGGGGACGCTCTGCGGAGCGTTGCGGGCGGGACGCCCGCGCGTTACTTGAGGCGGTCGGGGTTGAGGCCGAGGAGTTCCTTGACCACGAATATGCCGTCTTTTCGGATGAGTTTGCCGTCGAAGTAGACTTCGCCGCCGCCCATCGCTTTGTCCTGGCGGAGGACGAGGTCCCAGTGGATGGCGGACTTGTTGCCGTTGCTGGCTTCCTCGTAGCAGTTGCCGGGGGTGAAGTGGATGGAGCCGGCGATTTTTTCGTCGAAGAGGATGTCCTTCAGGGGTTTGGTGCAGTAGGGATTGAAGCCGATGGCGAATTCGCCGACGTAGCGGGCGCCGGGGTCGGTGTCGAAGACTTCGTTGAGTTCCTTGGTGGCGCTGCTGGTGGCTTCGACGATTTTGCCGTCCTTGAAGACGAGGCGGACATCGGTGTGGGTGACGCCGCGGTACAGGGTGGGGACGTTGTAGTGGATGACGCCGTTGACGCTGGTTTTGACGGGGGCGGTGTAGACTTCGCCGTCGGGGATGTTGCGGTGGCCGTCGCAGATGAGGGCGTTGATGCCCTTGATGGAGAAGTGGAGGTCGGTGTCGCGCGGGCCCTTGATGTGGACCTTGTCGGTGCGTTCCATGAGGGCTTCGAGAGGTTTCATGGCTTTGCTCATGCGGGCGTAGTCCATGGTGCAGACGTCGAAGAAGTAATCTTCGAAGGCTTCGGTGCTCATCTCGGCCATCTGAGCCATGGAGGCGGTGGGCCAGCGGAGGACGACCCACTTGGTTTTGTTGATGCGGATGTCCTTGTGGACTTTGGACCAGACGGTTTTTTCGTAGAGTTCCTGCTTGTCGCGCGGGACGTCGGAGACTTCGGAGACGTTGGGGTTGCCGCGGAGGCCGATGTAGCACTGGACGGATTTCATCTGGAGTTTTTCGACGGCGGCGATGGTGTCCCACTGGTCGCGGGTGCCGGCGAGCATGAGGGCGCGGTTGATCTGGTTGCTCTTGAGCATGACGAGAGGTTGGCCGCCGCTTTCGGCGCAGACGCGGACAAGCTCGTTGGTGAACTCATGGGGGACGTCGATGGCTTCGATGAGGACTTTTTCGCCTTTTTTGAGTTCGCAGGAATAGTTGATCAGGGTTTCCGCCAGTTTGGTGTAGCGCGGATCGAGCATTACAAATCTCCGGTAAAGTACGTCAGGGGGCCATGCCTCTGGCAATCACTCTCGTTGCCGGACGCATGCCGTGCTTTCATTCATTAAACGCGTGCGATTGCTTCCCGTCCACTCAGGCCTGTGACTCCGGCAACCCCAGGGGCAACTCGCTTTCCTTCGCGGACTCGCTCAGGGCATCGGAGTATTCGTTCAATTGCCGATATGCTTCCTGCAGCGATTTCTTCTTCTCTCCGTCTTCCATGCAGTTGAGGATTTCAAGCGCGGCATCATCCTTGGTTCCATCCCGTTCCCCCTTTGCGAGGTTGCTGAGCGCCGACAGCGTGCGCAACTCCACGGCCTCCTTTAGCCGGGGATGGGGTGTCTTGCCTTGCGCTTGGACCCACCTGGTGGCATCCTCGAGCAAGAACTTCTGCATCTTCTGCATGGCGGTCGCAACTTCTTCGACTTCGTCCTCCGACCATTCGCCTTCCTCTTCGTCCTCGCCAGCATCATCATCGTCATCAACATCATCCAGCCCGAATCCGCTGACTTCTTCGATGAACTGGCATTTCACATCTTCGCGCTGCATGAACTCTTCGAGGGTCTCTTCGAGCAGCAGCTTCTCCAGATCCCTACGCCGCCCCACGTAGAGCAGGTCGCCGCCGTCTGTTCCGAATTCGCTGACATCCGCCGAATTCGAATCAATCGTTCCGCCGACGATTCGTGCGCACTTTTCCCAGTCTTTCGCGACCCGGAACGCGTGTTCGCGCGTCCAGCGGACGGCGGCGGCGATGATTTTTCGAACCTCCTCGCCGTTGGTCTTGATGAAGCGCGAGCCATCCATACGGGTTCTTTCGCGGTAACTGGCGACGATGTCCGAGGGCATGACGTCGAAGCGGTAAAAGGCATCCTTCAGGCCGATGCAGTCGTAGTCGATGAGGAAGAAGGCAGCGGCGAAGGTTCCGTCGCGCACCGGGCGGAAGGCGACGATGTTGACCATGCGAGCATCTTCGGCGACGTAGTGCATCCAGCATTCGAGGTTGGTGCCGTCGCCGGCGAGTCGCGAGAGCGGGCTCATTCCGCGCTCGCGCCGCGCGGCCTTTGCTTTTTCTTTCGCCCGCGCCCGGCGCTTTTCCTGGCTTCGCTTCGACATGGCTGACTCCTTTCATCTCAGAGAGCGAACCATACTCTTCTTGTTGTTGCGGCTCAACTTTCGATCTGGCGAATCACGGAAGGATGAGCATGGCGTCGCCGTAGGAGTAGAAGCGGTAGCCTTCCTGCACGGCGAGGGCGTAGAGTTGCTTGAGACGCTCGACGCCGACGAGTGCGCCGACGAGGGCCATGAGGGTGCTGCGGGGGAGGTGGAAATTGGTGATGAGGACGTCGGTAAGCTGGAAGGAAAAGCCGGGGGAGATTTTGAGGTCGGTGCTGCCGCGGATGTCGGTGGGGGGGCTGGATGCGAGGATTTGCGAAGCGGCGGATTCGAGGGTTCGCACGGCGGTGGTTCCGACGACGACGATGCGGCCGCCGCACGCTCGCTGTCGGCGGATGGCGTCGATGGTGGCGGCGGGGATGGCGTATTCTTCGATGTGCATGCGATGGTCTTCGAGGGTGTCGGTTTCGACGGGAAGGAAGGTGCCGAGGCCGACTTCGAGATCGACGCCGACGCGGCGCACGCCCATGGTGTCGATCCTGTTGAGCAAATCGGGGGTGAAATGCAATCCTGCCGTGGGCGCGGCGACGCTTTTGCCTTCACGCGCGTAGACGGTCTGGTAGTGCTGGCGGTCGAACTGTTCCGTGTCCGGCGTATTTGCGTGACGCATCTTCTCGATGTAGGGCGGAAGCGGTACGTGGCCGATTTCGGGAAGCACGACCGAGGCGGTCAATGCCGGCTCCACGCGCATACGCCACATCCCTTTGTCCGCCAGACGCTCTTCGAGAAGAAAGCGAAATCGTCCAGCGATGAGATAATCGCCGGCCTTTGCGCGGCCGCGCGTGCGGAGCATGACCTCCCACAGGCCGGGTTCCAGTTCCCGCACGAACAGGCCGGGAATGGCGGCACCGGTCTCCTTTCGGAGTTCCAACTTGGCCGGTATCACGCGCGTGTCGTTGACGACCAGCAGATCGTTCGCCTGCAGGTATTCCGGCAGATCATGGAAGCGCCGATGTTCCACGTGCCCGTCGGCCCGATGCACGACCATCAGACGGCTGTGATCCCGCGGCTCGGCGGGGTGCACGGCGATCCGCTCGGGGGGCAGGTCGTAATCCAACTCGCTCATCAACAACGTCGGCGACTCCTCGCAACATTCTGGAATTCGCGACACAGCGTCCGATATCGCCGTGGCGTTTCATCGACCGTCGTTATAACCGCTACACGCCGTGCCCGCCTATTTTCGCCGTAAACCGTCGTGACTGCATCGCTTCCGTCAAACCTGGGAGCACGGGTCCGGAGCCGCATGGTCCTTGCACCTCATTGGGCAAGGAGATCCGCCCATGCCCATCGACGGCATCCATTCAGCCATGACCCCGCTTCAGTTCGCACGCGCCCGTTCCGCATCGCGGTCGGTCGAGACCACGGGCTCCGCCACGACCAATGCCAATTCCCGCCCGTTTCCGCGGACGCTGATCACCAATGCTCCGAATTCCCTGCCGCTGGCGCCGGAACGCCTTGTCGCGCCGGCCTCGTTTCACTGGAGTTACCGGCCCATTCATGTCAACGGAAAGCGCGGGGCAAAGCCGGTGCCGCAACTCGCCGATAGCGACTACTGGTCGTCCACGCTCAACCGGGTGGGATAACGGGCCACACATCTGAAGTGGGCGGACGGCGCGTCGAGAGTCGGAGGCGGAGAATGACGGGCTCGCAGATCTATGAATCCCTGATTGTGGAAGTGTGCGACCTGGATCGGGACGCGCTGATCGCGCGGCTGACTCACTTCGAGGGGCCGCTGCGGTTGGATTTCACGGATGCTTACCTGGAGACCTGTTCGACGGAGAATATCCGGCATTTGCTGCTGGCGGCGATGTGGCGGTGCCGGGTGAAGGGGCAGCTGAACTGAGATTGCCGATGGCGGCTGACGCGACTGTTCGTGGCAGGTTCGCGGAAACAGGGGTGGCGGGGAATGGCATGGGGAGGATGCAGCATCAGCTCATCAGGGTTTGGACGATGATCTGCGCGGCGTGGGGTTTGGCGAAGGTGCGGATGTTGTGCCGCATGACTTCCATGCGGTGCGGGTTGTTGATGAGCTGTTCGAGCTTCCAGGCGAGGGTCGGGGGATTGTTGCATTTGATGGCGACGCCCGCTTCGAGGAGGTGATCCGAATTGCGCTCCTCCTGGCCGGGGATGGGGTTGACGATGCACATCGGGAGCGTGCGGTTCATGGCCTCGGCGGTGGTGAGGCCGCCGGGCTTGGAGATGAGGATGTCGGCGGCGGCCATGTAGGCGTCCATGCGGGTGGTGAAACCGACGGGGACCAGCGTGGCAAGCGTGGAGTGCTGGACATTGATCTTTTTCTGGAGCCGCTCGAGCTTGGCGAGGAGTTCCTTGGATTTGCCGGCGATGGCGACGATCTGGACCGGAGAGCGGAGTTGCTGGAGCTGTTCGATGAGGGATTCGATCGGTCCGACGCCGAAACCGCCGGCGGAAACGAGGATGGTGAAGCGGGTGGGATCGAGCTGGAGTTCGCGGCGAGCGGTGGCTTTATCCTTGGGGATGGAGAAGACGGGGTCGGTGGGGATGCCGGAGACGATGATTTTTTCGCTGGGGATGCCCATCTTTTGGAGGTAGATTTTGGATTCTTCAAGGGAGACGAAGTAGCGGGCGTAGGAGCGGGTGAGCCACATGGCGTGGACGTCGAGGTCGGTGACCACGATCGCGGGAGAGGGGATGTGGGGGTTGGAGAGGGAGGGGCGTTTGGATTTGAGCCAGGAGATGATGTTGGGGCCGGTGAAGTGGGTGGCGACGATGAGGTCGGGGTTGTAGTCGCGGAGCGCCTTGATGAACGGGGCGGCGTTGAGTTTTTCGAAGGCCTGGGCCATGGTTTCTTTCCAGGGTTTGTCGGTCGAGTTGTAGACCATGCCCAGGAGGGTGGGGGCGCGGTTGATGAGGTCGAGGTAGAGGTTGGAGTAGATGGTGCGGAAGACCGCGTTGGTGTACTTCAGGATGTCCCAGTGTTCGACCTGTCCGCCGCCCCCCCCCCCAATGGCGGGGTGGAGTTGGAATTGTTTGAGGAGGGCGTCGGCGGCGCGGATGTGGCCGGCGCCGGCGGAGGCGGAGAGGAGGAGGATGCGTTTGGGCATGGAGGCTCCTTTGGGGGGGGGAATTCAGAATAAGTGAATCAGTGAATTCAGAATGTTTGTCGGGTGGAACTGAGCGCGGGCGTCGGGTGGCATGCGGGGTGTTGGGGGAGAGGGTGTTGTGATGGTGGTGAGCGATGACATGCGGGGGTCCGGTGCTTGAGTACTGGTGTGGTGAGCGGGATTGTACCGCGGTGGCGGCGTTGCGGCTCTCGTGGCGGGGGGGGGGGGGGCGAAACCGGAAT
>DATKPA010000024.1:0-55145 GCA_035524355.1 Phycisphaerae bacterium | reverse complement strand
CCAGATGCTGACGAAGAGGAGGGGTTGCCACTGGCGGCGGTGGGCCATCCAGAGGAGACCGATGGGGGCGAGGAAGAAGAGGGGCGGGGTGAGGTAGAGGTAGAACCAGCCTTCTTCGAGGGGGTGGGTGGGATCGTGGGGCCACCATTGGGCGTGGAGATCGGAGCGCGGGGAGACGAGGGTGATGAGGTTTTCTTTGGCGATGATCCAGTTGCTGATGGTGGTGTGGTTCTGGAAGATGGGCTTGTAGAAGATGCGGGTGTGGAGGTCTTGCGTGTAGTCGGAGAAGAGGACGGGAATGAAGAGGGCGAGGGCGAGGAGTGTGGCGAGGGTGTAGAGGGGGAGGAAGCGGCGGAGGTGGGTGGTGAATTGGGATTTGCTCGAGTGGATGAGGAGTGCGGTGGGGGGGAGGATCCAGAGGGCGTAACTGCTGTTTTGCTTGGTGATGAGGAGGAGGGTCCAGGCGCCGGAGAGGAGGAGGGTTGCGCGGAGGAGGATGGGGCGCGGGGCGTCGTGGGTGATGAGGCGGGCGAGGCGGAGAGAGAGCCAGGCGACGGTGACGGCTTCGAAGAGGAGGAGGGGTTCGGCGAGGGCGAGTCGCTGGTTGAGGGCGACGAGGGGATTGGTGATGAGGAGTGCGCCGAGGAGGGCGGGGAAGAGGTTGGGGTTGGATTTGGCGTTGGGGTTCAATTGCCACAGTTCGCGCGCGAATAGGAGGGTGGCGGGGATGGTGAGTGCGCCGAGGAGGACGGAGAGGAGGCGGCCGGCGAGGATGGGGTCGGCGGCGAGGGGGCGCGTGAGGGCGAGGAGCCAGTAGTGGAGTGGGAGCTTGGCATCCTCCATGGAGACGAAGAGGTGGTGGAGGGGGTCTTCGAGGATGATCTGAGCCCAGCGGGTGTAGGTGGTTTCATCGGTGAAGGGGGGCATGTCGCGGAGGTTGGGGAGGCGGAGGATGAAGTAGCAGGCGAGGAGGAGGAGTGTGAGGGGGAGGAGATGGCTTCGCGGTTGGGTGTCGGTGGGTGATTGCATGGTCGCCCCAAAGAGAATCGTTTATGAGACTCAGGTGATCTGATTATCGGCCGAGGGAGGGGGGGACTTTTGTGGGGATTGTGAATTGGGGGGGGGATGCAATGCGCGGGCGGCGGGGCGTTGAGGGAGAGGGACTTCGGCATCCTGCAAGTTTTCGACGTCACGCTCCCCCCCGAATAGTCGCGAAGTCTTCGTGGGGCGCATAAAAAAGCCGAAGGAGCAAATCCCTCGGCTTTTTACGAATTCTATTCGTGGTTCTTCGTGATTTTGTGTTTACGAGGCTCGGTCGATCAGGCCGCCGGCGCATCGCCTGCGGTGAGGATCTTTTCGATGCTTCCGAGGAGGCGATCCATGCGGAAGGGCTTGTTGATGTAATCATCGACGCCGAGGGTTTCGGCGTAGGTTTTGTGACGGGAACCGAGATTACCGGTGATCATGATGACGCGTGGCTTCGAGCCCTTGGGTTTTCCCTTCTTGATGTGTTCCAGGACGAGGAAGCCGGAGCGTTTCGGGAGCATCATGTCGAGGACGACGAGATCGGGAAGTTCCTTGTTGTGCAGGTCGACGGCCTGGGCGCCATCGGCAGCGGCAAACACTTTCGCGCCCTGATCCTGGAGGGCCATGGTGATGGCGGTTACGACGTCGGGATCATCGTCAACGATAAGCACAGATTTTTGTTTCAGATCAGCCATGTTAAAGACCTCTTTCCAAATGCAAGCGCTGCATTCTAGGCGAGTCCGGGCCGTGCGACAACATGGGGCGGGGTGTGTTTCGCGGGTGGGAACGGGGCTCTTCCGCGAAGTATCGCGTTTGAGCGAATAGATTGCGGGATTATTGTGTCGCGAGGATGGAGCAGGGGCCGTTGTTTTCCGCCGGGGCATTGCTGTGGGGAAAATCGTTGTTGTTGATTGACTCAGCGTGGCCGTCGGCGAAGACGGAGTTGGTGACGGTGAACTCGGTCGTGATGCTGCTGCCGTTGTAGCTGACGGTGAGGGTGCGTCCCGGATGGCGGTACCCGATGCGGCGGTTCTGCTCGCCGATGCGAACGACGCTCTGGCGACCCATGTAAATGCCGTCGGTGGCGACGATGAGCGCCTGCGGGCGAGCAATATTCGTGGAGCGCACGAGGGGCATGACGGATCCGTTGCCGTAGGGGCCGAAGCCGACGCTTTGGGTGTAGGCGGTGCAGAGGGGCGGGGCTTGGGTTGTCGGCGCGGTGCCGATGGGGTTGGTCGCATTTAGCCAGTAGCCGCAGCGGATTTCATGGACGTAGGGGCCGTTGGAATCGCCGAATCCGGCAATGGGGAGCGTGGGATCCTGCTTGGTGGCGCTGTCGCCGCCTGCCTGGGTGAACTGCACTGGCCAGTCCTGGTATCCCTGCGGTTTGTTCTGATCGTAAGCGGTCTGTCCGCCGGCCATGCCGTCGATGATCTGGGTGTTGGGGCAGAAGAAGACGTTGTTGGTTGGACCCTGGGAGCCGGGCACGACGCCATCGCGGTCGAGAATCGCCGCCCATCCGTCGACCACATCTCCGGCAGCGGCCTGGAACGTGCCGGGTTGCGGCATGTTGAAGGATGGCACGACGTAACCGTCGTTGAGTCCCTGATAAGCCACGAGGCCCTGGCCGATGCTGTGGAGATTGGCGAGGCATCTGGTGGTTCTGGCGCGTTCGCGGGCGCGTCCGAGGGTGGGGAGGAGGATTGCCATGAGGAGGGCGATGATGCCGACGACGACGAGGAGTTCGATGAGCGTGAAGCCGTGCGATTTGCGAGTCATTGAATCACCTCGTCACGGAATGAAAGAAACGGAGGAGAATGGCGGCGGTCTTGTCGCCCTGCGCGCCGAGTTCATGATTGGCGGTGAAATGGACCTTGCCGACGAGGATGGCCGATTCGGCATGGCCGCCTGCGGCGTTGATGGCGTCGATCATCTGTTGCGAGGCTTCGCGCGAGGTTTTGGATTTCTCATCGTCGCAGGAGGCGATGAGAAACGGGGGAGCGTCCTTCGCGTTGGTTGCATAGGTCAGAGGCGATCCGGCCCGCTGCGATTCCTCGGACTCGCCGAAGGTCGCCTTAATAAACGGCGGATACATGCCGCCGCCGGTGGCGCGTGCAGCGAGGTCATACATTCCGCCGCTCCAGGCCACGACGCCGCGGAGATCCGCCGGGTTCATGCCGACGTGGCCCAGGTATTCCGGATTCAAACTCACGAGGGTGACCAAATGGCAACCGGCCGAGTGCCCCATGATGACGATTTTCTGGGGATCGCCGCCGTAATCCCCGATGTGTTGATGCACCCATGCGATGGCGGTCGCCACATCCTGCACCTGCGCCGGATGCGGGTTCTTGGGCGACAAGCGGTAGTTGACGGCCACGAAGACGATTCCGTTTTCGTTGAAGAACTTCGGCTTGAAGCTGACATCGTGCTTGTCGCCGCGGGACCACTCTCCGCCGTGCACAAAGATCAGCACCGGGGCACGCTTCGCCCCTGCCGGCGAATAAATATCCGCGACGTCCATCTTGGCGTCGGGTCCGCCGTAGGGTACATCCGCATGGAGCACGGTGTTCGCTGATAGGACCGGGGTCTGCGCCGGCCGCGTCGTCGCCTGTGTCGCCGTCGTGACGCTCTGCCCCATCACGCCTGATCCGCTCGCCATGACCGCAATCGCGAAAACCCCACCGGACCACCAATGTCGCAATGCCATCATCGTGCACCTCGTAAAAGGAAACGCTTATCCAACAGCGGCAACTACATGCCGAAAGAGCTATACAATGGACTATCATCCATGAAACGCCTCGGCTTCATTTTCCCGCTCCTGCTGACCGCCGCCTTTGCCATTGTCTGGCTATGTTCATGGACGCACAACCGCACCCTCGAATTCACGGGAAGTCGTCACAGTTATCATGTTGCCGCAACGCACGGGATTCTTTCAATTACGATATTTTCCATCGAGGCCGAAGAGGACGATCGTCGTGAATTCGCCCTTCCGCTGTGGATTCCCACTGTCGCGGGCACTCCAGCCACGGTTGTAATTGCAGGGTTGCTGGCGCGCGACCGCAAACGCCGCAGCGCCCGCGGGTTCCCGCTCACCCCCGGCGCCGCAGAACCATCACATCCTGCCATCCCCGCAAACCCCCCGGAATGTATTCGAGTTCCTCGAACATCCGGCCCCATTCACGGCGCACGTAATCGGGATGGATGAAGGAGTTGCCGTAGTCGCTTCCAGCGTCGGCGGCCTGCAGGATTTCGTCGGGGTATTTGAGGTACACAAACCGTTCGCGGCCGAGATTCGCGCGAATTCCCTCCGCCTGGCCCTGCGTGACCATGAACATTTTCTGATGCGTTTCCGACGAGCAGATCGTTTCGAGGGCGCGATCGCCATGCGTTGTGAAAATCAGAATCCCGCCCGGGGCCAGGCGCGCGTGAATTTCTTCCATCCACTTGCGCGCGGTCACCTCGGGCAGATGCGTGAATACCGACAGGCTGTAAATGAGGTCGAATCCGGCGACGTCTTTCTCGCCGACCTTTTCCGGGAATGGCGGGACTGTGCCGTTCTTGAAGCACGTCACGCCCTTCAAATTCTCCCCGCACCACGTCATGTGCTGGCCGTTGACATCGCTGGCGAACGGTTGGTATTTCTCCGAAAAATCGTTGAGGAACCGGATCATGCGCCCGCACCCCGCGCCGAAATCGAGCACCTTCGCGCGGTGCGCGTTCCCTTTGTAGTGATGATAGATCGCGAGGAAGCTCGTTATATCGACGAGTCCGGTCCACAAGAAAATTTCCGGCTCCGGCGCGGCCGTGATCGCCCGCAATTCCTGCGGCGGGATCGGGGGCACCACGGCCTGCAGCCCCTTGTCGGCGCTCACCCCCACGGAATGAATCCACTCGTGCGCGGCGTTGTTGAAAATGCATCGCACGGCCTCGGCGTCTGAGCGCTCGCGGCACATCTGCCCGAACCGCTCCAGCACTTCGGGCTTTGTGAGCTCATAAATGTACCGCGTCCGCAAGTGCGACAGCGCCGCCAGGGTGCTTGGCCTTTCCATGAGGTCTCCAGCAGGGAAACAACTTTTGGCGATCAGTTCGGCGCTTTATCCCAGGTTCCTGATAATCTCGTCGGCGAACTCCGAGCACTTGATCTTGGTGGCGCCTTCCATGAGCCGGGCGAAGTCGTAGGTCACCTTTTTGCCGGCGATGGATTTCTCGAGTCCGCGCACGATTGCGTCGGCCGCTTCCTGCCAGCCGAGGTGTTCGAGCATCATGACGCCGGAGAGAATGACGGAGCCCGGGTTGACGACGTCCTGGTTGGCGTACTTGGGCGCAGTGCCGTGGGTTGCTTCGAAGATCGCATGGCCGCTGAGGTAATTGATGTTTCCGCCGGGGGCGATGCCGATGCCGCCGACCTGCGCCGCGAGCGCATCGCTGAGGTAGTCGCCGTTGAGGTTCAGCGTGGCGATCACATCGAATTCGTCAGGCCGCGTGAGCACCTGCTGGAGGGTGATGTCGGCGATCGAATCCTTGATGACAATCCCCGCGCCCGGCTTTCCTTCCGGAATTCTGCACCACGGTCCGCCATCGATCTCGACGGCGCCGTAGAACTCCTTGGCCACCTTGTAGCCCCAGTCGCGGAATGCCCCCTCGGTGAACTTCATGATGTTGCCTTTGTGCACGAGGGTGACGCTCTTTTTCTTGTGTTTGATCGCGTATCCGATCGCCGAGTGCACGAGGCGTTCCGTGCCGAGATAGGACACCGGTTTGATGCCGATGCCCACCTCAAGCTTCACATCGCGGTGCGGCGCCCCGATCCCTTCGAGCGTGCTCTGCCATTCTTTGCCTGCCTGCTCCGTTCCGAAGCGGATCTTCTTGAAATCCTTCGGGAACTCCTTGGCGATGAACTCGAGGATCTTCTGTGCTTCCGGGCTCCCGCCCTTGTATTCAATGCCCGCGTAAATGTCTTCCGTGTTCTCGCGGAAGATCACCATGTTGACCTTTTCCGGATGCTTCACGGGCGACGGCACGCCGGCGAAATACTGCACCGGCCGGAGGCAGACATAGAGGTCCAGCATCTGCCGCAGCGCCACGTTCAGCGACCGAATTCCGCCGCCCACCGGGGTCGTCAGGGGCCCCTTGATGCCGACGAGAAACGTCTTGAAAGCCTCCACGGTGTCGTCCGGCAGCCACGCCTTCGCGTCTCCTTCAGGCGTCCCGGTCTTGAATTTGTTGAACGACTTTTCCCCCGCATACACCTCCATCCATGCAATCTTGCGCTTCCCGGCGTACATCTTCGCCACGGCGGCGTCAAAAACTCGCACCGACGCCCGCCAGATGTCCGGCCCCGTGCCATCTCCTTCAATGAAGGGGATAATCGGGTTTTCCGGCACACTCAGTTTTCCGCCCGCCATCGTGATCGCCGCACCCTGCGCCGGAACCGTCACCGTCTTAAACGTCGGCAAATTCGCCATGGACATACCCTCGTGTTTCTAATCGCATCCTCAGCGCCTGTTGCACTCCACCGGAATGAAACCGCGGCCGAAAACCAGTTCTGTACGGTAATGGAAACGCAAGCGAGCATCAACGCCCCCCCGACGCCATCTCTCCGCATAAGAACCGGGGTTTCCAAGCTCACAAGGCCCGAGGCGCGCTGCCTCGGGCAGGTCGAGGATGTTGTGCTATCATCTGTATATGGACCTCACTCCTGAACAACGTACCATCCTCTAAAAGTACTGCGGCGCCCACTGCTACGGCGAGCAGGACGAAAACGGCGTCGAATTCCTTGCCATCGGAGGTTAAGCCGAAAGGCTCTTGGGCAGCCCCCGCGCCACGTTAGATGTTGATCTTTGCTATCGCCGCTGGCCCGAATGAACAATCGCCCCCACAGGCATAGCGCGTCACCACTGCCTCCCCCCCCCCCCTCCCTCCCCCCACGCCGAGCGCTCTTGCATGCTTGTGAGGTCGCGCCCGCTGCGCTTCAGGCCTCCACAAACTCCCCGTCCGGCAACATCACCTGCTCCCTCGCCAAATCCACATATTGCGACCCAAACTCGAACCAGCCGTCGCCGCAATTCCGAACGCGCACCACCATCGCGTCCAGTTTTCGGCTCACATTGTCTTTTGCTTTCAAACGTGCCCGAACGTATGTCCCCGGGCCCAACTCGAGCTGCGCCAGCAACTGCAAGCCGCCGCGCGAGAGGTTGTGCACGACGGCATCGACCTGGTTGGTCTCTTTCCAGCTCCCCTTGACGAGCTGGAGAATGGTCACCTGTGCCGGGCAATTCACGACGTATCGGGCAAAGCGCCGCCTCCCCTTTCCCGTATCCTGATAGCCGTCCCCCCTCGTCTCGCCCGGCTGCTCCTCCCGCACCGCCGGGCATGCATCGGTCAGGAGGTTTGTCCAGGCTTCCACGACCTGGGGATCGAACCGGTGGGGTGTCTCCTTTTTGAGCGCTGCCAGCGCTGCGCCCGGGGACATTTCCTTATCCCGGTAGGGGCGAAAGGACGTCAGCGCGTCGTAAGTATCGATCACCGCCACCATCCGCACGGCGAGCGGAATGCGGTCAAAGAGGAGCCCGTGAGGGTACCCCGTGCCGTCGAGCCGCTCGTGATGCTGCTTGGCCATGGTGGCAATCAGCGGGTCGACCTTCTTCAATTGTCGCAGCATTTGGCCGCCGAGCTCCGGATGTTGCCGGATCAGTTCGCGCTCGTTGGTGCTCAGTTTCCCCAGTTTATTGAGCATTGTTGCCGGCATAAAGGCCATGCCGATGTCGTAAAGCAGGCCACCCATGCTGTAGGTCACAATCGCCTCTCGCCGCAGCTCCCCCATCGCCATCGCCAGCGCGGGCAACCAAGCCGCAGCGTTCGCCGCATGAGTCGCCGCATAGGCATCGTGGTGCGCCGCTTCAAACATGTAACGAAATGCGAGCGGGCTTTCCAGAAGCAGCGAAACAATCGAATCGGCCACGCGCCGAAGCCGCGGCAGGGCTTCCTCCACATCCCGCGTTGAAAGCATTTCGGAAAGCAACTCGATGCTCGATTCGTAGACGATCTCGCATCGCGTCGTGAGGCTCATCTTAGGATCGCTGACGACGGTCTCGATCGTCTCCTCGAGTTGCCGCCGCAGTTTTTGCTGATCCGCCACCGAAATGTAAATGTATTTGACGCCGAGATCCTTCAAGCGAGTGCGATGAGCATCTCCAAACAGCACACTCTCCGATGCATAGAGCACATACCGTTCGCTCCCCCCGGGCCCGACGCTCCGCATGTAAAGCGACATCCCGCGCAATGCATCATCGGGAAAACGCGAATAGCAGACGGGGGCCATCTTCGAATTGTTCTTGCACTCAAGTTTGAGACGCGGACGACCATCATCCTGCGAACCGCTGAACTCTTGCGACATCGCGTCTCTCCTTTGCACACAGCCAACAAATAGGCGCGAAGCAATTTCGCTGTCGATATTCGCATATCTGACCCCGGATTCTTCGACAGTAGCTCACGTGCACTGGAGAAGACGTCAGCCCCAAAAAGGTGGTGCGGTCCTGATCTTCGCGCGGAGATTCCGGCGCCATCGCGTGTTTTATGGGTCATTCCCGGTTCGCGGCCTAAAAGGCGGCCGGCCGTCAATATCTAAAAGAAGAATCGACATTCCCCATTTTGCCGAAAGCGTGCGAACCGCGCCTGGTCGATCGACGCTCATCTGTGGTCCGATGGTACCTCACGCCTTTCGCACTTTCTCCCACTGCTTCTCCAATCGGCGCTCCGACACCGGGACCGCGACCCCGAGCTCCTGCGCAAACAGGGACACTCGATACTCCTCGATCATCCAGCGAAACAACTCCAGTTCCGGATCGTGCAAGCCAATCGTATCATGCTCGGCCTTCCGCGCAAGATACATATTCCAGAACCCCGCCACCTTCCCCATCCCCTCCAGATCCCGATCCACAATTCCTCCCGCCGAGCTTCCCCCGCTCCGCAGTTTTTCCAGCCGCAGCCGCATCCCCGCCAGATAGCGCGGCAAGTGCCCGATCCACTGCGTCGGCGTCGACAACACAAAATGCTTTGGCAAGAGATAAACGAGTTGATCATGCAGATCCGTCGTCGTCGCTGAACTCGGAGCGGATTCCATCGCCAGCGCCAAGGCATGATTCTGCTCCAGGATTTCGCCGACCAGCCCCGCCATCTTTTCGCCCGTCTCAAACAAGCGTGTCGCCCCCTTGTGCTTCAAGGCCTCCCACGCCGCCGCCGTGCGCGGAACACTTTCCCCTTCAAAGAGCGCCCGATCCACCATCAGCGTCACGAGATCCTCCTTCAACTCCTCCGTCGGGCCGATGAGCCAGTACTGCAGCGCCATCCGGGTCCACTGCGGAATTTGGTTCCGCAGTGACTTCACATCCTTCCGATACTCCAGCCGGAACAACCGCTGCACCCCGGCTCGATGCGCCGCCTCCGCCCCCTCCTTCGACGGCATCAACCGCAACCCGGCCGCCTCTCCGAGGTCCACCAGAGTCGGATACGCGACGATCCGCATGTTGAACCGCTGCACGACCAGTGACTCCGGCAAATCCCCAAAATCCCATCGCACGATCCCATCGCGCTGAAACCGCCGATCCGTCCCGCCCACGCCCGCAAAGGAATGCGCCGCCTGTGTCGCAAACTTCCGCTGCAGCATCGACAGATCACGCGACAGCGCCAGCGGTCGCCCCGTGTCATCCATGACTCGAAAATTCATCCTCAGAAACTCGGGCAGCTCCTTTTCTGCAAAATCCGCCCCGGTAATCTCCACGCCCGTCTGCCGCCGCAAATACGCCGCCAACGCATCCCGCAAGGAAACGTCTGTCTCCTGACTTCCGCCTTCTGTGTTGTTCAAAGAAGCCTCCGCCCCCTTCGCCCACTGCGGCACGGGCACAAAATTTCGCCGCAGCGCCCCGGGCAGCCCGCGCAGCAGCGCCGCAATCTTCTCCTCCAGCATGCCCGGCACGAGCCACTCGTACCGATCCCCGCGCAACTGCGCCAGCGCTGCCATCGGCACTGTCAGCATCACCCCATCCATCACATCCCCCGGCTCGTAGCGATACGTTACCGGCAACTGCAGCCCGCCGCCGGCATCCGCGAGCCGATCCGGATAATTCTCGGCCGTAATCGCCGGCGCATCCGCCCGCAGCAGATCCTCCTTCTTCATGAACAGCACCCGCGGTTCCCGCATTTCCGCCGCAATGCGCCACCGCTCAAACGTCGCCCCATCCACCACCTCAACCGGCACCCGCGCATCATAAAAAGCGTAGCGTGTCTCGATCCCCGCCAGCAGATTCTTCTGCCGAATCTTCGCCTCCATCCCCTCCACCTCCGCCACCAGCGTCTTGTTATGTTTCATAAACGGCGCCACCGCGCGGCCTTCGCCCCCCCCAGGCAGGTCGCTGAGCACGAGCGCATGATGAATAAGAATCTCCCGTGCCAACTTCGGATTGATCGGCGCGAACGGCACGGTCCGCGCGGGAATCAGCACCAGCCCATACAGGGACACCTTCTCCGTCGCCACCGCCGACATTGTTTTGGCATCCCACCGCGGCTCTGAATAGCTCCGCTCGACGAGGTGCGATGCCGCCTGCTCAATCCACTGGGGTTGCACCCCCGCGCACGTCCGGGCATAGAGCTTCGTCGTCTCCACCAGTTCGGCAGAAACAACCCACTTCGGCTTCACCGCAAAGAGCGCCGACCCCGGAAAAATATTGAATCTCGTCCCCCGCGCCCCGAGGTATTCATACGTATCCGACTTGGTCCCCACATTCGAAAGCAGACCGGTCAGCAGCGCGCGATGAATCGCATCATATTTCGGATGCCGCGGCGCCTGGCGTTGTGGAGGAACAAAAGTCATTCGCCCATTCAATCTCCGCCTTCGGCTAAAGGCAAGTCCGTTCGCAACGTTCGGAGTTGCGCCTTGAAGCGGCATCGCGGGGGGGAGGGCAAAAACAATCTTCCACCATCCATTTGGCCTCGCCGCCCCGTTCTGCTATACTCCGGAACTCCTCGGGGCGTAGCGCAGCCTGGCTAGCGCACCAGACTGGGGGTCTGGGGGTCGCAGGTTCAAATCCTGTCGCCCCGACTACGGCAAACCCCACGGTTTTTTTAAGAAGATCGTGGGGTTTTTGCTGCGCGTGCAACAAATAAGATACCCGGTTTCCCCGGTTCCCCCCCCCCCCAGCCCACCCCACCCCCCGCAAAGACACTTCCTGCAACACTCCAAACAAACCGCCCTTTCCGCACACTGTCACGGGGCGGGTTAAAAGCCGCCACTTGTGCGAGCTCCGCCTGTCGACGGCCTCACTCGGATTGGGCACCCCAATAGACACCGGGTGTCGAAAGCGACCCGCGTCCGGTGTCGAGCATTCCCCCCGCGAGCATTTTCTTGCCGGGTGATGTTTTGTCCGTATAAGGTCAACGAGGAAGAGGATTGAACTCACTGGACACGGAACAATCGTCAGTTCCTCGACCGCTCCCTGAGTATTTGAAGACTCAATCGGCAGCCGCCGAAACCGTGATTCGCTCGGCGATGATGTCGTAATCATTCCCGGCAGAATCATCCGGGCACAAGCGGGAATGGGCCTCGGTCGAAGGGTACGGTTCGGCGGAGAAACTGACATCACATTCTACATGAGTTGGTGAAAAAGATGCTTTTCAGTTGCACCTTGCATAATCTTAGCCCAAGTATATACAAACCTGGGGTTTCCATCGGCTGCGGCAGTTTCAAGAAGTTTCAGTTGTTGCGCGAGTCACACTCATAAACCGGAGGTCGGAGGTGTGAACTTTTCCCCGCGACGCTGCTCATCAAAGCAGGCTTCGGATTCCTCCGAAACCTGTATTTTCCAGACTCAGGTTGTGGAGGCTTGCGTCAGCATCAACGCGGATTGGCCCGATATAATCCTCCACAACTGATTGAGCGTGGTGACTGAAACCGCTTCGAGAAGGCTGTGTGGAGCCATTCGAAATGCTTCACAGACCGAATAGCCACGTTCGTCCATGTCGTCGTTAGTGGTCGGGTTGAGTTAGCAATAGCCGCGTAGAGAAGTTCGCGTTTGGCTTCGCAACATGACCGTCACTTTGCCCTGGTCGGTGCCTATAATTGCCGGACATTTATGTGGAGACCGGCCAATTTATGCTGCACGCACCATTTCCGCCCAGTAATCTGACACAGGTGTTTCTAGATTTCGATGGCACGATTACGCGCATCGATGTGATCGATGAGCTAATCCGGCGTTTTGCCATTGATGATTCTTGGCGTGAAATTGAGGTGCATTGGAGCCTTGGACGCATAGGTTCCGAGGAATGCCTGCGGCGGGAACTGAACCTTCTCCGGATCACGGAAGAGCAACTGCGGGTATTTTTGGATGACGTTCCGATCGATCCGGGTGCGGAACGTTTATTCCATCTACTAGGCGAGCTGCGCGTTCCGGTTTCAATTCTCAGCGACGGCATTCATGGCTTCATCGCGCACATACTTAAAATGAATCGCATCTCGCCGCCGCCAATTTTCGCCAATCAGATTCAACATCGCGTGGACCGACTTTCGCTGATGTGCCCGCTAAGTTCCGAAACGTGCGATGCGAAGGCTGCCCATTGCAAATGTGCATCGGCGAGGAGAGTTACGGAGGAAGGCCGCACAGTCATATATGTCGGCGACGGCAGATCCGATATATGTGCGGCACGAAAGGCCTCGATTCGCTTCGCAAAAGGAACCCTTGCCTCGTTGCTTTCGCAAGAGCGGCTTGACTACTTTAACTTTGAAACTCTCAACGATGTCGCCGCGATATTCGAGCGCCACTGGATTCGCGGCGAGGTATCTGCTGCATGAACAACATTTCGGGCGCACATGTCGCGACAATTCCGCTGAATAGTGAGGATCAGCAGACCTCCAGGGCGACCGAACTCGTCAGCACTCATGCTCTCGAATTTCGAGAACTGCTTTGCGAATCGATTCGATTTCCGAGTGTCAGCGGGAGCGAGGGGCCCTTTGTCCATTTCATAGCAACCTGGGCCAGGCGAATGGGATTCGAAGTAGACCTATGGCAAGCGACGGAAGATTCGCTGCAGTGTTATCCGCAAAGCAAGGCCCGGCATCTTGCACTTGCAGGGAGGCCGACGGCCGTCATTCGGCTGCGAGGAACAAGCGGTGGGCCATCAATCGGCTTTAATGCGCATAGCGATGTGGTTGCCGCGCCTGAACCTGAGCGCTGGAGTGATCATCCCTGGACCGGCGTGACAAGGGAGAATCGCATTTTCGGTCGCGGAGCCTGCGACACGAAGGGGCCACTCGTTAGCGCGTTGCTGGCACTTTATGCAATCCGAGAATCCAGAATCCCCCACCGTGGAGACATCTTCGTTGAACTGATTCCAGGTGAAGAAGATTGCGTGGGTTTGGGAACGTTGACCAGCCATGTTCGCGGCCATGTTCCCGATGCGCTCATTGTCCTGGAGCCCACTGAATCAATGCCGAGGTACGCTTCCAGAGGGGGTTTGCGTTTTGAGATCAGCTGTATCGGCAGATCAGTTCACAGCACCGTAAAGTGGGCGGGCGTGGATGCGATCGATATTCTTCGCGCCGTGCTGGATTGTCTGAAGGAGATGGAAACCGATTCTGGAAAGGTCGATGTTCATCCACTGTTTGCCGGATATCCGATCGCGCGTCCAATCACCGTAGATGCCGTTCGCGGTGGTCAGTGGCAGGGAATGGTGTGTGACTCTTCCCAATGCACAGGCTATTTGGAACTGTTGCCCGACGATGATTTATCAGCATATCAAGCGAGATTCTCTGATGAACTTCATCGTCGGCTCGCAGCGAGGAACCGTAATCCCGAACATATACTCATAAACTTCGTCGAAACGTATACCGGACACGAGATTCCACTGTCGAATCCTTTGTGCCATTACGCACGACGTGCGGTCGATGCGACTTTGGCGGCTTCAAATTCACCACGTGAGATGAGTGGTTTCAACTCGGGCTGTGAAGCGGGGCTGCGAGCGTCGCTTCTGGGCACGCCGACAATAGTGTGGGGTCCGGGAAGCCTGATGCAGGCACATTGCGTTGACGAATATGTCTGTTGGAGCGACGTGCAGGCCGTAGCCGAAATGTTCGTTCGTACAGCCCTGGCCTGGACACGAGGAAATCATTCATGACGGTTATTCAGAACACAAGAGGCAGCAATTCGTTTGATCCGGCGCATAACACCGCGAAGTCGAAGCAATGGTTCGCACGCGCGCAATCGGTGTTAGCGGGCGGCATCAGTAGTTCAGCCCGTTCGGTGACTACCGGGGAACTGCCATATCCACTCTACATGGATCACGGTTGCGGGAGCCATATTACCGACGTTGATGGGAACACATTCATTGACTATTTGCTCAGCTACGGATCGCTCATTCTTGGACATGCTCCTGAGGTTGTTACGACTGCAGTCTGCGATCAAATGGCGCAAGGTTCCATGTTCGGCACGTGCAACACGGTGGAAGTAGGACTTGCTCGGCTAATCTGCGAGTCGGTCCCATGCGCCGATCTGGTCAGGTATGCCAATTCGGGATCTGAGGCGATTTGCGGTGCGATTCGTGCGGCGCGCGGATTTACCGGGCGCTCGCGTGTTCTGAAGTTTGAGGGGCATTACCATGGATGGGTCGACGTGCTTGCAGTATCCAATCGGCCCAACGCATTTCAGACCGGGGCATTGACGAATCCATCCAGTCATCCGCATTCACGCGGCATCCCAGCAGGCGTTGTAGAGGATGTGGTGATCTGTCCCTGGAACCATCCCGAGATTCTCCTATCCATTCTTGATAAATATGAGGGACAATTTGCAGCAATCATTGCTGAGCCAATTGTGGCAAATAATGCATGCACAATGCCCGATCCCGGCTTTTTGGAGTTGCTCCGGAATGAAGCCACTCGCCGCGGGATCATTCTGATTTTCGATGAAATCGTAACAGGCTTCAGGCTTTCCATCGGAGGCGCGCAACAACACTTCGGGGTGACACCTGATATCGCGGTCTTCAGTAAGGCACTCGGCGGGGGAACGCCTTTGAGTGCGTTCGCGGGAAAGGCGGAAGTGATGAATCTCGTGGCGAGTAATCAGATTAAGCATGGAGGCACGTACAACGGCAATCCGATGTGCGCTGCGGCCGGTCGTGCAGTGATTGAGGCACTTCTCAGCGAGAATCTCCTGGAACGCATGGAAGCTCGAGGTCAGCATCTGATGGAAGCTATTCGCAGAGCAGCGAGCGACTTTTGCGTACCGTGCATTGTGCAGGGGACCGGAACGATGTTCCAGGTGGTCTTCACGCCAGATGGGAGGCCCATTCGACATTATCGTGATCTGCTGTCAGCGGATACCGATTCGTACGCACGCTTCCGCCAAGGCCTGTTGCTTCGTGGCATACATGCCAATTCGTCGGGATCGGCATGCTGGTTCCTATCTTCAGCACATACGGATGATGACATTGCCTACACGGCCGAGATGATTCATGCCGCAATGGGCGATCTTCGCTAGTTTAAAAAGGCTCATTTCATGATTTATCGAGTGGCCGATTACGTTTCCGGAAGAATGTCTCACAAGTCATTGACCGCGATGTACCGCCTCACATCCGCCGGGTTTCTGGATAAGATGTCATTGCACCGATTTCGCCAGACTGTGCGCTGGGCTGCGAAACATTCACCATTCTATCGGGAAGCATTCGCACGGCTGGGGATCGACCCATCGCGCGTGCGTAACCCAAGCGATCTTGGTGATTTTTTCACCACGCCCGATGATCTCGTGCGCGATCCCGAAAAATTCCTCTGCAAGCCACCATCAATCGTATTTGAATCTTCCGGCACCAGCGGAAAAAACAAACAGATTTATTTCGATCAGCAAGAAATGGCCGACATGGGGACAGTCATGGCCTCCGGTCTGCGTCTGATGGGAGTGGGGCCGGAGGATCGTGTGGCCAATGCGTTTGATTTTTCCATCTGGATTCCCGGAATGATCTTTCAGCAAGGACTGCACCGCACCGGCAATTTCTGCCAGGCGTTTGGAAAGGTTGATCCCATCGAAGTGTACCGGCGCCTTGAGCAGTACAAATTTACAGTCGTTCTCGGTGAACCCACCTGGTTAATTCGGTTGACGGAGCTTGCTGAAAAACATGGAGTCAGGCCCCTCAAACTCCTGATCGGTGGCGCGGAAGAAATGCCGGCGGATGCGATCCCGTGGATGTCGCGTGTGTGGGGCGGCGCAACTATCAAAATGTGTTACGGCAGCGTGGAGCTTGGCAGTGGCTTGGGATTTCAGCCTTGCGCGAATCATGACGGTTATCACATCGACAACCTCGATTTCCGATCCGAGATTTTAGAGCCTGACGAAGAGGGATACGGTGAAATAGTCTTCACAACATTGCGCAGGCGGGTCATGCCGTTGATCCGATATCGCACGCGAGACGTATCACGTATTGGCATTGAACGATGCTCATGCGGCTTGCCCGCGCCCCGACTGGCGAGGCTCAGAGGGCGGAGAGATGAAATGGTCGTAGCGAGTGGTGGCAATCTCTACCCGCTCATGTTTGAGAATATTCTTCGCCAGGTTCCAGATCTTACTCATAACTGGCAAGTGGTTTTCTCGCTGGATGGCGTGCGCGAAGTGATGGACATTCGTGTGGAAACACAGCGTACTGATATCGACGTTCTTCAGAAGGAAATTCATATTCAGGCGACGGAGCTTTATCCTGACCTTATTAAGAATCTCGCACTCGGCATTTTTCGGATGAAAGTGACAGCCCTTCCCATCGGCACGCTGCGGCAGGGTCGCAAGCTCCGCCGCATTATTGATCAACGACACTACTCAGCTCAGCCTGTTGAAGACAACTTGTCACAGCAGAAATTCAGAAGTGAAACCGTTATGACGACTGCGTGAGGCGAATTAGAATGAGAATTCCACCGTCCACTACCGTGCTATTGCTCGGTGACAGCATTACTCTCGGTGCAGCAGAGATACGTGAGGCGCAGGTCATTTCGACTGTGGCCATGTCCTATGTTGATCATCTGCGAACAGCGGCGTTCGATTGCACGTTTGTCGTCGATGCAAAGGTGAACCGATCCACCGCCCGCGCGGTCAACGACCTGCCTGGAGTGCTGGATTCTGTGAAACCGGATATCGTGCTTTTGATGCTCGGCGGCAATGACGCGGACATGAACTGGCGAAGATTCATGGTAACTTCCGGGCGAGTCGCACGCAGTAATGTCAGGCCTGCCGAGTATGGAAACAATCTTCGTACCATGATCGAGTGTGTACGCAGTCGCGGCATGTCACCGCTCATCACCGATATCCCCGATCACGACGTGACGGCACGCGGCGACTACTTATCGAAGCTTCTCCAAATCGATGTTGCGGGCATGATCCGCAACAGCGGTCTTCAGGAAACGTCGGATCGGGAACTCCGCGCCTTCTGGGATCAAGCGGCACTGGTTTCGGAACGCTGTGGTGTTCCACTTGTCAGTTATGGTCGCAAACTTGTTGAAACTGGGCGAAATCGCGTGCTTGGCGTTGATGGCGTTCACCCCAATGCATTTGCTCACCGATTGATTGCTCAGGAATTGCTTCCAGTCTTACGCAACGTGATCCGAGCCGGAGTGGCGCGCGAACGAATTATTCCTATCGATGGCCCTTGCGGGTTTGTGCGACCACATACGACTTCAAATCTGGGTCAAGCGTTTCCCATGTGACTGATTTGGCCGCCAGCGAAAAGAGTTCATGCAGCACGCCATTTCTATTCATGCACACATTTGTCAGGGGCATGAGGCGGTGTCCCATGTCCAGTTTTGCCCGGTAACCAGTCTGCCCGCTCTGCAGCTCCGCCGCCCCGATGCTCATCGCCCAGTCCACGGCCGCCTCCCACAGGCGAAAGTACATGAACCATTGATCGTTCAACGTGTAGTCTAATCCGATAAATTTGTTGATGACCTTTCGACCGAGGCGGAAACATAACATGAATGCGGTCATGCGCCCGGTTTCCGGAAGTCTTAACGTTATAAAATGAGTTTCTTCGCACAGCGAAATCTGTTGGAAAAATAACTTTCCTAAGCGCTCAAATTTAACTTTCCCTCTTGAATAAGTCTGCATGAAGAGATCAAAGATTTCCGCGATTTCTGCAGCATCCGGCCTCTGAATAACTGCGCTTTGCAGATCACCGATGGCCTTGCTCTTCCTGAGCTTTTTGCGGAGATTGTGTCGATGTCCCGACGTAAGTGTCGCCAAGTAAGTTTCAAAGTTTCCATCCGGTAGCGGAACTACAGTCTCGGGAAAACTCGGTATTGTGAACATGTTGCGCGAATTAATAAGGTTATTCAATTCGCTTACGGATTCGTCGGGGAAATCTTTCCAGACGATCATATTGGCGCCTTCGCGGATGCTGAGGGTCTCGACCGCATTCTGCAATGGAATGCTAACATCGCTCAGCCTCACACCTGGGCAGAGTCCCACGGTGCCTTGATCAGAGCATGGCGAACCAATGAACAGCGTGCGCTGATAACGCAAAGATGGCCAAAATCTTCCGGCAGCTAGAAGTAGTTTCGTTACGGTGGGCGGAGTCACAATATCGATTGGTACGTTCATGACAAATGCCGGTGCGATGCCAATCCCTTTGCCGCCGCACGTGACCAATCCGTAATAAAACGTGAACTGATCACCGAGACCTGAGCGATCAAGTACGTGATACCACCAGCCGCCCTCAAGTGTCTTGGGAAAACACTCAAGCCAGAGTGAGGGCGAAATATCGTTAGCGGATGAAAACCACTGCACTCTTGGCTTCTCTGCCATGGATATCAACTCACGCTCACTAACGCCGTGCCGCAGACAATCAGCGCGATTCCTGCCCAACGCCGCCGCCCCACCCTCTCACCCAACAGGAGGCGTGCCAGAAACACCACTACTATCAATTCGAGACTCCCAAGCGGATAGGCAACGCTGACCTCCATGTGCCGCAATGAAATGCTCCACAAGACCCCTTCGCCGATCAGCATTCCAATACCACAAGCGATCAGCCCATACCGTCGCCGAACAAGCCGCGAAATCAGGGGCCGCGGTGCGAATACGTCGACATCGGCCGCCTTCTTAAAGAAAATCTGCCCTATCGCCTCACAAAGAATCGCACCAATGACAGTGCTGAGGCCGATCCCCGAAGTGGCCATGCTATTTCCCCTTGTTCTTGATCCTCATGGGCCCATTGTCGTCTCCCGAAGCATGATGACCGCCACAGCTTACAAGAAATACGCCCAAGAGAATGAAGGCGATTCCTGTCACTCGAGTAAAGTTAACATTTTCGCCAAATCGCAAGTAAGATCCCACCGCGACTGTGATATAGCTAAGCGCCGTCACAGGTTGAACGAAGCTCAGGTCGGCTCGTGAAAGCAGTGCCAGCCAATTCACAAATTGGGCTATGAACAGAAGTAATAGTAAATAGAAAGATGGAAGGCTTATTAGGGCGTGCGCCATTTCAGGAAACTCTGACGGACATCCTGAAACCGTTGCCTTCCAGTTGAGTTGAACCAGAGTATCAAGAGCAATGGCCACTACAAGTCTGACGATCACTGCACGAGGAATTCGGCGAAATGACAAAGTGGATGCCAAAAGCATGATCGAATTATCTGCTATTCGTTGTGGCGGTGCAATTGCCGACGCGCCAAAGGAAAGCCACCGGTCGGAGGCTGAATCCCTCCGCCGGTGGCACGTTGTTCAAAACAGGTGACCACTCAGATCGTCGACTTGCGGCGCCGGCTCAGCAGCATCGCCGCACCGAGACCGATCATCGCGAGCGATGCCGGCTCAGGCGTAGCCGCCGCCGCCGATGCGCCGCCGCTGAATGTTCCCGCAAATGCATTCGGATTCGACAATCCGAAGTTGTTCAGCACCGCCGACAGATCCGTGAGATCGATCGTTGCGGCGCCGTCGAAGTTGCCCGACGTCCACGCCGGAGTCGCCGTGCCGAAATTGTTGAGCACCGTCGAGAGGTCCGTCAGATCGACGTGCCCGTCCACGTTCGCATCGCCCAGCAGTTCCGCAGCCACGATCACCGAGTTGGCATCGACTGCAATTCCGCCGAACGTCGTCCTCCCCAGCACCGCGTTGTCCAGCACCGCGATCCCGAAGTTCCCCGGCAGCGTCGTGCTGAACATCCCGTTGCCCGGATTGGTCTTGCCGAACTTCACCTCGTTCCGGAACTGCGCGAGATCAGCGGTCTTATTTGTCGACTCCAGAATGAACTTGCTCACGCCGATGTCCATCCCGCTCGTCCAGGCATCCGCCGTTCCTGCTTCCACAAATGTGCTCGTCTTGACGGCCGTGCCGCGCAGTTTCACCAGCGCGCCCGCCGAGTTGTTCAAGGATGCAATCGTGTTCTGTGCATTGTTGAACACGACCGTGCCGTTGTTGGTAAGCACGCTCGCGGTCGAAATGCTTCCGCCGGCCAGGACGCTGAAGGAGGCGCCCGACGCAATCGAAACGTTCGCCCCGGTCAGGGAACCCGACACCGCCAGCGTCCCCGCGTTCACGTTGGTTCCACCGCTGTAGGTGTTCGCTCCGCCCAGCGTCCACGTCCCGGTCCCGTTCATCACGACGGTCACCGGCGCCGCGGCGACTTCCGTGATCGCCCCGTTCCACGCTCCGCTCCCCGCGCCGGAGAACTTCAGATTGCGCGCGGTCGTCAACCCTGTCGTCGTGAACCCCGACTGAATCGTCAGCGTCCCCGCATCGGACTGGAAGTTGTAATCCGTACCGCCCGCCACCGTCGTGATCGCGCCCGACAGCGTGTTATTCCCGGCGATATTCTCCACGTGCGGAACATCAACGCCGTCTCCCTGCCGGGCGCCGATCGACAGAGGATTCGCCACCGTGATCCCGCCGGACACCCCGTTCAACTGGAATGTCGCCACGAGTGCCGTTGCACTTCCGCTCCCGGCGATGTTCACCGTTCCCGTGCTTCCCACGCCGGCGGACGTCTGAATCTGGAGGTTCCCCGCTCCGTTCCCGATGGTCACATTCCCCGCATAGGACGGACTGTCCGCTGTGAGGATTGTCGTTCCCATCGTCGTGATGGTCGGCGTGCCGGACGTCGTCGCGGTGATTGTTCCGTTGCCTGTCAGGGGGCTGCTGACGGTGATGTTGCTCGAAACCGGCGGTGCAAAGGCGACCGGCGTCGTCCCCGTCGCAATCGCCCCGCCGCTCCCGAGGCTCACGTTCCCCGACACCTGCAATGTCCCGCCCCCGGCGAGCGACAGCGTCACGTTGGATCCCGTCAGAGAATTCGCGTTGGTCAGCGCCAGCGTCGCCCCGCCGTCGAGGTTGATCGTGGCGTTCGATCCGATCGTCACCGGTCCGTCAAAGGTCGACGTCGTCGCGCCGCCGGCACGCAGCGCCCCGCCATTGGTGACGCCCGTCCCGTTGAGCGTAATCGCTTCATTCCCGTAATCGGTGTTCTGCGCGGTGGCGTAGATTTCGCCGCCCGAGTTCACCGTCGTGCTCCCGACCGTCGATCCAAAAGCAGTGGCATCCGGGAAGAGGATCCCGCTGTTGACCACCGTGTTCCCGTCATACGAGTTGGAGCCCTGAATCGCGAAAGTGCCGGTCCCGCTCATGACGACGCCTCCGGAACCGGAAATCCCGCCGGTCGAACCGGCCAGCGTCGAGCCGGTCACCGTCAGGTTTCCGGTCACCGTGACCGCACCGGATAGCCCCGTCGTACCGCCGCCGTTGAGCGTGATGTTCGCCTGGGTCAACGTCCCGTTCATGATTGACGTGCCCGCGCACGAATTGAACAGGTTTCCCGTCCCGCTGATGTTGTTGGCGATCGTCAGCGGCGTAACCGAGTTTCCGTCCGTCCGCGTGAACTTCAGCGTTCCGTTGTTCGTGACGCTCCCGTTGCCCAGCGAGCCGTTGGAACTGCTCCCGCCGACGTCCACGGTCCCGGAATTGATGATGGTTCCGCCGGAATAGGTGTTGTTGGTTTTGATCGTCAGCGTGCTCGTGCCGTTCATCATCAGCGTGGCGGCGCCGGCGAGCGTCCCGTTCCCCGAGAGCGTGTAATTGTTCGTGTTCGACGTGACGGTGATCGAGCTGGGTGTCAGCGTCTGGTTCATGGTGATGTTTGTCTGCAGCCCGGCGCCGTCCGCAAACGTCACGTTGTCGCCGTTGAAGAACTTGTCCTGCACCGCGCCGTTGAGCCAGTTCGCCGTGGTCATGTCCCACAGGCCGCTCGAGTTCGAGTTCCACTTCAGGTTCGCGGCAACGCCCGGCACGACATGGACGAACACCTCCCCGGCAATGCTCACGTTCGCCGTGTAGCTCGAACGAGCCGGAATGTTCGTGATGAAGGAAAGATTGTTGGCCTGTGGCTGGGTCACCGCGCTTCCGGAATACGTGAACAGCACAAAATCAAACGGCGACGACGGCGGCGATCCGGGATTCAAGAACTCCAGATCGATGATGCTCGGACCCGCAATCGTCAACCCGCCGTTCGCCTTGACGACGTCCTGCGCTGCGTTGTTCCCCAGTTGGCTTCCGTCCACATCATATTGGACGGTCCCGCCGTTCAGGGTCAGCAGACCGCTGAATGTGATCGTCCCGGCGCTTTGCGATCCGACGGCGCCGGGATTGATCGTTCCGGCCGTATGCGTCAGCGTCCCGCCGATCGTGCCGCTGCCAGCCAGGACCGCGCCGCTCGCAATGCTTACGGAGCTCGTGCTGGAGAGCGTGTCATTCACCACCAGGGTGCCCGCGCTCACGGTCGTCGCGCCGGTATACCCGTGAGTCGCCGACCCATCGATCGTCAGCGTGCCCGGGCCGAGCTTCGTTAAACCGCCGGTACTCGCCGGCGACGAGCCAATCCAGGTCACGTTCGTCGCGGCGGTGGCCACGTCGATCTTCGCCGTCTTCCCGGCGTTGATGGTGAACCCGCGATCGGTGCTCACGTCGGTCCCGGTGTAGCGCAGCGTTCCGCCGTCAAAGACCAGGTTGGCCGCGGCATTGCTCGATGCGCCGATGCTGCTGCTCCCCCCGCCGTAGTTCAGATTCGTTGCTTCCACCACGGCACTTCCCGTGAGCTTCGTAAAGCCCGTGTAGCTGCTGAAGCTCGTCAACTGCTGCGTCCCCGTCCCGCCCACCACCAGGTTGATGTTCCCGTTGATCGCGCCGCCGAATTCGGTGGTGCCGGTCGTATTGAGCGTCAGAGTATTGGGTCCGGTGCCGCTATTGTTCACCGATCCGCCCGCCGACGTGCCCGGCGCGGACAGCGACACCGCCGTCTGGTCGAATCCGTTCAGATCCAGGATTCCCGGCGATGCCGTCCCCGTCGGAACCAGGCCGAACGCTATTGCCGCGTTCGTCGCCAGGCCGTTGGTCACGCCCAGTTGCGCCGTGCCGTTGATCAGCATGTTCGCATAGCTTCCCCCGGTTCCGGCGTACTGCACATTGCCTCCCAGTTGGATGATCGTGTCCGCCGTCCCGTTCGCATACACGGCGCCGTTGACGATCAGGAAGCTCGACGCTCCGCCCTGGAACAATCCGCCGCTGAAATTGTTCGCCAGGATCGTGACGCTGCCGTTGATCGTCGTATTCCCCGCGTCAATCGTCTGGAAAATCACCGCCCCGTTGTTTACGGGATGGCCCTGAGAGACCGTGATGTTGTTGTTGATCGTGATGTTCTGTGCCAGGTAGATCTGGCTCCAGTTCGTGCTGGAATTGTTCTGCGTGATCGTGATCGGACCCGTGCCGAACGCATTGTTCGCGTCCGCTTCAATGCTCTGAGAATTCACGGTGATGCCGCCGCTGAACGTGCTCGTTGCGTTCAAGTGCAGAATGCGGAAGTTTGCGCTCTGGGCGTTGGTGATACTCGTCACCAGCGCCACCTTCCCCCCGCTCGCCCCGTCGTTGATGGCTGCATACATGTTGTAGTCGGATTCGCTGCCCGTGAAGGTGATCGTCGAAGTGCTGTTGGTCGGGCCGTTGTTAGTGATCACGCCCGTCGACGGATTCGTATCCAGGATGTTCGAGATCGCAATGTTGTTCCCGCCCAGGTTGAAAACGCCGCCGTTGACCGCCAGCGCCGTGTTCGTGGGCAAGGCGCCCGCAGCACCCAGATTCACCGTCCCGCTGTTGATCGTCGTCCCCGCCACCGTCGTGTTCCCCACGAAGTAGCTGTTGGCGGCGTTCAAATTCACCGTTCCCGTGCTGCTCATCGTCAGCCCGCCCACCCCGCTCACCGTCCCGTTGGCCGTCAGCGAGCCCGTCCCCGTCACCGCGATGCCTCCCGATTGACTCAGCGTGCTCCCCGCGATCAGCGTGCCCGCCGAGACATTCACGCTCGTCAGGTTGCTCATCGCGCCCGAGACGGTCGTCGTTCCCGTGCCCAGTTGATTCACCGATCCTGCACTCGCACCCGATCCCGTGATCCCCCCGGCAAACACGTACGCATTGCTCCGGTTGAAATTCAGCGTCCCGTTGCTCGTCATCGTCAGGGTGCCCGTCCCCAGCGTCCCGCTCGTGCTGCTCCCGCCGAAGGTGCCCACGTTCAGTGTCGCGCCGTTCAGCGTCGAGGTCGAGAAACTGTTGTTCCCCGTCAGCGTCAGCGTCCCCGTTCCCGAAACGCTCAGCGGATTGCCGCCGCTGATGGCCCCGCTGATGTTCAGCGCGCTGGAGTTGTTGAACGAAACGCTCGTGGACTTGGGTGCCACGATCGGCACCGCAACGGTGTGGCTCCCGCTGTTGACAGTCACCGACGCGGCCGCCCCGCCGTTGTTTAGCGTCAGGTTCCCCGAGCCCGAAATCGTGTACGAGTTGCCGTTATCGAAGATCAGTCCGCTGACCGTCTTGTCGCCGTTCATGTTCACCGTGCCGCCGCCCGTCAGGAATGCGAACTTCGCCGTGACGCCCACGCTGTTCGGCGTGCCGTTCGACCAGTTGCCCCCTGTCGTCCACATCCCATCAGTCGATGAGTTGTTCCATTCGGTCGTCGTCGCATCCCCGATGGTCAAAAGCACCGTTGAGGCCGTGCTGCTGAGTGCGTAAAACTTCCCGGCCACCGGATTGGCCACGGTGAAGTTGCTCAGCGAGCCGGAGAATCCGCCGTTGATGTTCATCAGGGTGTAATTGCCGTTGGTGGAAAAGGCGTTGGTCGTGCCGGCCGAATACAGGTCCAGGTTGCTGCCGATGATGTTCAGGCCGCCCGCGCCGGTGACCGTAATCACGTCGTTCCCGGAGCCGAATTCGAAGTTCGCGATGGAGCCCGGATTCAGCGTCAGCCCCGCCGTCGTCAGCGTTCCCACGCCCGAATTCACCGTCGGATTGCCCGGCGCCAGAATGCCCGCCGACGCCACCGAAAGCGTTCCGCCGATGGTGCCCGTGCCCATGAAGGTGGCGCCGCTGGAGACAGACGTCGTGCCGGTGGAGAGGCTGCCGGTCAGTTCCAGCACGCCCGCGCTCACCGTCGTGCCGCCGGTGTGCAGGTTCGTCCCCGACAGAATCAGCGTGCCGGGACCGGCCTTGATCAGGCTGCCCGTCGTCGCCGCCGATCCGCCAGACCACGTCAGCGTCGCGTTCGAAGCCTGCACGTTGATCGTGCCGCTCGTGCCGCTGTTAATCGTGAAATTACGATCCGTGCTCGGCGTGAACGAGTTGCTCAGCGCCACGTTCCCGTTCGAAACGTTCAGCCCGAAGTTCACGTACTGGAGCGTTCCGCCGTTGAAGACCAGGTTCGTCGCCGCGTTGCTCGACGCCCCGATGCTGCTGTTCGATCCGCCGTTGGCCAGCGCGCTGATCGCCAGCGTGCCGCTGGTCAGCGTCGTGGTGCCGCGATATGACCCGTTTGGCGTGGTGAAGTACTGCACGCCTGCCGCCGCGCCGTTGACCACGATGTTCAGCGGCGCACTGGCGCTCGTGTCCGAAATGAGCGCATTCCCGCCCGTCCCCGCGCCGCCGGCCGTAAACACCAGCAGCGCCTGGTTCGGATTCGCCGTCGGATCGGCCGGCGCCAACGTCAATGTCGCTGCCGTCGTGCTCGAACTGTTGGTGATCGCCTCCGCCTGCGTATTGCTGATGTAGTTGCTGATCCCCACCAGCGTCTGGTTGAACCCGTTCAGGTCGAGATTCACCGTGGCCGGACCGCCGGGATTCCCGAGGTTTCCGCCGAGATCCACGAACGCATTGGTCGCGATGCCGTTGTTCGCCCCAACCTGCAGTATGCCGTCGCGGTTCTCAATCTTCGACACGGTGCTCGTGCCCGTAGTGTCGGACATGCGGATGTTGCCTGCCCGCAGGATCAGCGCGTTCCCGCCGTTGGTCGTCTTCGGTTGCGACGGCAGGTTGTCGATGATCGGACCGCTGAGCGTCAGAAAGTTCGTCGTGCTTGCAGTGAACGGTCCAAGAATATCCCCGCCCGAGGTCGCCTGCCCATTGATCGTGATCGTGCCGCTCCACGTCGCCGCCACGTTTCCGTTGGTCATGATCGCGGCATTCGCCCCCGCCGGAGCACGCGCGGTGTTGATCGTGATGTTGTTCGTGATGTTTACGCCCGATTCCAGGAGGATGCGTCCGAAGTTGGTGCTCCCCACATCGAAGAAGATCGTGCTGTTCCCGAACGCCGCGCTGGTTGTCGCGTCGATCGTGAATAGGTTCGTCGAGTTGCTGTGAATGGTGGTCGTACCCGAATACGTGTTCGCGCCGGACAGAATCAGCGATGACGCCGTGCCCCCGGAGCCGCCCGTCAGCGTCACGCCGGTGGTCCCCGCCAGCACCAGCGAAATGTTCGCCGTCTGGCTCGTCACGTTGATCAGCGGGCCGCCCGATCCACCCGTGTTGTCCAGCGTCAGAATGTTTGTTGCATTGCCGTTGTTCGCCAGGTTCCATACGTTTGCGTTCGCCCCGGATTCCCCGAACAGGAGTTGCCCGATCGACCGCGGGCTGTCCAGGTTGATGAACGGGTTGGTGTTCGCGGTCGGATTCAGCGTGGAGAAGTCCGCGACAAACCCCGGCCCGTTCGCGATCGTCCCGTTCGCCCAGTTGATGCCCGTCCCCCACAACGTTTGCGACCCGCTGGGAGATGCCTGCACCCACGTCCCGTTCGCCGCCTGCGCCGACATCGTGTTCATCGCCACCATCAGCGCTCCCCCCGCGAGGACCAGCGCCATCGGTCCCGCGCGACGAGTCCCCAGCGCCGCGTTCACCGCATCCGCCATCGCCCGCGCCACCCGACCGCCGGACTTCCGCACGCGCAGCTCGCTACGCGAATTGCCCGCAACCGCCTTACCCGAGTTGAACCGAAGCGCATTTGTCATGACTCTGTTTCCTGATTTGCGGGTGCGGCGCAGCATCAGCGCGCCGGACCACCCTGGACAATATGGAAAGATCAACATCAGAAAGCAGCGTGCTGCATGAGAAAGCAGCTCGCTGCTTTCGCTTTCGCTCTAAAAGGCGTGAGGGACACCCGCTTCAAATCCGAATTGCAAATTACATTGTGACAGCGGGGCCGTCTTCGCTGCTCATCGCAGGAATCATTTGAAACTATGACCCCAAAAAGGCGCGTTGCAAACGCAAATTATCAAATTCTCACGCGCGTCTTATCATCGAAATGACATGTGCTTATGACTGCAGTCCAACGGTACCACCACATTGTCTATAAAGCAGCGTAAATTACATCTTCGTCTGCAATTCCTCGTTCCTTCTTCTCTCTCTTGTTTGCATCGCCAATAGGCTAACATCCGTCTCGATCTGGCGGTTTTTGTATCCGCTCCCCATGGTTAACGCCAAAGGCGCAAACGCCGTATTGCTCATTCCCCGCAGCAATGCGCCCTCACTCATTCGCCGGCGGGGCAGCGTTGAGCATGTCGAGAAGCTGCTCGGCGCGATAAGCGATTTCCGTGTCCTTATCCGACGTCGCTTTTTCGAGCCGATTCTTCGCCATTTCACCCATCCTGGCGATCGTTTCCATTGCGGCTTCGCGTTCCTTCCAACTGCGGCTGCCGAGCCTGGCAATCTGCTCGTCGAGTTCCGTCTCAATGGCTGGATCGATGTTGGTGAGTACGACAAGCGCGATCCGGGAAATCTTCGTGGGCTGCGGGACAATTTCGAGCGGCAGGATTTTATCGAGCTCCGCCGGATCCATGCGATAGATGGCGTTGAGGCGCGTCTTGTCGAGCGCGTACTGCCCGAGGATCTTGAGCGCGACATCGCGATCACCAGCCGCGACGCCGGCTTCCGCGAGCCTGGCATCCCAGAAACTGAGAATCTTCGCGTCAGCGCCGGCAAACGGCGCCAGCGCGATCTGCGCTCCCTGCGGTTGCGTTGCAGGCGCAGTGGCAGGAGCGGGCTGACTGGCAGGGGGCGATATGACAGCCCGCCCGTTGACGATGACGACCCGGCGCGCACCAGCAACCACCGGAGCCGGCGCCGCGGGCTTCGGTTTCTCGACGGCGTGCAGAACGCTGCCGGCGGTCTTTCCGAGCGCGGAAATGCTCGCCGTCTTCCAGTGGCCGGAGCCATCGCGCTTGTAGAACGTGAGGTCGTGCATCGTGGCATCCATCGGTTGCACAACGGAGTACTGCCCATCGCCCGTTGTGGCGAGCTGCAGCCCGATCGGATAAGTCACTTCAAGATCGTACAAGAGGAACGGTTCCGTCGTTGTCCCTGAGCGAAGATTGTCCCCACTGCGCAGCGGCGCAATCCAGCTCTTGTCCGGAAGCGTTGCCGGGCCAGAATCTGCTTTGTCCGCCATCATCACGTCCTGCCAGAGAATCCCCGCGGAACGGACTTTCGCCGGTGGCCAGCTCCCCAGGGCCCGGCCTTCCTTGTAGCTGACGGCAACATCGATCGTGGTTCCCTTGTCGATCGGCCCCGCCGGAGTGAAGCGAATGACACCGATCGGAATCGGCGTGTCGGCGCTTGCGGCATCCGCTTTCCCGGATGATCCATCGGCGGAGGGAGCATCGCGAACCTCGTTGACGAAGGGCGGAAGTGTGTTCCGGGCGAGTTCCTTGCGATTGAGTTCCGTCGAGTAAGGATCGCCGACAAAAATCACCCACTCCGTGAGCGTCCCGTTGATGGTGGGACCCTCGAGCGCCGGATTGGTTGCGGCTGGGGCCGGCGACGTCGTCTGCGCTCGCAGCATTTCCGCGGAAAACGCCAGAACTGCCGGAAGAATCAACGCTGCGTATCGGGTGTAAATCATGCCTTCCTCATTGGTGGCTGGAATTCCAGATTAATTGCCGGCGGCGGGCCTGATCAACCGGGGTTCCGCCCAGATGACGCGATCGCCAACGTCCTGGTTTTTGCCGTAGTCAACTTCGAGCGTGAGTTGCTTTACTCCGGCGACGGAGATATCGAGCGGTGTCGACTTGGAAGAACCGCGCAGATCCTGATCCTCCCACAGAACGTTGCCGTCCCCGACGACGCGGCACGCGGCGCGCCCGAGCTTGCCTTCCGGCTGTTGAAATCCGATTCTGGCTTTGAAGCGGTCAAACGCAGAATCGATGGCGTAAGTCAGAACACAGCGCGAATGCACGGCGATTCCATTGTTGACGCTCCCCTCCGGCAGGATCAGCGGCCCGCCCGTGAGGCTTTGATTGACCTGGAAAGGCATCAGCCGATCGAAGTAGGGGCTCTGCGATACGGAGGCGGGCGTCAGGTCCGTGAGCCGGACGAGGCGTCCATTGTGGAATTCAATTTTGCTGATCGTGCCTAAGGAAATGTCGATGGGCGACGAATCTGATGAGGCAAGCGGAATCAGTTGGAAATGCCCGTTGGAAAACGATTGAATCCTTCCGGAAAGAACATCCCCGTTGACGAGGCTGAAGGTGGAATAAAGCGATTTCACTGTGGGAATCTCCCGCTGGGAGAGCAGAATGCCCACGAGCCGCTCAAGTTTGATCTTCCGCGCTTCCCCTTCAAACTGAAACTTCAGATCGCCGCCGTCGATACCGGCCGCCAGGCCGGTGACAGGCTTCACCTCCCCATCCTTCTCGACGAACGCGATGTCCTGCGCCTCAGCGGAAATCTTGAGATCCTTCGCCGTTTTCACCAGATACGCGACGCTGCACCAGACGGCTCGAATCTGTTCCACCGGCACTTTCAGCACCAAGCGATTATCGAGTGCGAGCGTGATCGCCGTATCCGACCAGTCCGTGATGCTCGCAACGACGTGATCGTTGGACGCCAGGTCAACGCGCCATTTCATGGACGACGCAGCGGCGGCCGGGCCCGTCGCCGGCTGCGTCGACGGAGTCGGTGGGGGGGTGATATATGCCTGGCGGTCCTGCCAGGTGAGATTGATAACGGTGATGTCGCCCAGGGGAATCCTGATGCTCGCGGCATCCACATTCTTCGGTTTCAGAGCGAGCTGGTTGTCCGCAATGCCTACGATTGTGCCCGCGGTGGATTTGTCGTCAAACGTTTCGACGCTGAGCGCGCGAACGCGCCTCGCCGGCATCGCGCTGGCGGCAATCGCGCATCCGCTGATGATGAGAAAGCGAAGGGGCCGTAACAACCGGAAACATGTTGCCATGCGTAAAACCTCTGAAAATCACGGAGCCGCGGGAGCCGTCGCGGGTGCGGCGGTCGACGATGTCCTGTCGTCGGTGCCCTTTTCCTGCGAGAGCTGCTGGAAGTAATTCTGAAGAAGCGCCTCGTAGCCCGGCGGAAAACCCTCGGTGCGCGATTGCAGGATCTCCTCGCGCTGCTTCGGCGGCAACTGGCCCCACTGCCTGCCCTGATCGTTCACATCATGCAGCGGCCCATTCTTCGGATCAGCCGTCACGATGATCGATTGCCGCCGCCCGCCGTTCGGAATATTCCCCTGCCCCGTGCCGGTATGACGTTCCAGCGCCGCGATGAGCGCATCGAGATCCGTGATGACCTTCTTCTCCTTGGTCTGCACCGGCGCGTCCGTTTGATACTCGCCGAGATCATCGCGGATGATGCTCATTTGTTCCGCCATGGCCTTCAGCGGATCACCGCCCCCCCCCCCCGCTCCCTTCGCCCGAACGCCGGAGAGAAGTTGCGGGGTGAGGTCAAAATCCTCGACCGCCTGCTGCACATACCCGGAAACGGCAGGCTGCGTCGTGCCTTCGCCAAACGCCGCGCCGCAGACAATCAGATAAGAGGCACAGAACCCACACGCCCAAAGCTGTCTCATGATTCCTTCTCCGCCACTTCACTGTGCATACATTTTGTCGAGCCGGTCCATCGCATGACGCGTGGATTCCTGGCTGTCGTGAAGCTTGCCGATTCGTTCGCGAAGATCCGGCGGAAGCGCCGCGGCAGCAGCAGCCTGCCGTGCCTGGAGATCCGCGTCGGACGTGCCCTTGTTCACCCGCGACTGCATCATGCGGATGACCTTCAGCTCCGCGAGCAGCTTGTTCATGTTGCCCTTGCACCCCTTGCAATTGGAGATGTTCGCATCGCCGGGCAGCGACTTGAACGTGTCGAGCAGGTCCTTGAGATCCTGTTCGATCGCCACTTCCGTCCCGATGACGTGCTGATCGCCCCGCCCGGCCGTCAGATCGCCCGCCACGTACAGCATGTTTTTCTCCAGAGATTCCAGCGCTGGCGGCAGCGCCACGCTGAATTCCGTCTCGTTGACCAGGTCAAGCGTCGTCTGGCAGATCGTCGCGATGCGCTCCTCCGGCGGCGCAAGCAGCTCAAGTTCCTGAACCGCTTCCCGGCTCCTGGCGAGTCTCGGCTCGAGTGCCTCGTTCTTCTCGCGCACCGCCGTCTGCCGGTCCAGCATTTCCTGCAGATTCTCAATGACAACCTTCTTCACCTGTTTGCTCAGTTCGGCGATCACCTTCTGCCGCTCATTTTCGAGTTGAGCCCGCGCCTCCTGGAGCTTCTGCGCCGCATCCGCCTGAGAAAGTTCGGCATCTCCCGGCTTCCCGCCCCCAAGACCGCCCGCGGCATTGGACATGGAATTGCTCGCCGACCCGAGAGCTGTACCGGCCGCTTCGAGCTTCCCCAGTGATTTCACAGTGTCGTGGACATTGTCGGTCCGCTTCCGATTGGCATCCTCATTGTTCCTGGCCTTGTTGAGTGCGGAAGGCGTGGGCGCGCTCCCGAGTTGCTGCAGATTGGTGAACTCCTTGGACTGTGCCTGTTGCTGCTTCTCCACCCGAATCGCTTCGTCCACCTGCCGAATCGCTTCCTGCAGCTTCCGAAGCCGGTCGAGCGCGAGCTGTAATTCCAGATCCGTTGCCACCAGCAATGCCTTAAGGTCATTAAGCTTGGCAAGGACTTCCTTCGTCTCGGTCGACGTTGTCGCCAGATCCTTATCGGCGATCTTCTCCAGCACCTCGTTCATCTGCTCGATGATCAGTTGCTCGCGCGCCTTGCGGACGGCCAGGAGCAATCGCGTGGCATTGTCCGGCTCCGACTCCTTCGTCAGGTCCGCAAGATGGAACATGCGCTCCTGCAGTTCCTGCATCTGCGCCTGCACGTCCTTCTGCGTAAACTCCATCCTGTCCATATCGGTGACTGCGGCAGCCCCCGGCGAAGCGGCCTTGTCCGGTGCGGCGCGCAACATGCCGGCGGAAAGCGCAAGCACTGTCGCCACCGCAGCCACGCTGGCTTTAAGAAAAGCGTTCATCCCGAACCTCCCGTGCAATCCCCTCGAATGGAAGTGTCAGCATACCTTATTCCATCAAAAAAAGGGCGAAATTTCCTATTTGTCGAACAGGCCTTCGCTCTCTTTCTTCCGGAGCTTTTCACTCGTGTCTTTGACCTGCGTTTCCAGCTTGATAATCGTGTCGAGTTGATTGAGCACGTCGACAAAACTGTCCCATTGCGCCATCTGTTTCAGGATCGTGTTCATGCGATCGGCGATCTGGTTTTCCCGATCCGCCGCCGACGCCACTTTCGCGGAATCCCCGGGGTCAAGATTGTCTAAAGCACTGATCTGCGGGCCGATCAGTTCATCCTGCAGGGCCTTGAGTGGGAAGAGCACGTTGTTCTGCATCAGCGTGTGGGATTCGGGCGACCCCAGTGAATTCAGCTCCATTTCCGTCAACGATTCCACCAGAACGGCGGTGATACGCTGAACCTCCCGCTGGAACGCACGGTGCCTCCGGGACAGATCCGCTATTTGCCGCGAATCAGTCGCCACGCGGATCGCATCGCGAATCTTCTCCGCCTCCTCCATCTGCTTGCGGAACTTGATCCGCTCCGCCTGCTGACGTTGCAGTATCTCGCGAAAAAGTTCCTCCGGTGGAACCAGACGGAACGTGACCGTCCGTGATCTGGACGTCTGCCGTCCGGTGTAGCAGTCGTCGATCGCCAGCGCTGTGATGGAGAGCAACGCCCCGGCTGGAAGTTTCATCGTGGCGACGTCGACGGTCTGCTTAAGCTGCAACAACGGCTGAGGATCGATCGGCTGCGTCGCCGCAGATTGCGATGCAGCGGTGGGGGGGTACAAAGATAGCGCCCCTTCGTGCGGGAGAAGCTTCGCCGGATCCGCCGGATCGGGAGTTTCATCCTTCAGGGCAAGTGACGCCGCGATCACCCCAAAATCGTCGCGCGCATCGATCGCCAGCGGAATCTTCGCCGCCGGTGTAATACGCGGATGCACGCCGCTGTACGCCAAAGAAACCCGCGGCGGTTGATCCGCTTTCAAACCAATGCTGATCGGCACCGGAAGCGAAACAAGACCAGAGTCCCGCGCCACCAGCTCAAGATCGAATTTCGCCGGCGATTCCTCCGTCCATTCGATCGCATAATGCGTCGCATCCAGCGGATGCAGATCGCTCTGCGTGGGATGCGTCGATCCCGCCTTCAGCCGCAGCTCCGAGAGCGGCACGTTCGCCGCAACCGTGAGTGTCAGCTTCGTCTTGGTGAGGAAAGAAAGATCCGCATCGGTCCCCGTGAACGCATGACTCTGCGGGCCGGCATCCCGCGGATGCTGCGACACAAGCTGCAGATTCGTAATGCGCGGCCGATCGACCGGCTCCATGACGATCGGCCCCAGATCATCATCCCCCCCCTCGAGTTCCAGCGTCAGCGGTTGATCAATCACCGCAAAATCGTGCCGGAAATCATTCTTCCCAAACTCCTTCATCAGAACGCTCGTCCTGTCGCCGGCCTGAATGCTGAGGCGAATGCGGCTCGGCGCAACGCTCCCATCCCGTGCCCGCGCCCGCAGCACATACGGCTCCCCACGAGGCACCGCGATGCGTCCCTCATGAACATCCGCCACCTCCAAATACGTGTATTGCGGCCATGGCTCCCGCGAAGCAAGGAACAGCCGTCTCGCCCAAAGTGCCGATGCATGCGGGAAAACTGCTATCAAAACCGCCGGCAGCACCAGCGACGCCGCCATCATGCCGAGCATTCTCTTCAGCCGCTCGTGATCGAGAGAGGCATCAAAGTCCACCGCCGCAAGCGACTCATGACACCGCCGCACCGCCCGATCAATCATCGCGGCGCTCGGCGGATTGTCACTTTCCAGCAGCCGCGGCAATTCCAGCACCGAAGCCACCAGCGCCGCAAGATCCTTCGTCCCCCCATCCCCGCGATGCGGAATCGCCCCCGCCAAAGCAACCAGCCCCAGCCGCAGCCGAATCGGCCCAACAACGCGCTTCCAAAGCTCATAACCAATGCCGGCAAGAACGACCATCAGCATCAAAACCCGCGCCGCCACCCCCAGCCGCAGCGCGTGGTCGATGACAAACGTGAGAAACGCCGCACCAAACACCTCCGCCGCAACGATCGCCGCCCCCTCAACAACCAGCCGCATCCGCACGCGTCGCCGAAAATGCCTCAGCCGCGCCGTGAGTTCTTGCTGCACCCGCTTCAGGTCGCCAAGAGAAGATGTGTCGAACGTCGTCATGCCGTCCTAAATCAGTCGATACCGCTTGCGCAGAATCCACTCCAGAAAAAGACAAAACAAAATAAACGAGAAAAGAATCGGGGCATTGAAAATCGGTTGCCGATCCTCCAGCGTCCGCGCCACCCGCTTGATCTTGAACGCCTCCGGAATCTGGTTCATCTGATCCAGCGTGAACACCGCCCCCCCGGTCTGCTTCGCCAGCTCCTGCAGCGCTGCCAGATTCAACGTCGGTTGATCGTATTCCAGGTTCGGCAGCTCCACCGGAAACTCCATCGTCGCCGGCCGCAGCGTGCTCTTCGCATCAACATCCCCCGCCCACACCTTCACGAAATGCGTCCCCGCCTTGCTCACCGGAAATGTCGCCTCAAATGCCGCCGCCTCACCCTTGCGCGGTGTCAGCGTGATCGCCAAAGGCTCATTCCCCTCCGGCGTCTCGATTTCCCCATGCATCTCCGAAAGCCCCGCATCCTTGTCATTCGCGTTCTCAAACCGCGCCACCAGCGTGACCTGCGACCCCGGCCGATAGCTCGTACGATCCGTGGACAGCATATACGGATATCGCCCGCCCAACTGTTTCGATCGTCCCGCCCGATCGATCATCCGCGCCCAGAACCCGTCAAACGTCTGTTCATCCAGAAACCGCCACCGATACGTCGAATCAAACCCCACAAAAAACGTCCGCCCCGGCCCCACCAGTTGCGTCGCCAGCAGCACATGATTCCCATACTCATTCCGCATGCGCGGATCCGCATGCCGCGCCAACACCGTCGCCCCCGCCTTTGCCCGCGTCACCGGATAATGCCAGAACATCCCCGGCAGCGCTGAAAGAATCCGGTCGTTCTCCTCCGGCTTCTCCGAAAACTGAAACACCGGATCCGCATGCCCCTCCGGCGTCACATCCAGATTCCACGCCGTCTTCGCCGAAAGCCGCGCCGTCACGTCCGTCTGAAACAACCCCGGCTCCGCAATCACCGGCAACAGCGGCAGCCACGCCGAATTCGGATCGTCCGGCCGCTCAAAAAAATCCTTCGTAAAACGCTCCCCCGCCACATAAATAAGCCCGCCCCCCGCCTTCCCAATAAAATCCGTCAGCATCTGCGGAAACGCATCCGGCCAAAGCGCCGGATTAGGATCGTACAAAATCACGCAGTCAAAATCGTCCAACTCCTCCGGCGTCGCCGGCAACCGCTTGATCGCCGGCGTCCCCGGCTGCTCATAATCCTTATCCGCCGTCTGCAGCCAGACCGCCGCGGACAACGCATTATCCCGCAGCAGCATGTTCCGTATGAACTCAAACTCCGGAAACGGATGCCCCGCCACAAACAGCACCTTGATCTTCTCCCGGATCACCCGCACTTCCGCAATCTGCACGTTGTCCGCAGTCGTCAGCTCCGGCCCCACATCCGTAATCGTCGCCCGCAGCACCAGCTTCGTCGGCCGGTCTTCCTTGAAGTCGAACGAAACATTCTGCACCGTCCCCGACTCCTCCAGCACAATCGCCTTCCGCCCAATCTCCTGCCACTCCGCACTCCCCTCCGACTGCTTCTCCAGCACCACCGTCGCCGGCTGATTCGCCAGCCCGCGCGATTCGATCAGCACATGCGCCTGGTTCGCATCCCGCACAAACACCACCGGACTCACATCCAGCTTCGTCACCGCCGCATTTCGCGGACCCTCCAGAGTCCCCATCGCCAGCGACACCAGCGGAATCCCCTCCTCCGCCGCCGTCTCCGCCGCCTTCTTCAGCGGCTCCCCGGTGTTCGATTGCCCATCCGTCACCAGCAGAATGCCCGCCATCGGTTGCCCGCGATTGGCCTCGATCGCCTGCAAAATCGCCGTCCCAAGCCCCGTGGTGCTCCGGTCAATCAACTTCGCAGGCTCCGTGCTGCTAGGCGAATTTCCCGCATTCGCTCCCTCCAGAAGCTGCGCACTGAACGGCTGCGTCGTCACCACCCGATCGCCATTCTCGGCCAGCCGCGCCGCAACCCCCTGAGAAAGCGCCAGCCCCGCCAGCGCCGAGCGCTTCTCCTCCCGCAAATCATCCAGTGACTTCAACTTCAGCGCACTGACAATCCGATTCCCCTGCGCCCCATCCGCATACGCATCCTTCAGATCCATGCTCTCCGACGCATCATTCAAAACCACCAGCCGCGACGGAATCATTTCCCGCTTCACAAAAACAATCGCCGGCTCCAGCAGCATCGCCAGCACTCCCAGCAGCGCCAGAAACCGCAGTGTCGCCAGCGTCGCCCGAATCGGCGCCGTCAGCGTCTTCCCCTCCCGCTTGTACAGATAAAGAATCCCCGCCGCCGCCGCCACCGCCAGAACAATCACCAGCAGCGCATACCCATGCTCCGGAAGGTTCAGCCAATCCAGCCGCATCGACCCGCCCGACGTCCACGGCGCCGGATCCACGTTGAAAAAATACCTGATCAACGTCCGCATCACCGCTCCCTCCCCACCCACACCGCAAACATCGTCTCCACCGCCATCAACGCCAGAAGAATCGTCGCCAGCGGCCGCCACAACTCCCGCGGCGGCTGCCCAAGCCCCACCCCATTCGTGTCGTAACGTTGAATCGACGGCTTCAGATTCCCCAGCAACTCCGCCAGTTGAGCCGACGCAATCGGCTCCAGATCAGACTCCGAAAGCGGCGGATTCACCGCAAACCGCGCCTCCTGCGCCTTCGACTTCTCATCCCGCCAAGTGACCGTATATATCCCCGCATGATCCGTCCTCGCATAATGCAGCACCGTCCCCCCACCCGGCACCTTGTCGTTATCAATCACATCCGCCCCCTTCCCGTTCGGCAGCAACACCTTCGGATCAATCACCGCCTGCCCCGCCTCAAACGGAATGCGCAGCGTCTCCCCCGCACTCAACGTCCCATTCAAATCCTGACTCCGCGCAATCCCCATCGCCGCCCACCGCACGCCCAGAACGTACGTCCGATCCACCGGCCAATCCGTCCATTTCTTCCCCGTCGTCGTCGTAAACAGCAACACCCGACCCTTCCCCACGCTCTTCTCAATCACCGCTGCCGGATTCTCCGCATTGTTCCACCGCGCCAGCACGCTCACCCCCTCCGGAAGCGCCGCCCCGGCCCCCGCTCCCTGAACCGCCATGTACTGCCGCGTCCGAATCCCTGCCAGCGCTGCCGGAGCCAACTTCGACAACGCCGCCAGCGGCGACTGCGGATCCTTCTCCACCACAATCCCCGCCGTCGGCGTATCCATCGCCCGCTCCAGCTTCACCGGCAACAACCCCTTCCCCTCCCGATACAGCCGCTGGTTGTACGCATCCACATCCACCTGATCCCCCACAAAAATCATCAGCCCCATCCCGTTCTGCACCAGTTTCTCAATCGCCGCACTCTGCTCCCCCGTCAACGACGCCACATTCGCCAGAACCATCACATCCGGAACATCCGGCGACCCCGGCCCAATCCGTTTCACCTCCGTCGCCCGCTGCACGTTCCACGGCCGCGCCCCGACGCTGTACGCCAACGCCAGAAAATCCGTCTCCGATTCGAACGGCTGCGCCGAAGGCGCCCCATCTACCAGAAGCACCGAAACCGTCGGCCGAACATTCACCGTCAGATACCGCGTATTATCCGCCGGCAACGCATCCGGACTCAGCGACATCGACAACGTATGCGTCCCCGCACTCTCAACACTCACCGTCAGCGGTATCTCCGTCGTCGCCCCCGCCGGCAGATTCGGCAGCAGCACCGGCCGGCTCTCCCCATCCACGCTCAACGTCGCCTGCCCGTTGGCAATCGCATTCCCCGTATTGTTCCGAATCGCCGCCGCCACATGAATCGGCTGCTCCGGCAGCGCCAGCGTCTCCTCCAACTCGAACTTCGTCAGCGACACGTTCTCCGTCCGCCGATCCCCCACATCAATAATCCGCACCGGCACCCGCGCCTCCGCCAGTTCATCCGCCACGCGCGTCGCACCCCCGGTCCACCCCGCCCGCCGCAAGTCCGTGATCAGCACCACTTCCTTGTTCGCAAAGCTCGCCGTCGAAAGCGCCGCCCGCACCCCCTCCAGCGTCCCCACCCAATTGCTCGCAGTCTCCGTCAGCGGAAGCGTCGCCACTATATCCATCAACTTCGCCGAATCCTGCAGATTCCCATCCCGCACCACCGGCCGATCCGGCGCCGACGTCGCCAGCACCGTCACGCTGTCCTGCACCCCCGCCGCTTTGATCAAATCCGATGCCGCATTCTGCGCCACCTGAAACGCCGTCCGCCCCGCCGTCGTGTACCCCATCGACAGCGAATCATCGATCACCAGCACCCGGCTCGTCCGCGCCCGCCCCGGCATCAACTTTGAAAGACTCGCCTGCGAAACCACCGGCCGCGCCACCGCCAGGATCAGCAGAATCACCGCCAGCGTCCGCATCGCCAGCAGAATCATCTGCTCAATCCGGATCCGCCGCCGATTCTTCTTCAGCGTCAATTTCAAATATTTCATCGGCGGCCAGTCGATCACCTGGAACCGCCGCCGGTTCAAAATGTGAATGATGATCGGCACCGACGCCAGAAACAGCCCGAACAGCAAACCGGCGCTCAGAAAACTCATGCCGCCCCTCCCGGTGGAATCACATCACCAGCTTCCGTGTGATGCCCCGCTGAATGCTCGTGCGACGACGATGTGATCTTCCCCGAGTGCCGCCCCATCAGGTTCTGCCGTTGATGCAGGAACTTCGCCATCGCGCTCCCCAGGTCATCCGAAGTCGTCAGCAGCAGATAATCAATCCCCGCCGTCCGGCACCGCTTCCCCACTTCCCCAATGAACTCCTCCATCGCCTGCTTGTACGCCTTGCGAAACGCCCACGGCTCCGCAAACAACGCCTCCGTCCCCTCAATATCCTTAAACAGCACCGAATCATTGAACGGCAGCTCGATCTCCTCCCTGTCCAGGAGGTGAAAAACCAGAATGTCATGCCCCTGGTACTGCAGTCGCCCCAGCCCCTCATAAAACGCATCCAGATCGCACAACAAATCCGAAATCACCACCACCACGCCCCGATTATTGATCTGCCCCGCAACCTTATTCAGCACTGTCCCCAGATCCGTCGTCCGGTCCGGCTTCGCGTTCTGCAGAATGTCCAGGATCTTCGTCAGTTGCGATTGCGCCGCCGAAGGCTTCAGCCACGAACGCTCCGCCGCATCAAACAACGCCAGCCCCGCCGCATCCCGCTGCTTGATGCAAAGCATCGCCAGCGATGCTGCCAGCGTCGCCGCATAATCGAACTTCGTAAACCCGCCCTCCCCGCGCGCCGCCGCCCGCCCATATTTCATCGACGCCGACGCATCCACCAGCAGCGTCGCCCGAAAATTCGTCTCCTCCTCGTACCGCTTCACATAAAACCGATTTGACCGCGCATATGCCCGCCAGTCCAGCCGCTTCAGATCATCCCCCGGCGCATATTCCCGATAATCCGCAAACTCCACGCTCTGCCCGTGCAGCGGCGACCGATGCAACCCCGACATCGTCCCTTCCACCACGCGCTGCGCGCGCAATCCCAGCGGCACAATCTGCGCCAGAATCTCAGGCCTTAAATACGTGGTTGATTCGCTCATGCGCCCTCTCCGCCGCAGGATCGCGCGGCACCGCATCAATCAACTTCTGAATCACCGTCTCCGCATTCTGCCCTTGTGCCTCCGCGTTGTAATTCAGCACGATCCGGTGACGCAGAACCGCCTTCGCCATCGCCTGGATGTCGCTGATATCCACCTCCGGCCTCCCATCCAGCGCCGCCCGCGCCTGCGCCGCCGCAATCAGCGACTGCCCACCGCGCGGCCCAACCCCCCACAAAATCCACTCCTTCACAAACTGCGGCGCCCGCGGATCCCCCAGCCGCGTCGACCGTATCAGCGTCGCCACATAATTCACGCAGTAATCGCTCACCGGCACCTTGTGCACGATCTTCTGCAACGCCAGCATCTCCTCCCCGCTCAGCACCGTCGTCGGCTCCACCGGATTCCCCGTCGACGTCATGCGATAAATCTTCCGCTCCTCCTCCTCCGACGGATACCGCACCAGCACCTTCATCAAAAACCGATCCAGCTGCGCCTCCGGCAACGGATAAGTCCCCTCCTGCTCAATCGGATTCTGCGTCGCCAGCACAAAAAACGGGTCCGGCAACCCGTGCCGCTTCCCGCCCACCGACACCTGCCGCTCCGCCATCCCCTCCAGCAGCGCCGACTGCGTCTTCGGCGGCGTCCGGTTGATCTCATCCGCCAGCAGCACATTCGTGAACAACGGCCCCCCGATAAACCGAAACGTCCGCTCCCCCGATCCCCGATCCTCATACATCACATCCGTCCCCGTAATATCCGAAGGCATCAGGTCCGGCGTAAACTGAATCCGATTAAACTTCAGTGACAAACACTGCGCCAACGTCCGAATCATCAGCGTCTTCGCCAAGCCCGGCACCCCCTCCAGGATGCAATGCCCGCGCGCAAACAGACACACCAGCAACTGCTCCACCACCTCCTCCTGCCCCACAATCGTCCCCGCCATCTGCTTCCGAATGGAATCCCGCGCCGCCCGCAGCCGCTCCAGCCCCGCCAGATCCTCGTTCTCAATCACCGTCACACCAAACTCCTTATTCGATCGCCAATCCCGTTTAGCCCCGGCCCTCGGGCCGGGGAGTAGCTGATTCTCGCCGTCCTATCGCTGATAAATCGGAAGATACTTATACGGCAACTGCAAAATGATCAGCGCAATGCTCGTCGAAAACGTCTGCCCAATCTCGCCGTTCCACGTCCCATTCGCTCCCTGCATCTTCAAAAGCTGATCCCGCGCCCCCGGAAAATACTTGTCCCAGTATTTATCCCCCGCCTGGTAAAACGCCTGCGACGCATACAAATGCGTGTAAAAATCATTCCCCCCCTTCGAAAACTGATCCTTCTGAACATCAAACTGCTGGCTCACATACGCCAGGCACGAATCCGCCAGCTTCGAGTCATACTGCCCCGCGTTGTACAGCGTCGCCACCGCCGCCGCCGATATCGGCAAATGCGACGCCCCCAGCGAACTTAGCGAATAACAAATTCCCCCCTCCGGCCCCTTGCACATCTCCAGGTAATGCACGCCCCCCTCGATCGTCCCCTTAGGCACCGTGAACCCCGCATTGCTCGCCGCACGCAACCCCTGCATCTGCGTCACCGTCACCGACCCCTCATCCCCCGAGCTCGGCGTATAACACCACCCCCCGTTCGACGACGCACTCCCCGTCAGCTTGATCGCATCATTAATGATCCGCTTCATCCGCTCCCGCGTCCGGTCATCCGTCTCCATCCCATAGCACGACGACAAAAACAGCATCGCGAACCCATGCCCATACATCGAATACCCATGCTCCTGCGTCGGCCCCGAAATCAGCCCGGACGGCTGCGTGTTGTTGATCAGAAACTCCACAATCCGCGCCACATTCTCCGAATAAGGCCCGCGCGACGGTGTATTCCCATTCGCCAGCAACGCCATCCCCGCCAGCGACGTCATCGCCACCGGATACACCTGCCCATCCCGATCCGCCGTGAACGCCCCATCCTCCCCCTGCAGCTTGATTAGCCCATCCAACCCCTTCTTGATCGCCACCTGCGTCTGCGGTGTGATGTGCTTGGGCAGCAAATCCTCCGCGCGCGCAGCCGCCGCGCTGCCCATCGCGACCACCGCCGCGCTGCAAACCGCCGCCCTGCTCCAGGCCCGTGCCTTCATCCTTCACACTCCCAATCCTGCTGCCGCGCCCGCCGGCCGATATCCCTACTTTGCAATCTCAAACAGCACCGTGAGGTTCACCCGCAGCGTCAGGTCGCCCGACGTGTTCCCCGTGATCCCTTTCTCCAGGGGCTCGCTCATCACGCTGTTCCCGTTCATCACGACAACCCGCGATGCCGAATTCACTTTTTCCCCTTCCGTCACCGACAGGATGCGGCCCAGCTTCACCCCGGTTAAATCCGCGATCCGCTGCGCCTTCGCCCGCGCGTCCGCCACCGCCGCCTTGTATGCCTGCTCCCGCAGTGCATCCAGTTCCGGCAGGCGAAACGCCACGATCGTGCTCCCCTGGCCTCCCATCTGCTGCATTTCGTAATAGCTCGTGGGCATCGGCCCGCCGATCTGGAAGCCCGCATCCTTCGCCGTGTCCAGGATCTTCAGCACCGTGTCCAGCAGCACGTCCGGCTCCAGCTTGTCCGCATGCGCCAGCACGATGCGGTCGTTCTCCCGCACCTGCACCTTCTGCGTGCCGCCCTGCACCGCCTGCCCGCGCATCAGCATCATCTGCGTGTTGGCGTCCATGGCGTTGGTGATCGACACGCCCTGCGTTACGACGGATATGTCCGGATTCTTCAGCCCCGCGATCGCCGCCAGCGCCCGCTTCTTGGCGTCGCGGAACTTCACTGTCGCATCCGTCGCCAGCTCCCCGTCCCCCGTCAGCGATGCGGTGATCTCCACTTCCGTCGGCTTTCCGGTGGCTTCTCCGCCGCCCTGCACGGTGATGCCCTCTTCCGCACGCACGGCCGCCCCCCAGAGTGTCAGCGCCATCGCCGCAGCCATCACCATCATCCACGCACGAAACTTCATTCCTTCACTCCTTTAATGGCACGCCCGCGCCGTCACCCCGGCTCATGGGGCGGGCGGGGGGGCGCTCTGTCCCGACTTCCTCTCCAGCGGATACGCCGTCACTGCGGAATCGGTCACGCAGATCAATTCGTCATTCCCAGTTGCCCCATCCGCCCCGCCAACATGCACCACATACAGCCGCCCCCCCGTCGCCTCACGGTCCGACCCGCGAAATATGTGCAGCACATCCCCATTCCCCGAATCCACATCATAAATCCCCCGCTGCGACGCTACATAAATATGCCCCTCCTCCACCAGCGGCCTGAGCAACCCTGTCCCCACCGGAATCCGCGTGCTCCACAACAACTGCCTTGAATTCAAATCCAGCGCCGAAAGATCCTGCCCCAGCAGGTACGCCACCTGCCCCCGAATCCCGATCACCATCTCCTCCGGCGCAATCCGCCGCCGCCACTTCAACGCCGGCGACTCCGCATCAATCGCATACAGCGTCGGCGCCGAACTATCCTTCAAATACACCACCCCGCCCTCTTCCCGCAACGTCGCCGGCGTCTCAAAAACCCGCGGCGTCGGATTCCAGTACATCCGCTCCGTCGCCACCGGCTTTGTATCATTCTTAAACGCCCACGCCACCCGATGCTCCGACGCGTTCACCGCCAGCATCGCCCCGTTATTCGTCGCAACATACACCGTCCCGTTCGACGCCGTTATCGCCGGCAACCCATACAACATCCCGCCTCCGTAATTGTTCTGCTGCCCCTGTGGCTTCCCCAGTTGCACTGTCCATTCCGATTTCCCCGTCTGCAGATTCAACGCCACCAGCGACATCGTCTGATCGTTCCCCACCGTCACTACATACCCCACCCCGCCCTCACTTCCGGAAACGCCCTCCGGCACACACGGCTCCGTCAAAACCGTCCCCATCCCATTTGCCGTCCACGCCGATTTCCCCGTCTCCGCATCAAATGCATCCAGCGTATACGCACCTCCATCCCCCCGCTGCATCCGCGTCGGATCCACCCGCAACGCAAATACCTTCCCCGCCCCCGCACTGATCCCAAAATGATCCGGATTCACCCCGTACTGCGCAAACATCGTCGCCCGCTGCGTGATCTCCGAAAACTTCCCCGTCCGCCACAACATCTTCCCCGTCTGCAGATCCGCCGCGTAAACCACCCCCATCCAATTCACAAAAAGCCGGTCCCCCGCAGTCGCCGCCGTCGGCACGGCCCCCACAAAATGAATGTCCACCGCCCACCCCATCCCCGCCACCTGCTGCTCCATCGCCGCCATCGCATTCGACCGCATCACCCGTATCTGCCACAGCGACTCATCCTTCGACAGCACATCCACCTGCCCCGCCGCCGGCTCGCTCGTCGCCGCAACCCCATTCGCCGCCATCGTCGCCGGGGGGGTGAGCTGCGTCGCCGCATCATCAGCCGAATCTACCGAAAGCCCCGCCACAAACTCCGCCGCATCCACCTCCGCCCCCCCAATCGTGACCTTCTGCCCCGCATACGCCTGCTTCACCGACACCACCAGCCCCGCCAGTTCCTCTTTCCGCCCCAGCCGCGCCAACGCCACGCACCGCTTCACCTGCAACTTCGCCATCGGCAGATGCCCATCCGGATACTCCTCCACCGCCGACTGCCACACCGCCGCCGCCTCCGCAAAATTCCCCTGCTCGAACAACACATCCCCCAACCGGTCCGCCGCCAGGTCCCCGATGCTCGTCAGAAAATACTGGTTCACAATCTTCCGCAGCGTCGCCGCCTCATCGCTCGCCGTCGGAATCGCCGGCACCCCATCCCCCGGCGATCGCCCCTTCCCCACCTTCTCCCACAACGCCTTCGCCGCCGCATCATTAAACAGCCGATACGCGTCCCGCCCCTCCGCCGGCAGATGAATCAGGCTCTGCTTGATCCGCAACGTCGCCGGAAACAAAAAACCCTTCCCCTTCCCTGACTCATTCGCCCCACCCGGCGGCGGAACCATCCCCTTCGAATCCGATTCCACCGCATTCATCGTCCGAAACGCCAGCTCCCACGCCTTCTTGTTCACGTACCGGTCGAAATCGTCCAGCTTGTCGATCGTCTTCGTGTCCGCCATCGGCACCGCAAAAACCGTCGGCACCTCCGGCTCCTCCTCCGCCCTCACAACCCGCCCCACCCCGTTCCCCACCACCACGATCCCCCCGATCTGCACAACCCCCCCCGCCGCCGCCAACACGGTCGACACAAACCGCCAACGCCTTCTCCCCTTGCGTATACGCGCGCAAGACATAGGTTCTCCCGTTCATCTGCCGCCTCCGGCGAACCCGTCCCCGGACGCCGGTAATTGCCGCTTATCTCGTGAGCGCCATCAATATTCACCACGTTGCGAAAAGATCGCTGTGGTGTATCAGTGTTTGAAAACAGTGTCAACGAAAATATCGCAAACATGCCCATACTTCTCACAGCAGGCACGTCGGCGGGTGATATGCGTCTTTCCCCGCTCCTTCAAAGATGCCGCCCTCCGCCCCCTCTTTCGCGAATCCCCGTCACCTGCACCCCTCCACCGGCATCTCAAGAATTACCGATGCCCTTCCATTTCCATCAGCTACAATGAACCGTCGCTCCTCGAAAGGATTCCTATGGCCAGAATGCACAACTGGATCTTGGTGGCTTCCGCAATACTCTTCGCCGCTCCCTTTGTGCTGGCAACGGCCGCTCCCGTCGCCTCCGCCGCCCCCACCACCCAGCCACGCGATGAAAAATCCATCGTCACCGACCTCCACAACGCCGGCCTGCAGCTCGACGCCATCATGCCCGCCCTTCCCGCCATCGCCGACGCCTCCTTCCGCCAGCAGAACGGCCCCAAAATGCTCCCCATCCTCCGCACCATGACCGACCTCTTCGCCGAACTCGAAGCCTCCCAGACCGATGACGCCATTCGCCGCAAGATCCACGCTGATGCCGACCTCTACCTCGCCCTCCGCGTCGCCCTCGACGACAAAGACGCCGCCGCCGCCCTCTCCGTCGACGCCGCCAAAAACACCCCCCTCGCCCTCGACGCCCAGTCCGCACTCGCCCTCGGAAACTGGTGGAAGAATTCCAAGGACCCCGCCGCACAATCACAGGTCCTCGCCGCCTACGCCCCCGTCGCCAAGGCCAACCCCGACAGCGATCGCGTCGCCATCACCCTCGCCAGCATGTCCAACCTCGGCTTCGCCAGCGACGACCTCGCCAAACAGGCCAAAGGCCTCCTCGCAGGCTCCACCGCCCCCGCCGCCAAACAAATCACCGCCGACGCCGACGTCGATCAGGCCAAAAAAGACATGCTCGGCAAACCTCTCGAAGTCGCCGGTCGCACCACCACCAACGGCCACCTCTCGACCACCGAACTCAAGGGCAAAGTCGTTCTCGTCGACTTCTGGGCCACCTGGTGCGGCCCCTGCAACGCCGAAATCCCCCGCGTCAAAGACCTCTACAAAAACTACCATGCCAAGGGCCTCGAAATCGTCGGCGTCGATTGCGACGATGCCGACGACACCGTCAACACCTTCACCAAACAAAAAGAAATGCCCTGGCCACAGCTCCGCGAACTCTCTCAATCCCAGGAGCAGTGGCACCCCCTCGCCAAACAGTGGCACGTCGACGGCATCCCCACCATGTTCCTCATCGATAAAAAAGGCGTCCTCCGCTACACCGACGCCCGCGAAGACACCGAAAACAAAATCGTCCAGCTCCTCGCCGAAAACCCCAACTGAAAGGCCGGCGATGGCATCGCCGGATTGTGCCCTCGCTCCCTAAACGCGTCGCAGGGTTTCCCCGCCAACTTCCTTCTTTCGTGTTTTTTGTGGCTACTTTACGTCGTGCGGGTAGGAAACCTGCACCCGAGCCCCGGAACCCCCCGACATCCGCACGCAATTACGCCCCGCCCGCTTCGCGCTATACAACGCATTGTCCGCATCCTTCAGCAGCGCCGTCGCGCTCCCATGATTCACCCGCCGCGACCCGATCCCAATACTCACCGTCACCGCAATCTGCACCCCGTTCACCATGCACGGCAGCTTCGCCAGCGCCGCCCGGCACCGCTCCGCCGAGTTCGCCGCCTCCTCCGCCGTCTGCGCCGGCAGAATGATCAAAAATTCCTCGCCCCCGACCCGGCACACCGTGTCCGTCGCCCGCACGCTCGCCTGCATCGTCGCCGCCACCTGCCGCAGCACTTCATCCCCCGCATCATGCCCATACGTATCATTGATCATCTTGAAATGATCGATGTCCAGCATCGCCACCGACAGCGCATCCCCATACCTGTCCGCATGCATGCTTTTCTCTTCCAGACGCAGCAACGCCTGCCGCCGGTTGTACAGCCCCGTCAGCTCGTCCGTCACCGCCAGCCGCTCCAGCTTTCCATTCAAATCCAATAGCTGCGCATTCAGCTTCGCCGCCCCATCGTTGCGCCGATTCAATTCATCGTGCAGCCGCAACGTCCGCGATCCCGCCCGAATCCGCGCCAGCAGCTCCCCCTGGTGGAACGGCTTCACCACAAAATCATCCACCCCCGCGTCGAACGCCTCGATCATGTGCCTCTTCTCGGAATGCGCCGTCACGATCAAAAAGAAAATGTATTCCCCCTGGTCCAGCGCCCGCACGCGCCGGCAGAACTCCGTCCCATTGATCCCCGGCATCGACCAGTCCGAAATGATCATCCGCGGCCGCCGGTTGCCCACCATCTCCAGCGCCGTTTCCGCATCCCCCGCCACAATCACTTCATACTTGTTCGCCGTCAGCAGCGTCACCAGCATATCCCTCTGCGATGGATCATCTTCCACGATCAGCACCGTGTTCGTGTCCGCCTTCGACGCCGGAATCGCCGGTTTCGCGCTCCCATTGTCCGCACCCGAAGCCGGCGACTCCGCATCCGCCATCCGCTGCCGCACCGCTTCGAATTCCCCCTCGTGACCCAGAAACGCCGCCACGATCTCCGGATCAAAGTGGCTCCCGCTGTCCCGCACAATAATCTCTTTCGCCTGCTCGTGGCTCATCGCCGGCTTGTACACGCGCCGGCTCGTCAGCGCGTCATACACGTCCGCCAGCGCCACGATCCGACCGCACAGCGGAATGTTCTCCCCCGAAAGCCCCATCGGATACCCCGTCCCGTCAAACTTCTCATGATGCGAGGCCGCAATGCTCCGCGCCATCTGCAGAAACTTCGCGTTCGGAAACCGCCGCAACGCCGCATCCAGCGTCTGCGCCCCGATCTGCGCATGCGTCTTCATCACCGCAAATTCCCGCTCCGTCAGCTTCCCCGCCTTCAGCAGGATCGCATCCGGAATCCCCACCTTCCCGATGTCGTGCAGCGGGCTCGTCTGGTAGATCAGCCGGATGTAATCATCATCCACCACCCCCCGGAACTTCTCCCGCGTCGAGAGATGCTCCGCCAGGATCCGCACATAACTCTGCACCCGCTCCAGGTGCGCACCAGTCTCCGAATCCCGGCTCTCCGCCAGCTTCGCCAACGCAAAAATCGCCAGCTCGCACGTCTCCAACGCCAGGATCCGCTCCGCCGTCTTCAAACACACCAGCAGCTCCGCCGGATTCAGCGGCTTCGTCAGAAAATTGTCCGCCCCCGCGTGCAGCCCCTCGATCCGCTGCCGGCTCCCGTCCCGCCCCGTGATCATGATGATGTACACGTACCCCGAAAAATCGCTCCGCCGGATCGCATGGCACAACTCGATGCCGTTCATCTCCGGCATCTCCCAGTCCGTGATCACCAGGTGTATCGACTTCTCCCGCAATACCTCCAGCGCTTCACGCCCATTATGCGCAACGTGAACCTCGTACCCCATCTGATTGAGCACGTTCTCAACCATGATGATCGATGTCTCATCGTCGTCTACAACCAGCGCGTTCATGCAAACTGCTCCAGCTACTCTCTATCTCGTACACGCTGTTCTACAACTCCAGCGCATTTCGTGTGCTTCGTGTCTTTCGTGGCCATTCATCCGTCCTCTTACGGTTGAAACGGTGACGCCAGCGGGCCGATCGGCGGTTGCGCCGCCGCAACCGGCTCCAGCTTCGTCATCGCCTCGGGGATGAACTCAATGCAACGCTTCAATTCCGCATCTATCTGCTTCACCAGCTCCTCCGCCGCCGACAGTTGCGACTCATGTCCCAGCTTCTCCAGTTCCAGCGACAGCGACCGCAGCTTCTCCGCCGAAATATTCGCCGCCGCCCCCTTCATCCCGTGCGCCAGCCGCTTCGTCTCCGCTGCGTCCTTCGCACCCACCACCTTCCGCAGTTCCGCCAGCGTCATCGGCGCATGTTCCTTGAACTTGTCCAGCACCCGCCCCACCACGTTCGCATCCGACATGCACCGGTCAAACGCCGACAACACATCGAACGGCTGCTCCGATCCTCCCGTCGCCCCGGCAACCGCCGCCACGGCCTGCGCCCCCGGCTTCCGCCCCTTCAACAACCCCTCCAGCGCGCTCACCAGCGTCGCCACATTGATCGGCTTCGTCACATACCCGTCCATCCCTGCCGCCAGGCACAGCTCCCGATCCCCCTTCACCGCATTCGCCGTCAACGCCACGATCGGTAAATGCGGCCGCTTTTCCTTCGCCTCCATCTCCCGAATCCGCCGCGTCGCCTCAAATCCATCCAGCGTCGGCATCTGGCAGTCCATCAACACCAGGTCGAATCCCCCAGCTATCGCCCTGTTGAACGCCTTCAACCCGTCGTCCACCATCTCATACACGCACCCCAGCTTCTTCAGCATCTCCCCAGTCACCAGTTGATTCACTTCATTGTCTTCCGCCACCAGCAGTCGCGCGCCCCGCAGCGACTCGCTCGCCGCAAATACGTTCTCCTGACGCCCCCCGTTCCCTTCCTTCGCATGCCCTTCCCCACTCATCGCCCCGATAATCGTGTCAAACAACTGCGACTGATGCACCGGCTTCAAAATGCACCCCGCAATCCCCGCCTCCGCCAGCTTCTGCGGCTCAACCTCCTCATCCATCGACGTCAGCAGCATCACCACCGTCTTCGATATCTCCGGCACCCTATGAATCCGTTGCGCCAACTCCACCGCATTCACGTCCGGTAGATTCGAATCGCAGATCACCAGCGCAATCGGCCAGTTCTCCCGCACGCTCCGCTGCAGCGCCTCTTCCACCTCCGCCCCCTTCGTCAGCGTCGACGCCCAGAAGCCCCACGTCGTCAGTTGCTCCCGCAAAACCTCCGAATGCGTCTCATTCGCCGTTGCCACCAGAATCCGCATGTTCTCCATCGCCGCAAGCTGCGGCGCATTTCCCTCCGCCTGCTGGTGCTTCTCCAGCCCCACCGTGAACCAGAACGTCGATCCCTCGCCCGATACACTCTCCACCCCGATCTCGCCCCCCATCATCTCCGCAAGCTGCTTCGATATCGCCAGCCCCAGCCCCGTCCCCCCATGCTTCCGCGTCGTCGACGCATCCACCTGCGAAAAGCTCTTGAACAGCCGGTGCAGCCGCGCCGCAGGAATCCCCGGTCCCGTGTCCGTCACCAGGAACTTCACCACGCAATGCGTCTTCGTCTGCCGCTCCATCCGCAACCGCACCACCACCGATCCCTTCTCCGTGAACTTGATCGCGTTGTTGATCAGGTTCGTAAGAATCTGCCGAATCCGATCCGGATCCCCCAGCATCGTCCGCCCCACCTGCACATCTGTGTGGCACCCCAGGTCCAGCCCCTTCTTCGCCGCCTTCGCCCCCAGCATATCCATCGCTTCCTCCGCAATGTCCTGCGGATTGAAGGCGATGTGCTCCAGCTCCATCTTCCCCGCTTCGATCTTCGAAAAATCCAGGATGTCGTTGATCAACGCCAGCAGCGCATCCCCCGACGACCGCGCCAACTGCGCCAGCCGCCGCTGCTGCACAGTCAGCTCCGTATCCAGCAGCAACTGCACCGTCCCCACCACCCCGTTCAGCGGCGTCCTTATCTCGTGGCTCATCTTCGCCAGAAAATCGCTCTTCGCCGAATTCGCATGCTCCGCGTCCAGCCGCGCCTGCTCGATATTCCGGTCCCGCTCCTGGATCTGCGACAGCATCTCATTGAAACAGTCAATCAATATCCCCAGCTCGTCATCGCTCTGCTTCGTCGCCCGCAGCGAATAATTCTTCTCGATCGTGATCGTCTTCGCCGTCCCCGCCAGGTGCTGAATCGGATCCGACACAAACCGCTGCAGCCTCTTCGCCAGCGGCAATGCGCCCAGCCCGCAGAACAGCACCACGAGGGAGCTGATTCCGACATACCGCTGCGTACGCGCCGACAGCCGGTCCAGGTTCGACCGCACATATACCGTCCCTATCTTCTTCCCGTTCTGCGCGACGTCCCGAAATACTTCCAGCGAATCCGGACCGAAGCGATTCGTGTTCGACTCCGCCTTCGCCGGGAAAACATAACCCTTCGCCGCCGCCGTCGTGTAGCGGGCAAAGAGCTTCCCATCCTCCGCATAAATCGCCGCCGCCTCGATGTTCGTCGCCGCACGCAGCGTCTCCAGCGTCTGCGCCGCGTCGCTGCTGTTCGTGAACGCCAGCGCCGCCGTGCTGTTGTCCCCGATCACATCCGCATGCACCTTCAACTCCTCCACCAGCTCCTTGCGCGAATTCGATACGTCGTAGATCGCAAACCCCGCGCATGCCACCACCAGCGCCATCGTCGTCGTGAGCATCGTCATCAGCGTCAGCTTCGAACGTATCGATAGGTCCCGAAATATCGTCAACATGGCATGCCTCTACTTTCTCACGATCTTTGCAAGCTTGAGTAGTTTCGAGCTGATCTGCAGATGCGCCCGCTCCGCCGCCAGCGTGTTCACCTCGAACCGCTCCTTGTTGTCCTCAACGTAAAACCGGAAAACGCCTCCCTCCTCCGTAAAGCTCTCCCCATCCCCCACCGTCATGACGCTCCGATACTTCACCTTCTCCAGTGTCTTCTCTTCCGCATCCCCGTCCCCGGAGACAATCGCCACCTGGCAGCCCGCCGCCTCCTCCGGCGAATGCAGTTCCTTCACCACCACCGCCCGACCATTCGCCGTCTTGTTCGCCGCCACCGCCCGCAACGCCTCCAGAATCTGCGCGTCCCCCAGCACCCCGATCACGATCGGATCCTCTGCCTTCGAAAACGTCCCCTCCGGCCACTCCGTGAATTGGATGAAATTAAAAACAAACGCCGCCCGCACCCGCTCCTCCAGCGATGGCGCATCCTCCCCGCGCGCGAACGGGCTGTTCCCCACTGACCCAATCAGCAGCAGAATCAACCCGAATTGAAACAACGCGCGACGCATCTTTTCTCCGTAATCTCCTCTTAAAACGTCAATGCCATGCTGATGAAAAATGACCGCGGTACCTGCGTCACCGTCGTCCTCCGCTGCACATCCAGAAATTCCGGATGTTCGTTGTCAAAAATGTTCCGGAACCCCGCCATAAACTCCACGTGCTTCGCCGGCCGCCACACCACATTTGAATCCACCCGGATGTAATCCCCGATCGCCGGCGACGTGTAACCGAGCGCATCCACGAAATAGCACGATGCGTTCACCTCGATGTCCTTCGTGATGTCGTAGTACGAATGGACCTGCGCCTGATGCCGCGGCGCCGTGTCATTCCACTGCGCATCCGCTATCGAAATCGCGTCCGGTGCATGAATGAGCGTCTGATCGAAACTGTACGAAGCCTGCAGCCGCCAGTTCTCCCGCACCTTCCACTGCCCTGAAATCTCAAATCCATAATCCACCCCGTCCCCCTGGTTCGACGTCTGCAGCGGCACCTGCAAATGCGGCGATGGCGCCGGCACAAACGCCGGGGCGCCCGTCTGCACCTCCGAGATCATCCCATGATAGAAGTTGTAAAACCCCGCAATGTCCAGCGACAACCCCTTCACCGGCTCCGTCCGGTACCCCGCCTCCAGCGACGTCATCTGCTCCGAGTTCAACGCCCGGTTGCCGCTCAATAACGCCGCCACCGGCGCCGGTGCTCCCGCCGGCATCGACACCTCCGCCACCGTGTGGATGTCCTCCTCCCACCGCGCCGGAGACCGGATCGCCCGCGATACCCCAGCCCAGATCGTGTTCTTGTCGTCCGGCGTAAATGCCACCCGCCCGCTCGGCTCAATCTCCAGATTCGTGTACGGAACCTCCTCCACCTTCGTCCCCGCAATCACGTGCAGCTTCTTCGGAAACACCGTCACGTCGTCCTGCACAAACCCGTTGATCCAACTGTTGTCCCGTCGCTCCGGATCGAATATCGTCTCGTTGATCCCCGTCGTCAGCGGAACCACGTTGTCCGTCACCATCCGGTACCCCGCGCCCCAGATGATCTCGTTGAACCCCGCCAGCGGAAAACGGTGCTGCAGCTCGATGTCATACGTCTGCTGCGTGTCGTTGTTGTTGACCTCCTCAAAATTCAGCCGGTCGTAGTACGCCTGCACGCTCACATCAGACTCTTCCGAAAACGTGTGCGTCCACCGCCCCAGAATGTACTGCTCCTCCGTGTCCGAAATCATCGGAACATCCTGCTCGAACGGCGGCGTCAGCGAGAGTACATGCTCCGGCCGGGACCCCCGGTTCTCATACACGTCGCTCTCCACTGTCAGCAGATCCTCCCCCGTCAATTCCGCATCCACCCGGAACCCCCCGCGCGCCGAATCCCACCCGTCAAAAATCGTCGCATCCCCCACCACCGGAAAATTCTCCATCGATCGGTACTTCCCGTACACCCGGTAGAAAACGTGGTTGTCCACATTCCCGCCGTAACGCACGCTCTGAATGTTCCCGTCCGTCCCCCCATAGCTGTCCACCCGCAGCCCCTGCGTCTCCTTCGCGCTCTTCGTCACAATGTTGATCACGCCGTTGACCGCGTTCGCGCCCCACAACGTCGCCCCCGGCCCGCGCACCACCTCGATCCGATCCAGATCCGCCAGCACGTAATCCACCTGGTCCCAGTACACCCCCGAGAACAATGTCTGGTACACCGTTCGACCATCCATCAACACCAGCAGATTGTCGTTATGCACCGCGTTCATCCCGCGCGATCCCACCGCCCACTGCCCCGCGCTCGCCTGCGCCACGTCCAGCCCCGGCGCCAGCCGCAGCAACTCCGGAATCGTCGTCATCCCCGAACGATGTATGTCATCCTGCGAAATCACAAACACCGCCGCCGCCGCATCACCAATCCGCTGCTTCTGCTTCGAAACGCTCGTCACTTCAATATTGAGCAGATCCTCCAGCGAAAGATTCGTCAGGTCCGGATCAGCAGCCGCACCAGCCCCCTTCGAACTCGCCGGCAATGTCGCCGCATCCAGCGTCAGCTCCGGCGCCACAATATCGTTCCCCGCCGACCACGCCCTCGCCGGTAATGCACCGATCAATATCGCCGCGCACCAAATCCGCGCGCGCTCCCGAACTTCGATTCGCGCACTATTTCCGCCGGCGTTACTTCCCATGATTGCCTCCAGTTTGCACAACCATGAAGTTCTGTCGGCCATTCTCGGCCCCTCAGTGAAACCCCCTTCCATCTTTTGCCAGTGATTAATCCCCCGTCTCGTCGCACCTTACGCATTTTTCCACCCGCCCCGAATGCCATCGAGAATCACCCTTCCCTCATGACTGCCAACGCGCTTTTTATGCGGACCCTCCTCCCTCCATCTT
>DATKPA010000023.1:0-9463 GCA_035524355.1 Phycisphaerae bacterium | reverse complement strand
ATTGGGGGGGTGAAGGGAATGGGATGGGAAAAACGCAAAACCTAAAACGCAAAACTCAAAACCTGCCGGGAGCGCGGGGCAGCAGGGGGAGTGGCGAAATTCGGATGACGAGAAGTGGTTGTGGAACCACAGAGAACACAGAGAGCACAGAGGACGACGACGTAAATTGTCCGCAAGTGGACATGGTGCTTCGTAGCCGCAGCCGAACCAAGGCGACACAACGGGAAAGTAGCCGCCGATAGACGCAGATGAACGCCGATGTTGGGATTCTTGAGAGGAGAAATCTTGTCAGGAAGACATGAAGTTGCGAGATGGTCATACGAAGGAGGCGAAAACGATTTCGGGAAACATACGGATTTTGTGTTTTTCGTCTTTCGTCGTTTATGATTGTGCGTGAATCGGTGGGATGTTTGGGGAGGACGAGGCGAATCAAAAGTGGTAGGCCTGCGGGTTGCGTGGGGGTGGCCGGAAGGTGTGAGTTTCGATGTTGAGGGGGGAGTTCATTCCGGAGTCGAGGGGTTTCGGGGGTTGCGGATATCCAGGATGCCGGGCGTGTTCCTTGGATCTTTGGAGTTCTTCGTCAACTTTTTTGCGGAATTCCTCGTCGGCGGTGCGGCGTTCTCTCTCGCGTTGCTCGAGAATCCTGGCGAACTGTTCATCACGTAGTGCCTTGGAGGAGAGAAAGCGTTCACCTATACCTATCGGCTCCTCTATGAGTCCATCGGAGGTGACGATGAAATTGCGCACGGGGGCTGCGTTCCATTGGAAGGGTTCGAGGCGCAGGCGGTTTTCGTGGCGGGTGTAGCCTGCCAAAATGCGGTCGTTGCCGGTGAAGGTGGCGCATAGGGATGCGGTGAGGAGGACGATTGTGTGGTCGGGATGGGTGGAAGCGGTGAATGTCTGGGTTTGGAAGTGTTCGGAAGTTGTTGCCGTGCTGGAGGGGCCGGAACGGTTGCAGTCGGTGAGGGCGGTCAGGAGGAATGCGATGAGGAGGGTTTTGTGGGACATGGCGGACTCGCTGCCTGGGGTTCATTGAATATTACGCTTGAGCGGCGTTTATGGATGGGGAGGGGCTTGTGCGCGCAACGCGTCGATCTTCGATCGACGGCTGAACATTTTGGGAAGTTGGCGGGGAATTCGGTGGCATTTACGTCGGTTGCCGGGGACGGTTTTGGTGTTGGGAGTGGCTGGGGTGGGGTTGTTGAGGCGGCGGCGGGGTGGGCGGTGAATTGGGGAGTGGGGGATTGCGTTGGGTTGATGTGTGTTTGAGAGGGGCCCAGGGATTTGATCCCTGGGCTATTGGGTTCGGGGGAGGTTTTGTTCTTGGGGGGAGGGTTGTGTTTTTGAGCGCATCCGTGAGCGCTTACTGATGGGCGCGGTACGGGGGGTTGGGTGTTTGCGAGGGGCGGGGGAGGTGGTGCAGGAGCGGAAGGGGGAGGGGTACCCGTTTGGCGCGGATGACTGCCGATAAAGTGGTGCAAAATCTGAACTTGGAAGCGGCGACACGGCTCTGGGGCCGGGGTCCAAAGGGTTCAGCGGAGGGGTGAACTGATCCCTGCCGCGGTTTCTTCTCCAGTTTTACAATTGGTTCAAAAACGGGCGTACAGATTGCCTGAATTCACAAAAAAAGATGTTTTTTGGGTTTCTTTTGCCGGGGGATAAGTTATTCTAGAATTAATTCTTGATATAAAATGACGCGATCATTTCGCAGTAAAGGAGGTGTGATCAGGCATTACGCAATTGCGATGGCAAGGCAGAAGCGTCTTGGCATCGCGGTATCGTGAAGGAGCACGATGTGCGGATGGCCGGAGGTGATTGAACTGTCCCGGGTGGAGTCCCGGGAGAGCAGCAGGTGAGCAGAATGACGTGGGTCATTCTACAGCCCCTCGGCAAGCTGCGATCGTGCTTGTGATTGAGGAGTTCAGGAGAGAGCAACGGAAGGGGGGGAATGGCGCCGGATGAAGCGAGTGGTTTGAAGAACCCGGTCAATGTGACCGGCAACTAAGAATGTTGGCCTTTTTTGAAAGGTATCACGTGAAGTTGCGACTTAGTCTTCTGGCATTTTCCTTGGCGATCGTCAGCGGCAGCGAACTCTTTGCCGAATCTCTCCCCGCTGGGCTGCCGAGCTCGGTGGCGATCACGGGAAACGTGGCTGGGAAGGTTCTGAACTACACGGCGACGTGGGATGACGGTATGCCCGGGTATTATTATTGGGATCCCATCACATTTCATTCGGTGTGGTTGACGAATTATGACAGCTCTCTTTCGGGCACTATTCCCCCTGATTATGGTGACGTTTATTTTCCAGCCGGACAATGGCAATTGGAATTGTACTCGGGGAAAGGGGATGCGTTTTATATGCTCACGGACCCGAACGGGGGTTTGGAGTTTACGACGGGCGTTTCCATTTTTTCCAGCGACCATGCGACGGGTTTGGTGACCGTGGGAGATCGGGGCTTTACTGATCCGGGCGACGCCAGCACCTTTGCCGTGACGTCAACGGCCACCGTCCCGGAACCGGCATCGCTTCTGAGCCTGGCGCCCGCGGCGGCGATGGGGCTGCTGCGTCGTCGGCGTGGGGCCTCGGTGGCGCGTTAATGTACGCGCGAATGTAACGATGTATCTCCGGGGGGCCGGACCTGTGAGGGTTCGGCCCCGTGTTTTTTGGGGGGGGGTTGGGGTTGGGCGGGTTAAAGAAGTGGACGGTTCAATGCGAAGAATACGTGCCCTTTGGAGGTCGAGATAAGCGCTCCCTTACGGTCGCGGTACTGAAGATTGGGTGGGGGTGAGTGTTGTGTGATATGAGAGGGTCGCGACGACGCAAGCGTGGGTGGGGGCGGAGATGTTGGGGGAGAGGTTGAATTTTTTGGTGGGGGATCAGGAGGGGATGTGGGAGAGGCCGAGGAGGAGGCCGCGGAGTTCGGCGAGGCCGCGGAGGCGACCGATGGCGGAGTAGCCGGGGGTGATGCAGGCGGTTTTGGTGAGGTCGTCGAGCATGACGTGGCCGTGGTCGGGACGGAAGGGGATGGGGGTGGTGCGGCGTTTTTGTTCGTTGAGGAGTTCATTGGCGATGGCGGGCATATTGACGGAGCCGGCGAGGTGGTCGGCTTCGAAGAAGGATCCGTCGGGGAGGCGTTGGGTGGAGCGGAGGTGGACGGCGTGGATGCGAGGGGCGAATTCGCGGAACATTTGGGGGAGGTCGTTGTCGGGTCGTGCGCTGAGGGAGCCGGTGCAGAAGCAGAGGCCGTTGGAGGGGGAGTTGACGCGGTTGAGGAGTGCGCGGATTTGCGGGGCGGTGGAGACGATGCGAGGGAGTCCGAGGACTGGGAAGGGGGGATCGTCGGGGTGGATGGCGAGGTGGATGCCGAGCTTTTCGGCGGTGGGGATGACGGCTTCGAGGAAGCGAGCGAGGTTGTTTTCGAGGTCACCTGGCTGGAAGTGGTCGTAACGTGCGAGCATGGAGCGGATGTGGTCGAGGGAGAGTCCCCATTTTTGGCCTGGGAAGACGTCGATGATGTTTTGGATGAAGGATTCGCGTGCGGGGTTGTCGAGGGAGTGCCACCAGATTTGGGCGTGTTCGAGTTGATCGGGGGAGAAGTCGTATTTTGCGGCGGGGCGGTTGAGTGCGAAGAGTTCGAAGGCGGCGAATTTGACGGGGTCGTAGTGCATGCAGCGGGAGCCGTCGGGGAGGGTGAACTGCATGTCGGTGCGGATCCAGTCGAGGACGGGCATGAAGTTGTAGATGATGGTGGTGAGTTCGCCGTGGCGTGCGTCCGCTTCGGCGGCGAGGTTTTGGAGGGAGGTGGTGTAGTTTTGGAAGAGCTCTTTGAGCTTGCCGCGCCCCCCCCCACCGGTTTTGATGTCTTCGTGGACGGGGAGGGATTCGACGACGTTCCAGCGGAGGCCGGCGGCTTCGATGAGTTGTTTGCGTTCGCGGATGGCATCGCGGGGCCAGGGTTCGCCGTAGGGGATCTGGTGGAGAGCGGTGAAGACGGCGGCGGCGCCGGCCTGTCGGATGTGGGCGAGAGGGACGGGGTCGTTGGGGCCGAACCAGCGGAGGGATTCTTCGGGGAGGAGGGGCATGGGGATTGGCCTTCAAAAGTTCAAGAGTTCATTCTCTAGCGAGCGCACATTCCGGCGATGCCATCGCCGGCTTTATACGCCGGAGAAGATGGTGAAGCCGCCGTCGACGGGGAGGACGGAGCCGGTGACGAATTGGGAGGCGTCGGAGAGGAGGTAGTGGAGGGCGCCGTGGAGTTCGTGTGGTTCGCCGAAGCGGCCGAAGGGTGTGTTCTGGATGATGAGTTTGCCGCGGTCGGTGAGAGAGCCGTCGGTGTTGGTGAGGAGTCTTCGGTTCTGGTCACCGATGAAGAAGCCGGGGAGGAGTGCGTTGACGCGGACTTTTCCGCCCTCACCGTTGGAGCGGCGAGCGAGTTCGACGGCGAGCCAGCGGGTGAAATTTTCGAGTGCGGCTTTTGCGGCGGAGTAACCGACGACACGGGTGATGGCCTGGGGGACGGAGGCGGAGGAGTAGTTGACGATGGACCCGCGGCCGCTGGTGATCATGGCGGGCGCGAAGACGAGTGTGGGGAGGACGGCGCCGTGGAGGTTGAGGTCGATGACTTTACGGAAGCCGTCGAGGTTGAGGTCGGTGAAGGATTTGTCGGGAGGGATGGTGGCTTCGGGGAGGTTTCCGCCGGCGCCGTTGAGGAGAGCGTCGATGCGGCCCCATGTGGAGAGGATTTGGTCGCGGGCGGATTCGAGAGCGGGGCGGTCGAGGACGTCGGCGCTGAGGCCGAGGCATTGGGCGTTGGGGGAGGCGGCGTGGAGGCGTGCGAGGGTGGCGTCGAGGCGGGCTTGATTGCGGCCGATGCAGGCGATGCGGGCGCCTTGTGCGGCGAGGTAGGTGACGGCGGAGCCGACGAGAGTGCCAGTGGCGCCGGTGGCGATGATGACGCGGTCTTTGAGGTTGAAGAGATCGGACATTGAGGGGCCTTTCGAGTGTTGATGTTCGAGAAGGGAAAGTCCTGGTGAGTTATATGCATGGATCGCGACGACGCAAGCGTTGTCGTGTGCAGAAATGTTGAGTGGGGCGTTCAATGGGTGAGGCTCAAGGGAGGGAGAGCTGGTCGATGACGGGGCCGGGGTCGATGGCGGAGATTTTGAGGGTGTGTTGGCCGGGGGGGAGGTTGGTGAGGGGGATTTTGAGTTGGACGGAGTTGCTTTGGACGGCGTTGGAGCGGATGGGGCCGCGTTCGTCTTCGGTGCCGGAGGAGCCGGGGATTTCGTAGGGTGTGGGGGGTTGGTTGTCGAGTGCGATGGCGACGCGGAGTTTAGTGCCGGGGTAGAGGCGGAAGGTGGGGAGGAAGGAGATGAGGGCGTCGGGGGCGGGGGATGGGTCCTTTGCCATGAAGTTGAATTCGAGGGAAGGAGCGTGGGGGTCGTTGAGCTCCCAGTGGGAATCCAGGGTGGCGGGGAGGAGGGCGAGGGCTCGGCCGGAGTGGCCGAGGTAGGGGACGGGAGTCCAGGCGGCGTTTTGCGTGCTCGACATGTAGTCGGCGGAAAACGCTGGGCGCCAGGAGCGGCCGGGGGCGGGCGAAGGAGTTTTGCCATCGGGCTTTTCGCCCCAGGGCCAGCGGACCTGGCTGGACCATTTGGTGAGGTCTTTTCCGGTTTCGAGGCCGGGCATGATGTATTTCCATTTGCCGCCGGCGAGATTGTCGTTGTAGTTGGCGACCTGTGCTTCGAGATCCGCGTGGAGGCGGGCGACTTCGTCCTTGTTGTGTTTGCGATCGGCCATGAAGAGAAGGCCCGTGTCGGCGAGGATGTGGGCGGGGAAGCCGATCATTTCGGTGTAGGCGTCGCGGGCATCAGCGGGGATGGTGGCTGCCGCAGCGTCGGATTCTTCAAGGAGGCGCTGGTAATCACGTTCGAGCGCGTCTGCTGCGGCGTCGTCGAAGGAGGCGGCCCAGTCGCGGTCCATCTCTTCGGGCTTGCGGATAGTGCCGAGGCGGTAGAAATCGAAGAAAAAAATCATGATAGGTTGAACAGATTTTTTTCCGAAGGTTTTGTCGGCGAAGTTGCTGAGGAATCTTGGTTGGGAGTCGGGGCCGAGGGTGTTCGCCTTCCAAGCGAGGTCCGCGAAGTCCGAGATGCCGATTTCGGCGGGTTTGATGTCGCCGACGTTGAGGACCCAGAGGGTGCGGGCGTCGTTGTCCCAGGCTTTGTGGAGTTCTTCCCAGAGGAGGGCGGGGGGCGTGGTGTTGATCCAGGTGTAGGAGTGGGGTTGGCCGTAGTAGGAGAGGTGGAAGTAGACGCCGGAGCCGCCGGGGCGTTTGCGTTCATCGGGGTTGGAGAGGCGGCGGATGTATCCGAAGTTGTCGTCGGCCCAGACGAGGGTGACGTCTGGTGGGACCTGGAGGCCGGCGTCGTAGATGGGTTGGACTTCTTTGTAGGGGACGAAGCATTGGGAGATGGGGCCGTAGTTTTTGGTGACGTATTGGTTGAGGAGCTGGCGTTGGTCGGTGATGACTTGCGAGAGGATGTTGATGCGGGTCTTGGTGTCTTTGGGGGCTTCCATGGCGGCGTCGTGGATGCCGCGGATGCCGAGGGTCCAGACGGCTTCGTAGTTACCGCGGGATTTGGCGGAGTCTTCCCAGGCGGCGTGGATGGCGGCGGAGTTGGTGGCGTAGTTCCAGGGGCCTTTGGTTTTTTCGTTCCATTTGACGTTGTTGTAGAGCATGGGCTCGCAGTGGGAGGCGCCGGCGGCGATGGCGTAGTCGTTGGCGAGTGCAGCGTTTTCGGGGACGGAGCCGAACTCGGTGGAGCAGGCGTGCATGGCGGGCCAGAGGTAGTTGAGGCGGAGGCGGAGCATGAGTTCGAAGACTTTTTCGTAGGTTTTTGGGCCGATGTTTTTGAATTGGGGGTCGAAGGTTTTGGCGGCCCAGGGGTAGAGGCCCCAGTCTTCGTCGTTGATGAAGATGCCGCGGTATTTGACGGCGGGGGCGTCGGTGAGGGGGGCGGGGAGGGAGAGGTAGAGTGCGGATTTTTTCTGGGGGGTGACGTCGGCCCACCAGTACCAGGGGGAGACGCCGATGGATTGGGAGAGGGAGAGGAGACCGAAGGCGGTGGCGCGGCGGTCGCTGCCGGCGATGACGAGGGTTGGAGGACCGGCGTGGTTGGGGAGGAGGGCGATTTCGTAGGCTTCCCATTTGTCTTTGATGGAGGCGACGTCGAGTTGGTGGGAGGCGACGAGGGCGTCGATTTCGGGGTTGCTGCCGAGGGTGCCGGCGAGGAGGGTGGGGGTGTCATTATTCGGAGCGTTAGTGACCGCGGGTTTTTTGCCGGTGACGCGCTCGATGTCTGCGGCAAGGAGGTTGGCGGCGATCTGGACGACTTTGGCGTCGTGGGGATCGATGTGGATGTCGGCGGTCTGGGTGGCGGTGACGAGGGGGAAGGCGTTGGGAGTGGGGGAATCAGAAATGGAGAGGGCGGGGGATGCGGCGCGGAGGTGGGGGCACGTGGTGGTGAGGAGGAGGGCGGCGGTGAGAAGGCAGCGATGGGGGCGTGGGGTATTCATGAGGGTTATTGTCTCGATGTTTGCTCGGGATGCCAGTGGGAGGGAGAAGGAGGCGCGAGTTATTTTTGGAGTTTGGGGGCGGGCGTTCGGGGCGGTTGCCGGGGCAGCGGGTTTGGGGTTTATGCTGATTTGAAACGGATCAATGGCCGTGGGGTGGTGTAGCGGTGGCAGTTTCCGGAAAGGTTGTGTCCCAGAAAAGATTTTTGACCCCTTTATTATGCGCTCCCTGGTATCAGGACGGCGCGGCCCGTAATCTGTCCAGCCTTCAGCTTGTTGTAGACTTCGACGGCCTGCTCCAATGGGAACTCGGTAGTTTCCGCGTGGATCCTTCCGTCGCGCGCCAGGGCAAGGACCTCCATCAGTTCGGCACGTGAACCCCAGTACGGAATGGTCACCGAGCAGCCATAAGGCGTGCTGCCGGCGTGGAAGTCGTGGTGGCCGCTGCCCAGGCCGACGATGGTCCAAAGGCAGTTGCGACCGAGCAGCCTGGCGCCGAGGTCATAGGTGGGTTTCACGCCTACGCAGTCGAGCACCAACCCCGCGCCGCGTGGGCCCGTGATCTTCCGAATCTGCTCGGCGGCTGCGTCACCGTCGCGATTGTTGACGATTTCGTCAGCACCGAGCGCCTTGGCCTGCTTCAGCTTCTTGTCATCCACATCGGCGGCGACGATGCGCACGGGTGTGAGAACGCGCAGGAGTTGAATCGCCATGTGGCCGAGCCCGCCGACGCCCAGGACGACGACCGTCGTGTCTGCGGTGAGCTGGGGGAGGGCGCGCTTGATGGCGTGATAGGGAGTGAGGGCGGCGTCGCTGAGAGGAGCCGCTTTGGCGGGAGTCAGCCCTCCGAGCGGAACCAACAGCCGGGGCGAGGGAACCAACATGTACTCCGCCATTCCGCCGTCGAAACCGAGGCCCCCGCCAAAGGCGCCAAGCTCGGCCCAGTTCTCGCAGTAGTTCTCCATCGAGAGTTGGCAAGCATGGCAGCGACCGCATCCCCAGGGGCCGTAGACGGCCACCGCGTCACCTTCCTTGAAACCGGTGACGCCCGCCCCGAGGCGAGCGACCCACCCGGCATTCTCGTGGCCGAGGGTGAACGGAGGTGTGAAACCCAGGTCATCCTCCATGACGTGCAAGTCGGAGTGGCACACGCCCGCGCCGCCAATTTTTATCACTACCTGGCCGGGGCCGGGTGAGGGCTCGACAACGTCAGTAACCTGAGCGGACTTTCCGACGCCAACGAATCGTACGGCTCTCATGATTCCTGATCTCCTTGGGAGATTTTCTTAAGTTTCCGCACGGAGTTCAATGTTTTTCCGATATTTCGCTTTTCTGCACAGGCGGCGCCGGTGGCACCCGGCGTTGTACTGCGGGTTGCCGTCGAGGTGGGCGGCCTCCAGAGCGGCCGGCACGCGGAACCCGCTGTGGGCGCACAGCGGGTCGTAGTCGGCAAGCGCCAGTTTCCCGTAGAAGACCCGTTTCGCCTCCGCGCACCGACACCCTCCTTCGCCGAACGGCCCGACGTTCAGCGGCCGGGCAGGCACCGAGCCACTTCCCGTAACTGTTTACCGCACTGCCCCCCCCAAAAAAACGACGTAAATTAGCCACGAAAAACACGAAGGACACGAAAGAGGCGAGTTGGAGGGGACGTGCGGTGTGATCGGGAAGAGTGGGCATGGCACGAAGAAGCGTGGACCTGGGGCGGTAAACATTTACCACTTCTCGGCGTGGAAAATGGGTCAGGAGTGAATGGCACTTCCATAAGCGTCAAACCTTTGCGAGCAAACGCTTTCGCGCGACGTGCCGGGGTTGTGTGAGGAAGGTTTGTTTGCGGGGTCTTCGTTTGACGGCGCGTGGCTCGATGCGGTCGGGTCGATTGCCGACACG
>DATKPA010000022.1:0-34174 GCA_035524355.1 Phycisphaerae bacterium | reverse complement strand
GGCATTTGAGGGATTATCGGGGGAATGTTGGTGCGTAGTCGAGCGTTCACGGGTTTGAAGCGATCCCGGCCGAGGCCGGGGCTATATGTTTAAGGGGGTGATCCAGTCGAAGGGGTTGGGGGGGATGCGGCGGCGGGTGTTGTGGTGGGTGATGTAGTTGCGGACGGGTGGGAGGGAGCGGTTGTCGAAGAGGAAGACGCGCCAGAATTTGGCGGCCCAGTTGTGGGTGCGGGATTTGTTTTGGGGGAGTTTGTTGAGGGCGCTGGAGGTGGCGCCTTTGAGGCGGCCGATGTAGCGGTCGAGGTTTTCTTCGAGGGGGCTGGGGGCTAATGATCGCGGCACCAACAGTGGGGCGAGGTAGATGGGCCGGCGCTTACGCTACGGGTTCTGTTGGGCCGTAGAGGTCGTGGAGGGGGGGATGTTGTATGTGCAATTTGTTGTGTGGTGGTTAGCTATTATTTAATTGAGAAGCCGGTGGGGAAGTTTGAGAGAGTGGAGGATGGGGAGGAGATCCTGCAGGAATTGCGCGAGAGAGTGGGTTGGAAATAATTTCCGTGGGGATGAGAAATGTATTGGCAGCGCAGGAAGAGGGAGGGTGGAGTCGTTGATTCAGAAACGTGTAATTGACTTATCATCATGTTTGGATAATTGGGGAAGATTTTTGTTGTAAAGAGTTCGAGGTGAGGTATGATTCGGACCATTGGAACAAAAACTTGGCGGGATGGGGGCTTTTGTTCCGCGTAGAAGTGTTTCCAAATGGCGTGATGGAAGAGTGTGTGGGGAGAGGCCTAAGCGGTCGCGAGAGAATTCTGCGCGACGGCATGGGTTCGAGGAATGGTGAGCAGAAAGGTGCGTGTGAAGACGTAGTTATTTGGCGGCAGAGGAGAATGGGAGCCAGGACGTTGTAATCGTCAGGGAGGATCACGAACTATGAGAAACGCCAGGAGAGGTCATGAGCGCCAAATCAGGAATGCAGTTATATGTGGAAGCAATTCAAAGGGAACCGTTGTTGAGTGCTGAGGAAGAGAAGGAATTGGCCCGGCGGATCATCCGGTCGAACGATGCGGAGGCGAGAAAGAAGCTGATCCAATCGAATTTGAGGCTGGTGGTGAGCGTGGCGAAGCGCTATTCGAACCGCGGGATGTCGCTGCTGGACCTGGTATCGGAGGGGAACCTGGGATTGATCCAGGCGGTGGATGCGTTTAATCCATCGATGAACATCCGGTTTTCGACGTATGGGAGCTGGTGGATCAAGCAGTCGATTCGTCGAGCGTTCTGTGATGGGGGCGGGTTTGTGCGGGTGCCGTCGTATATGTATGAGCGGTTGGGCACGTGGCAGGAAGCGTACGGGCAGTTGCAGAGCAAATTGGGGAGGGAGCCGCGGATCGATGAGTTTGCGGAGCACATGAAGAGTTCGCCGGAGCAGGCATGGGCGATACACTGGGCGATGCAGCGATCGTGGAGCAACAATGGGAAGGAGGCGGCGATACTGCCGGAGGTGGCACCGGATCAGAAGATGCCATCGGCAGCGGAAGTGGCGGCATGGCGGGACGATCTACGGCAGATGAAGATTTTGCTGCAGAAGATGGATGAGCGAGCGGCGTTGATTCTGCGGTTGAGGTACGGATTGAGCGGGGAGGAGCCGATGACGCTGAACGATGTTGGGGCGCGGATCGGTGTGACGCGGGAGCGTGTGCGGCAGATAGAGATGGAGGCGTTGACGGAGTTGCAGGTGTGCCTGAGTGAGAGGAATCCGCAGCGGGAGATGCGGAAGATGCAGTCGCGACGGGGGCGAGAGGGGAGGAGCTGGATGGCTTCGGCTTGAGGGGATGGGGGGGGGGGGATGGGGAGTGGAAAAAGGGGGTGGCAGGAAATAAAGGGATTTTGATAAGGAGTATGGGGTAGGGCGGAACGGCCTGCGGGCCGTCATCGGCGAGACGCCGATGCCACTGTGGGGGATTTTACTGCGGGAGAGGTGTCGGGGTGTCGCGTGGTGGGGTGTGGGGAGGGGTTGTTTGACGCGGCCACGGGAGAGCCGGACAATTGAGGGGCATTTCAGACGAAGTTGCGGCAATAGAGAAAAGGAAGGACAGATGGCGTTTTTTGCTCGGATAGGTCGGCTGGTTCGTGGGTTTTTCGGCTTGTTTATCGGGGGACTGGAGGCGCGGAATCCTGAGGCGCTGATGGATGCGGCGAAGCAGGATTTCCGGAACAAGATGGTGTTGTACAACCAGGCATTGGCGCGGATGGCGGGGATAGCGGAGCGGCTGAAGTCGCAGATCCGGATCAAGACGGACAAGTCGAAGGAGCTGGAGACGCGGATCCTGGCGAATCATCGGGCGGGGAACATGGAGCTGGCGGGGTCGCTGGCGCGGGAGCTGCAGGAATTGAAGACGGATCTGCAGCGTGACACTGCGGAGCTGTCGGAGACGGAAGAGGCGTATCAGAATAATTTGCGGCAGGCGAAGATTGCGCAGAAGGACTTTGAGGAGAAGATCCGGAAGCTGGAGAGTCAGTTGTCCGCGGTGCGGGTGAAGGAGGCGCAGGCGGAGGCGGCGAGCGCGCTGAATAATGTAGCGTTCAAGGTTGGGGACATGGGGGACACGATGAAGACGGTGGAGGATGTACTGAACAAGCGGTATGAGGAATCGGCGGGGAAGGCGCGGCTGGCGAAGGACATGATCGATACGGGGGTTCTGCAGGAGAAGGAGAACGAGCGGAAGGCGCTGGAGCAGAATGCGTTGGCGGACTTTCTGGCGTCGCAGGGGATATCGGCGGGTCCGGCGGCGGCGGTGGATGCGAATGCGCCGTCGGCGGCGAAGGATATTGGGCCGGCACAGAGCGAGGGAGCGAAGGCCGGGGGGTGACGACGGGAGGTAGCCACAGACAGCCACAGACAGACACGGACAGTCACAGACAGGACCAGATAAAAATAAAGGGTGCGCCGGTGAGGCGCACCCTTTTTTGTTGGCGGGGTTCTTGAAAGTGTTAGACGGGGAGGGATTCCTTCTTTGTGGCGGGGGATTCGACGAGGATGGATTTTCCTTTTTTGCCGCTGTTGAGCATGAAGTAGATGAGGCCGTAGAGGCCCCAGGCGGCGGCGATGGCGAGGGCCCAGTAGGGTTCTTTCCAGCTCATGCCGTTCACGAAGAAGGGGCCGACGAGGTAGAAGGTCATGCAGGCGAGGTTGGCGAGGAGGCCGAAGACGGGGACGACCATGTGTTTGAAGCCGTGGAAGGAGTGGTGTTCGCGGAAGGCGACGATGGCGACCCAGTTGGTCATCATGTAGAGGAGGAAGGTGCCGAAGTTGGAGACGAGAGTGACGATGAGCATGCCCTGGGGGATGTTGGCGGCACGGTCGTGGCTGATGAGGCCGAAGGAGTAGAGGAAGTTGTGGGGGAGCGCGGCGATGGTGGAGTCGGCCTGTGCGGCGCCGCCGCAGAAGTTGAGGAAGACGGCGATCATGCCGATGACGGCGGAGATGATGGCGAGGGTCCAGACGGCCTTGATGGGGGTGGCGGATTTGCCGTGGAGGATGCCGAAGGTTTCGGCGACTTCGCCCTCGCGGCCCATGGCGTAGGTGACCTGTGCGCCGGTGGTGAGGCAGGAGAGTGTGGTGCCGATGAGGGCGAGGAAGACGGTGGTGGCCTGGATCATCATGAACCACCAGCCGGCCTTGGCGGAGCCGAAGAAGTACATGCCGACCATCTGCATGATGTCACCGAGGGGGGCGGCGGAGCCGCCGGCGGCGGTCATGGGGTAGTTGCTGTTGAGGGTGTAGTTGGCGGCGAAGTATTCGAGGAAGTAGCAGAGGCAGCCCTGGATGAAGAGGGAGAGGAGGACGGCGCGGGGGATGTCGCGTTTGGCGTTGCGGGCCTGTTCACCCATGGCGGTGACGGATTCGAAGCCGACGAGGATGAGGATGGCGACGCAGGCCTGGATGATGGAGAAGCTGAAGCCGTGGGGTTTGACGACGTCGGCGGCGTTGTGGAAGTACTGGCGGGTGGGGGTGGGGTTTTTGGCGTCGGCGCCGATGGGGTCGATGGCGGTGTTGTAGTCGTCGAGGGTGGCGGGGACCATGACGGGGTCGTAGGAGGTTTTGCCGTCGGCGGAGGCGGGCTGAGTGGTGGTGACGGCGGGGGTGGCGCCGGAGGCGGGGGTGAGGGTGAAGAGGGGGTTGCCGTCCTTGTCTTTGGCCTGGGTCAAGTCGGTGGCCATGCCGGCGGAGATTTTTTCGCCGGTGGAGGTGACGCCGTCACTGGCGGCGATGACGTGTCCGACGGTGCCGGGGCCGTGGTTGATACGGTAGCTGATGGCCATGACGGAGAAGACGATGAGAGCGGAGATCTGGATGACGTTGATGGCGGCGTTGACCTTGGTGGTGCCGCCGACGCCGCGGGAGGCGATCCAGCCGATGAGGAGCGCGAAGAGGATGCAGAATCCGCCCATGAAGAGGGGTGCGGGGACGGCGGAGGAGATGACGTTGGGGAAGAGTTGGCCGGCCATGTAGCCGACGACGAGGCCAGTGACGCCGACCATGACGCCGGGGTAGACCCAGTAGTAGAGGTGGGAAGCCCAGCCGACCATGAACTTGGCGATGCGGGCGAATTTGAAGGCCTTGGTTTTGGAGAGGAAGGCTTGTTCGGCGTAGAAGTAGGAGGAGCCGGCGCCGGGGTAGAGCTTGGAGAGTTCGGCGTAGGAGATGGCGGTGGCGAAGCAGAGGAGGAGAGCGACGGCGATGCCGAACCACATGTCGCTGGCGGCCATGGGAGCGCCGTAGAGGCTCTGCATGGCGAAGGTGAGCCAGAGGAATGCTCCGGGGGCGATGAGAGCCATCGCGTTGGAGGTGAGGCCGGTGAGGCCGAGGGTACCGGTGGTTGGTTTGTTCTCCGCCACAGCTAGTTTCCTTTCGTGAGAGAAGTGACTGTGAAGGTGGGCGCGCAGGTGGGGCGTGGCCGTTGTTCACAGCGTAAATGGGGGCGATTTGAGGATTAGAGAAACCCAGATGGTTGGTTGGTATACGACAAAGGATGTGCCACTGGTTGAGATGGGCACATCCGTTGGATCTAAGCAATGGAATGAGAACAGGTTAATCGCATCAATTTTGCATCAAGAATGGGTCATCACTGCAAAATGCAAATGCCTTAACTTTTACCGGTGGTGTTCAAATGGGAGGCAGGAGAAACCACTGGCAATCGCGTAAAGGGGCGTTTTCGAGTGAAAAATGGCGGTTTTGAGCAAGCTTCGGATTATGATTGGTTTTGCGGCGTCGGAGGAGCCATGCACAATAATTAGGCAGTGTATCTTCGGTTGCCGGTGGTGAGGGGGTGATGATGGACTCCCCGGCCCAAGGGCCGGGGCTAAACGGCGGCGCGGTGAAGGGGAAGTTAATGGTGGCCGCGGGCGAGGAGGAAGATGATGATGACGACGAGGACGGGGATGAGTGCGAGGGCGACGTAGCCGCCGACGGAGCGCCACTTGGATTTCCAGGGCTTGGGTTTTTCGAGGCGGTCGACGCGGCCGGTGATGATGACGGAGTCCTGGTGGAGGAGGTCGTTTTCCATTTCACGGGCGGAGTTGTAGCGGTTTCGGGGTTCGCGTTCCATGGCGTGGAGGATGATTTCCTCGAGTGCGGGGGTGATGTCCTTGTTGAAATTGGAGGGTGCTTCGGGGTCGCCGGTGATGCGGGCCTGCATGAGGAGGAAGGGGTTCTGTCCTTCGAAGGGGGTGTGTCCGGTGGTGAGTTCGTAGAGGATGGCGCCGGCGGAGTAGATGTCGGTGCGGTGGTCGCCGCGGCGGCCTTTGACTTGTTCGGGGGCCATGTAGTCAGGGGTTCCCATGGCTGGGGAGAATCCGGTGAAGGTGATTCGGCGCATGCCCTCGGCCTTGGCGATACCGAAGTCCATGATGCGGAGTGAGCCATCGTCGCAGACCATGACGTTGGCGGGTTTGAGGTCGCGGTGGATGATGTTTTTCTCGTGCATGTAGGCGAGAGCGTCGCAGATGTTGGCCATGATTTTGCTGGCCTTGGAGACGCTCATGGGTCGTTCTTCGCGCATGAGTTCATCGAGGGTTTTGCCGGAGAGGAGTTCCATGGCGATGTAAGGGCGGGATTTGGAGTCCCTGGGGACGTCGACGATTTTGAGGATGCTGGGGTGGTCCATGGAGCGGCCGATTTCTTCCTCGCGCTGGAAGCGGGAGTAGAAGGCGGGGTCAGATTCGAACTGCATGAAGGGGACTTTGAGGGCGACTCTATTGGCGGTGGCGCGATCGATGGCTTCGAAGATGGAGGCCATGCCGCTGCGGGAGATGAGTCGCGTGATCTCGAAACGGTCATCGAGGAGGCTGCCGACTTCGAGTTCATTGCTCATTTGGACTTTCTCACGATAAACGGGGGTTCCGCGATAGTACTCGACATGCTGCATGCGGTCGATGCGGCATATTTGGACGGTGATATTGTCCTCGGTGCCGCGGGTTTCAGCGAGGCGAAGGAGCGTTTCGCAGGCCTGTTCAGGGGAGTTGTGGGTGACGATTTCGATCATTTCGCGATCGGTGATGAAGACGTGGACGCCGTCGGTGCAGAGGACGATGTAGTCTCCGTCGTAGACAGGAGAGTAGGAGAAGTCGATGGCGACGATGGGGTCCTTTCCGACGGAACGGGTGAGTCCGCCGCGGAGTGGGCTGGTGGTGGGGACGGCGGCGCCAGTGCTGCCGATCTTGACGAAGATATGATCCTTGGTGAGACATTTGAGGGAGTTGGCGTGGATATGGTAGACGCGGCAATCGCCGATGTGGGCGACGCCGACCTGGTCGTTGCGGAAGACGACGGCGGTGAGGGTGGTCTGCATGGGATTGGCAGAGCCGCCCCTGGCAGCGCCGGCATCGTAGACGGCGATGTTGGCCTGGTTGGCGGTGGCCCAGAGCATGGAGCTGAGAGTGGCGCCGGGTTTGAGTGCGCGGAAAGTGGAGAGTGCGGTTTCGGTGGCGAGTCGGGAGGCGACTTCGCCGTTGTCGTGACCGCCGACGCCGTCGGCGATGATGGCGATGGCGCCGCGTTCGCGCAATTCATCGACGGACTCGGGTGTCCAGAAGGCGACGAAGTCTTCGTTGTTCTGTCGGACGGGTCCGGTGCGGGAGAGGCTGGCGACGGTCAACTGCATCGGGGAGGTGCCCTTTGGGGGAATAAGGGGTTCAGCAGAGCACTATTGCGGAGATTTCGATTCGCCGCAAGGGCGCGCGGATTTTCCGGGCCGAGCGAAATGGGAGGGGATAAAGATAAAGATAAAGATAAAGGTAAGGATTAAGAAGGGTGGGTGGCCCTGAATAACTGGTTACAGCCCCCACCCCCCACGACGTAGATTGGCCACGAAAAACATGGGGCGGCGTAGCCGCAACCAAAACGCGACGCCCCCCCCCCGGCCTCCCCACGACGGACGACGTGAATTGCCCACAAATGAACACAAATGAACACAAATGAACACAAATGGGGATAGGACGGTGGGGCCGCGACCAAAACACGAGGCACGAAGAGTCGAAGGCCAGGAAGAAATACTTGAACCACAGAGGACGCACAGAGGCGGAGGGGAGGGAATTCTTCTCGGGCCAGCCAGAATTCGGCGGATAGTCATACGAAGGACACGAAAGAGGCATGGTGGAAGGGATGGCGGGACCTGGCGGGGGTGAAGAACTCGAAACTCAAAACTCAAAACACAAAACCCTTTTGGAATGGGGCACCTGCAATGCAACTTTGATATGGTGGGGCGCGTTCGACGAGATGGAGGTGATTTATGCGGGCGATACGGGTGCATGGGTTTGGTGGGCCGGAGGTGTTGAAGGTGGAGGATGTGGCGGAGCCGAGGGCGGGGCGTGGGCAGTTGGTGGTGCGGGTGGAGGCGGTGGGGGTGAATCCGGTGGAGACGTATATACGGTCGGGGAAGTATGGGCCGATGCAGTTTCCGTATACACCGGGGAAGGATGCGGCGGGGGTGGTGGAGAGCGTGGGGGAAGGGGTGACGGAGTTCAAGGTGGGGGATCGGGTGTATACGGATGGGACGGTGACGGGGGCGTATGCGGAGAAGCTATTGGCGGAGGTGGGGACGGTGCATCGGTTGCCGGAGCGGGCGAGTTTTGAGCAGGGTGCGGCGGTGGGGGTTCCGGCGGGGGTGGCGTATTATGCGTTGTTTTATCGCGGGGGCGGGAAGGCGGGGGAGACGGTGCTGGTGCATGGGGGGACGGGCGGGGTGGGGACGATGGCGATTCAGATGGCGCGAGCGGCGGGATTTTTTGTGGTGGCGACGGCGGGGGATGAGCAGGGGCGGAGGTTGGTGCTGGAGCAGGGGGCGCATGTGGCGACGGATCACAAGATCACGGAGCGGGCGGAGGAGTTGAGGTTGCTCACGGGCGGGTCTGCGTCGCGCGGGGTGGACATTATTCTGGAGATGCTGGCGAATGTGAACCTGGCGTCGGATTTGCGGGTACTGAACCGGCGCGGGCGGGTGATGGTGATTGGGAGCCGGGGGACGGTGGAGATAGATCCGCGGGAGGGGATGAAGCGGGATGCGGACATTCGCGGGGTGATGCTGGGCGGAGCAACGCCGGAGGAGCATCGGGGGATTTATGGGGCGATCACGGCGGGGCTGGAGGCGGGGACGCTGCGGCCGGTGATAGGGATGCGGCTGAAGCTGGAGGAAGCGGCGCGGGCGCATCAGGAGGTGATGGAGGGGGAGAGTTATGGAAAGATCGTGATGACGACGGGCAGGTCGTGAGGTTATGTTTGCGGCGACATACTCTCGAATGAGGTGATGGATGAAGGTGGTCACGACGGCGTGGGTTTCGGCGATGGCAGCGATTTTCCTGATGGGAAGTGCGATGAACGATCAGATAGCAGCGGGGGCGGAAGAGGCGGCGGCGACGCAGACGGCGGAGACGCCGGCCGATCCCTTTTTGTGGCTGGAGGATGTGACGGGCGAGAAGGCGATGGAGTGGGTGCACGCGCAGAACGCGGTGTCGACGAAGGCGATCGAGAGCGATCCGATGTATGCGCCGATGCGCGAGCGGGTGCTTTCGATCCTGAATTCCAAAGAGCGGATTCCGCATGTCGTGAAGCATGGGAAGTATCTGTACAACTTCTGGCGCGACGGGGAGCACGTGCGCGGGCTGTGGCGGCGGACGACGATGGAGGAATACAGGAAGGAGCAGCCGGCGTGGGAGACGGTGATCGATCTGGATGAGTTGGCGGGGTCGGAGAAGGAGAACTGGGTGTGGCATGGGGAGAATGTGCTGGAGCCGTCGTATGACCGGTGCCTGGTGATGCTGTCGCGCGGGGGTGCGGATGCGGATGTGGTGCGGGAGTTTGATCTGGAGAAGAAGGCGTTTGTGGAGGACGGATTCAAGTTGCCGGAGGCGAAGCAGAACGTGACGTGGCGTAACCGGGACGCGCTGTATGTGGGGTCGGACTTCGGTCCGGGGACGACGACGGATTCGGGGTATCCGCGGATCATCAAGGAGTGGAAGCGCGGGACGGCGCTGGCGGATGGATCGACGGTGTTTGAGGGGAAGCGAGCGGATGTGTCGGTTTCGCCGATCGTGGATCACGATCATGGGCGGGTGTACGAGTTCATGCGGCGGGAGCCCACGTTCTTTACGAATGAGACGTTCGTGCGGCGCGGCACGGAGTGGGAGAAGATCGACAAGCCTGCGGACGCGGAGGTGGATACGTTTGGGGACAATCTGCTGCTGCGGCTGAAGTCGGATTGGGCGGTTGGCGGGAAGACGTACAGGGCGGGGACGCTGCTGACGGAGGATTTTGATGCGTATATGCGCGGCGAGCGTCGCCTGACGGAGCTGTTTGTGCCGACGGAGCGTACATCGCTGGAGTCGATGGACGCGACGAAGAGTTATCTCATTTTGAACGAGCTGGATAATGTGAGCAGCAAGCCGGTGCTGCTGAAGCAGGTGGGCGGGAAGTGGGAGAGGACGGCGTTGGAGGCGCCGGCGCTGGGATCGGTGTCGGTGAGCGGCGTGGATGCGGAGGAGAGTGACGATTACTTCATGACGGCGGACGGATACCTCACGCCGCCGACACTGTATTTGGGAAGGGCCGGCGCGGAAGGGCGGGAGAAGCTGAAGAGTCTTCCGGCGTTCTTCAACGGGGGAGGTTTGCAGGTGGAGCAGTTTGAGGCGACGTCGAAGGATGGGACGCAGATTCCGTATTACCAGATCGGCCCGAAGGGGTTGAAGCTGGATGGCAGCAATCCGACGCTTGTTTATGGATACGGCGGTTTCGAGATTCCGCTGACGCCGGGGTACAACCCGGTGGCGGGCGTGTCGTGGCTGGAGAAGGGAGGGGTTTATGTGGTGGCGAACATTCGGGGCGGGGGCGAGTTCGGACCGGCGTGGCACAATGCGGCGCGGAAGGAGCATCGGCAGCGGGCGTACGATGATTTCATTGCGGTGTCGGAGGATTTGATTGCGCGGAAGGTGACTTCGACGCCGCACCTGGGGATTCAGGGCGGGTCGAATGGGGGGCTGCTGATGGGGGTGATGCTGACGGAGCGGCCGGACCTGTTTGGTGCGGTGGTCTGCCAGGCGCCGCTGCTGGACATGCGGCGTTACAACAAGCTGCTTGCGGGTGCGAGCTGGATGGATGAGTTTGGCAATCCGGACAAGGCGGAGGACTGGTCGTATCTTCGGAAGTTTTCGCCGTACCAGAATGTGCGGGCGGATGTGAAGTATCCGCCGGTGCTGTTCACGACATCGACGCGAGATGACCGGGTGCATCCGGGGCATGCGCGGAAGATGGCGGCGTTGCTGGAATCAGAGGGGTCGAACGTGCTTTTCTATGAGAACACAGAAGGGGGCCACGCGGGCGCGGCGAACAACAATGAGATCGCGAAGATGCGGGCGCTGGCGTACACGTTTTTGTGGGAGAAGCTGCGGTGAGGCGTGGAGGGGGGATTACGGAGCGGGTTCGATCTGGTTGACGGCGTTGACGATGATGTTCGGCTTGCCGTTGAGGAGGGAGGAGTAGCCGATGATGCGGACGGTTCTTCCGACGAGGCCGTTGCCATCGTGACCGCCGAACTTTTTGGTCATGGCACCGTAGAGGCGAGAGTAGTAGGTGACGGTGAGGTCGGAATTGTCGCGGAAGGTGATGTTGGCGAGTTTGTGGGCGCTGTCGATGTGGACGGCTGAAATCGTACCGACGACGGCGATTTTCCTGCTGTCCTTTGCGGCGGCCACGAGGGAGGGGAGATCCCAGGAGCGGATTTCATCGACGGGGGCGGCGGATTTGGCGACGGGGGTGTGGAGCTCGGGAGAAGGGGCATCGGCGGGGAGTGTGGAAGGTGTTGTTGGCGTTGCCGGGGTGGGAGCGGCGACTTGCGGCGCGGGTTGAGGTTGTGCGGGTGCGGGTGTTAGGGCGACGGGTATCACGGCGGTGGGAGCGGGGGCGACCGGTGCTGCAAGGGGAATCGGGGTGGCAGCGTCGGCGGGCTGCAGGCGATTGCGCGAGGTGATGACGATGACTCCGGCGATGCAGACGAGCACGGCGGCGGTGCCGGCGAGGGCGCCGAAGAGAAACGCGCGGGGTTTTTTCTGCAGTTCGGCATTCGTCACTGTGGTGGGAGCAGCCACGGGCGAGACGAAGGGGCTGCTGGAGGCGGCCGTGCTGAAGCTGCCGCTGCCGACGGGAATGGTGTGGGCCCGGAGCTGCTTGGCAAACAGGTCGGCGGTTGGGCGATCTTCGGGATCTTTGGCGAGCGCCCGGCTGATGACTTTGCCGAGGCTCTCGGACAAATCGGGCCGCTGCTCACAAATATTGGGCGGGGGCGATTCGAGGTGTGCCTTGAGGAGTTGCTCGCGGTCCGCGGCCTTGAAGGGCGGGCGGCCGGTGAGCAGATAGACCATGACGCAACCGAGCGAATAGACATCGGACTTGGGCGTGGCGGCCTCGCGTCGGATCACTTCGGGGGCCATGTAGGCGGGGGTTCCGACTGAGCCGCCGGGCATTTTGAAAGCGTCGGCGGGATCATCGATGCGCGCCAGGCCGAAATCGGTAATCTTGCACCGGCCGGAGCGGGTCAGCATGAGGTTCTGGGGTTTGATGTCGCGGTGCACGACGCCGAGCTGAGCGGCATGAGCGATCGCTTCTGCGGCCTCGGCCCCGAGCTGACAGGCGCGATGCATGTCGAGGGCCCCGACGCCTTTGATGAGCGAGCCCAGATCGCCGCCTTCAATCAGTTCCATGGCGATGTAGTGGTATCCGCCGGCCTCGCCGACTTCGTAGATCTGGACGATGTTGGGATGTTCGAGTGTTGCGGCGGAGCGGGCTTCGCGGACGAACTGTTCGACGCGGTAGGTATTGCCGTTCTTTTTCGGGCGCATGCATTTGAGGGCGACCTGGCGTTTGAGCTTGGTGTCTTCCGCGCGCACGACCTTTCCCATGGAACCCTTGCCGAGGAGTGCCAGCAGGCGGAACTTGCCGAGCATGATGGGCTTGGAAGCGTTGTTCAGGCTCTCATCACTGGAGACCGAAAGCGATCCGTCGTCAGAAGCGTTCGTGGACATGAGAGTCTTTGCAACACTCCGTTGTTACAGTTGAGCCCGTGGACCGACTAACAACCACCGGGCCGGCATCCGTGATACTGCGGGGACGGGAAAAGCATAACGACTTTGGCGGCGGCACTCCATAGGCAAGCGCAAAGCATTTACAAATGTTGTCGGCCGGAGTGTCGCGGTTCTTTCAGGGGACCTGGAGGGGAGCCGGGGGGAGGCCGTGCGGATGGAGGGTCAGGAGATCCCCTTTATGAGTTTGGAGGGTGAGAAGGTCACCGTCGGGAGCGGGGAGGGGCTCGGGCGAGCCGTTGCGGAAGAGGGCGATGGGGCCGTTCCATGGTTTGTGGAGGGGGCAGGGGCCGCCGAGCTGGGAGCGGATCTGGACGAACTCGATTTTGCCGTGATTGATGGAGGAGGAGACGAGGAAGCCGCCGCGTTCGAGGAAGGTGAACTGGGCATCCCATGATTTGGGCCAGGCGGGGAAGAGGCGGATGCTCCAGGGGCCGGCGGGCGATGCGGGGAGGCTCTGGCAGAGTGCGGATTGGAGTGCGTCGGCGGCGTTTCCGAGGCGCTGGGCGCTGGTGGTCTGGGGGCCTTCGCGCAGATCCATGCGGTTCTCGAGGACGGATACTTCCGGTGTGAAGGACTGGTCAGGCAGCAGGCGTTTCACCTCGTCGGCGCGTCCGAGCCTGGCGGCGGCGAGGGGCATTTTCGACAGGACGCCGACGCCGCGGAAACGGCGGTGGGGCTGCGTTGCGGCGGGGTCGGTGGTTGGAGTCGCCCGGTTGATGGCGGACTGATCCGGATTGCGTTTCGAGCAGGCATCAAAGGTCGCGTTGCCGATCTCGCGCATCGGGGTTGGCGCATCGAGGTTGCACAGGTCGAAGAACCATTCGGGCATCGTGTTTCCGTCGGGCAGGCCGAGAACGGGGTGGCGAAAACCCTCGCTTGTCACGGCTTTGATCCAGACGGGAGTGGTGCGTTTGGATTTCACGTGCGGATTGTCCGAGCGCGGGAGCGGTGCGAGGTGCTGGAGAATCTCCTGCCAGGCGGCGCGATCATCCGCGTCCAGGTTCAGGATTTGCGAGGCGCGAATGGCGGTCGGAAAAATTCCCATCATGCCGGAGATTTCCTCGCCGGTGTCGGTGCCGTCCCAGAGGGATTCGTTGTCGTTGACGTGGTGGATGTGGTAGAGGCCGTCGGATTCTCTGATGAGGTTTGGAAAATGGCGGTACATCTCCGCGGCGTCGCGGATGACGGGATAGGCGGACTGGCGGAGCCATTGTTCATCGCCGGTGTATTGGTAGCGAGTCCAGTATTCGTAGGCGATTTTCGCCCCGCGCGCAAAGGTGTGGGTCACGGGGCCGAAAGGTGAATCGCTTCGGATGTTGACGACGTATTTGTTTTCCTCCCACTGGCCGGTACCGATGAAATTCCAGCGGCTGGAGTGGCCCATGCGCACCGTGGCGTAATCCATGAAGCGCAGCGAGCGCTCTGACCAGGGCTTGCGCATGAGATAGAGATCGCGCATTTCGGCGGCGATGTCGTCGGGCAGCGGCGCGAGGCCATTGAACGCTCCGGTCTCCGGAATGAAAGCTCCCGCACCCCCCCACTGCTCCCGTGCTGCTTCTTCGAGCGATGGAAGTTGCTCGCGGTACATGTTGAACATGCAGTCGTAGAGATCGGCGTGGTTCGTCGCCAGGAGGGCCGAGTTGTAGAGGCAGCTCTGGTTGGCGCCCCAGAACTGCGTTCCCCATTTGCGCGTGTCCCCGCCGGTGGTCCAGAGCATTCCGTTGAACTTTGTCGGATATTTGCCGCGCGAGGTGCAGGCCATGAGGTAGAGGTAGTAGTTGAAATTTGTCTCGAGGCGGTCTGCGACGCCGTCGGCACTGTGCAGATGGAGCGTTGATTTGTTCCAGAAATCGGCCCACCAATGGTCGTTGGAGGCAAGCAGGGCATCGAACGAATGGGCCTTCGCGGTATCGAGTTCGGTCAGCGCCCGCATGATGAGATTTTCACGCCGATCCATTGTGGCCGCACTCGAGACCAGCACGACAAATGTCCCATTCGCCGGCGCGGTGACGAGGCGGATCTCCTGATCTCCGGTTCGCTCCACATTGGCTGCGCGGCCGGCCATCTCTGCCGCCACCGCCGATCCGCAGTAATAATCCGCCTCCTCGAACCGCTGCGTCAGCAGGATGCGGCCGTCGTCCCCCCCCACCGCGGAAGTCGCCGTGTGGGCGAAGCGTTTCACAACGGGGGGCCGCAACATGCGCAGACTCAGGGTGATCGGCTGCGGCATCTCGCGGTTGTCGGTGACTTCGAGCGCGATCAGATCGTGATCGTTGGTTGCGATCGCGCAAACGGACACGCCGCTCCCGTTGGTTGTTGCCAGGCCGTTCTTCACTGAGAGATGCTGCCGAAATGCCGGCCCCGCAAAAACGTCGCCGCCCACATCGAGGTCGACAAACGCGCACCCGCCGCAGTAATCGGTGTGCTTCTCGGGAAAGCTGGTCGTGTCGCGATCGACGGCGAACACATCGACCCGATTCACCTGCATGTGCACCGCGGAGGGGGTCGTCCAGACGAGCGTGCCCATCCGCCCGTTCCCGATCGGCAGGCCCGATTCGCTGCGGTCGACCGGCCGGGTGTAATCGAGATCAGCCCGCGCGACGAGCGCCGGGCGATCCACGCTCAGGATTGCCTCGCCCGGACTGGCCGGCTTGTGTTGCGTGCAACCGGCCATCACCACGAGCGCCCCGCCGGCCGCCGCCAGGATTGTGGGTTTCATGGTTCCTCGCTTACCGGCGTTTGGCAAGAATTGACCAGTTTTCTGCTAAACGCCCGCCCGGTGGATCAATTGCCGGCGGCGGCATGTCCCAAAATCGCCGCGGCGGGATGGGCGCCGTCGGTCTCCCGGCGGTCAAGAAAGACGCCGAGCCATGCCCCCCGCGCAATCTTTCCTGGTTTACCCAACCCACATGCCCGCCATCCACGCCTGCGAATTCCCCGTCCCATATGACCAAATACAGAACCCTTTCACGACTTTCACTTTCCCTCAAACCTTTCCGGTGTATAGTTCCATACCGCATCTCGACAGAAGTCGCGGATAGGAGATTTGTACGCCATGCCGCTATCTACGAAAGCCACCACCCTCGTCCTTACCGCACTTCCGCTCCTCGCGCTCAGCGACCCGCGCGCCTATGCCACCAACATCACGCTCAACACGGGTGTCGTGAACCTCACCAAGCCCAGCTACGGCACCATTACCATCAACGGCGGGACCGTCACCGTCGCCACTTCTGCCACGTCCACGCCGTCGCTCACCTTCGGCGGCTCCACCGACAACTGGACCGGCACCCTCGACCTCCTCACCAACAAAATGATCGTCGAACCGACCTCCTCCAACGCCACGCTCCTCGCCAACCTGCAGAATCAGGCCAAGTTCGGCGCTTCGCACTCCACCGGCATCCTCTCCTCCACCCGCCCTGCGAACATGGGTGTTGCCGTCATGGACAATGCCGTCCTCGGCCTCTCCACCTTCGGCGGCCTTTCCGTCGACGCCAACTCCCTCCTCCTCTCCCCCGAACTCCTCGGAGACGCCAACGCCGACGGCCACGTCGACCTCACCGATCTGAGCACCGTCCTCAATAATTTCGGAACCAGCACCCCCGCCTGGACCTCCGGTAATTTCGATTTCTCTTCGACCATCGACCTCACCGATCTATCGGACGTTCTGAATAATTTCGGACTGTCCAACACCAATTCGGCGGTGATGACCAGCTTCACAATGGCCACCCCGGCCCCCGAACCCGCCAGTCTTTCCCTTCTGCTTTTTTCCACAGCGATGTTTCAATTGTGCCGACGGAGAAAGGTATAATCGGCTTACCTCTCCATGAGCCGCACTGAATAAGCGACTTCGCTTTCGTCATTCAACGAAAGCCCTGATCGAAGGAAGACCCAGATGAAGTTCGCTCGCTCCGCAGCGCTGGTGGTGCTTACTGCGGCCGTCTCGTCGGCCTCGGCGCTCACGATCGTTCCCACGTTTGATTCGAGCGTCACCAGCCGCGGCGACGCCGCCGATGTCGAAGGCGCCGTCAATTACGCGATCACCCAGTTTCAAAACGAATTCTCCGACAACATCACGCTCAACATCACGATCAAGGCGGGAAATGTCCAACTCGGCCAAAGCAATTTCCCCCTCACCACCAAGGGAGGCTATTTTCACTACTCCGACATCAAAACGCTTCTCACGCAGGACTCCAAGAGCGCGAATGACGCCACCGCCATCGCCAACCTCCCCACTGTCGATCCCACCGGCCACCAGAACTTCTGGCTCACCTACGCCCAGGCGCTGGCATTGGGCCAAGGCGCAAATCTCGGGGTGAGCAACAGCACCATGGTTGGCACCTTCACCTTCAACTCCAGCGTCAGCTATACCTACGATCCGCAGAACCGGAACGTCGGCGGGGAATTCGACTTCATCGGCGTCACCGAGCACGAATTCTCCGAAATCATGGGTCGCGCTGCCGCCCTCGGCGAATCCCTCAACAGCGCCCCCGGATACTACCCCTACGATCTCTTCCGCTTCACCTCCGCCGGGACTCACAGCGTCAATCAAACCGACTCCAACGTCTACTTCTCCATCAACAACGGCAACACCAACCTCCACAACTACAACAACCCCTCCAACGGCGGAGACCTCCAGGACTGGGACTCCAGCGTCCACGACACCTTCAACGCCGCCACACCCTCCGGCCAGGAAAACGACCTCACCTACTCCGACATGCAGGCCATGGATGTCATCGGATGGGATGTCGCCAATGCGGCCTCGATCACCTGGAACGGCAACCTCTCCTCCGGTCTCTGGGACACCGCCTTTACCACCAACTGGAACAACCACACCACGCACAATATCACGGATGTCTACCGCGTCGGCGACAACGTCACTTTCGATGACACCGCCTCCAACTTCAATCCCGTCATCAACGCCGCAGTCTATCCCGGCAGCGTCACTTTCAACGGCACCACCAATTACACCCTCTCGGGCAACAGCGGCATCCTGGGTCCCGCCTCGCTCACCAAGCTCGGGTCCAACACCGTCACCATCTCCAACGCCAATGCCTACTCCGGGGGAACTTCCGTCTCCGGCGGCGTTCTTCTCGTTGCCAACCCCTCTGCCCTCGGAGTCGGCGCCCTCGCCATTCACTCCGAAGGCACCACCCAACTCCAATCGAATCTCTCCTCCGCCGTCAAACTCCCCGCCGTCAACTTCGATGGAACGACTGATGCCTGGCTCGGCACGCTGGATGTCACCGATGACAAGCTCGTGATCGAACCGACCGCCAACCGCGCCGCCGTCCTCGCCGATCTACAGAACCAGGCCATCTACGGCCGCACCCATTCCGCCGGCATCACCAGCTCCACCGCTCTCCCCACGATGGCCGTCGCCGTCATCGACAATGCCCTCCTCGGCCGCGGCACCTTCGGCGGCGTTACCGTCACCGCCAATTCCATCCTCATCTCCCAGGAACTCCTCGGCGATGCCAATGTCGACGGACACGTCGACCTCACCGATCTCTCCACCGTCCTCAACAACTTCGGAAGCGCCAGCACCGCCTGGACCTCCGGCAACTTCGACGGCGCCCCCACGATCGACCTCACCGACCTCTCCGCCGTCCTCAATAACTTCGGCTCCAGCTACTCCAGCCCCTTCGAAGCCTCCACGGGCATCGTCACTCTCGGCACCTCCCAGGACCAGGTCCTTGCCGAGCAATTCCTTGCCTCCGGCACAGGCGCCGTCAGCGTCCCCGAACCCGGCTCCTGCGCGCTCCTCGCCCTCGCCGCCCCGGTCCTCCTCCGCCGCCGTCGCGGGAACGCTCTCCCACTCTGAATTTCTGATCTGTGCATCCAGCATTTCGCGCATAAAAAATCCCCATCCGAGGTAGGACAGGGATTAGCGCTGGTGCACCGAACGCCGGTGCGCGCGTTGAGGTTACCGGAATGACAGCCAATGGTGCCCAAGGGGCGCAACAGCTACCGATCGGCAAATCAGGAACTTTTTAAATGGCACAAAAGACGACCAAAGACGTGCAGACTTCACTCCGACCTAACTTACTCCCGATTTCCTGCCGGTCAAAGGAATTCCGCAAAAACTTTTGAACCGGCGGGAACGCCGCGCCTCGCATCCTAAACCCCCGAGATGCCCACAATTCCATTTCGCACCCGCGTCCGCAAAAGGAGCCAGTCGCTCTGCTGGCTCAGCGTGCGGCAACCACCCAGCCCACCAGAAACGCGAGCCTTGCGCAAACGATAAAACTAAAACTTCCTTAGCGATCCAACTACCGGCCCTGGTCCCATGGCCACTCCCCTGAATTCGACTACTGCAGCCCCAGTTCCTGCAGCTTCGCCTCCAGCAGATTCGTGCTCATCCCCAGAATGCTCGCCGCCCGCGAGAGAGTCCCATTGCACTGAATCATCGCCCGCTGAATCAGCGCCCGCTGTATCTGCCCCAGCAGCGTGTCGTACATGCGCCCGCCGAAGAACTCGTATGTATCCACGCAGCGCTCCACCGCCGTGCTGACGGCCTGCAAATTGTGTTGTGCCAAATCCTCCACGCGTCGGTGCCCGATCGTCCGCAGCACCTCGAAAAAGATCTCTTCCGAATTGGCCGACTCTTCCCTGCCGCGCACGATCTCCGCGATCGCCTCCTGCAGCGAGCGCACCTGGGACGACCACGAATACTGCGTAATCTGCGTGACCAGTCCCGCCGGCAATCTTTTCGATCCGTGCCGCCCCAGCGCTGCATCCCGCAGCACGCCGATCACGTCGAAGAACCATTCCTTCGTGCTGCACCCCCGCCGGACCTCGAGGCTCACGACGTTGATGCGTTCGTACAGGTCCCTTCGGAACTCGCCGCTCGCGCACCGCTGCGGCAGGTCGATCCACGCGCTGAGCACCAGCCGGATATCCGTTCGCTGGACCTCGCCGTGCGCCGGATCCACGTACTCCTGGTCCGTGATGAGCCGCAGGAGTTCCAACTGGACGGCCGGGTTGGCGTTCTGCACCTGGTCAACAAAAAGGGTGCCGCCGTTGGCAGTCTCAAAGAGGCTGTTTCGGGCGGCACCCGCAGCACGGTCATCGCCGTTGCGTTTCCGGACGTGTGAGAGGTACGACTCGACAATCGTGCCGTGATTCATCGCACATCGCGCGGTCACAAAAGGCCGGCCCGCGCGCGGCGAGCAGAGGTGAATCGCCTGGGCCACCAGATCTATTCCCGTGCTGTGCGGGCCCATGATCAACACGGGAACCCGACTCGATGCGACGACAATGATCTCGTCCACCAATCGCCCCACCTCTTCGATCTGCGGAACGATCTGGCCAAATGGCTTTTTGATCAACCCCATGTGGAGCCCTAAACGTTCCCGACACGCTCCTTCACGATGAAGTGGGGACCTCCTCGCTGCTTAGATCGCGTCGCTGCCTTCCTGACCGTCGCTGACACGGATCACACGCTCCAGCGGCAGTACGAAAACCTTCCCGTCTCCCACCGCGCCCGTCGTTCCGGTCCGGGCCCCCTTCAAAACCGCACTGACCGTCGGCTGGACGAACGCGTCGTTGACCGCGATGTCCAGGCGCACCTTGCGGATGAGATTCACCTGCATCGGCTGGCCACGGAAATATTCGGTGTGCCCTTTCTGTCGGCCGTATCCCTGCACATCGCTCACCGTGAGACGGAAGACTTCGACTTCGGTGAGCGCCGCCTTTACGGAATCCAGCCGGTGCGGTTGGATGATGGCCACGATCCATTTCATATTAATGCTCCTGGGGAGTTAAAGGTTGTAAGTAGTCTCAAAAAAGGGGCTGGCCACGCCGTCGTGAGCCAGCCCCGCTTTTCAATCAGAAAGTTGGCATCAGACTTTCGTCAGTTCAGACACCGACGATATCGAGGGCGTCGTCTTGAGTTCGAAGTCCGGATACCCGATTGCGCCCATCTCCGGCATATCGAGGCCGCCGAGTTCGACTTCGGGCGACACACGCAGCGGAATGATCAGATTGCTCAGCTTGAACCAGGGATACATGATCCCAAAGCCCAGCAGCATGATGCCGAAGCCTTCAGCGGCCTGCGCGGCAAACTGGCCCCAGCCGCCGCCGTAGAAGAGGCCGGTCACGCCATGGGCCGTTCCGTCGATGATGCGGGTGACGCCATTGTAGCCGGCGCCATATTCGCCGTTGGCGAAGAGGCCGACCGAGAGAATGCCCCAAAGGCCGTTGGTGCCGTGGACCGAGATCGCGCCGACGCAGTCGTCGACGCCCATCTTGTCGAAGAAGAAGACGCTGTAGACCACCAGCACGCCGGCGATCACGCCGATGGCGCAGGCGCCCAACGAACTGACAAAGGCGCAGGGTGCGGTGATCGCCACGAGACCAGCGAGCATGCCGTTACACATCATCGAGGGGTCGGGCTTCTTGAACTTGACCCACATCACGATCATCGCGGCGAGGGCGGCGGTGATGCTGGCGAGCATTGTGTTCACGACGATGAAGCTGATGCGCAGATCGGTGCCGGAGAGGGTCGAGCCGGGGTTGAACCCGAACCAGCCGAAGGCCAGGACGAAGGTTCCGCCCATGACCATGGGCAGGTCGTGGCCCGGAATGGCCTGCGCCTTTCCGTTGATGTACTTGCCAATGCGCGGACCGATGGCCAAGCCACCGGCGAGGGCGATCACGCCGCCCATCATGTGGACAACGCCGGATCCCGCGAAGTCGCAGGCCCCGTTTCCCCAGCCCCAGTTGGCGCCGAGGGCAGCCATGATGCCGCCGCCCCAGACCCAGCAGGCATTGATGCAGTAGGGAAGCGCCACGATCAGGCCGTACATGGTGAAGTTGCCCCAGGTCCAGCGTTCGGCCATGGTGCCGGTCGGAATGGTGGCCGTGGTGTCCATGAACACCATTTCAAAGAAGAAGAGGGCCATGACGCCGACATCGTTGCAGCCGTTGAGGAAGAAGCCCTTCGTGCCGAGGAACGTCCAGGCATGATGCGCGGCATCGGTGTAGGTGAGGCCGGAATTGAGCACCGCGAGGCCAGGCCCGAGCGCCGAGTACCACCCCGGACCCGCAGGACCGTTCCACCAGTTCCCCCAGCCGAACGCAAAACCGTACACATAAAACCCGAGGCAGCCCAGCGGATAGATCATCATGTTCATCGCGAACGTATGACCAGCATTCTTCGCCCGGCACAACCCGGTTTCAACCATCGCGAAACCAAGCTGCATGAACATGACCAGGAAGCCTTCGATCAGGGTCCAGACGATGTTCAGCGCATACTGGTTGTGGACGATCCGGTTGTAGAGGTCGGTCGGCGCGAGCTTCGAGGGAAGATCGGACGCTCCGGCCGCATCATCGCCGGTCTTGGTGGAGTCGAACGTTGCGGAAGGAGTCGCCCAGGCGCCGTAGAAAGTCGTGCCGGTGGGATCAGGAACCGCATGTCCGGATCCATCGGAAGTCGGGTTTCCCTTGTCATCGACCATGGTGCCGTAGAAATAACCCGGCACGGGTGTGACCGGTACGCCCGCCTGGGGCGCCGTGGCAGCGGGCGCCGATGCGGCTGCCGGCGCAGAGGCCGGCGCATCGGCGCGCGACGTCGACCAGGTCACGACCACCGTGAGCATCGCCACCACCAGGGTGGCGATCCAAGTGGCCTTCAGCCGAAGCCCCAAGCTGAACTTGGGCTTCTGCTTTCCAAGTAAAGGTATAATCCGTTTCACTACGTACCCCTTTTTCAAGTGTCCAGCGGAAATGCGCGCGACCCACCGCTTGGGTTGTTTCATAACCCTCTGCGTTTCAGCAAGGCCGGAGCGGACCGGAACGCCCGATCCGCCGCTCGATTTCGATTTGCAGCGACACCCTGCAAATGCAACCACGATGCCACACTCGCACTTCTACCGCTCCTCTGATCGGCTTTGCCTCGCTAATGCACTGAAAAACCGAGTTCTCCGGTAAGAATTTATTAAAGTCCCTCGCCCGGCAGTATCCGCCCCGCGTCGTCTTTCCTCTTCACAAGCAGCTTAAAAAATGCGCAGACAGCAACCACTTTCCCAATGTCTGCTCATAAAATAGTCGATACATGTTTACACACGTCCCACCCACTCCCCCTTTGGCGCAGCCTGCGCACCCCTCTTTCGCCTTGCACCGTTTTCCCGTTAAAATCCAATTCCGCTGCAACCACAAGGCGTACCCACGTTTACACACCCATCCCCGCCCCACAGCAAACCCACCCCCTGGCCGCCGCCTCCTCTGGTCCGAAAGTTGCCTATCTAACTCGCAACCCTGCGACTTCTTTGATCGCACCTCATCAACTCTTTCTAGGCGGAGATTTCCATGCCTGCCATCGGACGCAACACCAGAACTTCCAAACTCGAAACCCTCACCAATGAGGAGATTCAGAAGAAGTGGGATGCGCTCCTCCCCAATTTCATCCGTTACACCTCCCTTGCCGCAATCGTCTCGATCGGCGTATACCTCACCAACCACTTCGGCCACCTCTCACAGCGCGCCACCGACATCGTCGTCGTCGCCTTTGAAATTTCATCGATCTTTACCGTCTGCTTCCTCTTCCTCACACTCGCCGCCCTCTATTTTCGCTCCAACGCCTGGATCAAGAAATAGCAACATCCTTGCGGTAACGATATTCTCCACTTCATTGATTGGTGACCTCCCCCCGGGGGCACCCGACTGGATCCAACAGCGACCGTCCCCAACAAAAGGCTCCGCGTGAAAAAAAACCTCGGCCTCATCTTCAGTATCAGCCTCTGCTTCATCCTCGCCGGCGCGTTCCTCCAGAACTTCCGCTCGCAGCAACATACGCAGCAGCAACTCGCCGACATGCAAAAACGTCTCGATGAAAAGCAGCCCGCTGCTGCCCCGGCGCCCGCCGCCGCCTCTGCCACCGCACCGGCCCTCATCGTCCAGCCCGCCATCTCCCTCCCCACCGCCTACGCCCAGACCCACCAGCAGGTCCTCGACGTCATGAACGCGGGCTGGAAACTCATCAACCAGCGCAACCCCCCATCCGCGCAACACGCCGCCGACCTCTTCCAGGCCAGCATCGACAAAATCGACCCCAACTCCCCCGACCTCTACAACGGGCTCGGCCGCGCCCTGCTCATCGCCGGCAAACCGCTTGACGCCATCAGCGTTTGGAAAAAAGGCCTCAAACTCTCCCCCACCTTCGCTGAAATGCAAAGCGGCATCGGCTGGGCCTACTGGAATCTCCACGACCCGTACCACGCCAAAAAGGCCTGGGATGCGGCCGTCGCCCTCGATGCCAAGTCCGTCGACGCCTGGTCCGCCCTCGCGTGGATCGATCTGGCTCTGGGCGAACAGGAAGCCTCCAAGCGCGGCTTCCAGGCACTCCTCGCCCGGGACAAGGACAACGCCCCCTGGCTCATGGGCCTAAGCATGGCCAAGGCCGGCAACAATAACCTCGACGAAATCACCAGGTTCTTTCCGCTACCAGCCCTCTCCGCGTTCACCGCACCCGTCCCCGACCCCGCCGAATCCGCCGCCAGCACCGCCAAGAGCGAGTAATTCCGCGCCACGCCGCCCCGACGACTCAATGACTCCATCGCTTACAGCGAGCCTCCCATGACGCAAACCGCCCCCGACACCTCCCGCCGCGCCCCGCTGCTTCACCTCAGCCACCCCGACCACCACATCCCTGGCTTCGAATTCCCGGAAAACGCCTCGGAGCCGCCCTCCACAAAAATCTGCCTCCTTGGCTTCCTCATCGCCGTCGCGATCGCCCTCCTCGGCGCGCTGCTCCACTACCTTGGCAACGATGCCCCGATCCCTTCCGTCGCCTTCCCCTGGATCCTCCCCTTCGCCGCCCTGCTGGCCTCCATCGCCATCATGCCCTTCGCCGCCAAGCATTTTTGGGAGAAGAATTACCAGAACGTCTCGATCGGCCTGGGGCTCATTGTCATCAGCTACTACATTTTCGGCCTCTCTGCCCAAAGAATGATCGCGGAAACCTTCGCCGATTACATCTCCTTCATCTTCCTGCTCGGCTCGCTCTTCGTCGTCTCCGGCGGCGTGATCATCCGCATCCACCGCAAAGCCACCCCGGCCGCCAATGTCGCCCTCCTGCTCATCGGCGCGCTCCTCGCCAACGTCTTTGGCACGACCGGCGCCTCGATGCTCCTCATCCGCCCGTACCTGCGTCTCAACAAGCGCCGCCCCAAAGGCGTCCGCCCCTTCCACGTCGTCTTCTTCATATTCGCCGTCGCCAACGTCGGCGGCGCGCTCACCCCCGTCGGCGATCCCCCCCTCTTCCTGGGCTACCTCAAGGGCGTCCCATTCTGGTGGGTGGTGCAGCACTCGTGGCCGATCTGGCTCACCGCCGTGGGTTGCCTCGCCGCCGCCTTCTTCGTCCTCGACACTCTGCACGCCCGCCGCGAAAGCGCCGCCGTTGCCGCCACCGCCGAGTCCAATGAAGAATCGGCCGATCCACCCGCGTCGAGGAACGACGCCGGCCCCCAACCCTTCGAAATCGTCTCGATCTTCGGCGCCGCCAACATCGTCTTCATCGCCATGATCCTCGTCGGCGTCTTCCTCGACGCCCCCTACCGCGAAATCCTTATGGCCGCCGCCGCCTTCGGATCTCTCGCCACCACCTCCCGCCGCATCTATGGCGAAAACCACTTCAACTACGCCCCCATCAAGGAAGTCGCCCTCCTCTTCATCGGCATCTTCGCAACCATGATCCCCGCGATGAATTACCTGCACAACCACGCCAACGACCCGCTCTTCAAACGCAGCCTCAACACCCCCGGACAGTTCTACTTCGCCTCCGGCGCCCTCTCCAGCGTTCTCGACAACGCCCCCACCTACGTGACCTTCCTCGAAACCGCCCTCGGCAAAATCGCCTCCCAGCAGCCCGTCATCGACCGGGAAAAATCCCTCATCTCCACGCGCGCGCTCACCCTCACCGACAAGGACCACGTCGGCCTCACCGGCGATCAGTCCACCCACCTCAAAGAACTCCACGCCACACTGCTCCGCTACCACGGCGAAGAACTCGCCAACGGCAAACTCGACCCCTCGGAAGCCGAAATCGGCTACATCCTCGACGACTCCGGCGCCCTCACCGACGGCACTTATCCCCTCTACAAATTCCTCATCGCCGTCTCCATGGGCGCCGTCTTCTTCGGCGCCTGCACCTACATCGGCAACGGCCCGAACTTCATGGTCAAATCGATCGCCGACCACGCCGGCATCAAAACCCCCTCCTTCTTCGCCTACATTTTCTATTTCACCCTCCCCCTCCTCCTCCCGATCCTGATCCTCTGCTGGGCGATCTTCCTCCGCTGACGGTTGAACCGGCCGCTCGGCAGGCCGCGTTCCGTCTCCCTCCCAAGACAGACCACCGCAAAAACAAAGAAACCCTCGGGATCATTCCCAAGGGTCTCCGAAGCTCCGCGGGTAGGATTCGAACCTACAACCAGCCGGTTAACAGCCGGCTGCTCTACCATTGAGCTACCGCGGAATATCCATCCAGAAACGAATGGAAGGTAGCCTGACAACCCTGTATCGGATCGCCAGAGGTGGTCCATTAAGGTAGTCAATCCCCGAATCGCGGTCAAGCCAATCCCATTCTTCTGAAGCCTGAATTCCGAACTCAAACCATTCACACACCCCGCGTGACCGCCCGCCGCAATGCGATCGACGCCTCCGATTCCTTTACCGCCTGCAGAAACGCCGCCCCCATGAGGCTCATCCCTTTCGACAGGTAGCGGCTCCACGCCACTCGGGCCACCAGAATCTTGCCCTCGCCGCCGAATCCCTCGATCCCAATGGCAAACCGCTCCCCGTCCCGGAAATGCCGCCGCGAAATGAACCCGACCCCCGAGATCGAAATGTCCCGCGTCACAATCGCCACCCGCGGCTGCGACGGCTCATCCAGCAACACCGCCGCAAATGCCCGCTCGGCCCGCTTCCGCGGCGCCCCCCGCTTCTCCGCCCCCGACGGCGCCGGCCCAATTGCCAGCTCCCTCAACAAATCCGCCACCACCGCCGAACGCTCCGAAGAAAATCCCGCATAACTCCGGCTCCCCCCCGCTCCAGCTACGGCACTCATTACAAACCTCCGAAAGCTGCGCCGCGTCCACACGACACCTCCAACCTAAAATCTCCTCCGACCCCTGCCCACAATTTATCCGCGCCTTAAACCCCGTAAATGTACGAACTTCCATCCCCCAATGTGGTGACTTCTCGGCAAACGCGACGAAACGAGCACCATCCACTTATCCATCTTTTCAACCCGGCAATCACGGCAAGTCCGTCCCGCACATCCGCACGAATCGACCCCCACCGGAAGTTCTTCGCGTGGCGCGACCAATAACCGGGGTCCGTCGCGCGCTTGGCCGCAGGTGTTTTGAAGGTGGGTTGGGAGGTGAGGGGGCGGATGAAGATAAGGATGAAGATAAAGATCAAGAGTTTGGGTAAACAGTTACGTATGCGCGAGGTCCGGGGGTCCGGGCACAAACGAGCGGGAGGTCTAAGTTCTGTCAGGTAGCGCCAGCCGGTTATATCGAAGTTGATTGAGGAAAACCGGTGCGGGCGGATTACGGCGTTGCAAGAAGTTTCTCGATGTTTGCATCCAGAGAATTTGCGTCATCGGTAAGTTCCCAATGCAGTTGATGCCCGAGGGCACCGACCACTTTTCCATCTCGGCCGATGACGATGGTGGTGGGGTAACCGAGGACGCCGTAGGCGCGGCTGGCGAGAGAGCGCCCGTGGCCGGAGGGGCGTCCGGACACGAGGGCGGTGGGGAAGGGGACATCACGGCCCTGCCAGAAGCCGTTGCGGAGATAGGCGGTGCGGGCGTCTAGTTTTTCGACGGTGTCAACTTCGCCACCGGCATCGACGTGGACGGAGACGATGGCGAGGCCTTTGTCTTTGTACTTGTCGTGGAGGCGCATAAGGGTGGGCATCTGGATGACGCAGTTCCCGCACCAGTAGCCCCAGAAATCGAGGAGGATGACTTTGCCTTTGAGGGAAGGGAAGTCGATGGGACCGTTTTTCCAGGCGAGGACTCCGGGTATGGCGGGGGCGGGTTTGCCGAGGAGCGCGTGGAGTTCGGAACTGTCGAGGGTGATGGGCGGGAGGAGGAAGTCGCCGGTGCCGGGGGGGATGGTGATTCTCTGGCGGTACTTGTAGGTGATTCCGGAAGAGATGGTAAGCCAATAGTCGCCGGGGGCTACGGGGATGTTGAAGGAGGTGTCTTCGGAGAGGGAGGTGCAGATCTGATTGCCGTGGGAGGTCAGGACGATGGTGGGCCAGTAGGTTAGGCCGCCTTCCTTGAGCGCATCGCTCTCGCACTGGCCGCGGAGGAGGCGTTCGGGCTGGAGGTGAATGGTTTGTATCGCGTGGAGGAGTGAGGGGGCGGATGGGTTGATGAGGGCCATGAGGTGGCGGTCGGGGTCGCGGACGAGGAGCGGCGCTCGCCTTTCCTGGGTGAAGTCGGTGTAGGGGACGTGGAGGGTGCCGTCGGGAGCGGTGTGATGTTCTGGGCCGAAACGCCAGATGAGGGGGGATTTGAGATCAACGCGGATTGTTTTGCCCCCGTCGGGGGAGTACGCGCCGTGCATCCGGGTCATTTCATTGGCGACGATGGCGTTTGGGACGGGGTTGCCGTCGAGGCCGAGGACTTTGAAGGTGATTTCTTTGGGAGGACTGTTGGCGATTTCGGGGGTGGTGCGGACGAAGGTGGCCATGCGGATGTCTTCGGAGCCGTAGGTCTCGGTGAAGGTTGCGGGCCTTGGGGAATCCGCGTACATGGTGAAGCAGATGGTGAGGCGGTCGCCGTCGGAAGAGGGTTCGAATTTGTAAACGCCGCGGACGGTGCAGGGGGGGACGAGAAGGCTTCCTCGTCCATCTGGTGCGATGTCGAACGGGTCGGTTTTGAAGTCGAGGTTTTGTTTGTCGCCGCCTTCGCCGAGAGTAAATGTTCCGGTCCAGGGGCGGGTGATACCTCTGTAACCGGTGAGTGAGAAGGCGTTGCCGGTGATGGAGAGTTTTGCGGGGAGGATGTCGTAGAGGGGTTCCCCAGTCGCAGATTCGACGAGCCAGGTGCCGGAGAGATCGGGGGGAGACGGAGAGGCGCTGGGCGCCGTGGTGGACACGGGGACCGCGGTACGGGCGAACAGCAGTACGCAGAAGAGGAAGATCGACGACGAGAGCGGGGTTCGGGACATCATGGATGACTCCAATACCTTGGGCTCTGAGCTGGAGTGTTGCGGCATTTTCGATGCGTGGACGGGCGAGAGCAAGTGGGGAGGGAGTGTGTGTGAGAATGCGACACGGGTTGATGGTGGGGAAGCGCGGCCGCTACGGCCGCGGCTAACAAGCGGGCCCCGGAACCGCGTCGCGTTGCGACGGCGCTAAAATTTGTTGGCCGCTGATTTTCGTGGGAAATTGACCGGTGCAGGGGGTTTTCGTATCCTTACGGGTCTTTGATTTCCCGAACCGAAAGGACCTCATCATGGCGGATTCCCCTGCTCCCCTCCACGTGTTCTATGAGAACGAAGCCTCCCTCGACGGTCTCAAGGGCAAAACCGTTGCCGTTCTTGGGTATGGGTCGCAGGGGCATGCCCATGCCCAGAACCTTCGGGAGTCGGGCGTCAAAGTCATCGTCGCCAATCGCCGCGATTCCGCCAACGGCAAGCTGGCGATTTCGCATGGGTTTGAGCCGATGTCGATTCCGGAAGCCGTGAAGCAGGCGGACCTGATCATTGTGACGCTGCCGGATGAACTGCAGCCGGAGATTTACGAGAAGGAAATCAAGCCGCACCTCACCGCCGGCAAGACGTTCGGGGCGACGCACGGGTTGAGCGTGCATTTCAAGCTGATCGATCTGCCGAAGGATATTGATGTGGTGCTGATCGCGCCGAAGGGTCCGGGGCACCTGGTTCGCTCGGAGTTCGTGAAGGGCGGCGGCGTTCCGTGCCTTGTTGCGATTCATCAGGATGCGACGGGCAATGCACTCAAGACGGCGCTGGCGTGGGGCAACGGCGTCGGCGGGGCGCGTGCCGGCATCATTCAGACGACGTTCAAGGACGAGTGCGAGACGGATCTGTTCGGCGAACAGGCCGTGCTTTGCGGCGGGCTTTCCGCGCTGATCAAGGCGGGCTTTGAGACGCTGACGGAAGCGGGTTATCCGCCGGAAATGGCGTACTTCGAGTGCGTGCATGAAGTGAAGCTGATCGTCGACCTGATCTACCAGGGCGGGCTGAACTACATGCGTTATTCGATTTCGAACACGGCGGAGTACGGCGACCTGACGCGCGGCCCGCGCGTCGTGCCGCCGGCGGCGAAGGCGGAGATGAAGAAGATCCTCGGGGAAATTCAGTCCGGAGCATTCGCGAAGGAATGGATGGCGGAGCACAAGGCGGGCAAGCCGCTGTTCAACAAGCTGTACAACGCGGACAAGGATCACCCGGTGGAAGTGACCGGGCGGAAGCTGCGGAAGATGATGAAGTGGATCAACGCCAAGGAAATCTCGTAAGGGGATTTCGGGGAGCAGGCGGGGGGAGGAAGCATTTAAGGACAAGAAAGGGCGATCCTCGCGGATCGCCCTTTTCATGCGCGGGCTGATTGGCGCAGGCGGTGAGGAACGTACCCGGAATCGGTGACGGCCACTCCGCGGCCATGATGCTCGCGGAATTCACTGCATTCGACGGAAACGAAACTGCCCCTGCGGCGACGTTGGAAGGACCCCACGGGGTGGAGCATTTCGTTCAAGCAAAGAGGCCTCTCATGAAATGGAAGTTGTTGTCAGCGGCGATTGCAAGTTGTGCATTGATCACGGCCGCGTATGCGCAGGAAGACCCGATGGCTCCGGCTGAGACGCCGGCAACGCAGCCCGCGCGAAGCCGCAGCGAGATTCAGGAGGATCTCAAGGCGGCCGCCATGGAGCTTCATAACGCGATGCCCACGCACGACGAGATGATGGACCCCGCGGCCCGGGCGAAGGCGGCGCCGACCGCGATTCCGGCGCTGAAGAAGATGATCGCGGCTCTGGACGAAGCGATACCCGTGGCCTCGCCGCCGTCCCGCTCGCAGCTCATGGTGCTGAAATACCATCTGCTCGGCACGCTCTCGCTGCTGGGGGATGGGGACGCGAAGATACTCCTCGAGGCCGATGCGACTGGACATGACAAGGACAAAGCGTTGTCGGCCACGCTGGCGCTTCTCTCGGCGGACTGGATCCGGAACAACGCGGATGCCGCGGCCCAGGGAAAGATCCTCGACCGGATCGACACCATGGTGAAGGCGGACCCGTCCTCAGATATTCTGGCCTCCACAGCACTATCCATGGCGATGGGGGGCGCCGCCACTCCGGCACTCAGCGATCGCGCGAAAGATATTGCGATGAACGAATCCACGTCCCCCTTCTCGCAGCACCAGAAGCAGTCGATGACCGCTAAGGCAAGGCTCGCCGCGCTGGAGAACAAGCCGCTGGTGATTGAAGGCCACGATGTGGCCGGTCAACCCTTTTCTTCGAGCCAGTACGCCGGGAAGGTGATTCTCGTCGATTTCTGGGCGACCTGGTGCGGGCCGTGCAAAGGCGAGCTGCCGCGTCTCAAGAAGATTTACGCCGAGAATCATGACAAGGGATTCGAAATCATCGGCGTGTCGCTGGATTACGAAGCCGATGCGCTCAAAGCCTTTCTGAAGGCCGATCCCGCCATGAGCTGGGTCGAACTCTACGAGCCGGGAGAGAAGGGGAATCCGCTGGCGGTGAAATTCGGGATTGAGGCGATTCCGCGGATGCTGCTGATCGATCGCAACGGCGTCTGCCGCACGGTCGAAGCGCGGGAAAAGCTCGAAGAGATGCTGCCGAAGCTGCTCGCGGAGCCGGTCACCAGCAAGCACGCCGGCTAAACTCCGGGCAATGATGCTGCTGTAGCCGTCGCGAAGTGCGCATGGTCATAGCGCTGATTCGAGAATGATGTCGCCACGCTGCGCCTCGCGCAGCGTGGCGATTTTTCTGGTGATTCACTGCGTCTTTGCCGGGGTGGCGAAGCGACTGTGCGGTTACGGAATTGTGGGATCATGAGGGGGGCTTGGGGGGGGCACGAGGGGATCATGGGGGGGGGGATCAAGAGAAAGCCGCATCCACTCCTATTAAGGTGCGAGCGGCGGGGGAATCCGTTCTTTCATTTCAGACGCGGGTGAGAAGGATGACCGCGCCCATTCGCACAAGCAGGAAAGAACCTGATTCGCATCTCTGGAATCGAAACGGCATAAGCGATACACTGGATCGGCCAAAGGCTGAGTGGCAATTAGCAGATTTCGAAGATGCGCAGTCCGTTCAGGGAGACGCCGCTTGAGCACTCTTGGTGAAAGCTATTCGGTACAAGAAGACGCGACCAATGCGTTGAGAGGCCTGAGCCACGCGCTGTGTGCGATGCTTACGGCCATTTCGGGCGGGATCCGCCGGCCGACGGACCTGCAGAATTCGCTTGGTCTCGATTACAAAATCTGCTGGCAGGTCTGCACCATTGCCCGGTCGAACGACCCGTTGTCCGTGGCCCATCATGTGCCGGGCGCCTTCTCGATGAAGCGGCTGATCGCCGCCGCGGCGGCCAAGGGAGTTCCCAAGTCGGTTCTGGTCCGGGTGGAACAGGCGGCAGACGACTTCAATCACGTGGTTGCCAAACATGCCGACGCGCGAGCAACGTTCGACGCCATGCTATCGGCCCTCACGGGATCTGAAGCCGGCGACTCGCTTGCCTTCCAGCACCGTCGGAATGCGTACCGCGCCGAATCCCAGATCTGGGGCACGCAGTTGCATGTGATGCTGCTGCAGAACTTCGTCCACCGCTGCAGCGATGGTGTGACCGTGGATACGTGCACCGTTATTACCAAGGTGGGCCAGCGGCGTCTCCGGCCGAACGTCCCACTCGTGTGCCGGGGCCAGCGCCAGGCGAATGCTCTGGCCGCGGACAGCCATCCATTGATCGAGCCGCTGGAGCCGGAGTCGAACGAACTCTATGGCGCCCCGATTCTCAAGGATTTTTGCTCGCAGCCGCTGCCCAAGTTCAAAACATCGATACTCAATAACGGGTGGATGCACACGACCATCGATTCCGACGAAGTCGGCCGGCGAAGTGCGGTGGACTTCTCCTTCGGCACGATCACACGAAACGCACCGACGTTCTCGGACGGCGAGGGCCGGAGGATCGCCCACCACGGAACGATCGCCAAAACGCCCACCGAGACCGCCATTCTGGAGATGTTTGTCCACCAGCCGAGTTTCGGCGACGTGGAACCGAAGTTGGTGATCCACCCCTCCCAACCGGACGACGCGCTCCCGCATCTTCTCCACGAGCCCAGTCCATTCCAACTTCAGGCCAAGTTTGATTTCCTGGGGACGGCAGATTTGCTGGCCCCCTCCGCCGATATTCCGCGGTATCCGCAACAGGTTGAGCACGTCTTCCGGCTGCTGGACTGGAACCCGCAGGAGTTCGCGCTCTATCGGGTGCGCATCGCGTATCCCATTCTCCACGCCGTTGCCCACCTGTGGTTTAGTTTTGGCAATCCGTAAGCGGTTATTGGACGAGCTAAGCTATTATCGGGCAAGCCGTTGGGGCCGGATGCCTGACATTATCGGCACGTTTCACCAACATGTAATTAGCGGCCGATTTATATCAAGAATAAATCCATGAAATATCTTGGACAAACCTAAAAACAGGGGGTAGAATCCTTTCGGCGGAATGGAAGTGAAACGAGTAATCAATTAGTAGTTGTTCCTCGCGCTGCGAGGACATAGGGTCACATTGCTCGTTAAGGGTATCGAAATGGGTGCCAAAGTTTTTGCCCCTCCCCTCCTCAAACTGCGACAGTCCGCAGGCGGCTCCCCCCTCCCCTCAAATTCTCCGGTGCAAGGTCGGCGCTCCCATGGATTCACCCTGATTGAACTCCTGGTAGTGGTCACCATCATCACCATCCTGGTTGCGTTGCTCGTGCCTGCCATCTCCAAGGGGCGTGACCGGGCCAAAACCGTGAGGTGCGCGGCCAATCTGCACGTCGTGGCCACTTCGATCACCGGTTATGCAGCGGAATACAACGGCCAGATCGGCAGTTACTCGGCCATTCTCACTTGGATTACGCTGGGGACGGTGAGCGGTGGTCCGGCCTCCATGTCCCTCCAGCAGGTTTACAAGCTGAACTCCTGCCCGTCAACTAACGACCCCACGAGCTACCCCACGGGCCCGTACGGTACCTTCGCGCCCTACGCAAGCTGTTCAATTGTCAATAGACTGCCGGGCGGCCTGTGGCCGTTGTTGGCAAATGTCAGCAATCCCTCGATGACAGCTTTTGGGGCAGATTCGGCGGGGCCAGGGCCGCACGCACCGTATCTGCCTTTGACGGTTGTGACTTCTATGAGCCTGCCGAGCGGCACCGTTCAGTACGGAACATCTCCCCCGCCTGAATTTCACGGCCGGCACAGCGGTTACGGCAACGTGCTGTGGGTTGATGGCCATGTGACTCCTGAAATGCCCTATCTGCCGCCGAAGGGCGATCCGACCTTTTCGCAGTCATTCCAGGTTTA
>DATKPA010000021.1:0-231948 GCA_035524355.1 Phycisphaerae bacterium | reverse complement strand
GGAGCCCCCATTACCACACAAACCGCACGCAATGCCCTAAAATCCCCCACCATGACACCCGACTCCCTCTTCGCCACCGTCGCCATCGACCAACCCGTCGACGCCACCTACACCTACCTCGTCCCCACGCCAATGCACCGCGACATCCGCCCCGGCTCCCGCGTCACCGTCCCCCTCGGCCGCGCCAACCGCCCCACCCCCGCCACCATTCTCTCTCTCTCCACCACCGCGCCCGAGCTCCCCCCAATCGAAAATCGAAAATCAAAAACCGAAAATACAGTCGAGTCCACCCTGTTTGCCGCCCCCGAAGAACTCAAGACTCAAGACTCAGCACTCAAGACCATCCTCGACCTCCACCGCGACGTCCTCCCCGTCCCCCCTGACCTCCTCCAACTCGCCCAGTGGATCTCCACCTACTACTGCGCCCCCATCGGCAGCACCCTCGCCACCATGGTCCCCGCCGCCGTCAAAAAAGCCACCCGCCTCCCCGCCAACCTCACCATCCACCTCACCGACCCCACCACCCCGCCCGAGCAGCAATTCGAAAACAAAAAAATCTCCCCCAAGACAAAGAAGGTTTTCCAGCAACTCCATTTCTTCCTGGCAGAAGGTCCCAAACCCGAGCACGAAGTGCTCACCCACGCCCAAATCGCCCGCCCCATGCTCAAACGCCTCCTCTCCCTCAACCTCCTCCGCATGGAACGCAACCTCCAACTCCCCGACGCACACATCCTCGGCGCAACCCCCGACTCAATCGAAAATCGAAAATCGAAAATCGAAAATCTCACCCCCGACCAACAAACCGCCCTCACCGACATCACCACCGCCCTCGACCAGAACAAATTCGCCGTCCGCCTCCTCCACGGCGTCACCGGCTCCGGCAAAACCGAAGTCTACATCCGCGCCATCCAGCAAGTGGTCGACGCCGGCAAGCGTGCCATCGTCCTCGTCCCCGAAATCTCCCTCACCCCCCAAACCGTCCGCCGCTTCACCGCTCGCTTCCCCCGCGTCGCCGTACTCCACTCCGGAATGAAAGATTCCGAACGCCACCAGCACTGGCACGCCATCGCCTCCGGATGGGCCCAGGTCATCGTCGGCGCCCGCTCCGCCATCTTCGCCCCCGCCTCCGATATCGGCCTTATCGTCGTCGACGAAGAACACGACCCCTCCTACAAACAGGACAACCTCCCCAAATACCATGGCCGAGACGTCGCCATCCGCCGCGCCCAAATGCTCAACATCCCCATCCTCCTCGGCTCCGCCACCCCCGCCCTCGAATCCTGGCAAAACGCCCAGCCAGCAGCGGTAGGCGGTGGGGGGGGGCACAAAGATTGGAAACTCCTCTCCCTCACCTCCCGACCCCTCGGCACCGCCATGCCCCGCGTCCTCACCGTCGACATGAAATCCCAATCCAAGGAACGCCGCGGCCTCCACATCCTCTCCACCACCCTCGAACATCACCTCCGCCAAACACTCGAACAAAAAAAGCAGTCCATCTTCCTCCTCAACCGCCGCGGCTACGCCCACTACGTCATGTGCCCACGCTGCGACTGGGTCCTCATGTGCGACAACTGCGACGCCACCATGGTCGTCCACCGCAAACGCCCCGACGTCGACACATTCGAAAACCGAAATTCGAAAATCGAAAATCGAGGCCTTCGAGGAAAGGTGCAATGTCATTATTGCCTGACGGCAATGATGCTCCCCGACTCCTGCCCCCTCTGCCAGGCCCGTCTCACCCACCTCGGCCAAGGCACCCAGCGCGCCGAAGATGAACTCCTCCGCAAGTTCCCCAACATCCGCCTCCAGCGCATGGACTCCGACTCCATGAACAACGCCCGCGACTACCAGGAAACCCTCGACGCCTTCGGCCGCGGCGATCTCGACCTCCTCATCGGCACCCAGATGATCTCCAAGGGCCTCGACTTCCCCAACGTCCAACTCGTCGGCGTCCTCAACTCCGACCTCGCCATGACCATCCCCGACTTCCGCGCCGCCGAACGCACCTTCCAGTTAATCTGCCAGGTAGCAGGCAGAGCCGGCCGAACCATGAATGACCCCGTTCAAATCGAAAATCGAAAATCAAAAATCGAAAATTTCTCCGGCACTGTCATCGTCCAAACTTTCCAGCCCCACGAACCCGCCATCCTCCACGCCTGCAACCACGACTACCTCGGCTTTGTCCAATCAGAACTCCCGCATCGCAAAGAGTTCGGCTATCCCCCCTTCGGCCGCATCGTCCGCCTCGTCCTCGCCCACAAGTCCTACACCAAAGTCCACGCCGCCGCCGCCGACATGCACCGCCTCGCCACCGCCATCACGCAAAAAATGAATCTCCCCATCCGCATCCAGGGCCCGTTCCCTCCGCCGATGGAACGCCTCGTCGAACTCTATCGCGTCGAGCTGATCTTCTTCGCCGCCACCCCGCGCCCCCTGCAAACCCTTCTCGCCAATCTCCGCGCCCGCGGCCTCCTCCACGCCGGCCACACCAGAGGCACTCCGGGAATATCGAATGTGGCCATCAACGTCGATGTCGACCCGCTGCACATGATGTAGCGGATGATGTAGCGGAAAACGCTATCCCCCAACCCGCGAACAGGTATAATTACCCCTCCCGGTATCACCATGGGAATGTCTATGAGCAAAATCGCGCTGGCTGTCTCCGATCGATGGACCCCCGACGCACGCGTCGATTCCATCGGTGATTTTGCTGCCAGACTCGGATGCTCCATCATCGCCGTGCACGTCGCCTATGGCACCGAAGGCTCCGGCGCCGATACCATTCCGGGCGAGCGCGTTCTGGAACTGATCGCCACGCAGCTTCGCGCCAGGCAGGTGAAAGTCGAAACGCTCATGCTCTTCAGCGACGACCTCGGTGAAGCAATCCTGAAAACGGCCGAGGAACACCGCGCCACGATGCTCGTGCTCGGCCTCTCCAGCAAAGGGATGCTGACCCGGCTCATTGAAGGAAACGTCGCACAGCAGATCATTCGGGGCGCGAAAATGCCGGTGTTGCTGCTTCCCCCGGATTGGTCGACCCCAATTTAGTCCCGTAAATTACTGCGATTCGCCCGTCAGCGGATTGAGCTCAACACCCATCGGCTGCGTCGTCGGAGCACCCGGCGTGCGGACATTCGCCGGCCCGGTTGTCGCCGGCGGATTGAGCGTGTCGCGGACGTTGTCAGCGATCGTTCGCACGCGCGGGGTCTGTCCCTCGCGATTGGGAAAATCGACCGTCACGAGCGGCACGCCTTCCGCGGTTCCGGCCATCTCCTCGCCGAGCGCATCATTGTGGTTCGCCGGATTCTGCACCGCGCGAGTCGCAACGGGCTTTGTGCGATCGGGCGCGAACTCGCTTTCGCAGGCGGCCGCACCGAGAGTAACTGCTGCAAGCAGGGTCAGTTTGCCGATCGCGCGAGTCATAGATCACCTGTGTTAGCGGCGTTGCTGGTTATTTTGTGTCCAGAAGGCGGGCGACTTCCATGCAGTCCTTGTCGCCGCGGCCGGAGAGGTTGATCAGCAGCACCTGGTCTTTGGACATCTTCTTAGCCACTTGCAAAGCGTAGGCCACGGCGTGGGAACTTTCGAGGGCGGGGATAATCCCTTCGCGCTGGGCCATGAGCTGAAACGCATCGAGTGCCTGAGTATCGGTGATGGAGGCATACTCCACGCGACCGGTGTCCTTCCAGTAGGCGTGTTCGGGGCCGACGCCGGGGTAATCGAGACCGGCGGAGACGGAGTGGACGTCGGCGGTTTGTCCGTCCTCGTTCTGCAGCACGTAGGTGAGTGTGCCATGAAGAACGCCGGGTGCGCCCATTCCGAGAGAAGCGGCGTGTAGTCCGAGGGCTGATCCTTTGCCGCCGGCTTCGACGCCGTAAAGCTTGACGGAGGTGTCTTCGACGAAGGGATAGAAGATGCCGGCGGCGTTGGAGCCGCCGCCGACGCAGGCGACGATGGCATCGGGGAGCCGGCCGAACTGGTCGAGGCACTGACCGCGCGCTTCGGTGCCGATGATGGATTGGAAGTCGCGTACGATCCTGGGGAAGGGGTGCGGGCCGACGACGGAACCGATGATGTAGTGCGTCGTTTCAACGGAACCCATCCAGTCGCGCATGGCTTCGTTGGTGGCGTCCTTGAGCGTCTTGAGGCCGGACTCCACGGGCACGACGCGCGCGCCCATGAGTTTCATGCGAAAGACATTCAAAGACTGGCGGCGGATGTCTTCGGAGCCCATGTAGACGTCGCACGAGAGGCCGAGGACGGCGGCCGCGGTTGCGGTGCCGACGCCGTGCTGGCCGGCGCCGGTTTCGGCGATGACACGTTTCTTGCCCATCCGTAGTGTGAGGAGCGCCTGTCCCATGGTGTTGTTGATTTTGTGGGCCCCGGTGTGTGCGAGGTCTTCGCGCTTCAGGAAGATTTTGGCGCCGCCTGCAAGTTGGGTGAGTCGTTCCGCGAAATAGAGCGGCGTCGGGCGACCGACGAAATGCTTGAGATAGTATTTCAGTTGCTCGTGAAAGGCGGGATCCTTCCTGGCGCGTTCGTACTCCTCCGCAAGCTGGCGGACCGCGACCATCAGCGTTTCGGGAACATAAACGCCGCCGTAGGGGCCGAAGCGGCCTTCGCCGTCCGGGACGCTGCGCACCGCATGCGGCTGCTCGCCCCCCCCTCCTGCGCGGGAACGCGCGACCGAGGCGGACGAAAGACGGCCGGAACGAGTTTCGGTGCTCATGCACACCCTTTCAAGAGATCCAATGCATCATAGGGGCGATGCGCCTCGGAGTTCAACGCATGCCAGCGGTCAAATCAAGTGACGCTTGCCTCTGGGGGGTAAACTGCTAACATGGCGAATCTGCGGGGACGTAGCTCAATTGGGAGAGCACTAGCTTTGCAAGCTAGGGGTTGCCGGTTCGATCCCGGTCGTCTCCAGTACTTCCCTCAAATTCCAGCCTTTCATGGTGAGATGGTCCGATCAGACGTGAAGCTGATCGGATGTCGGTCAGGATTTGCGAGTTAAGGGGTTTGCGCGCCTCGCAAGGCTGTACATTGCTGCAAGCCACGATAAGATGAGCACGAAAAGTGGTTGAGCGGGCATTTTCGTCGAGGCTGTGGACTCTTCCAGCGCGTTGCCGGTCCGTTCCTCGCCGCCTGCAATCGTTCGTCAGTGACAATTCAGGTTGGGGCAGATCGCGTTTGAAGGTGCGTGAAGCGAACGGTAATGAGCACCTTTGAGGAAGGAACACCGCCATGGCCGCACACACTTGGTACAAATCCCGATTCAGTCTTTTTTCGCTCGCGCTGCTTTCCTGCTGGAATGTGGGGTTCGCGCAAACGGCGCTGCCTACTGATCAGGACCTGCAGAAGATGTTCGATCAGAAGGAGTATCGCAGTTGCCTGCAGCAGACGGCCCGGGTGCTGCGGCTGCAGGGAGATGCAGCGAAGGCGTATGACCCGTTCACGCTGCAGATGCGGCGTGGGGAATGCTTTCTGAATCTGGGGGATTGGCCGACCGCGGCGTATGCCTATCACGCAGCATTCACGGCAGCGCCCTCTGCCGCCCAGGCGGAGCAGGCGCGGGCCATGGAGGCGCTGGTGAAGGCGAGCCGATCTGGACAATATTTTTCGTCAAAGTCACCGAACGATCCGATCAACATCATTTCGCTGAAGACGCGGCAGGAGGCGATGAAGGCATTTTTCAACGACCAGTTTGCGGCGGCGGCGCCGCAGATCAAAGCCGCGCAGAACGCCACATCACTTGTTCCGCTGATCCACTTTGTGCCCAAGGCGCAGGAACTTCATGCGCTGGAGATGGCCGGTTTCGGGGCCGATCCGCTCACCCAGCCGCTCCTGTTGTCGCTGGGTGACCTTGGCCGGTCGATGATCACGACGGAATTGAACAACAAAAATGCGCTGATCTCAGGCATCGAGAATCGCGCGAATCAAATGGCATCGTCCGGATTCAACTGGGTGACGTCGGCGAACGGTTCGGAATTGCTGGTTGCCGACACACGCGTTGGTCTGTCGTCAACCGACCGCGACACGCTGCGGCAAATGATCCCATACCTGGATGAAATCGTGAAAGCTACCATTCGCGGCAAGCAGGTGGCACAATCATTCGGTCGAGACGGCACGCTGTGGGATCCGGTGATCGCGCAGGCGAAGGCTGTCGCAGATCGGGCACAGAACGTGCTCGATGCCGAGTGATTCGGGATCGACCGCGATTGCCCTGGAATGTAGAACCGATGCTTGAACCCATTTCCGTCCGGCCGGCGGGGGATGACGATCTTCCCGAGATCGCGTCACTTGCCCGGGCCATTTGGCCGATCTGTTATCGCGAAATCATCAGCCCCGCGCAGATCCGTTACATGCTGGAGCGCATGTATTCCCTCGAGCAGCTTCGCGCAGACCTGAGCGCGGGGGTTTCATTCGATTTGCTCGTCGAGAACGGACGTGCGATTGGGTTCGCCGGTTACGGTCCGGTGGAATCGAATCCGGGTGAATGCAAACTGCACAAGCTTTACCTGCATCCGTCGCACCACAGGCGCGGGTATGGGTCCCGGTTGCTGAAGCATGTGATTGAGACGGCCCGCAGTGGCGGGTATTCGAGCCTTGCGTTGAATGTGAACAAGAACAACACGATCGCTATCGAAGTTTACAAGCGCCACGGATTCGCCGTGCGCGAGGCGGTGGTAGTGGATATCGGCGGCGGCTTTGTGATGGATGATTATGTGATGGTGCGGACGCTTTAGCGGAACCTGGGCTCGCCCGAAGAGCGATCCCTTCATTCCTCCCTGGCGATGCCGAAGAATTCCTTCAGCGTTTTGAACACCTGTTTCTCAACCTGAGCGATGGACTTCCCCGCATCCACGACGCGGTAGCGATCGGGCCACTGCTTCGCCTGCCAGAGATAGTTTTCGCGCACGCGCACAAAGTAGTCGCGCGCCCGCTGTTCGATCCGGTCCTTTACCGCGGAATCATCGAAGAGGGCGGACTGCTGTTCGTCCGTTTTTTTCCGGCCGCCGGACCAGAGCGGATTCAATCGCTCCATGGCGACGTCGGTGTCGAGGTCGAAAACAATGGTCAGGTCGGGCCAGGTGTTGTCGACGGCGATCTGGGCGACGCGCAGGATGTCGTCCACCTTCATGCCGCCGCCGCCGCCTTGATAGGCGAGCGTGGAGGAAGCAAATCGGTCGGCGACGACGCACTCGCCGGCCTTGAGCGCCGGTTTGATGTGCTCGTGAACAAGCTGGGCCCGGGAGGCCATGTAGAGGAGCATTTCACAGTGGAGGTCCATTCCCTCCGTTTTTGTGGAGAGGAGCAATTCGCGAATCTGTTCGCCGATGGGAGTCCCGCCCGGCTCCCGCAGTCGGCGGACCGTCACGCTTTCCTGCTCCAGTTTGGTGATGAGGGTCTTGAGCTGGGTAGTCTTGCCACAGCCGTCGGGGCCATCGAAGACGATGAACTTACCGGCAAGGGCACGGAGGCCGGCACTGGCGGCAGGGGGGGGCGAATGGTGGGAATGCGAAGCCGATGACGCAGAGGAGGAGGGGGGGGAGGAATCAGGGGGGCGGCGGTGGCCTCTGGCGCTCATGCAAATCCTTTTACTTGAACAAGGGCGATGCTAAAGAGAGCGCTTCCCGGCGTCAAACCAGTGGCCCGGGAATCTCACATTTCTGCAACTTCCCCCAGGCGGAGGCGTTCGGACTGACGGGCAATCCATTTTTGGTCGATCATCACAGGACGAGTAACAGCCCCAGACCCTTGTGTCCCTAGGCGGGGAAACGCATGTCCGAAAATCTGCTCCAGCCGATCTGGTCCGCCCGGCCCAATACCTGGGATTCAAGAATGGCGGCTCATCTTCTGCGGCGCGCCGGCTTCGGTGGCACGCTGACGGAAATCGATCAGGCGGTTGCGGATGGGCCGAAGGCGACGGTCGCAAGGCTCGTCGATTATCAGAACATTCCCGACGATTTTCCGGAGGTCACCTTCGGCGATTTGAGCGCGCCGCTGCGGGCCAAAAAAAAGGATGGCGGAATGGGGCGGCAGGCGGATGGGACGCTCTATCGCGACCTGACGCAGGATGAAAGGCGGGCGCTCGAAGGGCTCGTCAACATCGCCCAGCGCGGCAAACTTGAGGAGATGAAGCTCTGGTGGCTGGACCGGATGATTCGCACGCAGCGGCCGCTGGAAGAGAAGATGACGCTCTTCTGGCATGGGCTGTTCGTCAGTTCGGCGGTCACCGTTCGCAATCCGTACCTGCTTTACAAACAGAATCAGCTCTTCCGGCAGTTCGCGGTCGGCAATTACCGCCAACTCACGCATGAAGTGAGCAAAGATCCAGCGATGCTCGTTTACCTCAACAACAACATGAACAACAAGGAGCACCCCAACGAAAATTACGCTCGCGAACTGATGGAACTCTTCACGCTGGGCATCGGCAATTACACGGAAAAGGACATCAAGGAAAGCGCCCGTGCCTTCAGCGGCTGGAAGAATGTCGGCGATCGCGTCTTCTTCACCCGGTTTGATCACGACAACGGCATCAAGACTTTCCTCGGAAAGAGCGGGAACTTCGATGGCGACGACATCGTGGAGATCATTTTCCAGCAGCCCGCCTGCTCGAAATACATCGCGACACGCCTGCTGAAATTCTTCGCGGTGGATGAGCCGCAGCCGGAGATCGTCGATGCGATCGCCGCGGTGGTGCGCGAAAAGAATTTTGACATGAAGCCCGTGCTGCAGACGCTCTTCGCCAGCGAGTGGTTTTATTCGACTGATGTGGTTGCCCGGCAGATCAAGAGTCCGGTCCAGCTCGTGGTCGGCAGCCTGCGGTCGCTGAACGTGGGCCTGATGCAGCCCGGGCAGGTCGATTCGGCGCTCAAGCTGATGGGGCAGGAGTTGTTTAGTGCTCCGACGGTGAAGGGGTGGGACGGTGGCCGCGCGTGGATCAACACCAGTACGCTCTTCGCTCGATACAACCTGCCTGCGTATCTCGGCACCGGCCGGCTGCCCGCGACGGGGAAGAAGCCCGGCGATGCGGACATGCGCAGCCAATACTCGGATTTTGAATCCGGATGGAACCCGCAGGAAGATCTCGCCGCCGCGAATGCTTCGACGACCGATGCGGTGGTGGATCTCTATATTCGCAAGCTTGTCGGCCCGGATATGATTGACGCGCAGAAGCGGGACGACCTCATTGAGTTTGTCAACGCCACCGGCGATGCGAAGAGCCATCCGCATGATCCGATCAGTGCCGAGAGCGATCATCGTGTCCGCTCGCTGGTGCATCTGATCATGTCGATGGCGGAGTACCAGCTTTGTTAGAGCTCGGCGGAGATCGGTAGTTCGGCAGGGGGGTTGCAAGGAGCCTGAAATGAAGACGATGCACACACGGCGCCACTTTCTGAAGCGCGGCCTGACGGTTCTCTCCGCCGCCACCACCATGCCGCTGTTTTTGCAGCGCACCGTCTCCGCGCTCAACAATCCGCACGATCTGCCGCTGACCCAGGCCGCGATGGGGCAGGGGGAGCAGATTCTCGTGGTCATTCAGCTTTCCGGCGGCAACGACGGCCTCGCCACGGTGGCGCCGATCGACAACGATGACTATCGGCGTGCGCGGCCGCGCATCGCGCTGACGCAGAATCTGCTGTCGCTGGGCAGGGACTCCGGCGTGGCGCTGCATCCGGATCTGGTTTCGTTCAAGGAGATTTTCGACCAGGGGCAGATGGCGGTGATTCAGGGCGTGGGGTATCCGAATCCGAACCGCTCTCACTTCCGCTCCATGGAAATCTGGCAGACTGCCGATCCGCTGCATCCGCCGAAGGATGGCTGGCTCGGCCGGTATTTCGACAACCAATGCAATGGCAGCGATCCCAAGAATGCGCCGGATCCAAAGGCGGCGGTGAATATTGGCTCGACGGCGCCGCTCGCGCTGCAGGGGGAGAAATTTGCCGCGGTGTCGTTCCAAAATCCGCAATCGTACCAGTGGTTTGCCGGCAATAAGGCCGTCGACAAGCGCATGCGCGATACCTTTGCGGCCGTGAATGATCTGAAGGCGGCGGGCAAGGAGGCGATGGTGCCGACGGGCAACCCGACGCTCGATTTCCTGGAACGCACGGCACTCGACGCCCAACTCTCCAGCGAGGAAATTCTCGCCGTCACCACAAAATACAAAGCTGGCGTGGGCTATCCCGCCACGCCGCTGGGCCAGCAACTGCAGATGGTCGCCCAGATGATCGCCGGCGGCCTGAAGACCCGCGTCTACTACGTTTCCATGGGCGGCTTCGACACGCACACCAACGAAAAGGCGCAACACGATCGCCTCATGCAAACGCTATCCGGCGGCGTCGGGGCCTTCATGAAGGACCTTAAATCACAGGGGAACGACAAGAAGGTCGTCGTGATGACCTTCTCCGAGTTCGGGCGGCGCGTCAGCGAAAACGCCAGCGGCGGCACCGATCACGGCACCGCGGCGCCGATGTTTGTGTTTGGCGCGCCGGTCAAGGGCGGTGTTTACGGCGGCCATCCCTCGCTGAGTCCGCACGATCTGGACCAGGGCGATCTCAAGTTCCACACGGATTTCCGCAGCGTGTACGCGACGATCCTGAGCGACTGGCTCAAGGCCGACAGCACGAAAATCCTTGGCGCGTCCTTCAAGACGATGCCCCTGATTGGCTGAAGCGGCCTCTTGCAATCGCGTCCGACACCCGCCACTCTATGCATAGTCCGCAGGAGGAACGCGCGTGTCGAACGATCTGCCCCTCGTAAACAAAAACACCGAACCCGGCGCGCAGGATGTCTGGCGCGTGTTTCGCATCATGGCGGAGTTCGTCGAAGGTTTCGAAACGATGGCGCGCGTACCTGCCGCCGTGAGCATCTTCGGTTCAGCGCGAACAAAGCCGGATGATCCCTTTTACGGCAAGGCTGTGCAGATGGGCCACGCTCTTGCGAAACGCGGTTTTGCCGTCATCACCGGCGGAGGCCCCGGCATCATGGAGGCCGCCAACAGAGGCGCACGCGAAGCCGGCGGCGTCTCCGTCGGCCTCAACATCTCACTCCCCATGGAGCAGAAATCCAACTCCTACCAGACCATCTCCCTCAATCACCACTACTTCTTTGTCCGCAAAGTCATGTTCATCAAATACAGCCACGCTTTCGTCTGTTTCCCCGGCGGCTTCGGCACCATGGATGAACTCTTCGAGTCCCTCTGCCTCATTCAGACCCGCAAAATCGATCCATTCCCCGTCGTTCTCTTTGGTACCGAATTCTGGACCGGCCTCGTGGAATGGCTGCGCGAAACCATGCTCGATCGCTTCAGCACCATCGGCGGCAACGAACTCAATCTCTTTCGCATGACGGACGATGTCGACGAAGCTGCCGAATATCTCCAGAAATGCGCCACCTGCGCCAAACCCGGCGGCCCCGCTTTTCTGCAGTACGATCGGTCCCAGCAATTCACTGCCGAAGGCACGCGCTATGGAATGCGCCCAACGGTTGCCGACGCTCAACCCGGAAGCGGGAGCCGCGACGATCATCGCGCCGCGGAAAACGCCGAAAGATTCCCCCAGGCGTAATCCTGCTTCGGTCTCCACTCATCGATCGAAAAAGAAGCGGCGCAGCCTGCCTCAGTGCGCCACCGGCGTTCCCAACTGGCTCCCCACCTCTTCCAGCTTCTTGTGCAGCAGGTCCGCCGTGCTCGCCTCAATGTTCAAGCGCAGCAGCGGCTCCGTGTTGCTCTTGCGCACATTGAACCACCACGTGTCATACTCCAGCGTGATGCCGTCGAGATAGTCGATGGCCGCATCCTTATAACGCTCCGCCAGCCGCTTGATCGCCCCATCCTTGTCCTGTACTTCGAAGTTGATCTCGCCTGACGCGTAATAGCGCTGCAGCGGCTTGAGAATCTGCGACAGCGGCATGTCGTAGCCCGAGAGCACCGAGCACGTCACCGCAAACACAATCGCCCCCGAATCCGTCTTGAACGAATCCCGGAAATAAAAATGCCCCGATAGCTCCCCGCCGAAGCATCCGTGCGAATCCGCCAAGGCCTTCTTCATGAACACATGCCCCACCCTTTCGCGCTTCGGTACCCCGCCGGCGTTCAAAATCTCCTCCCGCACCACCCGGCTGGACCGCAGATCGTAAACAATCGCGCTCCCCGGATTGTTCTTCAGAAAATCCTTTGCCAGAAATGCCGTGAGAATATCGCAGCGCACAATCTTCGCCTGTTCGTCGACAAAGATGCACCGGTCCGCATCCCCATCGAAGCACACGCCAAAGTCCGCCGCATTCGACAGCACCGCCTCCTGCAACTCCCGCAGGTTCGCATCCACCAGCGGGTTCGGCTCGTGCTTGAACGTCCCGGTAATGTCCAGGTTGATCGGAATGATCTCCAGGTTCGGCTGGCCCTCCTTGCCGATCCCGAAAATGCTCGGCACAAACTTTCCCGCCATCCCGTTGGAGCAGTCCACCACCACCTTCAGCGGCCGCTGCAACTGCAGGAACTGCATCACGTGCGTCTTGTAAGGCCGCGATAAATCCATCGTCTCCACCCGCCCCATCTGCGCCGCCGGCCCCTTGCGGATGTTCATCGCGATTCGCTTGATTTCGTTGAGCCCCGTGTTCTCCCCGATCGGCCGCGCTTCGATTCCCGAAATCTTGAATCCGTTGTACTCCGCCGGATTGTGGGATGCCGTCACCTGGATCCCCCCGCAGCACCCCAGATGATTGATCGCAAAATAAATCTCCGGCGTATCGATCATCCCGATGTCGATGACGTTCGTCCCCGTCGAAAGAATCCCGTCGATCAGCGCCTTGGCAAGAGACGGCGAACTCGTCCGCATGTCCCGCCCCACGATGATCATGTTCATCCGCGGGTCCGCCTTCGCCAGGCCCGTCAGGTTCATCCGCAGAAACTGCGCCGTCGCATAACCCGTCTTCCACGCAATGTCTTCGTTCAGCGGCTCCGGATAAATGCCGCGAATGTCGTAAGCCTTGTACACCTTGTCAATCATGGAAACCTCATACAGGGGTGATTCCAGCGGCCGCGCATCTGCTGGTTGTGTTGCGGGGTTCCAGCGGCAGCCCGGACACTTGGGGTAGTGATGTTTCCGGCGTTGAGCGCAAACCGCATCCGAAATCTTGTAATGCTCGCCAGGACACTGGCGATAGTAGTCATTCAGAACTTGCAGTTGCGGTTCGCTCACCTGTTCTCCCGCGAAAATTTGTTCCCAAGAGGATATCGCATGGACTCAGGAGCGACAATGCAAGTGCGCGGGTTCGTGCGCGGGTTCGTTTGGAACTCCAGACGACAGCTCACGACCCGGCGGAAAGCGCCTCCCGCATCACCCGTCGAAAAACGTCAAGCGGCGCGTCCTTCCCCGTGAACTCCCGGAACTGAATCGCCGCCTGCCCCACAAACATCTCCGTCCCCGCGATCGTCTTCGCACCCTTCGATTCCGCCAACTTCAGGAACTTCGTCTTGGGCGGGTTGTAAACCGTATCGAACACCACCGTCTCCGCATTCCACGCGGGATCACCCTCTATAGGTGACGTCTTCACATTCGGATGCATCCCCAGCGGCGTGCAGTTGATGTACGTCTCGGAGCACGACTTGCACAACTCTTCCCACGGACCTGCCACAACCTTCGCCTGCGGATACTTGCTGCCAAACTCCGCCGCGAGTGCCTCCGCCTTCTCCCGGGTACGGTTGTAAATCACGACCGTCGCCCCATGCGCTGCCAGCGCCGCGACAATCGCCCGCGCCGCCCCGCCCGCCCCAACCACCGCAATCCGTTTCCCGCGCACATCCTCGCGCTTCCCGCTCCACGCCGTCACCAGCGCATCGAGCGCCCCCGCATAATCCGAATTCAACCCGCGTACCTTCCCTCGCTTATCCCACAACATCGTGTTGATCACCCCAATCGAACGCGAAATGTCGTCAATCTCATCCCCATGCTCCCGCACATACCGAAACGCATTCTCCTTGTGCGGAATCGTCACGCTCAACCCACGCACGTTCATCCCCTCCACCGCACGCATTCCCTCCACCGCCGCACGAAACGACTCATACTCCGGCCGAACCGGCAGCGGCACATACACCCCCCGCGCACCCACCGCATCAAACCCCGCATTGTGCGCGTGCGGACTCAGCGAATGCCCCACCGGCCAACCCACCACCCCGAACACCGGCGTGCCCGCATCCTGTTTCGCCCACCGATACCGCCCGACCAATTCCGCCACCGTCGGCTGCCCCGGCGCCGACTCCTTCCCACGCGTCGCACTGGCAAACGTAAACCCACCCCCGGCCGCCCCAAACTTCTTCGCCAAAATCCGCGAAATCTGCCCCTCTTCCCCCATCGCCAGCGCCACCACCGGCCGCCCATCCTGCTCCCGCACCTCACGCGTCAGCCGCAGCGCATCAATCCCATCCAGAATCGACTCCGCCTTCCACGCAATCTTCAAAACACTCGCCGCCTTCACCGCCCGCAGCCGCTTCACCCGCTCCATCAAATCTCCCGGCCGCCCGCCGAACGAATGATTCGACACCACCACCCGCGTCCCCGTCTTCTCTGCCGAATCCTCAATCGCCTCCCGTATCGCCTTCGATTTCTCCCACGCCACCAATTCTACGTCTATGTAATCCGCTCCTGCATCCATCGCCTCTAACCAGAAATCGATGCGATCTTTTTCTGATTTCTCGGAAAAACCTCCCTCCCACGTGGGCCGAATAGTCACGATTGCAGGCAAGCGTGTAATCTCGAGCGCTTCGTACATCTGATTATTTCTCGCCGTGTCGCAGCGCAACTCAATCATCCCCTCCGTCCCGCGCAAAGCGTCCTCCGCCTCCCCAATCACCTCCTCCAGATCCACCCCATCTTTCACAAAAATCGGAACGCAAATCGCCGTCATTTCTTCCCAGCCTTCACGCCTTTTGTTTTCGTCCCAACAGTCGTCTTCGTGGTCCTTCGTGTCTTCGTGACTTCGTGTTTCGTCGTCGTCTTTTCCGCAAACTCCTTCGGCTTCACATCCTTCCCCGCCGCCAGCCCACGCAGCAACTCCAGATTCACCTCATCCCAGTCCCGCCCATCCGGCGCCGGCTCCTTCGGCGTCTCCAGAATCTTCGGCACCTCCGCGAACCGCCCATCCTGACAGATCACCCCAAACGCTTCAACACCCACGCACCCGCGCCCAATATGTTCGTGCCGATCCACCCGCGACCCCAGCGGCTTCTTCGAATCATTCAAATGCCACACCTTCACCTGCTCCAACCCCACCACCCGATCCAACTCCGCAATCACGCCGCGCGTCCCCGCCGCCGTCGTGATGTCGTACCCCGCCGCCAGAATATGGCACGTATCCACGCAAACCCCGATGCGATCCTTCCGCTCAATCTTCGCCCGCATCTCCGCCAACTGCTCAAACCGGCACCCCAGGCACGACCCCTGCCCCGCCGTCGTCTCCAGGCAAACCGTGACCTTCCCGCTCTTCTCCCGCTCCAGAATCAAATTCAAAGCCTCCGCGACGCGCCCAATTCCGCACTCCTCCCCACTCCCGCAATGCGCCCCCGGATGAATCACGAGATACGGAATCCCCAACTGATCGCACCGCCGCATCTCATCAACGAACGCATCCATGCTCTTCCGCCACAGCCCGTCATCGATCGCCGCCAGGTTAATAAGATACGACGCATGCGAAACAATCTTCCCAAACCCCAGCCGCTCCGCGTGCGACCGAAACTCCTGGATCGCCGCATCCTCCAGCGGCCTCGCCACCCACTGCTGCTGATTCTTCGTAAACACCTGCACCGTCCCCAGCCGCAACTTCTCCGCCGCCAAAAGTGCATTCTGCATCCCCCCCGCAATCGAAAGATGAGACCCGAACATTCTCACTCCAATACAGCGCTTGGTTCCAATTCACCAGTGTCGGCGTATCGTCTCAGAACGCGAAGAACGAAATCGACGTCATGGCAGACAAATTTTTCCTCCATCTCACATCCCTGATCACTCGTCCAAACGTGGAGCCATTTGTTGCTGTGCGAGGGAAACCTGAAACGACGGTGGACGCCGTTAGGGTCCGTCACTGCCATAACGTAGTCGCCGTCTCCTCCCATAACTTCGAAATCAGGAACTTCGTCATCGGCGGCGTCGGCGGCCAAGAATAGCCAGACAAAAGGGAATTGGACTTTATTGAGTTGTCTCACCCCATTCTCAATATCATCCCACGTCGGGTCGGCGAGCCGGGATGTCTTACAATTCCAGCCCGAGTCATCGTACCTGAAGAACCTCGCCAGCTTAATGAGCATGCTCAACCTCGATGCATTTCCTGATTAATTGATTGTTCATAAAGACTAGCACCGTCCCACATACGCCTCCTTCAACGACCGGGAGCACCTCCCATGATATACTGCCCGATATTTCCGCACACCGGATTCGCCGATGCACCAACCTCCTGCCAAAAGCGCGACGTCGCGGGTCAAACAAATCAAGGGCATTGCCCTTGCTCGCGCCAGAACTTCCAAAACCAAACGCAAATACACTCTCCGCCAACTGTGCATAGGAATGACCCCCGCCAAGAGCCATCCGGAATTCGACTGGGGCGGCAAAAACGTCCGCAAGAATAATCAATAGCCCCGTAAATGCCTCTGTGCCCTCTGTGCCCTCCGCGTTCTCTGTGTAAATCTTCGTGGTCCTTCGTGCTCTTCGTGTTCTTCGTGTTTAACTCGTCGCCGCCTTCACAATCACCCTCAACCCGCTCACCCGCAAAATCTCCACCTCCGTCCCCGCCACGATCACCTCCGCCTCGCTCACCGCATCAATTCGCTCCCCGTTCAATTCAATCGTCCCCGCCGGCCGCAGCATCGTCGCCGCCACCGCACGCTGCCCCACCAGCCCCGCCAGCCGCTGACTCTCCGCCGCAAACGGATCCATCACACTCGCCGGCGGCGATTTCAGCATCACCCGCTTCCCCATCGACGTCTGCGGATACAACTTGATCGCCCAGAAAAACACGATCGGCGAGCAGATCACTATCGCCACCCCAATCCCGATCCCAAACACCGGATGCGCCCGATACCCCGCAATAATGCTCCCCAGCGCCAGCAGCCCCGCACACAGCGTCAACACCCCATGCGATGGCAAAAACAACTCCGCCGCCACACACGCCAACGCCGCAATCAAAAGCAAAACCGCGCCAATTACCAACTCAATCCTCGCATCAATTCTCCTCCCAGAAATCCGTCTTCGTGGTCCTTCGTGCCTCCGTGACTTCGTGTTTACGTCGTCGTCGTCGTCGCCTCCGTCCGCGGCCGCACAATCACCTTCACCCCTGCAATCTGCATCACCTCCACCTCCGTCCCGCGCGCCACGAACGCCCCGTTGCTCACCACATCCACCAGGTGCTCATCAAACCGCGCCTTCCCCGCCGGCCGCAGATCCGTCGCCGCCTTCCCGATCGCTCCCACAAACACCGCCTCATGCGCCGGCCGATCCGCCGCATCCCGCAAAACCGTTGCCGCCGCCGCCACTTTCACCCCCGCCGGCGCCAACTGCAACTTCCGGAACCCCGGCGTCATGTACAAATACTTGCTCAACGCAAAAAATCCCGCCAACGCCACCAGCGACCCGAACACCACCACCCCCAGCCCGCTCTGCAACGCCACCCACGTCTGCGGCAACGTCGGCACAAAACCGCCCCCCGGTTCCGCCGGCACAAAACTCGCAATCAACCCGAGCGCCATCAAAATAAACCCCGGCACCGCCAGCAGCCCGATCCCCCCGAACACAAACAGATCCGTCACAATGATCCCCAGCCCCAGCACAATCAGAATGATCTCCCACGCCTGCGCCAGCCCCGTCAAAAACGGCGCCCCCACCAGCAGCACCAGGCACGCGATCGCCGCCACCCCCGGCAATGTCGCCCCGGGATGCGAAAACTCAATCCACGCAAACACCAGCATCCCCACAAACAACATCCCCCGCACCCAGAACTTCGTCAGGAACGCCGTCGCAATCTCCGCCCAGTTGAAATCCAGTTCCAGAATCTCCCCCCGGATATTCAGCGCCGCCCGCAAATCCTGCTCAGTATCCACCGTCGCCTTCGACAACCCCATCTGCAACGCCAACACATCCGACACCGTCAGCAACTGCGTCGGGCTGTCCACCATCTCATCAAACTGCCACGGCCGATGCTTCCCCCCGCCAGCCCCGCCCGGCCCCGCCACTTCCTCCTTCAGCAGCTTGTCCTTCGTCTCCGTATCCACATACCGCACCTCCCCCGTGTCGTTGTTGTGCACCTTATCAATCTCAATCTCCGCCACCACCATCGCCCGCAGCAGCATCTTGTCGTAATGATTTTGCGCTGCCGATTCATCCAGATCTTCAATGATCGGCGACACCGCCTTCGCACGCTCCGCCACCGGCATCGGCTCGATCCCCCCAAACACGCTGTTCATCTGGATCGGCGCACAATCCCCCATCGCCGCCTCCCGCGCCATCACAATCTGCTCGCACGACACCGATATAAACGCCCCCGCCGAATACGCCTTGTCATGCACCCACGCCACCACATGCATATGCTCGCCCGGCAGCTTCTTAATGATCTTGTCGATCGCCAGCGCACTCGTCAGATACCCCCCATACGTATCCATCTCCAGCACCACCAGCGTGCACCCCGCCTTGCGCGCAATATCCAGCCGCCGCTCCAGCGACCCCTTCATGATGTCATCCACTTCCGCATTCAGCCGGATAATCGCCGCCTTGTCGTGCGGCGGCTGTAACGCCTGAGCGGCAGGAACCGCCGGCGCCGCCGCAACCCCCGGCGCAGTCGCCTGCCCCAGCGCCGCCGAAGCTGCCACCACCACCACCAACCACACCCAGCCCAAGATCATCAAGAAGTGCGTGCGTTTCATCCCCCCATCATACCCGACCTCCCAAACCCGCGCGTAGAAGAGCCGTTGGAGTTTGAACCGTTGGAGTCCCGCCTTTAGGCGGCCGTCCTTAATCGACGCTGAATACGCCCCGATACGCGCCCGCGATTTCCGCGTTACAATTGTCTTCTCGACACGGAGGTCCACATGCCACAGCTTCTCCTTCTCCCCACTCCCAAATCCCTCACCCTCACCACCGGCCACTACACCCTCCCCAAATCCCTCTTCATCTCCCTCGAATCCCACCCCGCCACGCGCGACATCTTCGCCGCCGAACGCTTCATCATCGAAGCCGAACCCCTCACCGGCACCGCCATGCACATCGCCATTGTCCCCCCCAACGCCGCCCCCATCAGCAACAACGAACTCCGCGTCCGCTTCAACGACCAGATCCAACACGACCAGGGCTACTCCCTCCTCATCACCGGTGGGGGGGGGATCGAAATCTCCGCCCGCTCCGCCCCCGGCACCTTCTACGCCTTCCAAACCCTGATCCAAATAATCCGCCAGTCCGCTACCGGTGGTGGGGGAAACAATCGAAAATCGAAAATCAAAAATCGAAAATCTCCCATCAAACTCCCCCAACTCTCCATCCACGACCACCCCTCCCTCCCCCGCCGCGGCTTCTACCACCACAGCTCCCGCCGAAAAGTCCCCACCGTCGACACCCTCCTCCAACTCATCGACGACCTCGGCCACCTCAAATACAACGAATTCCAGCTCTACATCGAAAACACCTTCCAATTCCGCATGCACCCCGAAATGTACGACGACACCACCCCCTTCACCGCCGAAGAAATCCTCCTCCTCGATTCCGCCTGCCGCGCACGCCACATCGACTTCGTCCCCTCCCTCACCTCCCTCGGCCACTTCGAAAAAATCCTCTCCCGCCCCGCCTTCCGCCACCTCGCCGAAGTCGAACCCGAAGACCTCAAAAAAGCCGGCGTCAAAACCTGGTCCGAACAACCCTGGACCCTCTGCACCACCGACCCCGCCGCCAGACAATTCCTCAAAGACATCTACGACGAATTCGTCCCCAACTTCACCAGCCCCACCTTCAACATCTGCTGCGACGAATCCTGGGACCTCGGCAAAGGCCGCTCCAAACCCGAAGCCGATCGCATCGGCACCGGCCAGATGTACGTCAACTGGATCAACTACTGCAACACCCTCGCCAAATCCCACAACAAAAAAATCCAAATGTGGGGCGACATCATCCTCAACCACCCCGACCTCATCCCCCAACTCCCCGAAGACGCCACCCTCCTCGAATGGGGCTACGAATCCCACCACCAATTCGACGAACACTGCAAACTCTTCGCCGAACGCATCGCCACACCCCCAGAACAATCGAAAATCGAAAATCAAAAATCGAAAATCTTCTACGTCGCCCCCGGCACCGCCTCCTGGCTCTCCCTCGCCGCGCGCACCCGCAACGCCCTCGGCAACATCCACAACGCCGCACTCGCCGGCCTCAAACACGGCGCCACCGGCCTCCTCCTCACCGACTGGGGCGACAACGGCCACCAACAACTCCTCGCCGTCTCCCTCCTCCCAATCGCCTACGCCGCCGCCGCCTCCTGGAACCTCAACTCCGTCCCCAACCCCGCCATCAAAGACCCTCCCAACTGGGACACCGGCCTCGTCCCCCCCCCCTCCCCCGCCTCCAAACAATCCGACCGCGCCCTCACCCCCTTCCTCCAAGCCTCCTCCCTCCACCTCTTCAACGACCCCACAAAAACCATCGCCTCCCTCGCCTACGACCTCGGCCTCACCTACGAACGCTTCTCCTGGCAACGCTTCAACGGCTCCCTCGAATGGTTCCTCTTCCGCGAGAAATGGGACTTCGCCAACTACGTCAACCGCGCCACCCCCAAAGACCTCCCCAAAGTCATCGCCGCCACCCAAAAGCTCATCCCCCAATTCAAACGCGCCAAATTCGACCACCCCCACGCCGACATCATCAAGGAAGAATTCCTCCTCACCTGCGCCCAGATCATCCACACCTGCAAGCGCACCGCCCTCCGCCAACACTGGCTCGCCGCTGATCCCGCCACGCGCAACCTCGAAGCCTGTGCGCAGGGAACCCGTAGCGTAAGCGCCGGCCAATCTCATCTTCGAACATCCGGACGCCACCCCGCGCAGGCGGCAAAAGACCCCTCACCAACACCCATCCCCCTCCCCAAATCCTTCAAAGCCCAACTGAACCAGCTCGAAAAAGAAGCCACCCACCTCGAAAAACAATACGCCACCCTCTGGCTCGCCCGCAACAAACCCTCCCGCCTCGCCGACATCCTCCAAGAATTCCAACGCCTCCGCACCGAATACAAAACCGTGGCATCGGCGTCCCGCCGATGATCGATGAATCGGCCTCTATGGCCGATTCATCGATGCCCGCCCCCGCACTAAACCCCTCCCCCACACGTTGAACTCCCATATGAACATAAAACAACTATCCATCCTTCTCGCGATCCCCCTCACCGCCACCCAACTTCCCGCCCAAACCCCACCCACCCAACCCACCTCCCAATACACCCGCCCCAAACCCCCCACCCGCGACCCCCACTCCCCCGGCTACGTCTCCGCCACCGAACTCCCCGACGCCACCATCCCCTCACACACCACCGACGGCAACTTCATCCTCGGCCCCACCCACAACCCCGCCGCTGAAATGACCCCCGACGAAAACACTCCGCGCGGAACCATCTTCAACTTCACCCTCAACTCCACCGACAGCGCAATCTACCCCGGCATCGCCCGCGACCCCAAAACCTTCGGCACCCCCGACCCCACTGACCCCGCCAAGCTCATCGTCACCACCAGCCACCCCGCCCCCTACACCCGCAAACTCGCCGTCTACGTCCCCAAACAATACGTCCCCGGCACACCCGCCCCCTTCATCGTCGGCGCCGACGGCCCCGACCCCCTCCTCTTCACCGCCCTCGACTCCCTCATCGCCCAGCACAAACTCCCCCCCATGATCGCCATCTCCATCGGCAACGGCAGCGGCGACGCCCAAGGCTCCCAGCGCGGCCTCGAATACGACACCATGAGCGGCACCTACGCCGAATTCGTCGAAACCGAAATCCTCCCCTTCGTTCAATCCCACTGCAACGTCCAACTCTCCTCCGACCCCGACGCCCGCGCCACCATGGGCGGCTCCTCCGGCGGCTCCTGCGCCCTCATCATGGCCTGGTTCCACCCCGAACTTTACCACCGCGTCCTCACCTACTCCGGCACCTTCGTCAACCAGCAATGGCCCCAACTCCCCGACTACCCCCACGGCGCCTGGGAATTCCACGAACACCTCATCCCCAACTCCCCACCCAAACCCCTCCGCCTCTGGATGGAAGTCGGCGACCGCGACAACTACAACCCCAACATCATGCGCGACAACATGCACGACTGGGTCCAAGCCAACGAAAACATGGCCGCCGCCCTCGCCGCCAAGCACTACCACTACCAATTTGTCTTCGCCAAAAACGCCGGCCACACCGACAAAAAAGTAAAACAACAAACCCTCCCCGAAGCCCTCCAATACCTCTGGCAAGGCTACCCCATCACCCCGCCAACGCCCCCCACCAAATAGCCCCGGGCTTGCCCGGGATCTCGCATCAATGGTGGCTTTTCAATTCCGCCGGCAACTCCGCCACGACAACAACCCAAGAGAACGCGTAGCGTAAGCGCCGGCCAAAGGACCATTCCACCAGACACACGCGTCCCCGCGCAGGCGGCGCACAACCCTCGCAAATCCAAATCTCGAAGATGGACCTCGCGGCCGCACGGCAGGCCGCCGAAACAACCCAAGGACGAGGGGAATTGAATCATGCCCCCTTTTCTTGCCTCCCTTTTCTTGCCTATCAGGCCGGGCACGCGTCAACTGAAAAATGTCGGGCAAAACCAAAAATCTGCGCTAATTCGCCGATTTTTTTGCGTATTCGCACTTCTGGTGGTATAGAAGAGCGATCGGGGGTTTCGGTGCCTTTCGGCTGGCCACTGGATTGTCCATGGCCTGTCGGTAGGATTCCAAGCGAGAAAGAGTTCCCGCCTCAGGCGATAAGCTGCGGGTGTGAATAATGCCACTCTTTCGTGGGCGGTTCGGGAATTTCCCGGGGCTTCCGGAACGTAATGTACGTGATTATGAGTATGGTGGCGTGGCCGGAGCGTTGGTTAGTTAGGCGGGCAGCATGAAACGGCTGAATGGGACGTTGATTCTATGGCGCGTGGTTTGCCTTCTGGCGGCGGCGATCGGGCTTTGGGACGTGGTCCATGCGGGGGGATTGACAACAACGGCCGGATCGCGCGGGCTACTGCTGATTGCGGCCGGTGCAGGTGGTCTGGCGATATCCCTGCGACGCCGGCGGTCCGTGCTATCTCCGGAAACCATCCAGCGCCGCGCGGAAGCGGCGAGACGCAAGCTGTTCTCCGGCGACCTGCAACAATATCGGCTGGTTAAGCCGGAGACGTTCCCGGAGCTGGATCATTACTTCTACCGGGAGACGACGGCGTGGTTTGAGCGCAACGGTTTCGCGAACCTCGGCGACGTACAAAACGCGACGTTGCCGGAATTCGCGCCGGGGCTTATTTCATTCACGCGATGCCTGGCCAGCGGCGATCAAATGATCGTCGTGGGGATCCGGCACATGCGCCGCGACGCCGCGCGCCTGGATCGGCGAAGCGTGGACCTGCTTTCAGAGTTCAGCGACGGAACCTATCTTGTCACCAACGACACGGGCCGCGCGACACAAACGCTCCGCAGTCCCGGGATTACCGCGATCATCTGCCGCACCGGGACGACCTGGGACGAAATGCTGCGGCTGCACAAGGAGGCGCTGGCGGCGAAGCTGATCGCGACGCCGAACCTGGGCGCCACGCGAATCGCCTGCGCGGATGATTACATTCATGTCCAGCGGCGGCTGCACGGGCTGCAATCGCGGAACGAGCAGGCCCGTGACTACAAGAGACCTGATGCGAAAAAGGTCACGGCCCAGCATCTGCTGGATATGAACAAAGCGCTTTATTCCGGCGAGCGACACGAGTATCGCCGCGCGGCGCCGGCCGAGTTCCCGAGTGCGGATCTGGCCTTTTATGATGAGACGCAGACGCGATTGGAGTCGCAGGGGTTCCAGTTTCTGGGCGACATTGAAAACATGACGCTGACTCGCGTATTTCCGCACATGCGGGCGTTCATTCGTACGCTTGTGAGCACCGACGGCACGGTCGTCGCGGGCATCTACCACGCGAGGCTGCCGAATGGCGAGGTGCGAGGCATCGATCTGGAGACGGAACTGGGCGATGGGAGCTACGTGCTCACTACCAGGACCGACGAGAAGAGCCGGGAGATACCGGGCATTGACCGCGTCATATGCGGCCGCGAGACGCCGCCCGAGGAACTGCTGCGACGACACCAGGAGCGGGTCGAGCAAATACAGGGCGTGCACGGAGGCATTTTGTCGACGGTGGTAAGAACACTGGAGGACGCCCTGGAGTTTTCGCACCGTGTGCAACAGAAGAAGTCGAAGCACCGAAAGGACACGGGATACCTGACGGTCGAGGACCTGAAAAAAGTGCGGGGCCGGGAACTGTCGGCCCGCGAGAAGGAACTAGCGGAAGAGATCCAAAGGCTGGAACGGGCGCACGGAACGACGGGGGGCGATGAGGAGGCCGGGGGAGCTTTTTGAGGGTGGCCGGGTGTCGTTTTACTATCCCGCCTCTTCGTGCTTTTCTGGCAAGATTTTCCCGCCCCAACTATCAACATCCGCGTTCACCCGCGTTCATCTGCGGTTCCCTTCCGTCGTGCGGGGGGGGCGTCGTGGCTCGTCTCCAGCAATTGCCACGTCCGTGTCTGCCTGTGTCTGTCTGCGGCTCCTTTCCGTCGTGCAGGGGAGGCGTCGTGGCGTGGTTGCGGCCAATCCACGACGTTTCCCTCCAACCCAACATCTTGACAATCTCGCTGAAAAACCCCACATCCCCCAACTCCAAACCCCCACCTCCTTGCAAAAATCCCCACCCCCCGCGTATCGTTCACCCTCTTGGCAAAAACCCGTTATTTCTGACTTCCGACTACTGACTTCTGACTTCTTTCCCGGAGCCCCCATGTCCCTTCTCGTCACCGGTTCCCTCGGCATCGACTACGTCTCCACACCCGCCGGAAACGCCGACCACGTCATCGGCGGCTCCGCCATCTACTTCTCCTGGGCCGCCGCCGCCTTCTCCAAGGTCCGCCTCGTCGCCGTCGTCGGCGAAGACTTTCCCAAAGAATTCGAAGTCGCCTTCAACAACCCCAACATCGACATCTCGGGCCTCGAACGCCGCAAGGGCTCCAAGACCTTCCGCTGGAAGGGCACCTACGACCCCACCATGAACGAAGCCACCACCCTCGAAGTCGATCTCAACGTCCTCATCGAAAAAGGTCCCACCGTCCCCGCGCAGTTCACCGACTCCAAAGTCGTATTCCTCGCCGCCACCCACCCCAACCTCCAGCTCGACCTCCTCAGCCAGGTGAAATCCCCCAAACTCTCCATCGCCGACACCCGCGACCTCTGGATCAAGCAATTCCACGCCGAATCCCTCGCCGCCTTCAAACACTTCGACGGCATCGTCCTCAACGACCTCGAAGCACGCCTCCTCACCAACAAGGTCAACCTCGTCGCCGCCCTCAAAGACCTGCAAGCCCTCGTCAAACCCACCGGCCCCAAAATCGTCCTCCTCAAAAAAGGCGAGCACGGCTGCATCGCCGCCATCGGCCACGACATCCTCTCCCTCCCCGCGTTTCCCACTTATAATGTCATCGACCCCACCGGCGCCGGAGACTCCTTCGCCGGCGGTCTCCTCGGCTACCTCGCCTCCAAAGACACCTACGACTTCCCCACCCTCAAAAACGCCATCGCCGCCGGTACCATCATGGCCTCCTTCACCATCGAAGACTTCTCCCTCAACCGCATCGCCAAAGTCACCAAAGCCGAAGTCGACCAGCGTCTGGCCGACTACAAAAAAATGCTCACGCTCTGACGCTCTCTCTTTATGTTCCACCGCGCGCTCATCCTCACGACGCTCCTCCTCACGGGGAGCGTCGTTTCTTTGCGCGCCGCCACAACTCTCCCTGCCACCTCAACACAGCCCGCCACCACCCCCGCCACGCTCCTCACCGAACCCCGCACCCACGACCCCTCCATGATCCGCGACGGCAACTTCTACTACGTCTACAGCACCGGCCTCGGCATCCAGACCAAACGCTCCTCCGACCTCCTCCACTGGGAACGCCTCCCCCCCGTCTTCGACCACCCTCCCGCCTGGATCCCCAACGACTTCCCCCGCGCCTTCTACATCTGGGCCCCCGACCTCTCCTTCTTCAACAACCAGTTCCACCTCTACTACTGCATCTCCAACTTCGGCAAAAACCGCAGCATCATCGCCTTCGCCACCTCCCCCACGCTCGACCCCGCCAGCCCCAACTACCACTGGACCGACCACGGCAAAGTCTTCGAATCCCTCCCCACCAACCCCTACAACGCCATCGACCCCGCCATCACCTTCGATGACACGAAAACCCCCTGGCTCACCTTCGGCTCCTTCTGGGACGGCATCCACCTCCTCCGCCTCTCCGCCGCCACCAGCCTGCCCGACCCCGCCGACCCCACCCTCTACCACCTCGCCGCCCGCCCCAACCTTCGCGACGACCCCATCGAAGCCCCCTGCATCATTCACCGCAACAACTTCTACTACCTCCTTGTCTCATTCGACTACTGCTGCCGCGGCGCAAACAGCACCTACCACATGATGATCGGCCGCTCCGAAAAAATCACCGGCCCCTACCTCGACCAAACCGGTAAAGACATGCGCCAAGGCGGCGGCTCCCTCCTCCTCGCCGGCGACCCCACCGGCCGCCTCCGCGGCCCCGGCGGCGGAATCCTCTACCACGACACCCCCAACAACCGCTGGCTCCTCGTCCACCACTTCTACGATGCCAACGACCGCGGCATGTCCAAACTCCAGATCCGCCCCATCACCTGGTCCCCCGACAACTGGCCCATCGCCGGCCAACCCCTCACCGACGCACCAACAACCGCCACCACAAAATGACGCCCGCCGCCTCGGGCGGCGCGGGGCCAATGTGCACTCCATCTGCAACAACTCTCATTTCACTCCCCCGTAACCTCCCGCCACTCCCCATCCGTCCCCAGCGCCTCGCACGGCCGAAACCGCGACTTATACTCCATCGCTCCGCACCCCCGAATCCAATACCCCGCATACCAATACGGAATCTTCATCTCCCGCGCCCACAGCATTTCATACAACGCACTGAACGTCCCCAGCGACCGCCCCGCCTCCCTCGGATCAAAATAAAAATAAACGCTGCTCACACTCTTCGCCGACACATCACACAACCCCACCCCAATCAACTTCCCACCCCCGTCCCGATACTCAAACTCTACCGTCTCCACCGGCGAACGATAAAGAAAACTCACGTACCCCAGCAGATCCCCCGCCTGCTTCCCATCGTGCCATTCGCGCTGATAGCGGTCATACAACTCCCACTTCTCCGCCGTCGGCGCCGGAAATCCCACCTGCACCTGCAAATCCGCATTCCGCCGCAGCACCCGCCGCTGGCTCTTGCTCATCGACAACCGCTCCACCGGCACCCGCAGCGGCACGCACGCCCGGCACCCCGCGCACATCGGCTGATACACGATCGTCCCGCTCCGCCGGAACCCCGCATCCATCCATCGCTGATACTCCTCCCCCGTCATCCGCCCCCCTCCGATCGCCTGAAACGCACGAAACGTCGCTTGTCGCCCCGGCAGATAAGTGCACGCATGCGACTCCGTCACGGTCATCTCCTGCTTCACCGGCAGCGGCCACGACGGGTAATGACTGATTTGTTGCGGCGTCTCCATGCGTTTATTGTATTTCCCAACGCCCGCCAATTCCCGCGCCAAAGTTTAGCCGCGAGCAGAAGGCGAGCGCTCCCGCTCTCGATCCAGAAGGGTGGTCCACAGCCACATGAAAAACCTCGAAATCGCCAAACTCTTCGAACGCACCGCCGAAGTCCTCGCCGTCCTGGAAGAAAACGCCTTCCGCGTGCTGGCCTACAAAAAAATCGCCCGCGTCCTCGAGGAACTCCCCACCGACGTCGCCCAGCTCGCCGAAGCCGACGAACTCGAAAATATCCCCGGCATCGGCAAAAGCTCCGCCGAGAAGATCAAAGAATACCTCCGCACCGGCCGCATCTCCGAATTCGACGACATTCTCGCCCAGATCCCCGCCGGTGTTCTCGAAATCATGCGCATCCCCTCCGTCGGACCAAAAACCGCCGCCCTCCTCTGGCACGACGCCGGCATCACCACCGTGGCAGATCTCGTCGCCCGCATCGACGCCGGCACCATCACCGGCATCAAAGGCATCGGCGACAAAAAACTCCAGAAAATCAAGGAAAACCTCGCCCACCTCGCTACAAGCTCCGGCCGCGTCCGCATCGGCGAAGCCCTCCCCATCGCCCGGGAACTCGTCGACGATCTCAAAAAAATCCCCGGCGTCAAAAACGCCATGTACTGCGGCAGCCTCCGCCGCGGCAAGGAAACCATCGGCGATATCGATATCGCCGTCGCTGCCAACATGGAACTCGGCACCAAGATCGGTGAAGCCGTCACAAAGCACCCGCTTTGCGGCAGCGTCATCCAACTGGGCGAAAGCAAAACCAGCATCCGCACCACCACGGGCTTGCAGGTCGACGTCCGCGTCGTCCCCCCCGAAAGCTGGGGCGCCGCCATTCAATACTTCACCGGCGGCCTCTCACACAACGTCAAACTGCGCGAAATCGCCGTCAAAAAAGGCCTCAAAATCAACGAATGGGGAGTCTACAAAGAAAACGCAAAACGCAAAACACAAAACACAAAACCGGGGGGAAAGGCCGCCGCGAGCGGGGAGGAGGATTGGGAGCGCATCGCCGGCGACACCGAAGAATCCGTCTACGCCGCCGTCGGCATGGCCTGGATGCCCCCCGAAATGCGCGAAGACCGCGGCGAAATCGAACTCGCAATCGAAAATGAAAAATCGAAAATCGAAATTTCGCTCGTCGAGCTCCCCGACATCCGCGGCGACCTCCACATGCACACCAAAGCCTCCGACGGCGGCAACTCCATCGAAGAAATGGTCGCCGAAGCAAAACGCCGCGGCTACCAGTACATCGCCATCACCGACCACTCCAAATCCCAGTTCCAGGCCAACGGCCTCAAATCCGACCGCCTCCTCGAACACATCAAGGCCATCCACGCCGTCGCAAAAGAGGCGCAAAAGTCCGGCATCCTCGTCCTCGCCGGCAGCGAAGTCGACATCCTCGCCGACGGCTCGCTCGACTACGAAGACGACCTCCTCGAAAAACTCGACTGGGTCGTCGCCTCCCCCCACGCCGCCCTCACCCAGGAATCCGATGCCGCCACCCAGCGCCTTATCCGCGCCGCCGCCAATCCGCACGTCTCCGTCATCGGCCACCCCACCGGCCGCATCGTCCCGAGCCGCCGCGGTCTCGAACCCGACATGGCCAAGGTCATCTTCGCCGCCGCCCGCCACGGCGTCGCCCTGGAGATCAACGCCAACTACCACCGCCTCGACCTCCGCGACGTACACGTGAAAATGGCCGTCGACGCGAAAGTCCCCATCTGCATCAACACCGATGCCCATTCCCTCGAAGAATTCGACCAGATGCAGTACGGCATCCTCACCGCCCGCCGCGGGTGGGCCACCAAATCCGACATCCTCAACACCCGCCCGCTCGACGCCTTCAAAAAGTGGCTCAAGGATCGCAAAGAACTCGCCGGCTGGTAGGCCACGGTGGCATCGGCGTCCCGCCGATGATCGGCCGCAGCCGATTCCCTGGCCGGCGACTAAGTTCTTCAATGCCTCGCCGTTCGCGTGCCCATCCTTTACTCCCGGGAAAACACCGCCGCACTGCCCGCTCGTCCCTTCCCGAAATCGCACGCCCGGCTTATCATTCCCGCCAATGATTTCACCACATCCAACCACGACGGGAACGCCCATGAACGACGCACGGACGCGCAGTCACACGGCGACACGGAGGCGAATCGCACATTGGGCCCTGCACGCAGCCGCACTCACGGCCTGCGGCTCAATCGTCGTCGGGGGGCTCAACTCCATCGCGCTCGCCGCCCCCACCCTCCGCGAAGCCTCCATCATCCCCACCGTCCACCCCACCATCGTTCCCACCAGCGCCATGCCCGTCTCGCTCGACGTTCAGGCCGACCAAACCAGCGTGTGGCGTTCCGATCTCGAACAGCGCATGCTCGCCACCGGCCACGTGAAAATTCAGCTCGGCTATCGCTTGCTTCGGTCTGATGCAGCCGCCATCTGGCTCACCCCCAGCCGCGAATCCGGCGAATCCACCTGGGATGTCGCCATCTACCTCAGCGGCAATGTGCAGGTGCTCGAAGGCGACCGGCCCCAGTCCACAGCCACGCAAAGACGCGAACTCCTCGTCACCACCCGCATCTCCCGCAGCATTGATCTCACCGGCACTCCCGTCAGCAAGGCCGAGGACAACAGCCCGATCGTGAAACGCGGCAATGAACTTCGCGACGACCTCCTCAACCGCCCCATGGCACCCATCTTCATCCCGCAGATCCAGGTCACCTCCATCGAGCAGGCACTCCAGGCCGGCTGGATTGCACGCGGCCCGAACAACAAAATCGTCGCCGGCCCCGGCGATTTCCAGCTCGTGAAGACGGCCGAAGGCAAATACGTCGCCGCCCCCGTTCCTCCCAAGCCTGCGAAGCCTCGCCCCATCCTGCGAATCGCCTTCGACCCCTCCAGCGAGGTCCGCGCGGAACAGGTCGGCAACGAAATCATCACCGTCTATCACGGCCCCTACATCATCTACGACGCTCTCGACGGCAAACCCCCGATGGTCTTCCATGCCGATCGTGCCGTCACGTTCAGCCCCGTTCCCAAGAGCGCCGAGACCGCGCCCGCCGCGCCGCTCCGCAGGTCGATCTCGCAGTACGTCACCGGCGTGTATCTTGAAGGCGACGTCAACATCGCCACCGGGCAGGAGGGCAAAACGATCGGCGCCGAGGACGTCCACGCGGAAAAAATCTACATCGACTTCACCTCGATGCGGGCCGTCATGCTCGATGCCGCCATTTACACCCGCGATGAAAAACGCAACGTCCCGCTCTACATGCGCGCCTCCGAGATCCGCATGCTTGCCCGCGGCGAGTATGCCGCGAAAAAGGCCAACTTCTCCACCAGCGAGTTCGCCACCCCGCATTACAGCATCGGCGCCGGCGACATTTACCTGCAGGACATCACCCCGCGCGTCGAGAGCCCCGAAGGCGCCGGCAAGGAATTCGATCCCACCCGCTCCGGCACTGCCGCCGGTCCGAAGGAATACGCCTTCAAGGCCAAGGACGCGACCATCGATTTCCAGGGCATTCCCATCTTCTACTGGCCCTATCTCTCCGGCGATACTTCCAACAACGACATCCCCCTTCGCAAGCTCAAGATGAGCAACTCCCAAACCTACGGATTCTCGATCGAAACCCAGTGGGACCTCATCGCCCTCACCGGGCAGAAGGCGCCCCCCAACTTCAAGGCGGCGCTCAACCTCGATTATTACACCAAGCGCGGCCCCGCCGGCGGCGTCGATGCCTACTGGGGAAAAAACGATCCCGACTCCACCCAGGCCAAGGATTCCTACGGCGAGTTCCGCTCCTACGTCATGGAAGACCACGGCACGGACCGGCTCGGCAAGAACCGCACCGATGTGCCGGTCGAGGACAGCACGCGCGGCCGCGTCCTGGCTCGGCACCAGGAGAACTTCGGCGACGGGTGGTCCATGAATCTTGAGGCCGCCTACAATTCCGACCCCAACTTCCTCCCGCAGTACTTCAACGGCGAGTACGAGACCGACAAGGAACAGGAAACCGACATCTACGTGAAGCACCAGGGCGATACCGATGCCGTCAGTTTGCTCGGCAAATTCTACCTCTACGACTTCACCGCCGTCGCCGACCAGGTCGACGACCAGTTCACCACCGAGAAAAAGCCCGAAGCGAAGTACTGGCGCGTCGGCGATTCGTTCCTCGATACGTTCACCTACTACAGCGAGTCCGGCGTCGCCAACCTGCACACGATGATCAGCGACTACACTCCCGACCAACTCGCCCTCGCTCAATCCTCCAGCGTTCCAGGGTTCATCAGCCCGCCCGCCTCCTATCTTGCCGGCAACAGCAGCAAAGCCGGCAATACGACCTTCCGCGATTATTACCAGCAGCACGGATTCCTGAATGATGACATCTTCCGCGCTGATTCGCGCCACGAACTCGACATGCCCTTGGAAATCGGCGATCTCAAGGTCTCGCCTTATGTGACCGGCCGCGTCACGGCTTGGGACGACGGGTTCAACTCCACGACGGCTATCAACCCGCCCTCGACTTTCACCAAGGGTGACGGCAGCACCACTCGCGTGTGGGGCTCGACGGGCATCCGCAGCTCCATGCAGTTCTGGCGCGTCTACAGCGATGTCGAGTCGACCTTCTGGGATGTGCATCAGCTCCGACACGTCATCGAGCCGCAGTTCAACGTCTTTGCCACCGGTGCTGACGAATCGCGAAACGATCTGCAGCCGTTCGATCGTGATGTGGAAGGCATCTCTCGCGCATCGGGAACCTCGCTGGCGCTCAACCAGAAATGGGAGACGAAACGCGGCGGGCCGGGGCATTGGCGCAGCGTCGACTGGCTGACTTTGAACGTCCAGTGGAACAACTTCTGGGACAAGGAACGCGCGGGCAGCTTCTTCTACCCGCTCATCCCGGACCGCGGGTTCTATTTCGCCAGCAGACCGGAATTGTCCTTGATCCAGAATTCCATCGCGGTCGACGGCACATGGCGCGTCGGCGAACGCGTGCGAATACTCGGCGAGGGAAACTACGACACGACCGACAACCGCCTCTACCAGATCGCCGGCGGCGTCGCTGTGGATCAGACCAGCAGCCTCTCCTATTTCGTCGGCACGCGCTACGAGGAAATCCCGCAGTTTGGCTCGGGGGCCACGCTCATTCCCGGGTACACATCGAATCAAGCGACCTTCGCGATGGATTACAAGCTCACGACGAAGTACGAGTTCATCGGTTCGGAGAGCTACGACTTCTCGCTCGGACAGAACATCCTTTCATCGTTCACGCTCGTGCGGCGCATGCCGCGGTTGTACACGGCGCTGACCGTCACCTATGACGCCAACAATGCCGACACGACTGTCTCCTTCACGGCTTCGCCTGAAGGGTTCCCGGAACTCGGGCTGGGAAATGCAAACCCGGGCCAGGTGACGGGCAAACCGTAAGGCCCCCGTGGCACGGGCATCCTGCCCGTGTTCCCTGCTGCCGTAAATGCCGCATTCCCGCATCGGCGGGACGTCGATACCACGGCTTTGCCTGCCTACTCCGCATCTGGCTGGTTCGGAGGCGCGGGCAGCGCCGGAACAGTATTGTTCGCCTCGCCGACATCCAACGCGCCAAAACCCTCCGCAAACCCATAGGCTTCCCCCAACCCGTCTTGTTCACGCCGTTTTGAGCCCTCCCCGGCCTTGATTACGTTGCTCTCTTTAAAACGTCATCCCATATGGCCTGTTCGCGTGCCCACAGGTCAAAAAGGCTCAAATCCAGAATCTTGTACTCGTCTGCATCGCCGTAGCACCACTCGATCAGACGACCATCCAAGGCCCCCCAGTGAACTGTGATGGAGCCACCCAGTCCATTATCTGAGAAAATAATGGCGCGGCGGAGCCAATCACATTGCCAATCCTCTCGCAGAAAATGGTTGCAACGCAGAACGCCTTGATCGCCATTGAGTGGCCAGACATATCGGACACCAGTGGGCCCGGTGAAGCCATCGCATGTCAGATAGATCTCGCGGAGCCAATTGGGGAATGCGACGCTGAGCCCCTGTTCAACCTCGGCGATCAATTCGGGAGTCGCCGGAGGCGCCATCTTTTCGACCTTCATGACACTCCGGATCTTTGATGCAGCGTCCATGATTTCACCTCGGTGTTCAGTGACAGCGGCAGAGGACGAAGATGCGCGAAGCCGGTGATAGTTAGGTCCCTTGGAAATTCTCCACCGGCGGACACGTGCACATCAGGTTGCGGTCGCCATAGGGGTTGTCGATCCGGCTCACCGTCGGCCAGTACTTATGAATGCGCGTCCAGGCGGCGGGGTAGGCGGCTTGTTCCCGACTGTACTTGTGCGCCCAGTTGTCGGCGATGACGGCGGGGGCGGTGTGCGGGGCGTGCTTGAGCGGGTTGTCCGATCTGTCAGCGCGGCCTTCTTCAATGGCGCGGATTTCTTCGCGGATCTGGATCATCGCGCCGCAGAGCCGGTCGAGTTCGGCCTTCGATTCGGATTCCGTTGGTTCGAACATCAGCGTCCCCGGCACCGGCCAGGACATCGTCGGCGCGTGGAAGCCGTAGTCCATCAGACGCTTGGCGATGTCCTCGACTTTCACTCCGGCGCTTTCTTCGAACGCGCGGCAATCCAAAATGAATTCGTGGGCGCAGCGCCCGTTCTTGCCGCGGTAGAGGATGGGGTAGTGGGACTCGAGCCGCTTGGCCATGTAGTTGGCGTTGAGGATGGCGAGCTGCGTCGCGGCGGTGAGGCCATCCGGCCCCATCATCCGAATATACATCCACGATATTGGGAGGATGCTTGCGCTTCCGTGCGGCGCGGCGCTGATGACAATGGGAGCGGAATTCTGAATTTCACCACCGAGCGGATTCTTCGGCAAATGCGGAATCAAATGCTTCGCCACCCCAATCGGCCCCATCCCCGGCCCGCCACCGCCGTGCGGAATGCAGAAGGTCTTGTGAAGGTTGAGATGGCAGACGTCGGCGCCGATGCTTCCCGGACTTGTCAGACCGACCTGGGCGTTCATGTTGGCGCCGTCCATGTAGACCTGGCCGCCGTGCTGGTGGACGATGTTGCAGATCTCCTTGACGGTTTCTTCGAAGACGCCGTGGGTGCTGGGGTACGTGATCATGATGCAGGCGAGGTTGGCGGCGTGCTGGGCGGCCTTCTTCTTGAGGTCCTCGACGTCGATGTTGCCCTGCGAGTCGCAGGCGACGGGGACAACCTTGAGGCCGGCGACGACCGCGGAGGCAGGATTGGTGCCGTGGGCGCTGGTCGGAATCAAGCAAATATCCCTCAGCGCAACGCTCTCAGTGCCGAGGTTTTGTGTTTTGAGTTTTGCGTTTTGAGTTTTAGCCTGCGCCTCATGGTACTCGCGAATCGCCAGCAACCCCGCGTATTCACCCTGCGACCCAGCATTGGGCTGCAACGAGACGGCGGCGAAGCCGGTGATTTCGGCGAGGTAATCTTCGAGGGTTTTGAAGAGTTCGGCGTATCCGGCGGTCTGGTCGGCGGGGGCGAAGGGGTGGAGGTTGGCGAACTCGGACCAGGTGACGGGGAGCATTTCGGAGGTGGCGTTGAGTTTCATGGTGCAGGAGCCGAGGGGGATCATGCTGGTGGTGAGGGAGAGGTCCTTGGCCTGGAGGCGGTGGATGTAGCGGAGCATTTCGTGCTCGGCGTGGTAGGTGTTGAAGACGGGGTGGGTGAGGAAGGAAGATTCCCGTGCGATCGTTTCGGGAATCCGGGTCTGGTCTTGGACACACAGAGCATTGACGCCCGGAATACTGCGAAATTCTTTACCGAAGCCAGTTGCGTCAATGAGCACGTCGATGATCGCGAAGATGTCTTCAGAGGTAGTTGTTTCATCGACGGAAATGCCGATCGAACCGTCAGCAAAGTCGCGGAAGTTCAGACCCTTGGCCTGAGCAGCCTTTGCGGCCTGAGCGGAAAAGATGGAGTCGGCTTTTGGGAAGCGGATTTTCAGCGTGTCGAAGAATGGCGCGTCATCGATGATTGCTCCAACAGTTGTCGCAGCGGAACGAAGGCAATTGGCCAAGTGATGTACGCGCGTGGCGATGGCTCTGAGGCCCTCGGGCCCGTGGTAGACGGCGTACATGGAGGACATGATGGCGAGGAGGACCTGGGCCGTGCAGATGTTGCTCGTGGCTTTTTCGCGGCGGATGTGTTGTTCGCGGGTTTGGAGGGCGAGGCGGTAGGCGGGGTTGCCGTGGGCGTCTTTGGAGACGCCGACGATGCGGCCGGGGAGTTTGCGGGTGAATTCGGATTTGCAGGCCATGAACGCGGCGTGGGGGCCGCCGAAGCCCGTGGGGACGCCGAAGCGCTGGGCGTTGCCGACGGCGATATCTGCGCCCCATTCGCCAGGCGGCTTGATGAGGGTGAGGGCGAGGAGGTCGGTGGCGGCAACAACCTGCGTGCCTTCCGCATGCGCCGCTTCGGTCAGCGCGCCGTAATCCGTAATGCGTCCATCGGTCGCCGGATACTGCACGAGCACGCCACACAAGGTTTTGAGTTTTGCGTTTTGCGTTTTGAGTTTCTCCGCAACACCGACTTCCACCTCAATGCCCAGCCACTTCGCACGCGACTTCACCACCGCGATCGTCTGGGGATGGCAGTCGCTCGCCACGAAAAAGCGGGGGCGGTCTTCGTGGAGGCTGTGGCACATGTGCATGGCTTCGGCGGCGGCGGTGGCTTCGTCGAGCATGCTGGAGTTGGCCAGGGGCAGCGCGGTGAGGTCGCTCACCATCGTCTGGAAGTTGAGCAGCGCTTCGAGGCGGCCCTGGGAGATTTCGGCCTGGTAGGGGGTGTACTGCGTGTACCAGCCGGGGTTCTCGAGGATGTTGCGGAGGATGACCGGCGGAGTGATGGTGCCGTAATAGCCCATGCCGAGGAAGGACTTGTGGACTTTGTTTTTGGAGGCGATGGCGCGGAGGGTGGCGAGCGCTTCGGATTCGCCTTGGGCGGGGGGGAGGTTCAGCGGCTTGGGGAGGCGGATGCTGGCCGGCACCGTCTGGGCGGTGAGGTCTTCGAGGGATTTGGCGCCGATCAGCTCGAGCATGGCGGCCTGGTCAGCAGGGGCTGGGCCGATGTGGCGTCTTGGAAAGGTGTCGAGGGGTTGGAGGGGGGATTGGGTGGGGTGAGACGGATCAGAGACGGCGTGCATCCTTGGCCTTTCGGGTTTGGGTAAGGAGCTGTTTCATAAAGCCGGCGATGGTATCGCCGGAATGTGCTTTCGATGGAAATCACAACGTTCGATCTTCATTCAATGCCGTTGTGAAACAGCTTCGAAGCGTCGAATGGAGTATTTTAGCAGAGAAGTCGAACTTCGCACCTCGCCCGACCACGAAGCCGTTCCGCCCGGGTGCGTAACAGAATCGGCGGTCATAGACGCCGGCCCTCACGCTCGCGAACCAAAGGGGCGGCTCCTCGCGAAGGCGATGCAAAGGCCCTCGACACTCTACGCCCCCACGGCTGCCGCCGATTCTGTTACGCACCCGTTCCGCCCTTTCTGCAAATCCCTCAGAAATCTCCTTGACGATAACCTAACAGATGCCATACTGTAATGTCTAACCAGACTGGCCGGTAACTGTTTAGCGCCCCTGGCCGCGCCGTGGCAACCCGCGGCCGAGACCAGCCTCCGCTCTCCTTGCACCCTCTCTCGCTCTCCAACTCCCGCATGAACCGAGCGGAAGGGGAAAGGGGGGGGGAGGGCATTTGTGACCATTGGTGTTCATTTGTGGGCAGTTTACGTCGTCGGGGGGGAGGGGTGGGGGGGGGGGACGGTAAACAGTTGCACTGGCCGCGCGATGGAAATCCGCGGCCCAACGGCCGCTCAACGCGTCCCACGGTTTACGCACAAAAAGGGGGGGCATCATGAAACCGAGCGCCATCCTTCTCGCGACCCTCGCCAATCCCCGCCAGAACACCCCGCAAAATTTTTTCCAACAAGCCGAAAAACGCAAAAACCGCATTTCCACCCCGAAACCGCATTTTTCTACCTGCCAAACCCTTGCAAACACCGCCAAAAGTCGACTTTTCGCGGCGGATCGACTCCTTATTCTCCCCATGTACCCCGGGGGAAGGGGGGGGGCGACGCCAGGTATCCCCGTCGCCGTCACGGCCTGCGCGCCGTTTGCGGGCGGGACGCCCGCGTTACGCGCTGGCGGCGTTGAGCTGGGTGATGGATTGTTCATCCAGCTGGAGGCGCGTGGAGGCGAGGAGGTCCTCGAGTTGTTTGAGGGTGGTGGCGCTGGCGATGGGGGCGGTGATGGTGGGCTGGGCGATGAGCCAGGCGAGGGCGACCTGGGCGGGAGTGGCCTTGTGGCGTTTGGCGACTTCGTCGAGGGCGGCGAGGACGCGGAGGCCGCGGGGGTTGAGGTATTTTTTGATGCCTTGGCCGCGGGGGCTTTTGGCGAGGTCGGCTTCGGTGCGGTACTTGCCGGTGAGGAAGCCGGAGGCGAGGGAGAAGTAAGGGATGACGCCAATGTTGTGGCTGGCGCAGACCGGGCGGAGGGTGGATTCGAATTCCTTGCGTTCGACAAGGTTGAAATGGGGCTGGAGGGTTTCGTAGCGGGGGTAGCCGTGCTTCGTGGAGACTTTGAGGGACTCGGCGAGGCGTTCGGCGGAGAAGTTGGAGGCGCCGATGAGGCGGACCTTGCCTTGTTTGACGAGCTGGGCGAAGGCGTCGAGGGTTTCTTCGAGGGGGGTGGCGGGGTCGTCCTGGTGGGACTGGTAGAGGTCGATGTAGTCGGTCTGGAGGCGGGCGAGAGAGGCTTCGACTTCGTGGAGGATCCATTTTTTGGAGAGCCCTTTGCCCGCACCTCCGGAGGATTCGGCGGGCATTTCCATGCCGACCTTGGTGGCGAGGATGATTTTGTTGCGGTTGTTGCGGGACTTCATCCAGTTGCCGAGGATGGTTTCCGATTCACCGCCGGTGTTGCCGGGCTTCCATTTGGAGTACATGTCGGCGGTGTCGATGAAGTCGAAACCAGCGGCGGCGAAGGCGTCGAGGATCCGGAAGGAGGCGGGTTCGTCGATGGTCCAGCCGAAGACGTTGCCGCCGAGGCAGAGGGGGCGGACGGTGATGTCGGAATTGCCGAGGGGGCGGGTGATGGTGGTCATTGCGTTAGCTCCTTTTGGGGAGGATAGGGCGCGTCGAATGCGGAGGCAAATGGAGGGGAATTCAGAATGAGCGAATCAGTGAATTCAGAATGGACGGCCGCTGCAAAAAAGTAAACGGCCGCTGTTTTGCAGCGGCCGTGTGGGGGTTGGGATGGAATAGGGGGTTAGAGGGTGTAGGTGGCGGGGACGAGTGCGGGGGCGAAGGGGTTGCCGGTGACGACGCCGTCCTGGTTGAAGTCCTGTAGTGCGGAGCGTGGTCCGACGCGGTCGGTGACGCCGTTGATGGTGACAATGGTGGGGCTGGGGAAAGCGACGTCGCGGAAGATTTGGACGACGCCCTGGGTGACGCCGTTTCCGAGGGTCTGGATGTAGTAAGAGAAGGTGATGCCGGAGAGGGCATTGCCGCTGCTGTCGGTGATGATGAAGTTGGCGTCGGTGATGGAGCCGGTGTCGATGGGCTTGTTGAAGCCGACGTCGATTTCGCCGTTGTTGATGCGCGTGATGCCGATGACGGCGAGCTGACCGGTGGGATTGTTGAGGACGCGCTGGTTGAGGTAAGGCGTGGCGGCGACACCGCTGATGGAATCAGCAGCGACGACGACGGAACCGCCGACCTGGTTGACGCCGCCGGCGAAGACGATGGAGCCGATGCGACTGACGGCGATGCCTCCGGCCTCGGCGGAGTCGACATCCTGGATGTTGGCGGCGTTGGAGTTGCCGATGTAGGCGGTGTTGGAGTCGGGGATGTTGTTGGTGCCGGAGGAAGCACCGAGGCGTGGGAGAGCGCCGGCGACGATGGCGGAGTTGTTGAAGTCGCCGTTGATGCGGGCGGAGTTGATGCTGCCGCCGTAGATGACGTCGTCGGAAGTGTTGTAGAGACCGTCGGCGCCGACCCAGACGCCGGAGGAGAGGACGGAGCGTGCGACCATGCCGACGACGGTGAGGGTGTTGATGTCTCCGCCGGCGGTGAAGACGCCGTTGATGACGTTGTTGAAGGAAACGGAGTTGACGCTTCCGCGGACGGCGACGACGCCGCTGCTGTTTCCGCCGACGGCGAGGGAGGTGACGTTCCCGCCGAAGAGGATGCTGCTGCCGACATCATTGCCGCTGACGAGGGTGACGGAGCCGGCATTTCCGGCGGTGCGGATGATGCCGGTGGCCTGCACGAGTCCGGAGACGCGGAAGGAGTTGACGGAGTTGAGCGAGACACGACCTGCGACGGCGCTGGCGATGTCGACAGAGTTGGTGGCGCGGCTGACCTGAACGATGCCGTTCTGGACGACGGAGCCGAGAGTGACGGTTCCGGCATTACCGATGAGGACGGTTCCGGAGATGCTGCCGAGGATGACGAGGGAGTTGACGTTTCCGCCGACGGAGATGACCCCACCGTCGCCGAGGTTGCCGTTGATGAGGATGGAGGAGACATATCCGGAGGCGACGAGGGTGCCGTTGAAGTTGCCGGTGCGGGTGAAGGAGTTGATGTAACCCGGGGTGCTGATGGCGCCGGTGAAGCTGCCACCGCCGTTGGCGACGATGCTGCCGAAGCCGGCGCCGCCGGCGATGCCGGTGGTATGGATGTTACCGCCGTAGGAGGAGCCGAGGATATTGAGGGTACTGATGTAGTTGGCGGTGATTCCACCGAGGGCGCTGTAGGTGGTGCCGAGGATGGCGTCGAACTCGGAATCGGCGGCGTTGAAGCCGACGAAGACGCCGGCGAGAGCGGAGTATTCAATACTGACGATCTTGGCGGCGTTGACGGAACCCGGCGGCGTAAGCTGAGAGCCGAGGACGACGTCGCCGGTGATTCCGTTGATGGTGGCGGAGACGGTAGTGGGATTGATGACGACGAGGCGATTGAGGGTGGAATCGAGACCGATGAGGTGCCCGCCGTTGTCGAAGGCGAGAGCGGTGATGGCGAGCTGGCGTCCGGTGAGGGAATCGACGACGGTGCCGAGGGGCTCGTTGCCGACGAGGTTTCCGGAGGCATCGTATTCGGCGAGGACGCCCTTGTCGGTGACGGCGAAGATGTTGGTGGTGCCGGACTTGGTGACGGCGGCGCTGGTGACATTTCCGGCGAGCGGCGTGCCGAGGGCGTCCTGGCTGAGTGCCCGAACGAGGGTGAAGGTGCCGGTGTTGGGGGCGATGGTGCCGAGTGTGGCGACGTTTCCGGGGTTGACGTAGAGGGTGCCGCCGGAGACGGAGTTGGTGGAGTAGGCGAAGGTCTGGAAGTTGGTGCCGGTGGGGCTGAAAGCGAAGCCGGCGAGGCTGTTGGGGATGGTGCCGGGGTTGGAGATGTAGATGGAGGAGCCGACGGTGCCGGCGGTGGTCTTGATGCCGACGAGGTCGCCGGTGGTGCCGTTCTGGTCGAGGCCGATGAGGTGGTTGTTCTCGTCGTAGCCCATGCCAATGATGGTGGTGTTGTTTCCGCCGGCCAGGATGGTGCCGACGGTGGCGGCGGTGACGGTGGTGGCGGAGGGGAGGTTGGCGCTGGCGATGGTGAGGTGGTCGAGGATGTCGGCGCCGCTGACGTGGCGTACGGCGAAGAAGGCTGGAGCGCCGGCAGAAGAAGCCGGGTCGAAGGCGAGGGCGTTATAGGTATCGGTGACGTCGGCGTTGGAGAGTTTGATGAAGACCGGCGGATAAGCGTTCGCGGAGGTGGAGGGGGCGCTGATGGTGACGATGCCATTGGTTGCGGTGGTGTTGATGCGGACCATGGCGACGGCATTGGCGGTGCTGGTGGAGGTGTCGGTGGTCTTGATGAGGCCGTAGAGACCGCCGCCGCTGTCGAAGGCGAGGGCGAGGAACTGGGCGTCGAACGTGTGCTGGAAGACGTCCTGAAGAGTGCCGATGACGGTCATGGCGCCGGAGGTGGGATCGAGGGTGACGAGCTGGTCCAGATTGGTGGCGATGTTGGTATTGACAGCGAAGATGTCGCCGGAGACGGGATCGACGGCCATGCCGTGGAGCTGGTCGCCGCCGGAGAGGGTAGAGCCGACGGTTTCGGTGGGTTCCTGGTTGTAGAGGGAGGCGACGCCGTAGAGGGTGCCGTTGGCGCTGAAATCCATGCCGCTGATGGCGAGGGTCTGGTTGGTGAAGGCGGTGTGGAGCTGTGGCTTGGGGGTGACGGCGCCGGTGTTGACGTTGATGGGGAAGATGAATCCGCTGGAATAGGCGTAGGTGATGTTGGTGGTGGGGTCGAGGGCGATGGTGGAGGGGCTTCCGGCCTGGGCGGCGTTGACGTGACCGAGGACCAGGACGTTGGGATCGCCGACGCTGTTGCCGATGGTGGCGGTGGTGACGGTTCCGCCGATGCGGAGTTTGCCGGTGCCCTGGGTGCCGATGAAGAGGTTGGTGACGTTGCCGCCGATGACGCCGGACCAATTCTGGGAGGCGATGGCGCCGTTGGTGCTGAATCCGCCGACGGAGAAGGTCTGCATGTTGGAGTTGATCCAGAGCTGCGGTCCGTTCTGGCCGTCGCCGACGAGGTAACCGTTGAAGGAGAAGCTGTTGACGTTGGTGCCGTCGGTGGCGAGGACGCGGCCGAGGTCAAGGACGCCGACGCCGGTGGTGGTGACGGTGACGTTGACGGGTGAACCGGTGGATCCGCCGTTGATGACGAGGGTGTCGAGGATGTTGGTGGTGGCGGGGTTGTCGTACATGGAGACGGTGGCGCCGGCGCCGCCGGTGATGGTGACGGTGATGGTCTGGCCGTTGATGGAGAAGGTGGCGGGCGTGCCGACGGAGGCGGTGGCGATGGGGGAGCCGGTGACGGGGTCGTTGGGGGTGATGCTGGTGGCGGAGTTGGAATCGAGGGTGTAGCGGAGGATGTGAGCCGTGGTGCCGGTGCCACCGCCGGTGGCGGCGAGGACGACGGAGCCGCCGTTGACTGCAGCGCTGACGGAGCCGAAGGAGCTGGCGCCGCCGGTGATGGAGGAGTTGATGTTGTCGTCGGAGTTGGGGTTTCGGGTGTAGTCGAAGGCGCCGTCGGCGCCGGGGCTGACGCCGGCGGTGAGGGCGCTGTTGACGAGTCCGGCGCCGCCGATGACGGCGGAGGTGAAGTTGCCGTGGAGGAGCGTGGAGCCGGAGCGTGCGGCATTGAGTTCGGCGACGGTGGCGAGCGGCGAGGAGTCGTTGGAGGCGGCGGCGATCTGGGCGCTGGCGAGGACGAGGCCGCTGGAGGCGGAGCTGTAGGTCATGGTGCCGGTCTTGAGAGAGCCGATGTTCCCGCCGGCGGCGATGATGGAGTTCTGGACGTTTCCGGCGGTGATGGAGCCGATGTCGGCCATGGAGGGGGTTTCGTTGACGTCGTTGGTTCCCAGGACGTGATCGTCACCGCGGGCGATACCGGACTGGATGATGGAGTTGGTGATGGAGCCGGAGACGGCGATGGAGTTGATGCCGAAGCCGCCGGTGATGACGCCGCCGGCGATGGCGGCGGCGGAGATGGTTCCGATCTGGCCGTCGATTTCGACGTTTCCGCGGACGGCGCCGGAGACCTTGAGGCCGGTAAGGCTGCTGGTGGTGGTGAGGGAGCCGGCGGCGGTGATGTCGTGGGCGATGGAGGCGGAGACAGGCGTGGAGAAGAAGACCTTGCCGCCGAGGTTCCCGCCGACGGTGAGGACGACGGGCGAGCCGGCACCCTGTCCGACGGTGATGTTGCCGAGTTCATTGCCGGAGATGCTGATGGCGGAGAGCCATCCGGCCTGAATGACGCCGGTGGTGAGCAGCGCGCTGCCGATGGTGATGGCATTGACGCCGTTGGTGACGTTGATGGTGCCGGCGACGTTGCCCGGGATGTTGAGGTTGTTGAGGGAGTTGGCCTGGAGGGTGCCGTTGAGGGCGCCGTGGAGGGTGAGGGAGTTGATGGTGCCGTAGGGCGTGGTGAGGAAGCCGTTGAGATTGCCGGAGATGACGACGGTGCCGACATTTCCTTCGGTGCTGGAGAGGCGGCCGTTGAAGTTGCCGGTGATGGTGGCTTTGGAGACGCCCTTGGTGCCGATGATGTTTCCGGCGACGATGCCGCCGCTGGAGGTGAAGCTGGAGATCACGCCTTCGGCTTCGACGCCGCCGGCGGTGCTGACGATGGTGCCGCCGGCCTTGGAGATGACGGTGACGTTGGCATTTCCCTTGACGAGGAGGAGGCCGTTGAGAGCGCCGTTGATGGTGGCATTGCCGAGGTTACCTTCGACGGCGAGGTTGCCGACGAGGGAGTAGGTGTAGTGAGCGAGGTCGCTGCCGACGATGAGGTTGCCAAGGTTGCCGTGGATGTCGAGGTTGCTGGTGAGGCCGCTGAGGGAGCGGAAGACGTTGATGGTGCCGACATTTCCGGCGATGTCGAGGGTACCGTTGGAGATGGAGCCGTAGAGAGTGAGGAGGTTGAGGGCATTGGCGGCGGAGTGGTCCTGGAGGATGGTGATGTTGCCGGAGAAATCGTCGGTTCCGACGCGTGCGGTGGGAGTGCCGATGGTGATGGAGTTGGCGACACCGGCGACGGTGAGGTTTCCGGCGAAGGCGCCGTTGACGTTGAAGGTTTTGAGGTCGCCCTGGGGTCCTTTGACGGCGATGCTGGCGGTGGTGAGGAAGCTGCCGCCGATGTTGATGGTGCCGGTGGGGCCGGCGATTTGGAGATCGAGGCCCTGAACGTTGCCGTTGACGGTCAGGCTGGTGAGTTTGCCGGCGGCGATGGTGTTGTTGATGTCAGTTAGGGTGGGGCTGGGGTTGGTGCCGCCGAGTCCGACGGGATCAAAGCCGCCGCGGCCGACGGAAATGGAGCCGATGGAGTTGGCGAAACCGATATTGTCGTTGACGAGCTGGTAGCCGGAGATCTGGGTGAGGTTTCCGGAGCCGATGGCGTTGACGAGTTCGATGGCGCCTGTGGTGAGCCCGGAGTAGGTGGCGTTTTGCTGGACGTCGCCGTTGATAAATCGGGAGATGTCGGTGACGGGGCTGAGTCCGAAGGGATCGGAGCCGAAGCCGAAGGAACCGAAGACGCTGGGGAGGGCGCTGCGCGAGAAAGAGGTGAAGGGGGCAGTAGCGCCGGTTCCGGTGGTGATGAGACCGCGGAGTTCGTCAGATTCAAAATCATCCGCGCGCAATCCGTAACCGCCGGCGGTGACCGTGGCGATGGTGCCGTGGGTGGTTTCAAAGAAGCTTTGGAGAATGCCGAAGCCGCCGGCGAGGACATTGCCGATGTTGGCGCCGAGGATTTCGGAGCTGAGGATGCCGCCGTTGCCGGGGAGTGAAATGGATCCGATGTCGAAGAAGGGGTTGGTGGCCGTGCCGCTCTGGTTGATGATCGTGGGATTGGTGGCGAATTCGCCGGACATGGCGAAGGTATCGACATCCAGGATGCGGGAATGAATGATGGAGCCGTTGGTGATATTGATGGAGCCGATGGATGCGTCGGAGACGACGTTCCCTCGGATGACGGCGCCGTTGCTGCCGGTGATGGTGGTGATGCGTTGGACGGCGTAGATGCCGGCCTGAGAGCCATCACCGGTTCCGCTGAAGAGAATGCCGTTGCCGACGTTCACCTGGACGAGGGAAACGGGGGGTGCAGAGGTGAGGCCGGCAGGGATAGTGGGGCTGGCGGTGACATTGCCGGTGGCGGGATTGGTGACATTTGAGAGCGCGTTGGAGCCGTTGACGACGATCGGCCCGTTGACGCCGTAAAAGAGGTTGGGATTGGTGTTGCCAAGCGTGTTGGTGGTGATGGTACCGACAGCGCCGCTGGTGGTGATGTTGCCGACGGACTTGCCGGTGCTGATGGTGGCGACGTTACCGAGGGAAAGGCCGTTGCGTTGATTGTTGAAGGGGAACGGCGCCGGTGTTCCGTTGACGGTCAGCACATTGGCGGATGAGACGGTGGTGTAGGTTCCGAAATAGGTGTTCGGGGTGTGTTGCGTGTCGACAGTGCCGACCAGTAACTGGCCAGTGCTGGTGTATGTGGAGCCGACGTTTCCACCGACGTTTCCGCCGCTGACGGTGAGGGAGCCGACATCACCGAGGAAGGCGTTGAAGATGTCGCCGCCGGTGTTGTTGGTGATGGCGTCAATGGTGCCGGGGGCAATGGTGTAAGTGACTGTTCCGGTTGTCGTGTTGTAGGTGCTGTTGGCACTTGAGTCGGCTGGGAAGACGCCGGTCGCCTGGGCCGGGAACAGTCCGGTTGGGAAGACATTGTCGATATCGAAAACGTCGGTGCGGCCGCCGGTGAAAGTGATGCGTGAGAAGACAGGGGTATGTGACGCAACGGGCGGAACAGTAAAGGAATTGGCGTAGGGGTCGGTGGGGACAGTGGGCGCCCCGGTAATGGTGTTCACGCCGAGGGCGATGCCGACGCCGCCATAGTGGATATCGGTGACTTCGGCCGGCCGGGCCACGCCGTTGGAGGTGGCGTTGACCGTGAGGCCGGCGTTGGTCTGCACATCGACGATGACAACACCGCCGGAGCCGCGGACGCCGTAGACGCGGGTGGCAAGCTGGCCAATAACGGTTGCGGGCTGAGCGACTCCCGTTGTGGTATCGACAACACCGGCATTGGGGTTGACGGTCATTCCGGGGGTGAGGTAGACGGTGGCGCCGGAATCGTCGGTGAACTTTACGGCGCCGGGAGAATTGAGAGCCCATCCAAGCGTGGTTTCTCCGGCGAAGGTGGCGCCCGCAGATCCAAAGGCCACATCGGGAATGAGGTTGCCGCCGACGTGGATGAAGCGCACGTCGCCGCCGGGACCGGTCTCGATGGCGGGGCCGCCATAACCGACAGCGCCCATGTTGAGCGTGACATCGATCAGATCGATGACGCCGTCGGAACCCTTGGAGTCGGCATTGGCATGGAATTCGGTTTCGGCAGATCCGAAAGGCATATCGTAGGCGTTGATGACGCCGATGGCCTTGTCGGCGCGGTAGACGCCGCCGAGCCAGTTGACGGCGGAGACGTGCTGGATGTTGGCGCCGGCGGGGACTGCGAAGAGGACGGAGAGGGTGTCGGTAACGCCATTGTCAACCAGGGTCTGAATGAGGCCGACGCTTCCTTGCGGGACGTAGATATCCGGCGCGGAGGCAAATCCGCCGCTGGTGAGAGCGGAGGTGGCGGTGCCGGCGTAGCCGATGGAGCCGGCGACGACATCGCGCAGATTTCCGGTATCAGCAGCGATGTCCTTGTTGGGTGTGCCGCCGCTGTAGCCGTTGATGATGGATTGGGTGCCGACAACCGAGAAGGAGGTAATTGGCGCGAGGATGCTGTGACCGGCGCCGGGGTGTGCCTGACCGGCGGTGACACCGCCGATGTCTCCGCTGCCAGCTTCGATGCCGCCGGTAAGAGCGCTGTTGGGATTGGAGCCGGCGAGATTGAGGATGAGATTGCTGCCGGCGCTGACGCCGCCGATGGCAAGATCGCCGGCGTTCTGGACGGTCAGGGTATAGGAAGACGGTGACGGGTAGCCACCGACAGTTTCGCCGCCGTCGACCACGCCGTTGAAATTGGTGTCGCCGATGGCGGCGATTGCGATGCGATAGGCGCCGGCCTTGGTGGCGGTGAAGCTGATCGGGCGGTTCCATACGGCAGTGGGATCGACGAGGTCATAGTCCGTGGCGATGAGGTTGCCGTCAGGGTCGTAGATGCCCAGGTGCGCTGTAAACAGCGCATTGAGCTGGACCGTGATCGCCTGTCCGGCGAGGAGGGAAAGCGCGAAGTAATCGACGGCGTCCGGGCCGGGATAAGTGCCTTTGTAGTCAGTTTGCCACATCTGGCCGTCGAGGGTGATCACGTCCGGCTGGCCGGTGACGGTGCTGCGGGTGGAGCCGAGGAACTGGGCGTTGTTGAAGTTGTTGTTTTGGAAGGGGGCAAAATTGCCGGTATTCTGCACCAGGCTTCCGTTTGCCCACGCATTGATAACGAGGCCGTCGTTGACGATCGCGTTTCCTGTGAGCAGCACATACTGCTGCTCCTCGGTCTGGTCACCGGTGTTGTTGGGGATGCCGCGCCCGTTAACGGCGATGATCTGGGCGGCGGACATGCCATCGGTGACGTAATCACCCAACTTTCCGCCGATGTAGATCTGAGTACCCGTGACGAAGGTGGGAAGGCCGTTGGTGACGATGGTGCCGTCGGTGCCGATGGAGGCGAGCGAGAGGAGGTGGTGGATGTCGCCGTTGACGTGGAAGTTGTCGGTGATGGAGGTGGAGCCGTCGGATGTCCCGGTGATGATCCAGCCGGCGTAGAAGGTGTCGATGGAGCCGGAGATGAAGACGCGGCCGGTGACGGTGCCGTCGAAGAGGAACTTGCCGAGGCTGACATCCTGGTTGAGCGGATTGGTGTAATCCTTGATTTTCATGAGAATCGAAGAGGGGGTGCTTCCAACGTCATCGGTCTCGTTGTCGATGACATAAAACTGGCCATCGACGGGATCGCGAGCGAAGGCGCCAACCGTGGGATTGACGGAACCGACGGCGGTGCTGACGACCTGGCCGGCGATGGCGTAGGAGACGCCAAGGATGACCGTCGGGGTGAGGGCGACATCCTGGAGTCGTCCGGTAAGCGAGTCGAAGGCGATGAGGTTGCCGCTGGCGTCGAAGGCTGCGGACTTGACCTGAAGAGGAGTCGGCTGGCCGCTGGCGGTGCTAACGACTTCGCCGATGGTGGCGACAATGGTGCCGGTGGTCGGGTCGACCTGGAACAACGTGGAATGCACGCCGGCCGCTCCCCCGGTGGCGATCAGGTAGAGGCCCTGATGATTGGCGTCATAGGAGGTCTGGTGGTTGGAGAAGGCGATGGCCTGAACGGTTGCGCCGCTGAGTCCGAGGACGCCGAGTTGATAGAAAACCGCGTTGGTGCCGTTAACGGAGAGGGTGCCAAGGATGGGGCCCTGTCCATTGTGGAGGTCGTACACGGCATAAAGCTGCTGACTGCCGTTGAGGTTGACGTCGCCAAAGGCGAGGCCCTCAATACCGGCCAGGGCGTTGTTGCTGGAATCGACGACGGTGTACGGCCCGGCGCTTACCTGGCCGGTGGTGCCGTCGATGAAGGCAAGTGTGTCGCCGGAACCTGGCACGCTGTTGACGGCGGCGAAGAGGCCATCATTTCGAATGGCGAGCGCCTGCACGTTTGAAAAACCGCTGCCGAGGACATCGCCGATGATGGAGCCGCTGGAGGCGACGGGAGTTTCCAGACCGTAACCGACGTAGAGGCCGGGGTTGAGGCTGGTGGAGGGGATGCCGCTTAGATCGGTGGTGTAGCTGCTGGGCATGATGCCGACGTTGCCGACGAGAGTCGCGGTGAGGCCCAGATCGTCGGGAGCCGTGGATGTACCGTCGAAGTAGCCCAGCAGGGCCTGACCAATGTTTCCGGGGATGTGATCGGTTCCGACTGCGACGTTGCGGGACCAAGCGCTGTCAGCAGCGAAGGCGCCTGTATAGAGCGAGCTGATTTGGTTGCCTTTGGAGTCGACGGTGTAGACCTGGAACGTAAGGGAGGAGTTGATGTCGGCCTGGTTGGTGTAGACGGCGTAAAGCTGTGTGCCGCGAACCTGGTTGTTGACGTAGACGACATCATGCGTGGAGGCGTCGTAGGACATGAGGACGCCGGTCGTGTGAGTGACGGGATCAGTTTGGGTGGGGTTCCAGGTCAGCCCTTGGAGGTTGTCGCCGACGATGTTGTTGTTGATGATGCCACCAGGACGGTTCAAATCCTGCGTGGGTCCCCACACGGTGGGGGTGAAGCTGCTGAGATCAATGCGCAGGAGCTGACCACCTGTAAGCCCGAGGTTGGCGCTTGTCGTCCCGTTGGCGGTCACGGTGGCAAAGAGGAAATTGCCGTTCTGCGCTGCCGCAACGCCGGAGCTGGGTGGGATGTACGAGAGGCCGGTGACAGGAATGTTGTTGCCGTTGATAAGAACGTTGTTGAAGCCGTTGTTAATCAGTCGCCCGGTGACGGCATTGAAGGTGAGAGGAACGTTATAACTCTCGAGGTTGGTGCGAGCGCCCGCCGTATTGTTGCTCGGGACGCGGTAGGTCCACAAAAGGGCATTGCTGTTGTTGATCGATTGGAAGGTGAGCGCCGTGATGGCTTGAGTGCCGCCGCTGTTGTCGAGCCGGGAGCTGTTCTCCGCGGTGGTGTTGGCGGCGTTGACGAGGTTGGCGTAAGTGAGGGTGTTCAGCACCGGGATTTCGGGGTTGGCGCCGGTGGCGGCTGACGGATCGATGGACATGAGGATGTCCTGCGTCAGGTTGCTGCCGGTGCCGACGGTATTGTTGGAGGGTGGGGTGAATTCGACATCGAAATAAAGGCGGCCGTCAATGGGGTTGAACGCGGCGCCGCCGATCGTGACGTTGGAGGCGCCGAGAAGATCGGGGAGCATCGCAGCGCCGAGGGGAGAAGCGGCCTTGGGAAGACCGAACTGGTCATTGGGATCGGAATAGCCGGCCTGGCCGGTTTCAAGCTGGTTGGTGAGGTCGGCGATGAACGTTGCTTTGCCGCTGGTGTTGTTGATTTGAAGGAGCTGGATGTCCCAGAGGGTGTTGTTGGAGGTGGTGGTTCCGCTGGTGGTTGGGAAGTTCAGCGTTCCGTTCCCGCCGGTGACGGTGTTGAAAATGTTGAAGGCATAGGTCACGCCGCCGGAATTGCTGGCGATGCCGCGGAGATTGATCTGGCTGAAGTCGAATGTGTTGACGCCGGTTTGCGGTCCGATAGTGGCATTGACGTCCAGGTCGGTATACGGGTTGGGCGTGGCGGATTGCGCATTTCCGCCGGTCACGGGGATGGACCCGTTATTGACGCCTACGCCCCCGCTGGTGCCGGGAAGCTGGCCGAGAAGCAGACTACTATTGTTGCCGGCGTTTGAAGTCTTAATGGCCGCGATGAGTTCCGCCACCATGTTGCCATTGGCCTGGACGTGGACGAAGGGTCCACCCGGGAGCGATCCGCCGGGGAGGAGGTAATCGAAGCTCTGTCCCCCCACGAGGGTCGTCAGGAGCATGCGTTGCTCCATTTTCTCGAGCCGTTGGGGCCTCGCTCCCTTCTGTCGCCGTGAGCCGGTCAAGGTCGGGGCGATCGGGGTGGTCGGAAGGGGATAACCATGGGTGTGAACGAAACGCCAGAGCCGAGAAAATATGCTCACGTACAGCCTCCTGCCAAAACGAACAGACCAGTCGCTTAGCCGATGAAAACGAGATGTTAGAGGGAAACCCACCGCGCACACGACCGAGTCTCCTCCACGCCGCCATAATGTCCCGTCGTTTGCCGGTAATGTCAAGCATAATAGAAGCTGAGCGGGACATTTTTCCGGACGGCCCAGGCGGCAGCAAATGGCCAATTCTGGTGCTGTTATGACAGTTGAGCCGGCGGTTTTTCCCGAGCTTGCGCAACCTCTCTCTTCTATTGCGCCAAACGTCGGCTTCGCGGCGCGTTTGACGCCCGAGCGGGCATTGGGTACATTACCCGGCTCGAAAAGAAGCTCCGTAACGAAGGACTCAGACATGCCCAAGCCCCGCCGTCGTCGCAAGATTGGTTCCAAGAAGCGCCACCAGAAGTGGAAGGCCCGGCATCACGTGCAGTGATCCCGCCGCGCACCGTGCCCTTCCAGGTGCCGCTGCGCCGCTATCCATGAACGATTTCAAGACTCGTGGCATTCTGCGTCACGAGTCTTTCCTTTTTGCGCAAGATAGGTGGGTGTGTGGAGGGGGGGCGGGGGGGAGGGCGCAACGGCCGGCGAGCCTATCACCACTGTACATTGCCTTCGTAGCGCACGTCGCCCTTGCCGTCGACGATCGTGCCGATGGGGTAGGCGTCGAGTTTGAATGGCTGGAGATGCTGGACAATCGCGTCCACGGCGCTCGGGGCACACACAATCGTCATGCCGATGCCGCAGTTGAACGTCCGCAGCATGTCCGCGTCCGGTACGTTCCCGAGAGCCTTGATCCGCTTGAAGATCGGCAGCACACGCAGCGCCGCCGCGTTGATCTGGGCATCGCAGTTCTCCGGGAGGATGCGGTTGAGATTCCCCGCGATGCCGCCGCCGGTGATGTGGGCGATGCCATGGAGTTGGCCGCCGACATTGTCGACGAACAATCCTTTGAACGGCTGGTAATAGCAGGTGTGGGGTTTGAGGATGGCGTCCAGGAAAGTTTCCCGCTGGCCGAATTCGTTGGTGATGATTTCTCTTTCGAGGCCAGGGTTGGCGGCCATGAGGGCGCGGACGAGCGAGTAGCCGTTGGTGTGGAGTCCGTTCGACGGAACCGCGATCACCGCATCCCCCGTTTGAATCGTGCGGCCATCCAGAATTTTTGATTTCTCGACCACGCCGACGATGGAACTGGAGAGGATGTACAGCCCCGCTTCGAGCACGCCCGGCTGTTCGGAGGTTTCGCCGCCGATCAGGAAGCAGTCGTTCTGCCGGCACGCGTCATTGATTGCCGCCACGAGTTCGAGCACGACGTCCTTCTGCAGCTTGCCGCAGACAATGCAGTCCTGCACGGCGACCGGCTGCGCGCCAACCACAATGATGTCGTCGATCAAGTGATGGATCATGTCATACGCGATCGATCCCGCACGCCCGTTGGCGAATGCAATCTTCTGCTTGGACCCCGGCTCCTCGGTCTTCATCACCAGCACCGGTTCCCTGATGCCCGGAAATGAAGCGTCGAACAAACTCGCGAACGCCCCCGGCCGGTGCAGCACGCGCGGATCCTTCGTCGCCATCGTCTCGGCCATCTTCTTCTTGGCGGCGTCGGCGGTATCGATCGACACGCCGGCTTTTTCGTACGACAAGGAACCGGCAGGCGGTGGGGGGGTGGTGGAGGACATCAATCATTCCAGAAAAAAGAATAACGAGGGGCCCGAAGGCCCCTCACTCGTTTAGCCGGCCCGCTCGCCGGGCCGCGTTCGGTTCGACAATCGTATCAGTGCGTCGCCGGCAGCACGACCCCTTCCCTGGTGTCTTCCAGCTTGCCGTCGGCGGAGAAGATCTTCCGGTGATAATGGTTTTCGGCATCGCGGAACTTGAGATCGTAACGAGTCGTTCCGTCCGGCATGTGGATCTCGTCGGTGTGCGAAATCTTCAGGCCGGGGAACTCACGATGGAAACCGTCGACCACTGCGGGCGGGGTCTGCTCTACGGCGATATGGGTGTGACTTCCGCCGCCGTGCTGGCAGGCAACACTCCCGGTGATCAGCATCGCAGCCGCGAGCAAACCTGCCATCATTCTTCCGGTCATCGTGCGATTCCTCCACTGTGAACAACGGCAAGCAGTCGTGCTGCCCATAGAGCGCGCGGATTATACCGGCGTGCTGGCCGATGCGAAATCCCTCGGTCCAGCCATCGCATTTCTGCCGTTCCATGGCTCAAACCGTCTATCGCCGGAATGGCCTCTCGTCGCGGACACCGCGCGCAAAAACACGCAAGAACCACAAAGAAATCTCTTCGTGGTCCTTCGTGTCTTTGTGTTCTTCGGGTTTAACTCTTACGCTTCCACAAAATACTTCGTCCGCCGCACTCCTTCGGACGCATCCGTCTTCACCTTCCCGCTCTCCACCAGCGGCCGCAGGAAAATGCTCACCACCTGCCCATCCAGCTCCGGAAATTCCTTCACCAACTGGCCCGCGGCGAACTTCTCCCCCTTCCGCGCCTCCATCCAACGCCCCACGCGCTCGCGCGTGTCGCTCCAGTCCCGCCGCTCCCGCTTCTCGCGCGATGGCGCCGGCTCACCCGTCACTGCTGAAATCGCCTTGTCGATCTGCTGCAACTGATGGGTCAGCTCGTTCATCCTTTCCAGGATCGCCGCCTTTGCGCCCTTCAACCCTTCGAGCTGCTCCAGCTTCTTCTGCTGCGCCTCCCGCTCAATCTTCGCAATGTTCTCAATCGCCTGCTTCGCCAAAGCGTTGTCCGGGAGAATTCCGTTCTTCGATCCGCCTTTAACTGCTGCTTTCATACAAATATCCCTTTGGAACAACTGGAACAAATAAACAAAAACTTCCTGAACAACTCAGGCTGATTCTCAATGTAATGGTGGCTGTCGCGATGAACCTGCACATGCCTCGACGTGCACACTTATAACGCCGACCCATATTGTACAACGTAACTATCCGTTTGAATATTGCATCCAAATAAAAGAACGATTCGCGATATTCGCGACTCTTTTCTCAATTCATACCATAATGTATAGGAGATATACAATGGTTCGGTCAATCCTTCTTCTCGCAACGCTCTCCACTCTCTTCGCTGCCGCCTCGCCCACTGCCGGCTCGCGTGCCCCCGCCATTGCCGCGGCATGGTCTGTCATTGATTCAGGGGCCGCCTGAACCTTCGACTATTATGGCTGAGACAAAATCAAAACCGACACCCCAACGCCAGTATCATCTACAGCGCATAAGCGACTGCGCCAAACGGTAAACAGGTCTACTCATCTGTAAATAATATCCCGCCACCCGCCCCTCACCACCCCTGCGCCCTCAGCACCGCCTTCACCAATTCCTCCGGCACCGACTCCTCCCGCGCCTCAAGCGCCTTCTTCGACAACTTTATCGCTTCCTGATACCCTGCAATGTAATTCCGGCAATTCCTGCACAACGCAATATGCACCTTGAACACCCACTTTTGCGCCCACGGAAGCTCCCCCGACAAATAGGCATCCAGGAACTCCGATACGCTCTTGCAATTCACAGCACACCCCGTTTCTACAACTCACGCTGCACAGCACCCCTATGATGCACGCCATCCCCTTCTCGTTACACCGCCCCCGAAAACCGCTACCTCCACGATAACGAACCTAGCCCCCATCCCTCAACCTCCGGCCTCCTTCTCATGCCCCTCCGCACCCAATTCACCAGAATTCCCCACATTGCCCTTGCTTGTCCACGCGCGGTCAACCTAAAATCCAGCCTGCGCGAATTTCCCCGGCACCACCCCATGTGCCGCCCCATTCCTCCCAGGAGCAGGCTGCATGGAACTCCCCAGACGCAACCGCGGTGACGAACTTCTCCGTCCAGGTGCCCTCATTGATCTCCGCCGCCGCATTCGCAATCTCTCCCCAGCTCACGACCTCGTTTCCGTCATCGCCTGCGCCTTCGACCACCGCACCCGCATGCTCCCGTTCATCTATGCGGACACTCGCATGGCACCCGCTGGCGTCCGCGCCATCGGCTCCGCCCTCGTCGACATCGGCTTCGACAAAACCCGAATCGTCCTTCAGCAATGGAACAAACATTTCGACCCCTCCCAGATGCGCCTCGACGGCCGAATTCCCGACCTCTTCCTCGTCTCGACCATGGGCATGCACTCCGGCCGCGCCATGCAGATGATCCGCGACGCCCGCCGAATCCCCCCTGAAAAACGCCCCCTCATCATCGCCGGCGGCTCCCATGCCGTGTACGAACCCAACCTCCTCTTCAACGCCGACCCCGCCACGCCTGGCGGCGCCGACATCGTCGTCACCGGCGAAGAGTACGTCTTCCTCTCCCTCCTCGAAGTCCTCCTCAACACCCGCGCCCCCGGCGAATCCCTCCGCTCCGCCTTCTTCCGCGCCAAAGCCGCCGGCGCTCTCGACGACATCCCCGGCCTCGTCTACCCCCGCGGTGACAACGACGGGATCGCCGAGGAACTCGTCGACACCGGCATCCAGCAGCTCCTCGGCAACCTCGACGAAATCCCCCACCCCGTCCTCGGCTACAAACTCCTCGAAGCCCCCAGCCGCTCCGCCACCCTCGCCTCCCAGGCCCTCGCCTCCGACCGCGTCCGCAAACACTCCCCCATCTCCTCCCTCATCCTCACCTTCGGCTGCAAATTCGCCTGCCCCTACTGCCCCATTCCCGCCTACAACCAGCGTCAGCACCGCCTCAAGAGCGGCGAACGCATCGCCGACGAAATGTGGCAGCTCTACAAAAACTACGGCCTCCGCTACTTCTTCGGCGCCGACGACAATTTCTTCAACAGCAAGCCCCGCACGCTCGAAATCGTCGAAACCCTCGCCCGCGCCGAGTTCGAAGGCGTCCAGCTCCATCGCAAGGCCCGCTGGTACACAGAAGTTACCGTCCACGACACGATCCAGATGAAAGAGCATCTTCCTCTCATCCGCAAAGCCGGTTGCCGCGCCCTGTGGCTCGGCGTGGAAGACATGACCGCCACCCTCGTCAACAAGGGCCAGTCTGTCCCGAAAACCATCGAAGCCTTCCAGCTCATGCGCAACGCCGGCATCTGCCCGATGCCCATGATGATGCACCACGACACGCAACCCCTCTACTCCCGCGGCAAAAACTACGGCCTCCTCAACCAGATCAAAGTCCTCCGCAAAGCCGGCGCTGTCTCCCTCCAGGTCCTCATGATGACTCCCTCCCCCGGCACTAAACTCTACGAAGGAACCTTCACCAGCGGCCTCGTCCTTGAAAGCGTCGGCGGACGCCGCGCTGAACCCTACATGTACGACGGCAACTACGTCGTCGCCTCCAAGCACCCGCGGCCCTGGAAGAAACAATTCAACCTCCTCACCGCCTACCTCTACTTCTACAACCCCGTCTGGGCCGTCGTGAACCTCGTCAAACGCAAAGACGGAACCGGCATCAAACCGGCGGGCATGCAACTCGTGGGGATGTGCGGCCTCGCGCACAGCATCCGGCGCACCTTTGGTTGGGGCCTCCGCCTCATGTTCGGCAAAATCGAGCGCCTGTCCGCCCCTCCCCAATCGTCCATCCCCATGCAATCGCCCGCCGGCACCTGCGCCTCCCACGCCCCCGCGCCGCTCGAACTGACGATCTCCGCCCGGCCCACAGCAGCCATCGCCGTTCACTAGCCAGGGAACCCGCAGCGTAAGCGCCGGTGCGCCAACCCCTCACCTCACCGGCAATCTCCCCGCGCACGCGGCACAAAACCCCTCCCCCAAAAACAAAAACCCGGGAATCAAACTCCCGATTCTTCTCCCTCTTCCAACTCTCCTCGACTATCATGCAACAGATCACGCCAGCTTTCAGAGCTCGCCATGTCCAGCCAGTTCATCATCGTTTCTTGCGACATCATCGCTCATTCCAGCGAGGCGAGTCTCAATGTTCAGCAGGATCGGGTCAAAGCGATTAACGATATTGTCCACGAAATCGCCCGTGAGCACGATCACTGGGCGTGCGGTGGCGACGGCGGTCACCTGCTTCTTTCCGGCGCCGATGCGCCGGCACGAGCGATCTCCCTCCTCGCGGCTCTACGCAATTGGTCCCTCCAGGCACGCGTCAGATTGCGAATCTCCTCCAACACCGGAGAGGTCACCTTCGTCCAGGGTGCTGACGGTCGCCCCGTCGCCGTCGGTCCCGGAATTAATCTCGCCGGCCGTCTCATCGATCTCAGTGATGCCACTTGCGTCATCGTGACCGATTCCTGTCGAAACCTGCTCCAGGCAGTCGCTCCGCCCGGCGTCGAGTTCCACGATTGCCGGACCGTTACCCCGCGCCACTTTGAATCGACTCGGCTGTATCTCTTCTCCAGCGCCGGCGGCTTCCGATCCGTTTGGCCTGAATGTCCCCTGAATGACGACCGCGAGTGCCTCACAATTGCATTGAAGTCCGGCAATGCCATCCAGACGCTTCTCTACGCCAAACGCCTTCTCGAAATTAATCCCAACGAACCCCGTGCACTCGACACGCTCCAGCAAATCGCCAGCGGCGCAATTCCCGTGCGAACCCAATCGCTCGCGGATGACCTCATCCGCGATGGTCTCCTCGGTGAGGATTTCCTTCGCGTCGCACAACTCATTGATCGCACAAACGGCGATGTCCTCTGCCGCTTCCAGGATGATGGCGAAACGCTCTTCGTTATCTTGAAAGGACAGATCGCCGGCTACCTCCCTCCTCCTGCAGGTGGAATTCCAAATACCACGGGTGCCGCTTCCTTCCACCTCTCCGCCGGCGCCCTCGTTGGCGAGTTGGCCTTCGTCCTCAAACGCAAACGTACCGCCACCCTCGTATGCGAAGGCGACGTCTCACTCCTCGCCTTCGACTACAACGAACTTCTCCGCCATCAGGACGACCCGCAGATGCGGGACCGGATTGACCGTCTCATCATGGAAAAAGTCCAGGCCCGCGTGTTTGAAAACCTTTGGAAGGCATCGCCCTTTTTCAATGGACCAAATAGCGGTATCTTCAAGCCGACTGACAGGAATTCCCTGAATAAATACGCCCGCCTCTGGTCGACCCCTGCAGGGCAGTCCGAGATCTCAACAGACGATCCCGTATTCGAAGCCCACGCAATGCATTTTCTCGTCAGCGGTATCCTCGAAGAGCCCGCCACCGGTCGTCTACTCGATGGCGCCAATTTCCCCCTCCTCTTTGCCAAATTGCCTCCCGATTTCCACGCCCCGGCGGACACTTACCGGATTCGGGAGGATACTCGCGTCTTGACCATCGCCGCGAAAGGTTTCGAAATGCTTGGCTCCAGAGTTCTCGAGAAAATGGTTCAACAACTCCGCGATCATTTCGGCGGTGGCGCCCACGCCACGCCTGCCTCCCCGCCGCCCTCGAAAACCGCAAGCGTCGACGGCGTGCTTAATTGCTACTTCACGTCAAAAAATTGCGCCGGCAATGTCGTCTTCGTCCACGGCCTTGACGGCGATGCCGTCCAGAGCTGGCAATCCAAGGGCGCAGCCGACTCCTGGACCAAATGGCTTGGCGAAGATTTGGAACGCGTCTGCGTCTGGACGATCGGCTACGACTCGAAATCTTCCGCCTGGCGCGGACATAGCATGCCAGTCTTCGATCGTGCCACCAATGTTCTCGCAAGACTCGAAGCCGGCGGCCTGCTCGACCGCCCCTTGGTCTTTGTCTGCCACAGCCTCGGCGGACTTCTCGTCAAGGAAATGCTCCGCGTCGCCCACGATTCCGGTAACCCCGAGTGGAAGGCTCTCATCACCTCCACCCGTGGAATCGCCTTCCTCTCAACGCCCCACTCCGGCTCCGACGTCGCCATCTGGGTAAAAAAATTCGGCGCACTCCTCAGGCCCACCGAGAGCGTCGACGAACTGCAATACAACGACACTCGCTTGCGCGAGCTCAACATGTGGTACTCCAACAATGCTCCCACCATCGGCATTCGAACCCTCGCCTTTTGTGAGAAACGCCCCGTTTCCGGTCTTTTGGTCGTCGTCGACGAATCCAGCGCCAATCCCCACATCCCCGGCGTCCTGCCCATCCCCATGGACGAAGATCATATCTCCATTTGCAAACCCGCCACGCGCAATCATCTCGTATACGTCCAGGTCAAACGCTTCATCGAAAAGGCGTTAAACCTCGCCCACTAGCAACCCCGCCCCCTCAAACCCGCCGCGCAAACCGCCGGCACCCTCCCAACCAAAGACTCGTAATGCTCCAAAAATCTGTGCAAATTCGTGAACAAAACCCGTCTCTGCGCCCTCTGTGTCCTCTGTGGTGCAATCTCCCCGTTTCGTCGTTCGCTTATTCGCCATTCCCATCCCCTGTTATAGTAACCCCATCCACGCTCACACGGACCCCGCGCATGACCGACAACGCGCCACCTCCCACTCCCGACGACTCCGACTTCCTCCGCACCCTCGTCCTCTCCACCTCCCATTCCACCGGCACCGACTTCTTCAACTCCCTCACCCAAAACCTCGCCGACGCTCTGTTTGAGGTCGAGAACGAATGATGCCCCTCGACTCACGATCCAACTCCGCGTTCTCGCGCGAGGAAGAAGCGGCGCTGGTGCAGCGCGCTCTCGCCGGCGATCAAGCTGCCTGCACTGCCATCGTCACCACGTACGGCCCCCAGATGATGTCCGTCGCCCGCCGGTTCCTCCGCTGCGAATCTGACTGCAACGACGCCGTGCAGGATGCCCTCATTTCCGCGTTTAAGTCTCTTCCCCGCTTCGAACAATCCTCCCGTCTCTCGACCTGGCTCCACCGCATCACCGTCAACGCGTGCCTCATGAAACTGCGCAGCTCCGCCGGCAGGAAAGAAACTTCCATAGAAGAACTGCTCCCCACCTTCGACTGGCGCGGCCATTACAGCAAGTCGGTGCCTGCCGTCAGGAGCCCCGAAGGACGTCTGGAGGAAAGCGAAATGCGCCAGATGGTCCGCGCCGCCATCGACCAATTGCCCGATGCGTACCGCACGGTTCTGCTTCTGCGCGACATCGAGGAACTCGACACCACCGAGACGGCGCGGCTGCTGGAGACGACGGAGAATAACGTGAAGACGCGATTGCACCGTGCGCGGCAGGCGCTGCGGACGCTGCTGGAGCCGATGATGGGGGCGCATCGTTGATGAGGGTGCAATTCATCGAGTCGTTTGAGTTGAGATGCCCGGGACAGGAATCGAACCTGCACTCCTTTCGGAACGGGAACCTAAATCCCGCGCGTCTGCCAATTTCGCCACCCGGGCGCTGATGCGATTATGGAATTTGGGGTGGGGTGCGTCAATCGGGGCGTTGGGGGCGGGCTTCACATGGGCGGATGATCCGGTCGCGTGGAGCGTCGAATCGGGGTGCGTAACAGAATCGGCGGCGGTCGTGGGGGCGTGCAGTGTCGAAGGCCTTTGCAGCGCCTGCGCGAGGAGGTGGCCCTTTGGTTCTCGAGCGAGAGGGCCGGCGCTTACGCTACGGGTTCTATGGCCGGCGATTCTGTTACGCACCCGTCGAATCGGGGTGCGTAACAGAATCGGCGGCGGTCGTGGGGGCACGCAGTGTCGAAGGCTTTTGCACCGCCTGCGCGAGGAGCCGGCCCTTTGGTTCGTGAGCGAGAGGGCCGGCGCTTACGCTACGGGTTCTGTGGCCGCCGATTCTGTGACGCACCCGTCGAATCGTCACGAAACGGCGGTCCCTCCCGCTGGTCGTTTCGTCCTTGTACAATATGCAGCTCGACCGAACGACGTGTTTTAAGGCCCAGGAGTCCTGTGTTCCATGCCGACCTCCGCTGACATTCGTAAGCAGTTCATTGATTTCTTTGTTGAGAAGCACGGGCACACGTTTGTGCCGTCGTCGCCGGTGGTACCGCACGACGATCCGACGCTGCTTTTCACGAACGCCGGGATGAATCAGTTCAAGCCGTACTTTCTGGGGGTCGCGAAGGCACCGTGGCATCGGGCGGCGAACACGCAGAAGTGCATTCGGGCGGGGGGCAAGCACAACGATCTGGACGATGTGGGGCGTTCGCGGCGGCATCACACGTTTTTTGAGATGCTGGGGAACTGGTCGTTCGGGGATTACTTCAAGCAGGGCGCGATTGAGATGGCGTGGGAGCTGCTGACGAAGGTGTGGGGGCTGGATGCGAAGCGGCTGCACGTTTCGTGTTTCATCGGGTCGCATGGCGTGCCGCAGGACACGGAGGCGGCTGATATCTGGAAAAAGATTGCCAATTGGGAGCAGTATGGTCTGAAGTCGGAAGACCACATCCACTATTTCGACAAGGACAATTTCTGGGAGATGGGGGACACTGGGCCGTGCGGGCCGTGCACGGAGATTTATATTGATCGTCGGCCGCAGGGGGAGATTGATGGGGATCTGAAGGCGGGGAAGCGTGCGCCGGTGAACGCGGAAGACCCGCGGGTGATGGAAATCTGGAATAATGTGTTCATTCAGTACAACCGCGATGCCTCGGGGAAGCTGACGACGCTGCCGGCGCAGCATGTGGACACGGGGATGGGTCTCGAGCGCATCTGCCAGGTGCTACAGGGGAAGGACGACAATTACGCGACGGATCTGTTCACGCCGATCTTCGATGAGATCAGCAGTATTTCCGGGCTGAAGTACACGGGGCAGTTCCCGCGGACGAATGCCGCGGATCCGGAACTGGAATCGAAGAATCCGCAGCTTCGCGTGGACATCGCGTTCCGGGTGATTGCCGATCATCTGCGTTGTCTCACGTTCGCGCTGACGGACGGTGCGGTGCCGAGCAACGAGGGGCGGGGGTATGTTCTGCGGCGAATTCTGCGGCGTGCGGTTCGGTTCGGGCGGCAGCAGTTGAATCTGCAGGACCCGTTTCTGCACAAGCTGGTTGCGGTGGTGGTGCAGACGATGGGGGACATGTTCCCGGAATTGAAGAAGAATCCGGAGCACGTGATGGAGATCATCAAGGATGAAGAAGTGTCGTTCGGCAGGACGCTCTCGCGCGGCATCGACCTGTTTGAAGAGGCGGCGAACCATGCCAAAGCGAACCAGGAACAGCAGCTTTTGATCAATGCCGAGGATGCGTTCCGGTTGTACGACACGTACGGCTTCCCGATCGATCTGACGCGCATCATGGCGGAAGAGCGCGGCATGAAGGTGGACATCGAGGGATACGAGAAACTGATGGAGCAGGCGCGGACTTTGGCCCGCGAAGGGGGGAAGGGGGCGGCGTCGGCGGTTTTCGATCTTCCGCCGAATGTTCTGGACGAACTGCAGAAATTGAACATTCACTCGACGGACGACTCGGCGAAATATAAGCGCGGGCCCATCCGCGCAACGATCCGCGCCATCTGGAACGGGCATGATCTTGATCAGTCCTCCGATTCGTCCGATGCCCGCGCGGGGCAGCAGATCGCTGTTATTCTGGACAAGACGAACTTCTACGCGGAAATGGGCGGGCAGGTGGGCGATTCCGGTGAGCTTCAGGCGGACCAGAACAAGGCTGTCTTTGTCGTGGAGACGACCCGCGCCGTGGGGCAGTACATTCTGCATATCGGCCACATCAAGACGGGCCGCATTCATGTTTCGGACGGGGTCACGGCGCAGGTGACGGGGCAGCGGCAGCTTACCGAGAAGAATCATACGTCGACGCATTTGGCGAACTGGGCGTTGCGCGAGACGCTGGGGGATCATGTGCAGCAGAAGGGGTCGCTGGTCGATCCGGAGAAGCTGCGGTTCGACTTCATTCATCAGAAGGCGATGAGCGAGGAGGAGATTGCCAAGGTCGAGACGATGGTGAATACGTGCATCGAGAGGAAGCTGCCGGTGTACGCGGAGATAGCGCCGCAGGAGGAGGCGTTGAAGATATTCGGGTTGCGTGCGGTGTTTGGAGAAAAATATCCGCCGATGGTGCGCGTGGTGTCGGTCGGCGTTCCGGTGGCGGAGCTGTTGAGCAATCCGAGCAACACGAAATGGAAGGAATATTCGATTGAATTCTGCGGGGGCACGCATCTTTCAAACGCGTCGGATGCGGAGCGGTTCGTGGTGACTTCGGAGGAATCGGTGAGCAAGGGGATTCGGCGTATTGTGGCGCTGACGGGAAGCTCAGCGCGGGACGCGATCACGCAAGGGCAGGTGATTGAGTCGCTGATTGCGCAGGGGAAGACGACGAGCGAGGCGAATCTTCCCGGTGTGATCGCGGCGCTGCAGAAGGCGATTGCGGGCGCGAATGTGCCGCTGGTGCCGAAGCGTCGCGCCCAGGCGGCGATCGCGGAGATGCAGGATCGGCACAAGAAGTTCAGCAGGCAGCAGGGATCGCAGCCGGCGTCGTCGTCGGCGTTCGATGCGGAATCGCTGCTGGCGAGTGCGGAGTCGGTAAACGGCCTGGCGCTGATCGTATCCGCAGTGCCGGCGGCCAGCGCGGACACGTTGCGGAACACATGGGACTGGCTCAAGAAGAAGCATCCGCAGCAGAACATCGCTGTTCTTCTGGCGAGTGAATTTGAGGAGACCGACAAGGACGGCAATAAGCTTCCGCCGAAGGTGAACCTGCTGGCGGCGGTGGGGGACCCGCATGTGAACAAGCTGAAGGCGGGGGATTGGATCAAGGCGGTGGCGCCGATTGTCGGGGGTTCGGGAGGCGGTCGGCCGCAACTGGCGATGGCGGGGGGGAAGGACGTCAGCAAGATCAGCGATGCGCTGGCGGCGGCGAAGAATTATGCGCGGGAGAAGCTGGTGTGACGATACAGCGCCAGATGATGGCATCGTGAGGAGTTGAAAAGGATGGCTTCGTTGAGGGGCCATCCTTTTGGTGCAACTGGGTGAAGAGACTGGGGAAAGTTAGGGCAACTTGATCCAGTTCGTGATCGTTGAAGAGGGGTTCTTGGGGGGAGTGTAAAAGATGGAGGGGGAGTGTAAAAGATGGACCATTGCTGGTCGAGCCAGAGTTCGCGCTGCTTGACGTTCGAGGCGTGTCCATCGATGTAGGAGAGGTTAATCGTATGGTTGGAATGGCGGTCGTTGGAGAAGCGGGTCATCATGCTGGCGTTGGAGACGGTGGGCAGTTGGCCTGAGCCGTCGACAGCCCATTGTCCATTGGTCTGAATCGCGACGCTATCGGTGTTTCCGGGCCAGGAATCGGTCCATACGCCATCTCCGAACACGGGGATTCGGGATTCATTTGATCCAGCGTAGGAGGGGTATCTGAAGAATTCCTGCGGCGCATTGTTTTGCGCAGTTGGGAGGCCCGCCTTGCTGTCGTAGATGAACAGCCAGCCATTGAAACAATAAGAAGAGGACCAATACTGTTTGGGGGTGTAGGAGGTTGGAGCGCCGCCGGTCATGATGGGATTGCCGGTGGAGTCGAGCATAAAGCGTTCCAGATAACCGGTATTGGAGGCACCGCTCCAGGCAAGAACGGAACTTCCCCAGTTGGGGTTGGTGTTGGTAGGCGTTGGAATGGAGGCGTCAGGACAGAGACGGATTTTGTCCATTTTTCCATAAGGCTCGAGACCAGTGATCCATTCCGCCTGTCCGGCCTGGGCGCCGGTGGTGGTATGGTAATAGTTGAGGCCTGGGACGTTGTTGGTCTGGACGTAGACCCGGTAGGTCATCGCCAACGCTCTTGAATTAGAGAGGCATTGTGTGATACGAGCTCTTTCGCGGGCCTTGCTGAGGGAGGGGAGCAGGATGGCGATGAGCAGGGCGATGATAGCGACGACGACGAGGAGTTCGATGAGCGTAAACGCGCACTTACGGCGCCCGAAGTGGGGCTGCGTATCCATGAAAGAACCTCACGAAAAACGACCCGAAATGAGTGAAATCAGACATGGCCGAAATGAGAGTTGCGACGAGGGTGAGATGATTTGCTCAGCTATTGAGAATATTAGCTCAGGAATGGCGGCATTCAAAGGGAAATCTGCGAGTCGTGTTGAGAAATGTTGGTAAGTCTATGTGTATTAAGTGGTTCAAGTTGTCAAAAAATTGCGGGGCTACTTGATGAAGAGCAGGGCGACGAGGAGAGCGATCAAGAGTGCCATGAGGGAGAAAACGAGCACAAGATGATTCGCCAGGAAGCGGCGGAATCTGGCGGCGGCGGTGGCGGGGCGAATGGAGAGGGGGTGTTCGTCGAGCCAGCGTTGGATGTCTTGAGCAAGTTCGAGAGCGCGCTGGTAGCGGGCGGCGGGGTCGGTGGCCATGGCGCGGAGGCAGAGCTTTTCGAGGAGGGGGTCGATTTCCTTGTTGAATTTGGAGGGGGGCTGGGATTCGATGAAGATGAGGCGGCGTTGTCCCGTTCTCGAGCCGGCGGAGGAGGCGGTGGGGGCCTGAGGGGATTGGCCGCAGAGGATTTTGTAGAGGATTCCGCCGAGGGCGTAGATGTCGGTGACTGGGCCGTGGAGTTCGGTGCGTCCTTCGGCTTGTTCTGGGGCCATGTAGGCGGGTGTGCCGATGATCTGGCCTTCGAGGGTGAGTTCGGAGTTGGCGGAGAAGTCGGGAGTCAGAAGTCGGGAGTCAGAAGTGCGAGAATCTGACTTCTGACTTCGGACTTCTGACTTCTCCAGAAGGGGATCGGTTTTGTTTTTGATGTCTTTGGCGAGTCCCCAGTCGAGGACGAGGGTTTCGCCGTAGTCGCCGAGCATGACGTTGGAGGGTTTGAGGTCGCGGTGGATGACGCCTCGGGAATGGGCGTAGGCGACGGCCTGGCAGACGGCGATGAAGCGGCGGAGAAGTTCGCGGAAGACGATGGGGTTTGGGGAGGCGTGGTGTTCGACGATGATGGCGTCGAGTGTTCGGCCGCGGACGAAGCGCATGATGTAGTAGGGGGAGCCGGTGTCGTCGTAGCCGAGGGTGTAGACGGGGACGATGGAGGGGTGTTCGAGTTGTCCGGTGATCTGTGCTTCGTAGAGGAAGCGGCGTTTGAGGGTGGGGTTGTCGGCGTGCTGTGGGAGGATTTGCTTGAGTGCGACTTCGCGTTTGATGGCTTCATCGCGGGCGAGATTGACGAGGCCGAGGCCGCCGCGGGCGTGCTGGCGGATGATGGTGAACCCTCCCCCTCCCCCCCCGGCGTCTTGAGTCTTGAGTCTTGAGTCCTGAGGTTTGGCGGTGGAGTCTGGACGACTGCGGGTGGTGGAGGTTTCAGTGGTGGGGGGTCGGGGGAGGGGTGTGAAGTGCATGGTTTGGGTGACTTCGCTGGGGGAAGGGAGATTGGCGGCGGTGGAGCGAGTGGGTTGGGGAGTGGGGGTGGGGAGGTCGACGGTGCGGTCGGGGTCGGTGTCGACGGTTTGGTCGGGGTCATCGCCGCCGGGGATCGGGGGGCGTCCGCAGGTGGGGCAGACGAGGGGCGCGGAGGTTACGTCCGCCGGTTCCCACGTATGGCCCAAGGAGCATTTGAGTCGGGTGATCATGGAATGATGGCAATATCGCCAAGGGAAGGAGTTAACGCAACAAGAAAGCGGGTGGCGGTTGGAGGAGCGGGGACGGCGTGATGTGGGGTTGATGGTCATGGGTGGTGTTGGGGGAGGGGTTTGCGACGGACGCAAGCGTGGGTGGGGGAGCAATTGTTGGATGGGGGGTGGTCAACATGCGGGGTGCGGGATTAAGGTATGCGGTAGCATTTATTTATTGGACTTATTGGTGAGCGGGAAGCGCTATGGAATTTTTGACGGCGAATTTGCACAACGGGATGGTGTTGATGATCGCGGTGCTGCTGGTGCTGGCGATTGCGTATCGGTATTACAGTGCGTTTATTGCGGCGAAGGTGTTGGCGCTGGATGCGGGGCGGGTGACGCCGGCGCATGCGATGCGGGATGGGCAGAATTATGATGCGACGAACAAGTGGGTGCTGTTTGGGCATCATTTTGCGGCGATATCGGGGGCTGGGCCGTTGATCGGGCCGGTGCTGGCGGCGCAGTATGGTTTTTTGCCGGGGTTGCTGTGGATATTGATTGGGGTGTGTCTGGCGGGGGCGGTGCAGGATTTTGTGGTGCTGGTGTTGTCGGTGAGGCGCGGGGGGAAGTCGTTGGCGCAGATTGCGTACATGGAGATTGGTCCGGTGGCGGGAGGGGCGGCGACGGTGGGGATTATTTTTGTGCTGGTGATTGCGCTGGCGGGGCTGGGGAAGGTGATTGTGAAGGCGCTGGGGAGTCATACGATTGTGTATGGGCCGGGGACGAGTTTTGTGGCGGCGAAGGGGCTGCCGATTCTGCCGCGGAACGAGTACAGCAATGTGGTGGTGTATCGGATTCCGGCGGGGACGAAGATTGTGCGGCCGGACAAGACGGAGGAGGAGTTGGGGCGGCAGATGGAGATTGAGGCGCATCCGAGGGATGCGAGTGCGCCGGCGCCGGTGTTTGATCCGTTCGAGAACATGGACGAGCAGCAGAAGGTGGGGCATCACCTGGGGGAGCGGATCGAGATACCGGCGGAGGCGCAGGCGGATGTGTATCTGGCGGGGTCGACGTGGGGGACGTTCACGATTGCCATGACGATTCCGGTGGCGCTGTTCATTGGGTATTACATGACGCGGCTGCGGAAGGGGCGGATTGTGGAGGCGTCGATCGTGGGGGGGATATTGGTGCTGGGAGCGGTGTGGCTGGGGGGCTCGGTGGATGAGGGGGGGAGCGTGTTGAACGTGTTTCAGCCGTACTTTGATTTGCCGGAGTGGGGTGTGGCGGCGTCGATGGCGGTGTACGGGTTTGTGGCGAGCATATTGCCGGTGTCGGTGTTGTTGTTGCCGCGGGATTATTTGTCGAGCTTTTTGAAGATAGGGACGGTGGGGCTGTTGGTGGTGGGGGTGATATTGGCGCGGCCGACGTTGCAGGCGCCGGCGATCAACACGGCGTTTTTGAGTGGTGGGCCGGTGGTGCCGGGGGCGATTTTTCCGTTTGTGTTCATCACGATCATGTGCGGGGCGATATCGGGGTTTCATGCGTTGGTGAGTTCGGGGACGACGCCGAAGATGATCGATAAGGAGACGGATGCGCGGACGATCGGGTATGGGGCGATGCTGCTGGAGGGGCTGGTGGGGATCGTGGCGTTGATCGCGGCGTGCAGTCTGCCGAGCGGGCATTATTACGCGATGAATACGGATCCGGTGAAACTGGCGGGGTTGCCGGCGTATCAGCATGAGATTGCGGAGCTGGCGAAGAGCGATTTGCCGGCGCCGGGGGAGAAGATGGTGGAGCCGCTGTCGGCGGTGGAGACGACGGTGGGGGAGAATCTGCGTGGGCGGACTGGCGGAGGCGTGACGCTGGCGGTGGGGATGGCGAAGATTTTTGATGATGCAGCGCGGAAGATACTGGGGGCGACGTCGTCGGGCGTGGAGTGGATGGAGGGGATGATGAAGTACTGGTATCACTTTGCGATCATGTTTGAGGCGTTGTTTATTTTGACGACGATTGATGCGGGGACGCGGGTGGGGCGGTTTTTGCTGCAGGAGACGATGGGGAAGTGGGTGCATCCGAAGCTGGGGCAGACGGATTGGTGGCCATCGGCGATTCTGGCGACGGGGTTGATGGTGGGGGGGTGGTGGTATTTTATTGATTCGCAGGCGATGGAAGCGATCTGGCCGATGTTTGGGATCGCGAATCAGATGCTGGCGGTGATGGCGTTGGCGGTGGCGACGGTGGCGTTGGTGCGCGGTGGGAAGGGGCGGTATTGGTGGGTGACGGTGGTGCCGATGTGTTTTGTGGTGGCGACGACGGGGAGTGCGGCGGTGATATTGGTGAAGCGGTATGTGGGGCAGATGAGTGGGGCGGGTTGGGTGAATGCGGTGGTGTCGGCGGGGCTGATAGTGGCGATTACGGTGTGCACGGGGCTGGTGGTGGTTGGGGCGGTTGTGCGGACGCAGGTGAGGGAGGTGGAGAGGGTGGGGGCGGGGGTGTAGGTTGGGCCGCGGTGCGAGTGTCAGAGACGACGATCACTTGCCTGTCAGCGATCGCATGTGCGCGAGGGCTGCCTCAAGTTCATCGTTGGTGGGCAAATCTTCGGTCACGTTATGCATTTTGAGCAAGCCATCGGTTTCGAAACGGCTCAGGCCCAAGGCCTGCGAAAGTTCGTGATGCGAGAGTTTCTCCTGCCGATAGAGTTCCACGAGCATCGCTTCCTTGGCCTCGGCGTCGAGGTTGGGGCATTGGGCGCGGAGGCGCTGTTCCACTTCGGAAGGGAGGTCGATTGTGACGGACATTGTGCACCTCGTAATGGGATTCATCATATACTCCAACTTGAAGTTGAAACAATGCCAAAGTGCTAGGATCGTGCGGCGGGATCGCGTATACTTGCGGCCCTTTGTGGATCAGGACGGGATGTAACACGTGGCCGAAGACGGGCTTTTAATATTTGTTTCGGGACCCTCCGGGGTGGGGAAATCGACGGTGTGCCGACGGCTGGCGACGGAGTTGCCGGCGGAGTTTGCGGTATCGGCGACGACTCGTGTGGGGAAGCCACAGGATGCATTCGGGAAGCGGTATGAATTCGTAGATGAGAAAGAATTTCGTCGATTGCTTGAGGCGGGGGAGTTTCTTGAGTATGCTTATGTGTTCGGCAATTGGTACGGGACGCTGCGTCGTCCCGTGGAAGAGGGCCTGGCGGCGAAGCGGTTGATCCTGCTTGAGATCGATGTGCAGGGCGCCATCCAGGTGCATAAGGACTTTCCCCGGGCGATGGGGGTCTTTATTCTTCCGCCCTCGGAAAAGGATTTGCTGAAGCGGCTGCGGGAACGCGGGCGCGACGATGAGGCGACGATCATGCGGCGCTTCACCGAGGCTCAGCAGGAGATTCGGACCGCGGAGGCCAGCGGCGTTTACGACCTGATGGTGGTGAACGAGGACAACGGCGTGGAGAAAACGGTTGAAACGATCCGGCGGGCGATCAAACGCTTCCGGCACGACGAGCAGAACAAGCTTTTTTGAAACCAGTTGGAGCTGATAAGAATGATTGAAGCACTCAAGAGCGACGAAATTGTGCACAAGATGGGTGGGCGGTTTAAGCTGTGTGCGCTGGTGCAGCATCGGATGGTGGAGCTGATCCAGGGGGCGCGGCCGCTGGTGGAACGCCAGGGGCGTGGGGATCTGGAAGTGATTATTGATGAGATTCTGCAGGGGAAGATCGGGATCGATCGGGAGAAGAGCCCGGGGATTGTCGAGGCTGGGAAGGCGCTTGGCGAAGAGGCTTGAGGCTCCCCCCCCCTTCCCCGACGACGTTAAACACCAAGAGCACGAAGGCACGAAGGACCACGAAGAGTTGATTTTTTGAGGGAGACCGGATTATGTCTGGTCTCTCTCTTTTTTTTTATTTGCTTAGTTCGGCGTGGCGGGGGCAGGTGGTGAGGTGGTCGTTGACCATGCCGGTGGCCTGCATGTGGGCGTAGCAGATGGTGGAGCCGACGAAGTTGAAGCCGCGCTGGCGGAGGTCTTTGCTGATGGTGTCGGAGAGGGGAGTGCGGGGGGGGATTTGTTTGAGGGATTGCCAGTGGTTTTGGATGGGGGTGTTGTCGACGAAGCGCCAGATGTAGGCGTCGAAGGAGCCGAAGTCGTTCTGGACTTTGAGGAAGGCTTTGGCGTTTTGGATGGCGGAGGCGATTTTGAGTTTGTTGCGGACGATACCTTCGTTGGCGAGCAGGCGGGCGATGTCATTGGGGGTGTAGCGGGCGACTTTGGCGGGGTCGAAGAGGTGGAAGGCTTTGCGGTAGGCGTCGCGCTTGCGGAGGATGGTGAGCCAGGAGAGGCCTGCCTGGGCGCCTTCGAGGATGAGGAATTCGAAGAGGAGGCGTTCGTCGTGGACGGGGACGCCCCACTCGGTGTCGTGGTAGGTTTCGTAGATATCGGTTTTGGCCCAGGGGCAGCGGGGCATGGGGGGCTCCCGGTAATTGGGTTAATTGGGTTAATTGAGTTAATTGGAACTTCGAATGCACCTGTGCGTGCACACGTCCCATTTAACTCAATTAACTTATTTAACCCAATTAACTCCGCTACAATAGGGGCATGAAGTCAGAATCTCAGAATCTCTCGGGCCGATCGGTTCTTGTCTGCGTGTGCGGCGGCATTGCGGCGTACAAGGTGTGCGAGGTGGTGTCGAAGCTGGCGCAGGCGGGGGCGAGTGTGACGGTGGCGATGACGGCGGAGGCGCTGCATTTTGTGGGGGCGACGACGTTTCAGGCGTTGACGGCGAATCCGGTGTATACGGATTTGTGGACGCCGATGGGGGGACGAGATCCGCAGCATATCCGGTTGGCGCAGCATTCTGATTTGATACTGGTGGCGCCGTGCACGGGGAACATGCTGGCGAAGATGGCGAATGGGATTGCGGATGAGCTGGTGAGCGTGCTGTTGCTGGCGGCGGATCCGAAGCGGGTGGTGATTGCGCCGGCGATGAATGAGGGGATGTGGGATCATCCGGCGACGCAGCGGAATGCGAAGCGGGTGTTTGAGGATGGGGTGCAGTTTATTGGGCCGGGGGAAGGGTGGCAGGCGTGCCGGACGGTGGGGGTGGGTCGGATGAGCGAGGCGGCGGAGATTCTGGAGGGGGTGGTGGCGAAGCTGGCGGCCGGTGAGGCGGCGGCGAATCCTCCGCATTTTTCGCCGTGAGGGACGGGGGTTAAGCACAAAGGGCACAAAGAGCACGAAGGAACACGAAGGGGTTAGTTGGGGGGAGGGTTGGGGGTGGTGATTTCGGCGAGTTTGAGGAATGCTTCGATGGGGAGTTCTTCGCCGCGTTTTTGCAGATCGAAGCCGGCATTTGTGATTTGTGTTTTCAGGTCGGTCCAGCGCTCGCCGAGGTGATGTTTCAGGGCGTTGCCGAGGGTTTGGCGGCGGTGGGAGAAGATTCCCTGGAGGAGCGACTGGAGGGCGAGGGCGTCGTGGATGCGGGCGATTTTTTCGGCGACGGGTTTGACGACGACGAGTGCGGATTGGATTTTGGGCGGCGGCCAGAATGCGCCGGCGGGGATTCTCCGGATGATTTCGACGTTGCTCATGGCCTGAATGAGGATGCCCAGGGGGCCGTAGTCGCGCGTGCCGGAGTGGGCGGCCATGCGGAGGGCGACTTCGTGCTGGACTGTGAAGGCGAGACGAGAGAAAAAGAGGGTCTGGGGTATGGGGTCTGGGGTATGTGATCGCGGAGCGCTGGCGCGACTTTGTTCGCGCCACATTTCGACAAGGAGTTCGGCGATGAGAGGGCTGGCGGCGTTGTAGGGGAGGTTGCTGACGAGTTTGAGTTGTCCGGCGGGATGGTGCGCACGAAGCTCTCGCAGTTTGGCGAGGACGGCCTGCTCGACTTCGTGTTTGCCGGCGAGGACGTCGGTGTTGATCCATGTGACGTTGGTGAGTGCGGCGTGGTAACGCTGGGCGGCGGGCATGAGTTTGTAGTCGATGTCGACGGCGAGAACGGCGCCGTTGTGGGCGCGGCTGGCGAGCTGGCGGGTGAGGTTGCCGACGCCGGGGCCGACTTCGAGGATCACATCATCGGGTCCGATGTCGCCGGCGTCGGCGATGGCGGCGAGGATGTTCTGGTCGATCATGAAATTCTGGCCGAACTGGTGCTGGGGGCGGAGTCCGGCGGAGGCGAGGATTTTCAGGATTTCGGTGCGGTCCATGGGGGTTCCGGTTAGTGTTGTGCAATGAGTTATATGCGGGGTTCGCGACGACGCAAGCGTATGCGGGGGCAGAAATGTTGTGTGAGGGGTTCGCGACGACGCAAGCGTTGTCGGGAGCAGAGTTGTTGAATGAAACGTCAACGGGGCCGGATGCCGGCGGGGGTGGGGGGGACGAATGTGATGGTGAGAAGGCCGTCGTCGACGCGGATTTCCTGAATCACGACTTCGCGGCGGTCGTAGCGGAAATGGAGAGGGAACGGCTCGCCGTTGGCGATGGCGCGAATGGCGGTTTCCACCTGGGGCATGAGTGCGGAGGCGTCGCGCACGCCGAGTTGATAGGTCATAGTCTGTTGTGCGACTGCCGCAATGCCCGGCACCATCGACTGGAGTTTGCTCTGCACGATCGATCGGGGAATTGGGAGAAGCCCGATGTGAGCGCTGCCGATGTGGATGGCGCCCATCGGGGAGCCGTCGGGAGCGGTGGAGGTCTCCACGGAGAACGACACGCTGAGCAGGCCGCCGGCGGGATCGCTGCCGGGGATTTTGGGAGAGCGGACGCCCACGGTGACCTCGCCGGGGGTGAAGAGGACAAATGGGGAGGAGGCGAGGGGTTCCTGCGGCGGGGCGGCCTTTGTCGCGGGATTGTCCGCGGCGGGCGAAAAACGGATGGCGAGGAGGCTGTCCACCTGGTGCTGCGTGATTTTCCATTGCTGCGGACCGAGCGGCACGCGCTCCATCGTGTTGTGAATCTCGAACCGGAGCTTGTTCTGGGCAACGTCCGCATCGTCGATCACATCATTCGCATTGGCATTAAGCGGCTGATACCAAGAGGGGGTGGACCGCGCGAGACAGTAACAGATGAGCAGCACGACGGCCCCGAGCAGCAGGCCGACGCCGAACCAGGTGCGGCGTCGGAACCGGGGGGTGCGGGTGCGGCGCGGGGTGGCGGCGGGGGAAGGAGGGTTTAGCATCAGGTAAGACTCCAGAAGCGGCTGCAAATCATCGCCGGGTGGACGGCAATCGGTGGAGTGATTCGCAGGGGCGTGCAATGAGGAATATGTGCGGTTCGCGACGACGCAAGCGTGGCCGCGTGCACAGTTGTAGAGTGAGGTCCAGGTGTCGTCCCGGGGTTGATGCAAAAAGGCAACATTCCGCACAACCGGTGCAATCGACGCGCCGGCGGGTAAGTCGACTTCGGCGGCTGGCGCGGCCGTCACGGGAAAAAGTTGGAGTTACAATACCTGTGGAGAAAGCAGGAAGCAAAGCGGTATGGAAGCATCGGCGCTGTCAATTTCATCGGCAGGAAGCATTGAGCGAATGCAGAATTCGGCGAATGCCGCCTCTGCTGGGCCTGGGCCCAGAGCGGGCATTCTCGCCGAGCGCTGGCCAAGCCTGGCGCGGGCGCTAAGCCGGTATGAGCAAAGCACAGCGGAACGGTTTTCGCAGGCGGCGTATGACTGCGTCGCTGCCGGGATCATACGGCTGGACGATCGGAAGCGTCTCGCGGCGGAGGCGGAGGGTTTGGGGATTCGGCCGTTCGATGCGCAATTGCTGATCGCGTGCGCGATTCGCGAGTGGGCGCTGGATCATGCGTACGATGCCGTGCCTTCCCCGGATGCGCCGGAGTTGTCGTTTGAATTTCGCGCCTGGCGGCGGGTGTGGATGAGGCTGGCGATCGTGGTGGGATTTGCGGTCGCCATGGACACGATCATCATCTGGAAGTGGTTGTCGTGAGCCGGGGGGGGGAGGGGGGGGCGGGCGGGAGCGACGTTGCAATATTTGCGAGCGCGGCGGCCTGTTGCTGCGGCAACCCGCGGGGAAGAAAGGCGGTGGTGGGCGGGCGGGAGTAAAGAGACTCGAAGAGCACGCATGCGGCAAGGTAGCTACCCATCCGAGAGGGGTGGCGTTCGTCGACGTACGGCGCGAACCAGGGCAGTTGCCGGCGCGCCAGATCCCACGCTTCACCGATTCGCGCGAGCGGCACGCCGGTATTCCGGCTGATTTGGTCGTAATGCGCTTGCAGCAGCGGGAACGCATCGACACGGTTTCGGCGCGTCCAGTTTTCGAAAAGAATCGGCCTGGCGCCGGCGGCGTGAATGGAAGCGAGGAACGCGCGGACGGAGGCTGTTGTCGCCTCGGGATGATCGAGCGGTCGCGTGCTGTAGTCCTGAAGGATGACGAAATCCCACGGGTGCGATTTCAATTTAAGCGAGGCTGCGGGAACGAAGCGATGGAACGCCAGGGAGACGCCGGGAAAGGTGACCGCTTCACAATGCAGCGGAGGTGCTTCCGTGGCCGACATTTTTTCGAGCATTCCGGGGAGGTCGTTGGTGTAGGTGAGGCTGTTCCCGATGAAGAGAACGCGAATGGGAGCGGGAGGTGCGGTGGGGGGGTGAAGGTGGGAATCCCGCCGGCCCGGGGATTCTGTGCAGCTCGCGAAGGAAAGCGAGCCGGCGACCAAAGCGACGATGAACCGCGAGGACATGATGCGCACGATAGCCGCAGGAAATGTGTCAGGCAAAAAAAGAACGGACCGAACCCGTTCGCCTGGGGGCTTGAAACGGGTCCGGTCCGCGGTAGGCGTATGCTATCGCCGGATTAGCAGGAGCGGCGACGGCGGTTCAGGACGAGAACGCCGGCGATTCCAAGGAGACCGAGGGAAGCGGGTTCCGGGACGGCGGTGGCGACGATGGCGCCATCACTGGCGGAAACGCTGGACGTATTGGTGCCGAAGTTGTTGAGCACATCGCTCAGATCGGTCAGGTCGATGGTTGCGGCGCCGTCAAAGTTGCCGGCCGACCAGTGGGTGGTGTTGCCGCCGAAGTTGTTGAGGACCAGCGAGAGGTCGGTGAGGTCGACGTGACCGTCCAAGTTGGCGTCGCCGACGGTGAGCGAGCCGGCAGAGATCAGGCTCGCAGTGATGAGGTTGAGGTCGCTGCGGGAGACGGTGGTGTGATCGTCGGTGAAGACCGCATCGACAATGCTCTGCTGATTGCCGTTGTTGTCCTTGAGGGAGACGCCGAGCTGGTCGCTGAGGTTGGAGAAGTCCTTGCCGAGGAGGGAGTCGACGGTGAGGGCGTCGGCGCGGCTGATGAGGCCGTCGTGGTTGACGTCGAACTTATTGAAGGCGTTTTTGCCGGTGGGGTCGTTGGTGAGGTTCTGGGAAGCGGAGATGCGGATGGCATCGCCGGCGACGGTGTTGGCCTGGAGGTAATCGAGGGCGGTGTTCTTTCGGAGAACGCCATTGCGGATCTGATCGCCGAGGGTCGCGCCGGAGGCGGTGGTGAGGGTGCCGTTGGAGTAGCCGGTGCCGGAGGCGTCGGAGAGGGCCGCGCCGTGGGCGAGGTTGAAGAGGTCCTTGCCGTCAAAGGTGCCGCGGGAGAGGGTGTCGCCCATGACGATGGCATCGCCCTTGGTGATGGTGTGGGAAACGCCGTTGACATCGGTGTAGGTGATGTTGGAGCTGTTGGCGTCGCCAGTGTTGAAGAACTGGCCCGCGCCGCCGGGGAGGGCATTGTAGGCCTTGAGGGCGGCGAGAGACGACTCAACCGCGCTGAGGTCGCGGGTGCCGTTCTGTTTGAAGTTGCCGAAGAGGTAGTTGGTGGCGGAGATGGCAATGTCGCCCTGAGCGGGGGTGACGTAGGTGCTGCCGCTGTATTTGCCGTAGATGCTGCCGACGCCAGAGGTGGCTGTGTTGGTGGTGGCGAAGTTGGCAACGTAGGGGGCGTAGCTGAGGAGGTTGTTGCGGGGCGGGTCGCCAGCGTACTGGGAGTTGCTGGAGGTGGTGCCGATGCCGTCAACGGTCTTGGAGACAACCATGTACTGTTCGGGGATGAAGCTTTGAGCGAGGAGAGTGTCTCCAGGATTGTTGATGCCGGTGAGGGTATTTTCGTGGTTAGCGGCGTAGAGAACATTTGTGCGGTACTGGGAGACAGCGCCGACGGTGTCGCCGAGGATGCCGGTCTGGGCGTCGGTCTGGGACGCCCAGGTGCCGTTGGCGGCGTTGTAACCTGTGGGGTTCTTGAGGGTGACGTAGGTTTCGTTCTGCCAGATCACATAGGAGCCGTCGGTGATGTTGGAGAGGCTGGCCTGGACGTAGGCGCTGCTGCCATCGGTCGAGTCGGAGTAAGCAAGAGCGCGAAGGGGGGTGGCGCCATTGGCGCCAGTGGAAGTGACGCTGCCGATGGCGTCGGAGAGGCCGAGGGTGCCGATGGACATGCGGTTGAGCTGAAGGGTGGGACGGAGCTGACCGCCGCCGGCGGACTTGTTGGAGAAGGTGATGCCGTTGGGATTGAGGTTGATCTGGGTGGTGGTGGCGTTGGCGAGGTAGCCGTTGCCGGAGTCATTCTTACCGACGGCCCAGGAGGGGTCGACGCCAGTGTTGAGGGCGGCGACGTTGCGGGTGCCGGAGTTGACATCGCGCGAGGTGAAGTTAAAGGTGGCGCCATTCTGGAGGCGGCTGGCGGTCTGGAGCCACTGGGCATCGGTGCGGTCGAGCTGGGTGAGGCCGGTGCCGGGGTTGGCGGTAAAGAGGGTGGCGGTGACGGCGACCTTGGTGCTTTGAGCGTTGGCGAGGCCGCCGGTGTTCCAGTCGCCGGTTCCGAACTTGGTGGAAGGCATGTTCAAGGCGGACTGATCAACGAGGGCAGCGCGAGTGCCGGTCGCGTTCGTGAGGTTGGAGAGATCTGCACTCGTCGTGAGGGTGGAGCTGAGAGCGGGGTTGCCCTTGCCGTAGCCGGCGGTGGTGGGGGTGGCGTTGTAGGAGGGAGTGCCGGCGATGGAGAAGCCCTGGACGTGGTTAACGTCGGAAACGGCCATTTGCACGTTGTCTTGGTTGGTGATGGTCCAGCCGTTGGCGGAGCCGGTGGTGGTGAACTTGTTCTGGTTGACCCAAATCGGGTTGCCGCCGGTGGCGGTCCAGTTCACGCCCGAGCCGATCTGGGAGGCGACGAGGTCCTGGATGCCTTCGACGGAGCCCTGTTCGTGCCATTCGACGCGGAGAGCGTCGGTGCCAGTGGGCGATTCATAGGTCTTGGGGGCCAACTGGTAGGTTGCGGTGTCGCTGTTGGGGGCAGTGTAGGAAAAAGCGGGACCGGTATAAGGGGCGGTGCCGTTGGTGGAGTTGCTCGCGGCGGTGCCGGAGATGGTGAAGGTCTGGCCCGGGGTGAGCCAGGTGGAGCCGGCAGCGGTGGTGAAGTTTCTCATGGCGGTGGAGCCGCTGAGAGAAACGGTGGCGTAGCCGGCGGTGTCATCAGCGCGGACGGTGGATGCGCCGAGGGTAGCCGCGGCCATGGCTGCCGCAGCCAAGAGCAGGGTGGAAATGGGGGCCTGTGACTTTTGCATTTTCGCCTCTCCTAAAAAGGTAATACACTTTTTGCAATCAAGAGCCATCCTGCCCCGGGGACGTACATTTCACCGGGCGACAACAGGAATTGTTGCGCTGCACTCACTTCAGTGACGACAGTCGATACAGGGATTGATCTGTGCGTCATGCCGGGCGGAGGCCGCTTAGTTCGCGGCGTCTGCCTGGAGGCTGAAGACTCTCTCACCCCACTCGAAGTTGGGAGCCAAGGTGTCGAAGATGGATTTAAGCTCGACGTGCCCGTCGACGTAGCCGAAGTTGGACTTCTTGGTTTTCCAGGAGCCGACGCCGTGGTTACGACCGACCCAGTCGAGCCGCTCACCACTCGCGCCAGGAAGTGCTTGTTCGGCTTTCAACTGAGCGTAGACGGTGGCGCCAGCGGTGCCTGTTGGGTTGGGTTTGACCTTGAAGATATCGGGCGCCGAGGATTTGAAACTGCCGATGTAGAGATCGCCGTCGCTCGGGGCGCCACTGATGGCGGTGAATCCGTGAACAGGGCGATGGGTTTTAACGACGTTGGTGCCGGTGCCGCTGCCGGAATCGGAGGAGATAAGGGTCGCATCCTGAGCGAACTCGGTGGCGAGGATCGTGGTGGAAGACGCCTCGACTTGTGCGGGGCGGACGAAGATGTACTGACGATTACCGACGGGATCGCCGCCGTAACTAACGCCAGCCTTCCATTTGTTACGCCCGCAGACGGCTTCATTGACGGTGTAGGCGATCAGGGGAGCCTGTTCGTCGGTTACGCTGGGGTAAGGTGAAACGAATCCGGAAGGAAGCTGCTGGCCGCGTGGGCCAGGATTGGTCGGCGGCAGGCCACCGTAAGCAAATTCCGGGCACATGAACGCTTTGGCCGGGAGCTTACCAACCGCGGTGAGGTTGGTGGTGTTGGAAGCGGCTCCGTTATCGTTGGTGAAGCCGCTGTAAAGAAAGCTGGACCAGTGAATGTATCCCTCATCCGGGGTCAAATGGCCCTGGTCCGGGTAGACTTGCTCCTTGTACCAGTAGGCCGCGGGGAAGGCACCCCAATCGGTGGCGTAGACGTTCATGCCCTGACAAATTGCACGAATGTTGGTGCCGCAAACGGCAGCCCGTGCCTTGTCCCGCGCTGCGGACAAACTCGGCACCAGAATCCCAATCAACAACGCAATGATCGCAACTACTACCAACAATTCAATGAGGGTAAAAGCGCGTGTGCGGTCCTTCATGCACGCTCCAAAAAAAGGGGTCTACGGGTCGACGGATGCAAGCCTTCACATCAACTCAATAGGCTGGCTACGCGTACTTCAAACATCAACTGGGACCCTGCGTCCCGTCGTCCCGATATTTCGATACTTCAAGCCCCAGGCCCGCGAAGTCCTCTGACGAGGGTTGCGGAGTGATACGGTTGAGCAAGATAAAGTACTCTGCTCCTGTTAAGGAATGAGGAAGAATCGCATTTGGTTTGCAGTACAACTGTGTTAAGAAACACGTTGGGTGTTGACAAAGAAATGGTCAGATAAAGATGCGTCCAGCGGGCGTGCTGCAAGAAACATTGCTGCCGAAGGTTGGAGAAGCGCGCTTGGCGAGAAGTGAGGGGATTGAATGGATCGTTGGGGCTTTTTTTTTTGATATTTTGTTCGTATCGGGTGCGGGTGTTTTGGCAGGATGCGGCGGGTGGAGCGGCGGGAAAGAAGAGAGCGATCGCGCAGTTTCCGCGCCTCTCGAACGCCGTGCAACTGGGCGCAAATGGTTCGAAGGGATTCAATATTCCGCAAGGAAATAACTCGCCCCGAATGACAACCGCGTGCCGGATGACTTTGTGAACATCACCGATAAAGCGACGGCACCGCCAAAGGGGAATCGTTGTGCAAGTTGTCAGCCGTTTCAACCCGGTTCCGCGGCGATCGTGAGGAGCAGCGCCGTCAGATCGTCGCGCTGGTGCAGCGACCCTTCCTGCTGATCGAGCTGCTGGACCAGGGCATTGAACCGCTCCGTCGGCCGTGGCCCGGCCAGCTTGGCGAATTCCGTGCGATAGCGCTCGTTGATCACCCCGCCCCCCCCCCCCCGGCCCCCTGTATCCGTGAACGCCGACTCAAACCCGTCGGAATAAAGCAGGATCGAATCGCCCGGACGCAGTTGCACCTTCTGCAGCGGGAATTGCTCGTTTTCAAAGACGCCCAGGAGCGCGCCGTCAAGATCGAGCTCTTCCGCCTTGCCATTCGCGTGCAGGTGCATGGGCAACGGATGCCCCGCCCGGGCCCACTGCAGCTCGAGGGTCTTCGTGTTCAGAATGCCATACGCCATTGTCACGAACTGGCACAACGACAACTGCTGCGTCACCAGTTCATTGTTCAAGTGCGCCAGGGCCTCGTCCGGCGGAATGATCCGATACCCGCCCTTGGTGATTTCCTTTGTCTGCAGCGTGCGCTTGATGAAGATCGTCAGCAGCGCCGCCGGCATGCCATGCCCGACGGCATCGGCGATGAAGAACGCGACATGGTCCTCATCGACGCGGGTCGCATCGTAGATATCGCCCGACACATACGACGCGGGCCGGAACAGGACGTTGAAGGAAACCTTGTTGAATGCGGGGAGCGTCCGCGGCAGGAAGTCCACCTGGAGCCGCGCCGCCAGCCGCATCTCTTCATCGATCTGTGTGATCTGGTGGTTCAGCCCATTGTCGAACTTGCGCAGCATGTGGTTTTCGCGCTGGAGTTGATCGATGATCGGCCGCGCCGCCGCCAGCCCCGCGAGCCGCCCCGTCAGTTCATCGCGGTTGCACGTCGCCGGGACCGCCATCAGTCCTTCCGATGAGGACATCATTTTGTTGGCCAGCTCGAGATCCTCGCCGGATGTCGTGAGGATGATCGCCCCGATCTGCCGCTCCACGAGCTCATCGAGCACGCGGATCAGGTCCTTCTGATGCCCGTTGTAGTATGTATGCGGCGTGAAGAGAATTGCGGCCGCGAGGTCCTGTTCGCCGATCGCCTGCGGCGCGTTCTGCATGGTCGTGATGACGAAGCGCCAGTCCGCCTGCGCCAGGAGGCGGCTCAACCCGGCGGCATCGGTGGGCAGATTATCCGCAACAACCAGTATCCTTGGCGGAGCATGAGCAACCATATTGAATTGTTCCCCTGCGCATAAAACGCTTCGCGCACGTTGTCCGCACCTGGGCGCGGACCGGGACGGCTCCAGACGTGACGCCTCACACTTATTTTTCGTCGGAGTGGGCGCCCGGCTTAAGGAGTTTCTCAGGTATGTCGATGGGATCCCCCTTCTTGAGACCGATAGTTTCCGCGGTTCCGGCATTGAGTTCGATCACGTACTTCGCCGGTTCGTCGGGCCCCATGGCGGTATCATCCTTCGCCTTGCGCGGCTCAATCTCAATGACCTTGCCCGCCGAATCGAGGAAGATGATGTCCAGCGGAATCCACGTGTTCTTCATCCAGAAACGATAATTATCGGCGACGTCGAACACGAAAATCATGCCGTGATCCGCCGCCATGGATTTGCGAAACATCAATCCCCGCTCCCGCTTCTCATCCGTGTCCGCGATTTCCAGTGTGAATGGCTTTCCCCCCCGCTCCCCCTTGATCGTGGCGCTCACCGTATCGAAGTGCATGTCGTCCGGCGGCGCCGGCTTCGTCGCCGAGGTATCCGCCGTGCAGGCCGAAACCATCAGCAGCAGGGTCGCGACGGCGCCCCGTGCGGTCCGCCACCGAACGCTCCGACTGCGATCCGAAATTGCCGACAGCGTCGAATGATCCACACACTACTCCTTCGGAAAGCTTGCCAGCTCGGATTGTACCAAAGCGACTGGCAGCCCGATCACCGTCGTGATATCGCCAGCCACAAGGGTCACAAACGGATCATGATCATCCTGAATTCCATATGCTCCGGCCTTATCCTTCCAGAGGTTTGTGTCGAGATACGCCGTCAGCCGCGCCGGCGAGAGCTTCCGAAACCGGCACGTCGCGATCGCCCGTGAAAGCCGGACGTCTTTCCCGCGCATCAGGCAAATCCCCGTGATCACGTCATGGGTCTTGCCCGACAGGGAAGCCAGAATCTGCCGCGCGTGGCGCCGATCGCGTGCCTTGTTCAGAATGCGATGGTTGTGCACGACAATCGTATCCGCCGCCAGAATAATCGCGCCGCGCTCCGACGGCCGCAGCGTATTCTGCACCGCCGCCGCCTTCATGTACGCCAGACACGCCGGCCACAGCTCGGTTGGAATCAACTCCGGCCTATGCTCTGGCTCTTCGGCGGGCGAAACGCGCACCTCAAACGACATGTTGGCGCGTCTCAACAGTTCAGCACGCCGCGGAGAACCGGAAGCAAGGATGAGCATCAACAAACTCCGCTGGACTCGGGTGACGCGAGGAGTGAAGCGGCCCGCTCAATGACCGTGTCGGCCGTAGCCTGCCACGGAGCATCAGGCGTGAACCGGACGACGTTTTCGAGTTGTCCATACGGCCCAACCGATCGCGGATCCGTCTTCCCATACAACCCCAGAATCGGCCTGCCCAGCGCCACCGCCACATGCAGCGGTCCAGTGTCATTCCCGATAATCAACCGGCACCGCGCCAGCGCGGCCGTCATCTCCGCAATGTTCGTCTTCCCCGCCAGGTTCACGCGCGCACACCCCGCACTCCCCGACCGCCGCACGATCTCCTCGCACAACTCCCGCTCATCGGGCGATCCAAACAGAACCACCGCATGCTCTTTCGCCAGCACCGAAATCACGTGCGCAAAACCCTCCGCCGACCACCGCTTCCCCTCCCCGCGGCTCCCCGGAATGAACCCAATCGCGCCTCTCCCCCCCGCGGGCACCACCGCCGCCGCCTTCGCCACCGCCTCCGCTCCCAGCGGCACGCGATACTCCGGCGCCCCATCATGCTGCACCCCCAGCGGGTCGAGCAGCGCCCGCATCCGCACGACCGCCATCGCCTCCTCCCGCCGAATCGCCACCCGATGCGTATAAAACATTCCACCGCCCTCGCGCGCATCGGCAAACCCAATCCGCATCGTCGCCCCGGTCACCCAAGCAAAATACCCCGACCGCAAAAGCCCCTGGGCATCCACCACGCAATCATAATTCCCCGCCCTCAGCCGCCGATTCAAATCCCGAAACTTCCCCAGCGCCCCCGGCGAATACCACCACGCCCCCAATTCCCGCCGCTCAAACAAAAGCACCTCATTGACCGCATCATGCCCCCGCACCAGCGCGGCAAACGCCGGCGCCACCAGCCAGTCGATCCGCGCCCCTGGATACGCGCGTCGCAAGTCACACAACATCGGCAACGCCGTCGCCACGTCCCCCAGCGAACTCGGCTTGATGATCAAAACTCGTTGCGGCATGGACGGCATAAATGGCCACGAAAGACACAAAAGACACGAAAGGGGCTAAATAGTTTCCGGAGAATCGATATAGCTTTCACCGACAAAACGCTTGATCTGCAGAGTGGTCTTTCCAAAATTGAGCAGCAGACAAACGGGATGATTCGTCGCCCGCAAATAATTCATGCAGCATGCAGCGTGCTCACCGCAAAATGCGCTCACCGCCTTCAGCTCGATGATCAGCTTATTCTCAACGATGATATCCGCAACAAAGTCCCCAACGATTTCCCCCTCATAGTAGACCGGAACGCCCTTCTGCTGCTCCGCAAAAAGTCCATCCTTCCGCAATTCAATCATCAGCGCATTCTCATAAACCTTCTCCAAAAACCCCGGTCCAAGTTTCTTATGTACCTTCACCGCGCACGCCAAAACCCGATCCGACAACGATCCCTTTTCCATTTCTTCCCTTTCTGAAAAGATGCCCAAATCCAGAGAAACCCTTTCGTGTTTTTCGTGTCGTTCGTGGCCATTCATCCGTCTCACGCCGCCGGCTCGCATGAAACTTTGCAAACATCTTCCGCATCGGGCACCGATCCCACCCGCACCCCCGCCCCATCCACGGCATAGTGCCGCGCCATGACCTCATCCCACTCCCGCTGATTCTTCACCGCAATAAACTCCCGCCACACGACCGGTCCATTCGGATGCAGCTTTGAATACTTGATCGCTATCTTCCGCATCTGCCGCGACGCGAGCGCCTCGCCGTAAATGTCCACCGCCAGCCGGAAATGCTCCAGCAGTGCATGCCGTTGCTCGTGGATGGTAGGGGGGGCTGGCAGCGGCTCCCCGCGCAGCAGCGCCGCAAACTCATTGAAGATCCACGGATTCCCAATTGCCCCCCGCGCAATCCACACCCCATCCACCCCCGTCGTCTGGTACATGCGAAGTGCATCCTCTGCCGTGAACACATCCCCAGACCCAAACAGGGTTACCCCCGCCGGCGTTCGCTGCTTCAACCCGGTCAGAAAATTCCAGTCCGCCAACCCCGTGTACTTCTGTTCCACGGTTCGCCCATGCACCGCGATCGCCGCAAACTCGAGCGCACACGCCTCCGCAAACACCTGGTCAAACCATTCCGCGGCCTGCGTCGTGTCATTGAGCGCCCGCCGCAGCTTGATCGACAGTAATCCCGGTACCGCGTCTCGCACCCGCCGCATGATCGCAATCGCCGTCTCGGGATCCGACAGCAGATACCCGCCGCGGCACCGCCCCATCACCTTCCGCACCGGGCACGCAAAATTCAAATCGATGACATCGAACCCGCACTCGATCAGCACCTTCGCAGCCCGCGCTAGCTCCTCGGGCTCCGATCCCATCAACTGCCCCGCCACGGGATGATCCTCATCACACAGCACTGCCCCCTTCTCCAACCCCCGGCCCCCGCGCAGCAGCACCTGGTCCAGCAATGCCTCCGTTACCGCGTACGGACATCCGCGCCGCCGCGCCACGCACCGCATCGCCATATCGGAATACCCCGCCAACCCCGCCTGCATCGCCGGAATCGCGAGCGTGAACGGCCCAACCCGGCACGGGCGCACCACTGCCGGCGTGGTTCGGGAATTGAATGAGATGGCAGGATTGTTTGGCAACGCGGTAATCCTCTGGCCACATGGGCGAACAGGTAGTGTACCGGGCGGCGTGTGGAATTTCAGCGGCAATTGCTGCCATCGCGGCCGCGGAATTTGGCTGGAAAGGGTTTCCAGGCCCAAAATCGTCTACAATCACCCTGGTGTGCATGTCAGGTGCCTCGGAAACTTGAGCGTCGTCGAAGCGTTGTCGAAGCGTTGTCGAAAGGAATCCCATGAATCGTACCCGGCGGATAGCGGTGTTGGCCCTCGCGGTGGTCATGATGGGAGGCACGTTGATTCCAACGATCGGCCGCGGGGCAGGCTCCACGCCGGCCAGCGCCCCGGCCGCCAAGGTGGAGAGCGCTCGCGGCGTCAAGGAGATCGATGCGGACCTGCGTGCCACCAGCGCTCAGTTGCAGGAGGTGATGCCGGGGATGGGATTCCTGGACGAGACTGTTCGGAAAGCGATTGCCGCCAAGGCGGTTCCACTGCTTCGCAAAATGGTCTCGCTTCTGGGCGAGCTGGCCAGCGTGCAGGCCGATCCGGAGGCGCAGGCCAACATCCGGGGTCAGGAGTACGAGTTTGACGCGATCCTCGTGACCTTCGGCGAAGTGGACACGATCACACTCCTGGAAAAGGAGGCCGGCGGCAAGGACGCATCCGCCGGCGTCCAGGCCCAGTCGTCGCTCGCGCTCGGGCGCTGGTGGGCCAACTCAAAGAACGCCCCGGCCCAGCTCAAACTGCTCGCCGACTACACCGCCGTTGCCAAGGCCAACTCCACCGATACCGGCGTCATCCAGACGCTCGGCGCCATGATGCAGCTCGGCGCCGCGAATGACGACGTAGCCAAGAAAGTCCTGGACGTCCTGAAGACGAATATGAAAGGTGAAGCGGCGAGCGGCCTGGTCGCGCAGGCCGAAGGAATGGCGGCTCAGCATACGATGATTGGAAAGCCGCTGACGGTGAGCGGTCGCACGACGAGCGGTGGAAAATTCACCTCCGAGGACCTCAAAGGCAAAGTGGTGCTCGTTGATTTCTGGGCGACCTGGTGCGGACCCTGCAACGCCGAGCTGCCGCGAACAAAGAAGCTCTACGACGATTATCACGCCAAGGGGCTGGAGATTGTCGGCGTCGATTGCGATGTTCAGGATGACATCGTCAACGCCTTCACCAAGGAAAAGCAGATGCCCTGGACGCAGCTCCGCGAGAGCACCCAGACCGGCGAGGATCAGTGGCATCCGCTCGCCAAGCAGTGGCACGTCGATGGGATACCCACGATGTTTCTGATCGACAAAAAAGGCATTCTGCGGTACGTCGATGCGCGGGAAGGGACCGAGGAAAAAGTCGCAGCGCTGCTCGCGGAGGGTGAACCGGCTACCCAGCCGGCGGCCAAATGAACACGTCCCTCACGGCTGCGGCCACTCCTGGCGCGTGAAGCGTCCGGCCTCGAGAATTGTTTCGCCATCCGCGAGGATTCTGCAGTCGGCTGCGCGCAGATCGCACACCATGTCCCAGTGCAGCCCCGAATCGTTCTTGCCGCCCGTCTCCGGATAAGCCGCACCGAGCGCCGCATGGCACGTCCCGCCGATCTTCTCGTCGAACAGCGTATTCTTCGTGTATTTCTTAATCCCGAAATTCGTGCCGATGGCGAACTCTCCGAGAATCCGCGCCCCCGGATCCTGATCGATCATCGACATCAAAAAGTCCGCCCCCTTCGTCGCCCGAGCGTCCACCACCTTGCCCGCTTTGAACGTCAGGACAATGTCGTGCACTTCCCGCCCGTGATGCACCGCGGGGAACGAGTAGCGGATCGTCCCCTCCGTCGCATCTTCAATCGGCCCGGTGAACACCTCGCCATCGGGAAAATTCTCGTGCCCATCGCAGTTGACCCACCTGCGTCCCTGGACGCCGAACCGGATATCCGTCTCCTTCCCGATGACGCGCACCTCCTCTTTGCCGTTGAGGAAGTCCGCCAGCCGCTGCTGCTTTTCCGAGAGCTTCTTCCAAGCGGCCACCGGGTCGGGCAGATGCAGAAGCCCCGCGCGGAAGACGAAATCGGAGTATTCGAAGAGCGACATCTCGGCATCCTGCGCCGAGCCGTTGGTCGGAAACTGCGTCCCCGTCCAGCGCAACTCCCCCTTGGCCGCCCGATCGAGCAACCGCTTCAGAAACGGCTTGCGAGCCTGCGAAGCCACGGACTGCTTCTGCGGATCGACATTCGAGCGCGACTTGGTGTTTTCATCCGCCCAGATGCCGAAGTAGACGTCGATCTTGTCGACCATGAACTGGTTGACCGGGTTCACGTATGCGAGCTGCTCTTCCGAGGCGAGACGAAAGAATGCGTCATCGGACGTGTCGGAGCTGAGCTGAAAAAACGGATTTCCCCCGGCGCGAAGCGTCTCCTCAAAAATGGCTTCCATCAGCGGCATTCCGGGCAGCTCCCCGCCGATACGCACGAGGTCACCCTTCCTGACGGCGGTCGAATAATTGACGAGAACGCTGGCGAGGGTATTGAGGCGCGGGTCGCGCATAATTTGCTCCGGAGAAGGGGTTCACGATTTGCAATCCGCAGTCTACACTGTCTCTCCGGGGCGCAACAGCACTCCGCATTGCAGACGCTACTCATCGGGAATAAAAGACTCCGCCATGGGCATTTACGACCGCGATTATATCCGCACCCGCCAGCGCGGCGGCGTGGGACGACTGCCCATGTGGTCCGTCACCACCTGGCTCATCGTGCTCAACGTCGCCGTCTACATCGCCGACTGGCTGACCAAGGCGAGGGAACTCGCAGCCCACCATTTCCCGATTGGCCTCGCAGCCGATCCCCGGCTCGCTGCAAGCATCGGAATCGCCCGGTATTGCTACTTCTCCATCGACACGGCATTCCGCGGCCACCAGCCCTGGCGGCTCATCACCTGCCAGTTTGTTCACGCCGGGATTCTCCACCTCGGGATGAATATGATCGGGCTCTGGATCTTCGGCGAACTGGTGGAGCGGCGCATCGGGCGCCGGCGCTATGCGTTCTTTTATCTGCTCTGCGGCATCGCCGGACCGTTCATGTACACCGCGCTGTGGACGCTCGGCTATCTGACCCCAATCGGCTACATGCCCCATGCGGACACGCCGCTGGTCGGCGCATCTGCCGGCATCTTCGGCGTGATGCTCGCCGCGGCGTATCTCGAACCGGGCCGCCTGATTTATGTCTATTTCTTCGAAGTGCCGCTGAAATACTTCGCGTGGTTCATGGTGGCGCTCGCCGCGTATACCGTCTTTGCACACGGGGAAAATGCCGGCGGCCAGGCGGCGCATCTGGGAGGAGCGCTTCTCGGATACGTCCTGATTCGCCACGATTCCGCCCTCAACCTCGTGGTGAAGCGTCGCGGGAAGGATTGGTCCCGGGACATGAACCGATGACCGCACCGGTCAATCTGTTGAAATGATATATCGGCTCCGCGACGCACCGGCCACGCTCCGGATATACTGCTTGCGGTCCTCATTCGAATGCGGAGGGAACATGCGAATTCTTGTCACCGGCGGCGCCGGGTTCATTGGATCGGCCATTGCCAAGCGGCTGGAACGCGACGGCCACGAAGTGCTGGTGCTCGACCAGTTCACCTCGGGGACCTTCGCCAATCTCGTCGATTTCAAGGGCGATGTGATCTCCGGCGACTGCGATCGTGAGCCCTGCTCCCGCTGCGATGTCATCTTTCACGAAGCATCCATCACCGACACCACAGTCACCGACCAGTTGCAGATGATGCAGAATAATGTCGAAGGATTCCGCCACGTGCTGGCGTGGGCCGCCCGATGGAATTCCCGCGTGATCTGGGCCTCGAGCGCTGCGGTCTACGGAAACCTTCCCGCCCCAAACCGGCTCAGCGATACGCCCCGCCCCCTGAATGTCTACGGCTACTCCAAGCTCGCAATGGAACGCCTCGCCCACCTCTGGGGGGAAGAGCACACCAAGCTCCCGATCATCGGCCTCCGCTATTTCAACGTGTACGGCGCCGGCGAAGCGCACAAGGGCAAATTCGCCTCCATGATCTATCAACTCGCCCAGCAGATGAAGGCCGGCGAGCGTCCGCGGATTTTCCGCGCCGGCGAGCAGAAACGCGATTTCGTCTCGATTGAAGATGTTGTCGCGGTCAACGTGCAGGCGATGAAGGCGGATCACCCGCCGCTCGCCGCGGTGTTCAACGTCGGCTGCGGCAAGGCTCACACCTTCAACGAAGTCGTCGCGGGACTCAACGCCGCCCTTGGGACAAGGTTGGAACCCGATTACATCGAAAACCCATACGCCTTTTTCCAGAACCACACCGAAGCGGATATCACCGAGACCGTGAAAGTGCTTGGGTACAAGCCGCGGTTTACGGATGTCGCGCAGGGCATCCAGGCGTATCGGGAATCGGGCGCTCTGTGACCGGATGCGCAAAGCAGAGAGACGATACCGCAACAGAAGTTCCGCGAATCGCAGCGGCCGATAGAGGGTGATGAATGGCATTTTCTCTCCGAGTGGGGGTGTTGATCCTGGCGATTGCAGCGATGGGCCAGGGAGAGGCACCGGAACCGACATCCAAAGAACTGGCCTCGCACTGGGGCGCCCTCAAGGATGTGCGAACGCTTTCCTTGCGTTTCTTCTGTGAAAAGGACCTTGCCGCTCTCGAAACGCCGCTGCAGAGCGGAGGCCGCGTCTGGATTCGCAAGGGCGAGAACGGCCAGGAAGGGGCGGTCCGGTTTTCCACTGAAATGCCATACATCTCCGAATTGATCCTGACCGACGGCAAGGTCTACGCGCGCAGCCAGCACGAGACCGACTGGACCAAAACCAACCAGTCCTCGCGGCCCGGGCTCACCGCGGTCATGCGCCAACTCGGCGGTTGGGCCACGGGAAACGCTTCCGCAATCGAAGACATGTACAGCGTGTCGCGCGGCGATGGGGTGCCTGCGATGCCCGGAGCGAAGGATCCTGAATCGAACTTCGATGTGTTCATCCTGACGCCTTCGAACAAGGACCTTGCGAAATCAGTGAAGCGCGTCACGCTCGGAATCGACCGAACTCAGCACACCCTTCATTACATCGAGATTCTGACCCAGCAGGATGATGCGACGAAATACTGGTTTTTCGATGTGAAAGCGAATGCCGAGCTTCCGCCGGGCGTGTTCAAGCCCGACGGCGATCTGCTGGTTCATGAGGGCGGCCATTCATGAGCTCGCGCGGGGAGCAGTCAACTGCCGGTCCTCCGGATGGGATTGGCAAGATGCTGGCGGGGTGGACGCAATTCTGGGCCGGACACCGCATCATCCTCACCCTCCTGCTGCTGCTTTTCGGCGTGCTGTTCTCGCGGCTTTCCGCGGGCATTCATTGGCAGGCGGACATCCTGCAATTCTTTTCGAGCAATTCCGCGGACGTGCGGAATATCGCCGCCGCTTCGCAGCAGCCGGGAATTGCGACGCAGCTCCGGCTCGACGTGCATGCGCTCTCACGCAGTGATGACGCAACCATTCTGAACGCCACTCGCGAACTTGCCGACAGGCTGCGGGCGACAGGTGAATTCGGCATCGTGTGGACGGGCGTGTCGACGCCGGAACTGGCCGCGGCTTATCAGCACCTGTTGTCACAAGGTCCGGCCCTGCTTACTGAAGAGGAACAAAAGGAAATCGAATTCCGCGCCAGCCGCGATTACCTGACGAAACGCTTTGCCGCCGTGCGCACGAAGCTTGCAGATCCGGACGGCGAAATTCTGCTGGCGCAGGCCAAGAGCGATCCGCTCGATATCGGCGGCATCCTCGCGCATCGGCTCCAGCAGCTCTCACCCGTCGGCGATCAGAACAATCGAGCCGCCACGATGCAGGATGGCATTCTTGTGATGCGTGACGACACTAGCTCGCTTCATGCGATGATCGTCGCTGAACCGCGCTCGCTTCCGTCTGATCAGAAAGCCGCCGAGAAGACGCTCCTTGCTACCCACGCAGCGATTGACGCCGTGCAGAAAGAGTTTGCCTCGGGCCACCCGATCGGGGTCTGGATGGTCGGCGCCCATCGGGGTTACGTCGAGAACGCGCATCGGGTGATGCGCGATGTGATGTGGGTTTCGATCATCGGAACAATCGCGGTGGGCGTGGCGATTGCGCTGTACTTCCGCCGCCTTTCCACGGCGTTGCTCTGCATCATCCCGGCAACCGTCGGGGTCGGCATTGCTTTGGGACTAGCGGGACTATTTCACCTGGAACTGCCGCTGCTTCTGCTCGGCTTCTCCGGCTTGCTGTGCGGATCGACGACCGATTACGGCATCCAGATCATTTCTGAAATGAAGCGGCTCGCCGCCGCGAAGGGGGGCTGGTTTCCGAGCATCTCCGCGATTGCCGCCCGCCGCATGATGGGGCCGATTTCCATGTCGGTCGCCACCAGCGTCACGGGCTTTGCCGCGCTCGGACTGTCGGAATCGCCGGGCCTGCGCGCACTCGGTCTCTTCGTTGCCGCCGCCACGATCTGCATATGGCTGGTGACTTTCCTCATACTGCCTGTCTACCTGGGCCCGTGGGTTCTTGCCGCATCTCATCGTTCCGCAGCGAGCCGGCCGAATTCTTTGTCGTGCGCGATCGGGTGGTGCGGATTCGTCGCGTTCGCGCTGGTCACCTGCTGCCTCGGTCTGCAGGCACTCAAGGTGCACTTCAACACCGATCCCCGCTCCCTCGATGGCTCCTCCGCCGAAATGCGGGCTGAGGAAGACGCGTTCTTCAAAGTCTGGGGCGACCTGCGAGACCGCGCGGTCGTGATCACTCGGGGTGATTCCGCAGAGAGCGCCCTCGCGGGCAGTTCCCGCGCAGCCGAGTATTGCGAGAATCTCGTGCGCGACACGCAAGTGCAGGGCGTGATTTCCCCCGCCGGCCCCAACGGCATATTGCCGGATCAAGGCACGGTCGTCGCCCGCATTGCATTGTGGCGGGCCTACTGGACGCCCGAGCGGCTTGCAGCGCTGCGGTCCGCACTCGCCGACGCCGCGATCGCCAACGGGTTCAAGGCCGCGAGCTTTTCGCCATACGCCACACGCATCGCCGACATTTCCCGCGAATCTCCCGAAGAGCGCATCCGCACATCACCCGTGGCCCTTTTCCCCGGTTTCATCGACTCCTCCACCCACGGTGTGTCGCTGGCAACCATCGTCGAAATGCGCACCGATCGAACGCCGCGTCTCGAAACGGGCTGGGCGCAGGAACTGCGGCTGCGAATTCCCGACGCCATCATTCTCTCCGGAAAAATGCTCGCATTCGACGCCACCGAACGATCCCGCGCTGAAGGGGAGCGCCTGGCCCCGTGGTGCTGCCTCGCCATTCTTCTCCCGCTCTGGCTTTATTTTCGCCGGCTCCGTCGCGCGTGGCTGGTGATGCTCTGCATGCTGGTCGGATTCGTCTGGGTCCTGGGAAGCGCCCAGATCTTTGGCGGCGGACTCAACCTGCTCTCGCTCGTACCGATCCTGTTCACGCTGGGAGTCGCCGTCGATTACGGCATTTACGCGACGTCCGGCCCGTCGTTGAGCGGCAAAGATGCGGCTCCAGAAGCGAGCGAATCCACGCCCCCAAGCCGCCTCTCCGCCAATTTCCTGTGCGCGTTCACAACGATCGTCGGCTCCGGCTCGCTGATCATCGCCTCCCACCCCGCCATGCGCTGGCTCGGCATCACCCTCGTCGCCGGCGTTTCCGGCGGCTATCTCGCCTCGCTCTTCATCGTCACACCCGCCGTCCGGCGCCCATCACGATCTCCCGAGGCATCGGCCAATCGACGCTGGACTCATCGCCTCGCGGCCGGCGCAGCATCAGCCTTCGTCGCCATTCTGACATGCCTCCTCGCAGGACCAGTCGCCGCCGAGTGGCTCTTGCGACGAGAGCATCCCACCGCTCATCCGGTCATCGTGCCTCTCACTGCCACAGAAGTGAGCCCCGGCACCTATCAAGCCGGCGACTCCTGGATGCGCTGGCATTCCACTTCCAGGCAAGCCGGCATCTGGGAGATGGCTGTCGCGGGCACTCCGGAGGAACGTGGCGCCGCGCTCGCCGCTCTCGCCTCGCCCATCGACGTGCGCATCGAAAACGAAATGCTCGATCAATTGGATCTCCTCGTCCCCGAGGAATGGGCACGCTGGACGCTGCTGCGTGCGATGGGGACCAACCTCCTCACGTTGCCCAGCCATGTACCCGCCGAATACCAGCGCGAACTTTACGCCGCCGCCACTTCGTATGATGACCCCCACGCTTATCTCGCCCCCGCGTATCCCCGCATTCTCGCTTACCACGCCCTGCACGATGTGTCGCAGATGCTGATCGACAATCCGCTGATCGTTCCCACGCAATTCGCCTGCACCGGCATCATCTCGCTACCCGGCTATACGCGATCCAACGGCGGCGATCTGATGCTGGGCCGCGTCTTCGACTTTGAAGGCGGCGAATCGTTCGGCCGGCAGAAGTCCCTGACCTGTGTCATCCCGCCGATTGGTGAAGGAATTCCTTTCGCCCACGTCGCGTGGCCCGGCCTTGCCGGCTGCGTGACCGGGATGAACGCCGACAAGATCGCGCTCTTCATCAACGCCGCCGCAACCCGCGATTTCCGCCGCATTGGAACGCCCACCATTTTCGTGGCCCGCGATGTCCTCGAACACTGCCATACGCTCGACGAAGCGGAGCAGGTCATTCGCAAAGCGGAGGTGTTCGTCTCCGACATCATCGTGGTCGCCGACGGCAAGACCGGGCGTGCGCGAGTCTTCGAGAAATCGCCCGCTGCAACTTCCGCGTACGATGTCGATGCCTCCGCCGTCGTCACGAATCATCTCATTACTCCGCGCTTTGCCTCCGATCCTGTCAATGTCGAGCGGATGTCGGAAGGTACGACCATGCAGCGATACGCCCGCGCCAGGCAGCTTCTGGACCGGTTGAAAGGCAACGTCAAGCCCGAATCGCTGGCCGAAGTCATGCGCGACAAGAAGGGCCTCGATGCTCAGGACATCGGTTACGGTAACCGCAACGCCATCGATGGCCTTATTGCATGCCATGCCGTGATTATGGACGTGACGAAGGGCGAGATGTGGATTGCCGGCTGGCCGAACTGCGAAGGCGAATTCGTCGGTGTGGACGTTCTAAAAACGTTGAAGGACGCCCGTGCAAACCCCGCGTGCGTTGCCGAGGCAACTCCGCCTCTGATCACTGAAGATGCGATCATGCACGACGGCACCTGGGAGCGCATTCTCGAAAGCCGCACCGCCGACCGACGTGCGATCGACGCGCTTAAGTCCGGCAATGAGACCGACGCCTTGAACGCTGCGCAAGCGTCCGTCGCCGCAAACCCTCACTTTTATTTCGGCCACGAGCTTCTTGGACGCGTCTTCCTGCGGCGTGGCGATACCACGCGAGCCGCACAGGAATTCAAAACCGCTTTATCTCTATCTCCGCCATATGCAGCCCGAATCGCGGAATTGCGAACGCTTCTCAGAAAAGCCGAGATCAGTCGCTGACGTGTGCAGAATCAGACAGACGACTCGCTCCAGCGAATGCCAGCGGATACGATACGGGGCATACAAGAGGTTTTCGATGTCAGATGGGAACATCAAGTTGAGTCTGTTGCAGGAACCTTCAAGCCAATGCCTGCCGCGATGCGAGCAGCGACGGTTTGCAACGTTCGTTGCGTTGATCCTGGCGACGGTAATTCTCGCCGCTCTCTGTGCTGGTTGCGAAACAACGCAGTTTCTGAACATCTCCGCTCCTTCGCCCGAAATCCAGCGTGTTCAAGCCGCTATGGCCGAGTGGCCGCACGCGCCTTCGGATGCGCCGGCGATCAACCGCACCTTTTTCGCGACGATCCACATCGCCGGACATCGCACCACCGCGTCCGGCGTTCTCCAGTTCCACAATCCCCACGATTTCCGCATCACCGCCGCAACCGAAATGGGGGTCATCCTCTTTGACGGCCGAATGAACTGGGCCGGCGTCACGGTGCTTCGCAGCATGCCCGGCATCGATCGCGGGATCATCGCGTCGCTCCTGACCGATCTCACCACCGCCTTTCAACTGCCAGACTCTCTCAAGGGCATTCAGGCAAAGGGCGGCAACCCCGCGGGCGGCAGCCCGCCTTCGGAACTCGTCCTCAAGCGGCAGGGGGCCGACACCAATCACTACACGTGGATCTTCAACCCCGCCACCGGCCGACTGCGCACCCTTGATGTCGAAATGGGCCTCTTCGATACCCTGCACATCGAATATCTGCGCTACAACGGTGACGGCTGGCCCCAGGAAATGACCGTCACGCGCAAGGCCCGGCTGTACAACATCAGCTTCACGTTCACTGATTCCGGCGATGTGGCCAAGCGGTGAAACGCGCATCTCACGGATCAACTCGCATGAGAACCGATCAACCGAATGCGCCTGAAGCTCCGCCACCCTGCAGCCACGGCGAACATCTCTTCTGGCCTGTCGAAAGATGGCGCGAACTGCAGCAGCAACGTCTCGCATCACACCTCATGGCGGCCGCACAAACGCCTCTCTACCAGAACAGGCAACTGCAGGAAGCCGCCAGTCGCTCAGATTTGCTGGATTCGCTCCCCGAACTTCCATTCACCAGCAAGGACGATCTCGCCCGAGCCGGCCGCGATGCCTGGGGTGTCCCGCCATCGGAAGTCGCCGAATGGGTCTGCACCTCCGGCACGATGGGCAAGCCTCTCGACGTGCCGCTGACTGCATACGATTTGGACCGACTCGCTGAAAACGAGGCAGTCGCTCTCGGGATCGCCGGAATTCGCAGCGGCGATCTCGTGCTCCTTGCGGTCGGAATGGAGCGAATGTTCGTCGCCGGTCTCGCCTATTGGCTGGGGGCGCGAAAGCTCGGAGCGGCATGCGTGCGAATCGGCCCGCAGGTCGCCGGCGATCCACGGCTGATTGCGGATCTCACCAAACGCATTCGTCCAGACCAAGCGGATTCACGCACATTCATCATCGCCGTGCCCTCTTTTCTCGCCAACATCGAATCCTCAACAGAGCAAATCTCCGGCGTTATCGCCATCGGCGAACCGATCCGGCGCGAGGATCTGCAGTACAATTTCATCGGCAGCCTGCTCCACGAGCGCCTCGCCTGCCCCGTCATGTCCACCTATGCGCTGACCGAAACGTGCACCGCCTTCGCGGAGAGTCCCGAATGCAAAGGCGGGCATCTGAACCCGGCCCTCGCCGTCGTCGAGGTGATGGACGAGCATGGCCGCCCCGTTCCCGATGGCATCCCCGGCGAACTGGTCATCACTCCCCTCGGTGTCCAGGGAATGCCCCTGCTGCGATTTCGAACCGGTGACATCGCCGCGCTCTTCACCGAAAAATGCCCCTGCGGCCGCACCACGCCGCGCATCGGGCCAATCCTCGGCCGCAAGCAGCAACTCCTCAAAGTGCGCGGCACCAGCATCTTTCCCGCGGCCATCGTCGAAACCGTGCGTTCCACAGATGGCGTCGTGGACTGCGTCGTCGTCGCCGAAGCGGACGGCGAGTTGAGCGATCGTGTCTCTGTCTTCGTGCAGGTCCGCACGGACGGCATTCAAACCGAGTTGGAAAACCGCCTGCGCGCCGCCCTGCGCGTCACCCCCGCGATCCACATTGTTCCCGAGGCGGAATTGCGCAACATGATGTTCTCCGGGATGCGAAAAGCCCGCCGCTTCCTCGACCGCCGCAACGGCCTGCGTTGATCAGGCTATCGAGTGAGGCTGCGGCGTGAAGGCAATCCCACCGATCGTCGCCGCCTCCGGCTTTCCGATCCATTCAAACAGAGCGTCGAGAGAATGATCGCGCAATGCCGCAAGATTTGCCTGTGCTTCCGCGATCATGTTCACGGCTGCAACAGTACCGCGCGTCTCCCGCCCAAGCAGCACGAATGCCACCTTCTTTTCCTCATGAGTCCCAACCGTCGGCCCAATCCAATCGATCCCGCCGGCAATGCAGTAATCCAGATCGAAATGCCGCATCCACGCCACCCCCCGTCGGACAGCAATTGCCGCCGAACTATCCCCCGCGGAGAGGACCAGCGACGGTCCGGTAAGCTGGAACCTGAGGGAAAGTTCCGCCGCCACGGTGCTCGGAAGGGTGCGCGAGAAGGCCGTCGGACTTGCATACCGGCCGTTGTGCTCGCGCCGAGAGCGGTCAAACGCGCGATCCGTCTCGAGACATCCAAGCGTCGTGCCGAGGACAAGCCCAGTCGCCGCGCGCTTCTCCGCAGGAATTCGCCCCACCAGCGGCTGAAGAGCGCCCAATGCCAGGCTCGCCAGGGGGTCCGGGCTGCGGAATTCTGAATTGCCCGTGGCCTTTCCGGGAAAACATCTGAATTCGCTATTCGACGCTCCCGCCGCCGCAACCACGTTCGCGCCGCGCCATTCGCCGCCAGCCGGTTTGCGCGAACCAGTGCGCTCCTCCGGCGCGCTCATAATCACCGCTGCATTCATCCCGCCAAACCCGCTCGCAATCTTCAAAACGTGCCGAATCTTCGTCCCCCGCGGCCGCGTCACGAAATCCATTCTCGTGTTCTCCGGCACCTCCAGATGCGCAACCGGAACAATCACCTGCCTCCGCAGCATTTCCACCGCCAACGCCGCCTCAATCATCCCCGCCGCGCCAAGCGTATGCCCGATCAGGCCCTTCACGGCCGTCACCGCCGGCGACGCTCCCGCATCCAGAAACACCTTCTCAATCGCAACGGCTTCCATCGCGTCGTTGTAAGGCGTACCTGTTCCATGTGCGAAAACAACATCAATCTCCGAAGGCTCAAGACCAGCATGCCTCAATGCCTGACGAATGGCGCGAATCAACCCGCCGGCTTTCCGATCCGGCGCCGTCATGTGGGTCGCGTCATTGCTGATGCCAAAACCGCTCAAGACCGCAAGCGTCTCTGCATCCCGCTCCGCTTTCAGCAGGCACCCCGCCGCCGCGGATCCGAGGGTCAGCCCATGTCGATCCCTGTCAAACGGCCGGCAAACGGTCGGTGATTGAGCCTTCAACGCGTTGAACCCATCTCGGACGAAGTCCTGCGCCACATCCGCACCGATCGCCATCACCGACGACGCGCTCCCCTCCGCGATCTCCATGGCCGCTTCAATCAGTGCAACCAGTCCCGAAGTGCACGCCGTGGAAACGACATGTTCCGCCCGCATCCTCCTCCCGCGCGTCAACCGCTGCAGCGCCCAGCCCAGCGTCGGAAGCTCAACCCCGCCAACGCCTTCATCCGCGGCCCGCATCCATCGAATCTGTTGGCCAATCTCCCCCTTGGTCGTCGCCAGGATCAGTGGGGTGTCGCTGTCTGTGCGTTCCCCCAGCGCGTCGATCGTGCGTGCGGCGAGTTCCCCAAATTCCGCATCCCCTTCGCTCCTCCGCTCCGCCAATGCCGACGAACCAACCGCCGCTTCGAAAACCTCCGCAATATTCGCGAAAGCCGGAGTCGTCGCGGCGATACTATCAATAAAAACCGGAGTAAACGAAATGACACGCCTCGCATTTGCAGTTCTGCCACCAGACTTTTACGATTGAACCTGAAACACATGGCCGACTCAAGCCAACTTCCTTCCGCCATCGCAATGGGCATCACCGCCGCCACCGCCGGCATCCTCTCCGGCAGCGCGCTGCTCGCCTATTCCGTCTTCGTCCCCCGCTGCCAATTCTGGGCCCCCGTCATCCGCTCCGTACCAGATCGCGAATCGATCGCCCTCACCTTCGACGACGGCCCTCACCCCGATTTCACCCCCCGCATCCTCGACATCCTCGCCCAGCACCACGCCCGCGCCACCTTCTTCATCATCGGCCGCTTCGCGCGCCAATTCCCCGACATCGTCCGCCGCATCTCCCGCGAGGGTCACACCCTTGGCAACCACTCCCTCGACCACGACCGCTTCGGCATCAACCAGAAACGCGATTACTGGCGCCATCAAATCAATGAAACGCAGAAAACCATCGCCGACATCACCGGCCAACCACCCTTTCTCTTCCGCTCCCCAATGGGCTTCAAAACCGGCCACATCGCCGCCGCCGCTCGCGAAGCCCGCCTTCCGTTCGTCGGCTGGTCCGTCCGCAGTCTCGACACCCGCCCGCTCACGCCGCAGCGACTCGCCGATCGCGTGATCAAGCGCATGGCCGGACACGACATTGTCCTGCTTCACGACGGCGTCGAACCCGCACGTGCCGCGAAGAACGTCTCTCAGGAAAGCACCGTCGCCGCCTTGCCTGCCATCCTCGAATCCATCGCCGACAAGCGGCTGCGCCCCGTTTCCCTTCTGGATGCTCTGCTCCCCGCCGCCCGCGCCGAAACCCCCGCGCTCGCGAGGGTGCGCGCATGAAGCAAAAGTCTCCGCGCCAATTGCCATCGCCCCTGCGCCGTCCGAAGCCGTTCGACATCCTGCGCACCGCCTTCATCTACACCTCCCTCTGGCTCGGCGTCATCGTCTACCTTCTCCTCTTCGGAGCCTTCCTCCTCCTCGCCGGCTGCACTTTTGATCGCCGCCGTTCCCTCGCACGCAAAATCGCCCGCCACATTTTCACCTCCGTCGTCCGCTTCCATTGCTGGCTCGAACGCGACCCGCTCCGCGTCGATCCCCCTCCCTTCGATTCGGACTCCATCGGTCCGTGCATCGTCGTCGCCAACCACGCCTCCATGATGGATTCCGTACTTCTCATGCAACTCCCACCCGGCATCGGCGACGGACGCGTCTGGGCAAAGGGCTGGCCCTTCAAAGTCCCCCTCCTCGGCTCGCTCATGCGTCTCTCCGGCCACATGTTCGTCGAAGACTTCAACATCCTCCCCAACGCCCGCGAATTTCTCGCCGACGGCACCTCGCTCCTCGTCTTCCCCGAATCCTCCCGCACCCGCACCGGTCATGTCGGCCGCTTCCGCGAAGGCGCCTTCCTCCTGGCCGCACGCACCGGCTGCCCCATCGTTCCCGTCGCTCTCCACGGCTCCTTCGAGTGCTTCCCCGCCGGACAACCCTGGATCTTCGGCCCCCGTCTTCGCGTCCAGCCCCTCGGCGTTCTGTACGCCGATCCGACCGATGCCAGAAGCCATGTTGCTCTCCGCCGGCGTGCTCGCGAAATGATCGTCGCCGCCCTCGGTGAATCCGCCGCCAAAGAGAACCTCGCCGCCACAGCCGCCTGAGGAGCCCCATGCAATCGCGCCCGCAAATTCCCCACGAGCCCCCAATGCACTGGCTCGATGCCGCCACTCTCTCCGACGACGGCCTCACCGCCACCGCATCCCGCACCATCCACTCCGATCATCCCTTCACTCGCGACGGCCAACTCCTCCGTTCCGCACTTATCGAGCTTATGGCCCAAACCGCCGCCGCCGGCTCTTCCATGAACGCCTCCCGCCAGAAGAAAAAAGTCCGCAAGGGCGTCCTTGCCGCCATCCGCGACTTCCACGTCACCGCCGCCGCGCCCGTCGGCTCCACCATTCACCTGACCGCCACCCACGAAAAATCGCTCGGATCCCTCTCGATGGCCCGCCTCGAAGCCCGCATCAACGACCAACTCATCGCCTCCGCCCGCATGACATTCCATCTCGATATCGAGTAAACTCCCTCGATTTCCCGCAATCTCAGGATCTTCTCACGCATGACGCCCACCGAAACCCACCTCATCGACGTCCTCTCCAAAGGCCTCAAACTCCAGCCCGGCCGCCCCATCAGTCCCGATACGCGCATCTTCGGCAAAGAAGGCCTCGGCCTCGATTCCGTCGACGTCCTCGAAATCGCCGTCCTCCTCGACAAGCACTTCGGCATCATGCTCGAAGAGCAAAATCAGGAAGTAAACCAGGCCCTCGCCAGCATCGGCACACTCGCCGCCTTCATCGACCGCCACAAGCCCGCCGCATGAACACGCTCCCCTCCAATTACTCGCTCTCGCTGCAAACCACCTCGCCCGCCCTCCGCGCATCGGCAACATTCCCCAAAGAATTCCCCGGCTTCCACGGCCACTTCCCCGGCAACCCACTCCTCCCCGGCTTCATGCACATCCAACTCGCCCTCGACATCCTCGCCGCCGCCAACCTCCCGCACACCCTCAAAGAAATCCCCACCGCCAGATTCACCCGTCCCATCCCGCCCGAAACCGAAATCCAAATCACGCTGAGTCCGACCACACCCAATACCTACGAAGCCACGCTCAACCAAAACGACGATGCACTCAGCACGTTCACCCTCACCATCGAATAATCCCACTTCGATCCGTCTTCGTGGTCCTTCGTCTCTTCGTGCCTTCGTGTTTACGTCTTGGCCCACAAGTCATAAAAATTCCCCCACTGCAGCGGATATTTCCGAATCAGCCCCTCCAGACACTCCGCAAAATCCTGCGCCGCCCGCGCAACTCGCTCCTCCCGCCCCTCCCCCGTCCCCGGCTGATCGTCCCCATACAAGCGCATCTCGCTGATCACGCACGCGTATCGCCGATACCCCAGCCGGCATGTGTACACATTCACCACCGGCGCCCCGCTCAACGCCGCCGCCATGAACGGTCCCGCCGGCAACTCCACCTCCGCGCCCAGCAACGTTGCGCGAACCGCCTTCCCCGTCAGCGCCCGATCCGCCCGCATCGCCACCACGTCTCCCTTCCGCAGTGCCGCAATGATCTTCACCCCTGCCACCAGCGGATCCGTCGTGCTGATCACGTTCATGTTCGACAGCATCCGCCGATGCTTCGTGTGAAACCGCTCCGTCGCATCCGACGATTCCTGGTACATCACGATATGAATCGGCAGATCCACCCCCATCCGAAAAATATTCGGCGCCGCCGCCTCTGCGTTCCCAAAATGCGCCGTCAGCATGATCACCCCCCGTCCCTGCGCCATTGCACGCGTCAAATGTTCCCGCCCGTCGCAGCGCATCTCGAAGCCGTGCCGCGGGCTCACCAGCATCACCGCGCGATCCAGCAGCAGCATCCCAAACTCAATCATGTGCCGGTACGTATCCCACCACCGCCGCAGCCTCGACCGCCCCGGCCGCAGCCGATCCAGGTATGCCATGCTCGCCCGCCGCGCTTGGCGCACAAACACAAAAAAATAAATCGCCCCAAACCACACCAGGAAATATCCCGCCCACAACACCCGGGATCCGATCCACAGCATCGCCAGATTCGAGTAATACCCGAAGCGCGGAACGCCCCAGCGCTGGCGGACATCCGTCTCGCCCGCCGCCTCTCGCTCTGCCGCGCTTTCACTCATGCTTCAACTCGCCATGTAGCCGCCGACATCGGATCGGCGCGTTCAACCCGCCACCCGCTCCGTGCGCACGCAGTATAACACTCCCCGCGCGACGAACAGCCCGATCGTCGCCGTGCAGATCGCCACCAGAAAACTCCCCACCAGCAACGCCGGCAGCATGTGCCGCGAAAAATCCGACAGCCCCGCCACATTCCATCTCCCGTGCAGCAGCAGATTGCCCGCGCCATAACTCAGCATCGCCCAGATCGGCACCAGCGGCGGAATCGAAATCTGGCTCCCCACCACCGCCGCAATCACATTCAAATGCAAACGCCGCGCAAGATAGATCGCGATGATGCTGTGCAGAAAATAGAGCGGCGTCAGCCCGATGAAAATTCCCAACGCAAACGCTGTCGCCAGTTCCGAATTGCTCGACCCCGCACGCAGCATCTCCCCAATGGCCTCCCGCCAGCTCGCCCACCGCCACCAATTGCCGAAGCTGGACTCCGCCGCGCTCTTCGCCACCAGTCGCCGCAGCGGCGCCGGCGCCAATCGCCTGCACACCAGGTACACATTCACCCGCACCCCGCGCAACGTATCCATCACCGGCCGAAAATGACTCACCCGCTCCGCACCGCGAAAATAGATGCACTTCACCGGCACGCTGCGAATCTTCAGCCCGCCCCACGCCATCCGCGCCAGCACTTCGGTCTCAAAATCATACCGCAAAAACCGGTGCTTCACCGCCAGCACATGCGACAGCGGATACGCCCGCAGCCCGCACTGGCTGTCCGGAATCCGCTGCCCCGTCTGCACGCGCAGCCAGAACGTCGCCGCATTCCGCCCCTTCTTGCTCCGCGCCGGCACGTTCCCCGCCGTGTCCAGATCCCGGTACCCGATCACCAGATCATCCGGATGCGCACTCGCCTCCTCATAAATTCGCACCAGATCCCCCGCACAATGCTGCCCATCCGCATCGATCGTCAGCACATGCGTGCACCCATTCGCCGCCGCATGCCCGAACCCCGTCAGAAGCGCCCGCCCCTTCCCCTGATTCACCGCATGCGAAACGAGGGTAATCCCCGCCTGCCGCCGCAGAATATCCCCCGTCCCATCCGTGCACCCATCATCCACCACAATCAACTCGACGACCCCGGGCATCCGTGCCATCACCGCGAGTACTTCCCCAATCACGCGCTCAATCGAGCCCGCATGATTAAACACCGGAATGATGACCGCACACTTCACCCAACGTTCCTCGCCCAAGTCACGAACCACGGATCACGAACCACGAATCACGCTCATTTCCCCTTCACCGTCATCACCAGCGGAATATCGCTCCGCCGCTCCGACGGATCGTACAACTCCCCGGTCGTATACTCCACCGGCACCCCATCCTTCGTATGCAAAAGGTAATACCCCCCGCGATCCACCAGCTCCTCCCACGGACCAATCACGCACTTCCCCATCGGCGTCGGCACCGTCAGCAGCGGCACCCGCGTCCCCGGCGCACTCGCCAGCCCACGCAAAATCGCCTGGCTCTCCTTCAACGTCAGCCGATGCTCCGGCAGCGTCCCGTCCGGAAACGGATGAATCAAATAATACGGCTTCACCACCACCTCCCCCGCGTCCATCCGGTCATACATCTCCGTGATCACCCCCGCATCATCATTGATCCCCCGAAACAGCGGATGCTGCATCATCATCAGCGGCCTCCGCCCCCTCCCCCCGTCCCCCGTCTCCGCCAGACTCGTCAGCACCACCAGCGTCTCCAGCAGCTCCGGCGTCACCTCGCGCGGATGCACCACATGCAGAATGTACGAACTCGGCTTGAGCGCCCGCAGCCCCGCCAGCAACCCCTTCGTCCGCACCACCCGATTCGGAAACCACACCGGTTCCCGCGTGTGAATCGTCACCGTCACGCGCCGGTCCAACATTCCGTTGAGCCGCTCGATACGCTCCGCCAGATGCTCCAGATACTCCCCCGGCACCGTCAGCGGATCGCCCCCCGACAGCACGATCTCCCGCAGTCCCGCCCGATTCCCGCTTTGCTCCGCCTGCTCAAACATCTCATCGATGTCCGCATGCGAAATGAACCCCTCAATGTTTTCTCGATTCTTCAGGTAGCAATACCGGCAAAGCCCGCTGCAGAAGTTCGTCATCCGGATCAGCACTTCGTAACGGTACTTCTGGATCCACCGCGGATGCTCCACCATTTTCCCCGCTAACTGAAACGCATCCCACCGCTCCGTCCCCGCATCGTACAGCTCAGTCTTCCCCGGCAGCGCCAACTGCCACAGCGGATCGCCCGGATCATCCCGCAGCACCCGCTCCACATAAAACCGCGGGATTCGAAACGGATACCGCTCCGCCACCTCCCGCATCTCCGCCGCGCGCACCTCATCAATCGTCGTCAGAATGCGGCGCAGCTCATCCACGCTCCCGATGACCTCTCGAAGCTCCGGCAGCGTTGCCTTCGGTGCAATCAACGTCATTAAAATGCGCCCCTCAAACGACTTGAGTCCTTTCCGCAAATGATAACCGCCGCCACCCCCCCCTGTGAACCCCGCCGTTGACCCGACGAATCCCCCGCGCGAAAAAAAAGCCGGGGGATTCGCATCCCTCGGCCGTTTCACATGCAAACGTCAATCGCGCACTCAACCCGGCGGCGTCGCCTCCAGCTCTTCCTGCGTCGGCTCACGGAACCCGCCCGCGCTCTTCGCCGAAGGCTTCGCAATGCCCTCCCGGCGTACGCCCCCATCCTCCTCCGGCGCTGAAACCGTCGAACTCCCGCGCGGCATCGCGATCACGCCCGTCCGCGCCAGTTCCTTGATCCCGTATGGCCGGATCAGCTCCACAAACGCATCAACCTTCTCCTCTTCGCCGGAAAGCTCGATCATCACCGTGTTCGGCCCGACATCCACCACATGCCCCCTGAACAGCGCCGCCAGCTCAATCACCTCGCTCCGCTTCCCCGCCGGCGTCGTCACCTTCACCAGGCAAAGATCCCGCTCCACGAACGGCAGATCCTTGTAATCCCGCACCCGCACCACCGTCACAATCTTCGCCAGTTGCTTCCGCACCTGCTCGAGAATCCGATCGTCGGCATTCACCACGATCGTCATCCGCGACAGCGTCGGGTCTTCCGTCCGGCCCACTACCAGCGAATCAATGTTGAATCCCCGAGCCGAGAACATCCCCGCCACATGGGCCAGCACGCCCGGCTCGTTCATCACCAGAGCAGAAATCACGTGTCTCACGACAACTCCTTCGCGTAAGGCACGCGATTCGGTGAATCCACGTGCCGTCATTTGTTCGATGCAATGGGCGCTGCCGTCTGCGGCGGAAGGTCATCGCCAAGACCCGGAGGAAGTTCGGTGGGTCCCGGAATGCCTCGGTTCAGTCGCTGCTGATTCTGCAGGTCCACGACGTCATTGGAATTCGCCATGTCGTCGCAACCCGACAGCGCGGTCAGAAAACCCGCCGCAAGACCACTCAGCACAGCCCAACAATACAAGCGCTTCGTCATAAAGCTCACCTCTCGGCAAGCACTACGCAGCCCGCGCTAAAAAAGACGCATTACCGTTTAGCCGGCCCGCTCGTCGGGCCGCGTGTCATGCCAGCGAGCCCAGCTCCCGCGCCGTATTCGCCTGCGGGGCAATCTGCTTCCCAATGATGCCCAGCTCCATCTCATGCAGAGCCTTGCCGCTGGCCACCATCGGGTACACATGCTCGTTTGCTTCGCATAGGAAATCGACCACGCACGGCCCGGGATGCTTGATCATCTCCTCGACCGTCTTGGCGATGTTTTCCTTCCGATCGCACCGAATCCCGCGGACGCCGAACCCTTCGGCGAGTTTGGCGAAATCCGGATTGTGCATCTTCGTGTAGCTGAGCCGGCCCTTGTAGAACAGCTCCTGCCACTGTTTCACCATCCCCTGGAAATTGTTGTTGAGGATGGCAATCTTCACCGGCAGCTTGTACTCCGCCGCCGTCGCGAGTTCCTGCGGGAACATGATAAACGAAGCGTCGCCGTCGATGTCGATGACGGTTTCGCCGGGGCGGCCGACCTGCGCGCCGATGGCGGCGGGAACGCCGTAGCCCATCGTGCCAAGGCCGCCCGACGAAATCATGCTCCGCGGCTGGCTCCAGCGGATGAACTGCGCCGCCCACATCTGGTGCTGGCCCACGCCGGTGGCGAAAATCGCCTTCCCCTGCGTCACCTTGTTGATCGCTTCGATGATCGCCTGCGGCTTCGCAAGATTCGTGTCGTCGCGGTACTGGAACGGATACTGCTTCTTCCACGCGTCGATCTGGTCGAACCATTCCTCGCGATCCACATGCTGCACGTGCTGGATGATGTCCTGCAGGCACAGACGCGCATCTCCCACCACGGGAATATCGACCTTCACGTTCTTCGAAATCGACGACGGGTCGATGTCCACATGGATGATCTTCGCCTTGGGTGCGAAGAACTTCAGATTGCCCGTGACGCGGTCATCGAATCGTGCCCCGACGGCAATCAGGCAGTCGCTCTCCTGCACCGCATAGTTGGCGTACGCAGAACCGTGCATGCCGAGCATGTGCAGGCTGCGGGAATTAAGTTCGTCAAAAGCGCCGAGGCCGAGGAGCGTCGTGGTGCAAGGCAGATTCGCTTTGTCCGCAAGCTGCCGCACTTCCTTCCACGCATTCGCCAGCACCGCGCCGCCGCCGACGTACAGCACCGGACGCTTCGAGGCATTAATCATTTCCGCTGCAGACTTGGTCATCTTGGAATGACCGAGCACGCGCGGTTTGTAGCCCGGCAGATACGGCGTGTCATCCACCGCTTCTTCGATCTTGCTGGTGGTCACATCCACCGGCAGATCGACCAGCACCGGGCCGGGGCGACCCGTGGTGGCGATGACGAAGGCTTCATTGATGATGCGCGGCAGGTCCTTCACGCTCTTCACGAGGTAGGCACGCTTGGTCACGGGACGCACGATCCCCGTCACGTCCGCTTCCTGGAACGCATCGTTCCCGATCATGTACGTGCGCACCTGCCCACTGAACACGATCATCGGAATCGAATCCATGTACGCGGTGGCCAGCGGCGTGACGGTATTCGTCGCGCCGGGGCCGGAGGTCACGATCACGATGCCGGGCTTGCCGGTGGCGCGGGCGTAGCCGTCGGCCATGTGCCCGGCGCCCTGTTCGTGACGCACCAGCACGAAATTAATCTTCGCGTCGTAGAGAGTATCGAACGTCGGCAGAATCGCCCCGCCGGGATAGCCGAAGGCATCCGTCACCCCGTGCTCGGCGAGCATCTTGATGAGGATCTGCGAACCCGTCAGACCGACGTAACGCGTGCTCAATCCGGGCGTGGCGCCCATGATCGGCAGGCCGTTGGCGTCGACCTTCTTCTCAATCACCTGCAGATCCGCGACCTGGTCGGTGCGGATGGCGGGGATGGGGTTCTTGTAAGGGGGGTGGGGGGGGGGGACTTGGCCTGGGGGCGTCGATGCAGCCGCCTTGGCCCCGGTGGGGGACTGAACGGTGGTCATATGATCCTCACATCTTCGGCTGCGTCTGATGGGGTAGCGAGCGTCCGGAACACTCCGGATAACACCCACGCCCAGCGGCGCCGCCGTGAACTTGCGAGCAAGTCTTCAGGGAAAAGACGGGGTCTTTCCCGTGAAAAGGTCGATCCAGCATAGCGGTTTATCGGTTGGAAGCAAGATGGGGATTGGGTGGTAGGAGCGGAAGGGGGGGGGAGATGGCCAAGCGTGGGTACGTCATTGGCAATCTCCCCCCTTCTCCGATAGGAATGGTAGGTAATCGATCGTAAAATATGATGGCGCAACATTTTGGGAATTGGCAGTGGAGTAAGTGCGGGACCTCTTCACGACTGTCACTTCAACAGCGGGTCATTGCGAGGGCCGCAACTAGTAGTTCTTCCAACGCAAAACGAGGAATTCTACGAGTGGCGCCGGCTGTCATCCAAAGGGATGCTAGAACACGCGGTATTGCGGCCTTCCGACGGGACGGGGTTGATTGGATGAGCCCGTCCCGGATTTCATTAATGGAATGCGTGGAACTCAGTTTAAGCAATCATTGAAAGAAAAAAACATGAATGCTAAACGCAAAGGGAACCTCGTCGCCGTCTTACTTCTTGGGGTGGTGGCGTTCACGTCCAACATCGCTCGTGCCGACGACCCGTTGTCCTCATGGAATGAGGGTCCGGCCAAACAGGCCATCGAGAAATTCGTTCAGACGACGACGGACGCAGGTAGCAAGGATTTTGTGCCGCCTGCGGAACGCATCGCCACGTTCGACAACGACGGCACGCTCTGGTGCGAGCAGCCGATTCCGGTTCAGTTGTTCTTCGCGCTGGATCGTGTGAGAGCGTTGGCTCCGGAGCATCCGGAGTGGAAGGAGAAGGAGCCGTTTGCTTCGATACTCAAGGGGGACATGAAGGGGGCGATGGCCAGCGGTGAACGCGGGCTTGTCGAGCTTCTCATGGCCACGCATGCGGGGATGACGACGACGGAGTTCGAGCAGATTGTGAAGGATTGGATCGCGACGGCAAAACACCCAAGATTCAACAGGCCGTTCACCGAGTGCGTGTATCAGCCGATGATCGAGGTCCTCGCCTATCTGCGCGCCAACGGCTTCAAGACTTACGTCGTCTCCGGCGGTGGGATTGAGTTCATGCGGCCGTGGATGGAGAAGGCGTACGGCATTCCGCCCGAGCAGGTGATCGGCAGCAGCATCAAGACGAAGTTTGAGATGCGGGATGGCAAGCCCGTCCTCGTGCGCCTGCCGGAATTGAATTTCAACGATGACAAAGACGGCAAGGCGATATCGATCAACCAGTTCATTGGCCGCCGGCCGATCGCGGCGTTTGGGAACTCGAGCGGCGACAAAGAGATGCTGGAATACACACAGGCCGGCGCGGGCGCGAGGTTTGAGCTGCTGGTTTTGCACGACGATGCGCAACGAGAATACGCCTACGGCCCGGCGCGCGGACTGCCGGACACCAAGCTCGGCGCTTTCCCACCCGAGCTGGACGATCAGGCGCAGAAGGATGGCTGGATCGTCGTCAGCATGAAGAACGACTGGAAAAAGGTTTTTGCGTTCGAGAAGTGACCGCTGAGCAACTGAAGCGGCAAAGCGAGCCTGCAAGAAAACAATATCGGAGCAGCCATAAACGAGGAGACGACGAGTATGAAAAAGAACACGACAAATCATCTCTGGCTTAAGGGATTGCTCAAATGTGCGCTGGTGCTGCTCGCGCTCGGAACCCGTGGCGCCACCGCGCAGCCGGCAGCCACGGGTGCGGATCAGAATGACGTCATCGCCATCGATATCCTGCTGCAGCCTGACGCCACCATGCTCGATCGCGCGGGGGCCATCAACGACCTGCTGCGCAAGGACTTTCCCAAGGGCTTTGCGCTGGACGCTTCCCACCGTCCGCACGTGACAATGGCCCAGCGTTATGTCCACACGGCGGATCTCGACAAGGTTTATGCCGCCGTCGGCAAAGTTCTGGCGAGCTCCAATGTGACGGGATTGAAGCTGGAGGCGTACAAGTTTTACTACATCCCGGATGGACCGCTGGGCCTGCAGGGGATTGTCATCAAGCCGACGCCGGAATTGCTCAAGTTGCAACAGGCGGTGATTGACGCGGTGACTCCGTTCGTGGTGAAAAACGGAACCGCAGCGGCGTTCGTTCCGCCGTCCGAGGGTGCCATTGTGCCGGGCTTGATTGAATACGTGGAAGTGTTTGTGCCCGAGCATTCCGGCGAGCATTTCATGCCGCACGTGACCACCGGCCTCGCCACCCGGGAGTATCTCGACAAGATGGCCGCCGAGCCGTTTGAGTCGTTCACTTTCTCACCCGTCGGCGCGGCCGTTTATCATCTCGGGAATTACGGGACGGCGACGACGAAACTTCATGAGTTTGACTTAAAGCCTTGAAGAAATCGCCGGTGGCGAGTTCTTTCTGAGAACAAGAACCATTCTTGCTGGCGTGCTCCCTAGCGCGCCGGCGTTCATTACCACGCAGGTCTAGCAATCTCCCGATTCAACTTTGCTGGGGAGGCCGAAAGACCGGCCTGGCAGCGGGGGGCATTTCCAGGTGGAGCATGTGGGGGGGTTATGGTGTGACCGCTCTCCGCGAATCGCTGCTTGCATTGCGCGTTGGCCGGCGCCTTGTTCGTGGCGGACGAGGACGAAGTTGATCTTGGCGTCGTAGAGGGTGTCGAAAGTCGGGAGAATCGCCCCGCCGGGATAGCCGAAGGCATCTGTCACCCCGTACTCGGCGAGCATCTTGATGAGGATCTGCGAACCCGTCAGACCGACGTAACGCGTGCTCAATCCGGGCGTGGCGCCCATGATCGGCAGGCCGTTGGCGTCGACCTTCTTCTCAATCACCTGCAGATCCGCAACCTGGTCGGTTCGGCTCAAAGCAAGATGGGGATGCGTCAAGTGGGATGCGGGATCGGGGTGGGTAAGAATGCCCTCATTTGGGGCGGTTCTGCTGAGTTTTTGGGCATCAGCTTTGCATATTGTGTCACCGTCGAAAGCTGAAAGGTACTACTGGAAATGGCAAGACGTGTTCTATTGGTCGAGGATGACCGGGTTTCGCGAGAGTCACTGGCTAATCTTTTGCGTGGGCTTGGACATGAGGTGATTGCGGTCTGGAGTGCGGAGGAGGCGAAGGAGTCGCTGAAGACGTTTACGCCCGATGTGGCGCTGTTGGACGTGTGGTTGCCGGGATTACCGGGGGATGCGTTTGCAGTGTATCTCAAGCATCTACTTCCACTTGTAAGAATTGTGTTTATGTCGGGGCAGTTGGGGCCGGTTGATCTGACCCAGTTTGGGCCGGAGGCGACTTCTATTCCTAAGCCTTTGGATTTCAGGCGGTTATTCAGGGCCCTGGAGTGATGTGGAAGCGTTGTGACTGATTGCGCCACATTTAAGGTATTACGCCGTCATCCAGGCCGGGGGGCAGGGGGGCGGGGCGATCGACGGTGGAGAGGATCTCGATACTCTTCCCGGTGCGGGCGGTTTCGAGGGAGGCTTCCATCACCTCGAGAACATGGTAGCCCAGGGCGGCGGCGGGGCGGGGAATGGCCCCTCTTTGAGCGGCGATCCCAGTCTCGGCGGCCCCGATCCCCCTCATGTCCCGCCTGTTCCCATATGTGAGAAGGACAGTTTCCCAGTCGCCGCGGCCAATTTTCATTCTCACGTCGCCGTCGAAACGGTTGGGGTCGGGTACGGAGAGCGAGCCTTTTGATCCATAAATTTCGATACGTGGAAGATTCGCACCGAAGACGTCAAAAGACATGATCATGGTGCCGATGGCACCGTTGCGGAATTGGAGCGTCGATGCAATGTGGGTGGGTGTTTCCACGGGGATGAGGGTGCCATTCTTTTTTTGGGAGGTGATGGTGCGCGTGGGTCGCGTGGCGCGGGCGAAGCCGGTGATGCGGGCGATGGGGCCGAGGAGGTTGACGAGGGTCGTGAGGTAGTAGGGTCCCATGTCGAACATGGGGCCGCCGCCGGGCTGGTAGTAGAACTCGGGGTCGGGGTGCCACCATTCGTGGCCGGGGCAGGTCATGAAGGCGGAGCAGGCGACGGGTTCACCGATGAGTCCGTCGTCAATGATTTTGCGGGCGGTCTGGATGCCGGCGCCGAGGAAGGTGTCTGGGGCGCAGCCGACGGTGAGTTTTTTTTGTTTGGCGGTGTCGAGGATTTTCTGGCCTTCGGTGCGTGAGAGGGCGAAGGGCTTTTCGTGATAAGTGTGTTTGCCGGCGTGGAGGCACTGGAGGGCGACTTCGGCGTGGGCCTTGGGGATGGTGAGGTTGATGACGAGTTGGATGTGGGGGTCGGCGAGGAGTTGTTCAACGGTGAGGGGGCGCGGGAGTTTGGGTTCGCTGGGGAGGTTCCACTCGCGCCACTTAGACTTGATTTCTTCGATTTTGGCGAGGGGGCGCGCGGGATCGAGATCAGCGAGGGCGAGGAGTTCGAGGGAGGGGATGCGGTAGGCGTTCTGGATGTAGATGGAGGAGATGTTGCCGCAGCCGATGATGGCGATTTTGGTTTTGGTGGTCATAAGGATGTTATCGGCGAAGAGGGGGAGCGGCGTGAGGTCTCGACAGAGTTGTGCCGATAGACCTCGTGCCTGGCGATAATTCGCCCACGCCAATTGACATCGTGCACAAATTTTGGTACATACGATGGGGCAACCCGAACGAAATCTCGACGCCGTGTTCTTCAAGACAAGCAGCGGCAATGAGCCCGTTCGGGACTGGCTGCTTTCGCTCCCGAAGAGCGAGCGGAAAATCATCGGAGACGATATTCTGAAAGTGCAATATTGCTGGCCGATAGGGAAGCCGATGGTGGGCGGCATGGGAACGGGACTGTGGGAAGTCAGGTCGCGGCTTGAGGATCGAATTGCGCGGGTAATTTTCTACGTCGAAGGCCAAACGATGGTGCGGCTTCACGGCTTTATCAAGAAGACGCAAAAGACGCCGAAGCAGGAACTCGAACTGGCGATCAAGCGGATGAATCAGGTGAGGTAGTTCTGTGAAGCAAAAACATATAGGTTCGAAGTTTGACGATTTTCTTGCGGAAGAGGGCATTCTGGAAGAATGCCGCGCTTCGGCGATCAAGTTCAAGATCGCCCACGAGCTTGAACGGGCAATGACCGATCGCAAGCTTACCAAGGCTGAAATTGCGAAGCGTTTGAAGACCAGTCGGACCGGGGTGGATCGGCTGCTCGATCCGGAGAACACGTCGATTACACTGAACACGATGGCCAAAGTCGCGCAACTGCTGGGTAAGCGTATTGAGTTTACTTTGCGGTGAGCGGAGGCGATCTTGTTCGCCGGATGCCATTCCACGCCGGGCGCGGCGGTCCGTTAGACCGGCGCTACACGGAGGGACGCCGAGTGGAGGAGTAAATTGGGATTTTCATTGACAGGGGCGGAACGCAAATTGGAAAATACGCGAAAGGTCGGAGCAGTTCTCTGGGCGGCAGGAGAACGAGATGGTTATTCCAGTCGTTGTGCTGGTCGGCGCGATTGTCGGCGGGGTGGTGGCGGTGATGGTGGTGCCGTGGGTGGGGGTGGGCGTGGCGATGCTCTATTTCAAGTTGCTGCGGCGGGACAGGGAGATGGCGTGGTTTGATCTGCCGGCGTTTTGTGTGCTGATGATTTCGGGCGGGATTATTCATCTGACTACGGAGACGATCGTGGAGTTGGTGGCGCGGATCTCGGGGAAACAGATTTTGGATCGGCCGCCGGATTGGCAGCGGGTGAGCAGGCGGTGAGGGGGCGGAATGGGCTGCGGCCCATCATGGGCGGGACCCCCATGCCACGTCCACCGTGCTTCCCGCGAGTTGGTCGGCGGGGAGGTGGAGTGTGTGGGCGTGGCCGTCGAGTTCGAGAGTAATGTCGGCGAGGGATTGCGTCGGGTCGGCCAGGACGAGGTGCGGCTCTTCGTCTTTGAGCGTAAAAAGAACGGCGCAGGGGTGATCGACTTGAATGGTGTGAGTGTGGGTCGTAAAGGCGCCGGGGGTCCAGAAGACAATGGCGACGGCGTCGTCTATTTGGGCGGCTTGGAGCGCGGCGGTGTTGGACAGAACGGTCATGCGGTTTTCGGGGAGGAGTTTGAGCGTGGGGAGATTGGTGGCGGGGCAGACGGCGTAGGCGTAGTAGGCGTCCTTGGGTTTGATGCCGTGGAAGATCGCGAGCGTGAAGAGATCCTTGGTGACGTCGGCCGCGGGCGTGCTGGGGGTGTCGTAGACGGATTTCCAGGTGCCGGTGGTCGGGCCGGCGTGGAGGTTGAATTCGATGGGCGTGGGGAAGTAATAGAGGAGGCCGTCGTGTTCGACGGTTTTGGCGGTGCCGGTGAAATCGGTGGGAGCGTGGAGTGTGGTTTCGTTGAGGCGGATGTCGCCGTGGAGGAGGCACTGGTTAATGGTGGTGAGGGCGACGGCTTCGGAGGAGGAGTTGATGGCGGCGCCCAGGCAGAGGGTGATTCCACGCGAATAAAAATATGCTTTGTGCGCGGTCAGGCCGTCGCGATTGAAGTCCATGGCGATGGCGGCGTGCTGGCCGTCGCAGGCGCCGCCGACGAACGCGGGACCGGTGGGTCTGGTGTATTTGGAGATGGGGAGTGGCGGCAGGCCGATGTCGACGGGGCGGGTGGCGGTGGGCTTCGGCGCGTCGGTGATCACTTCATCATTGGGATTCTTCGATTTCGTTTTCACCCACGAGAGCGGCGACTCATCAAGCAGCGACGTGGTGCCGGGGATCATCCGCCAGTTCCACACAGGGAAAATGTCGGCATATTCGTCGCCGCTTCGGTAGAAGAACGTGGCGCCGTCGGCGAGGTGGTTGCCGGCGAGATTTTCGGAGTTGACGGTTTCGCCGCCGATGATGCGGTTGGAGTGCATTTTCAGCGTGGACATCAGATCGAGGGGCGGGGCGGAGCGTTCGATGAGGTAGTCGGATTTGTAGAAGTAGCGCGTGCCGTGAAGATCATTTGCAGCGTCGGGGGACGCATGCAGATTGCGGTCGACAAATGCCGTGTAATCCCTGGCGTGCACGGTGTCGACAAGCGACATGGATTGCATGATGGCCGCGACGGTGTTGGCCTTGGTGCGCGGCGAATCGGGGAAAAGCTCCCGCCCGCAGGCGGAGATGTCCATCTCCCCCTTCCAGCACGTCCAGTTGAGCCCGTCGAGGAGGTAGTGGCGGAGGATGTCGATTTTGTCTTCGGAGAAGGCGTAGCGCGTGTTGCGGAGAATGATGGCCCAGCGGGTGATGTCGGTGGCGAAGGCGAGGCCATAGTTGCCAAACTGTTCTTGCGGGCCGTGCTGGTGGAAGGAGTAGTCGGGCTGGATGCCCTCGTCGGGGATGCCGAGCTGAATTTTGGCGATGGCGATTTCGTCGGCGATGGTGGCGGTGGCGCGGCGCATGAGGGGGACGTCGTTGGTAAGGGCGGCGAGCATGACGTTGTTGCCGGCGATCCACACTTTGTTCTGCCCGGTCATGGCCCCGAGCCTGGAGCGCGGCATCACGACGTCGGCGATGTAGTCGTGTTCGAGCGGAGTGAGGTCTTTGTCGAGCAGGAGCGCGATGGCGCCGAGGATTTTGGGCACGCCGATGTTGTTGTACCACCAGTTCGGGCACTTGAAATCGTTCTTGCCCCAGAAATCGAGAGCGGCATGGGCGGCGGCGAGGGCGCGGGTGGATTGCTCGCCAGGAGTCTGCGGGCTGCGGGCGTACACCGTGAGGGCGAGCAGACGCGTCAGGTGGTCGAAGGCGGGCCAGGACGAGCGGGCGGCCGATGGGTAGTCGATGTCCGGCCAGGAGCCGTCGGGGCGCTGGGAGTTGAGGAGGCGCGCGGCCTCGGAGATGGAGGTTTTAGGCAGTTCGATGTCTTCGAGGAAGCGGGGGGGGCGGTCGCCGTGGTCGGTGGCGGGAGGGGGGGGGGCGAGGCCGTATTGGCGTAATTGGGTGACGATTTGCTGGATGGCTGGGTCGGGTGGGCGATCGGCAGCGCGGGCGAGCGTGGCGAGAAGAAGCACCGGGAGCATGCAACGGAGGAACGCGTGTGTCATGGTGTTATTAAACCATACAAGGCACAGACAGCCCAGAGCGAAAGCCCCCCCCTGTTTAGCCCCGGCCCTTGGGCCGGGGAGTCTGCCAATGCCAGACGAGTTTATTGATCTTCTCTATTCTCATGTTTCCGTCGCACAGGAGCGAGCCTGACCAAGGCGAGGAACATCGCGTTGATGATAATGATGTCGGGCCCTGAGTAACCGTGGCCATCGGGGCTCCTGTGCGTGGGTGAAGCGGACGTTGTCGTGGCAAAGCTGAACGCTGGCGGCAGGGAAATCAACATTGAGAATTGACTTCGCGCAGGCGCTTAGACAAAATGTCTAAACATGCGGGTGATCAGCCAAAAGGTTCTGCAGGACTTCTGGGAGCTTCATCCGGACGCGGAAGAGCCGCTGCGGGCGTGGTTCAAGACGGCGCTGGCGGCGCGATGGCGGAATCTCAACGAGATTCGCCGCATTTATACCCACGCAGACGGGGTGGCGACCAAACGGAGCGGCGTGCTGACGGTGTTTAATGTCTGCGGAAATAAGTGTCGGCTTGTTGTTCGCATTCGATACGATTGGCAACTGATTAATATCCGTGGCGTGCTCACGCATCGAGAGTACGACACGGGCCGATGGAAGGAGTAGCGGTCATGGCGACGAGAACTAAACAAGCGAGAGCAAAGAGCCTTCCGGCATCCTTCGAGGAACTGGTGCGGCTGATGCCTCCCATGGCAATCCGCGATGATGTTCATCATCAGAACACGGTGGAAATGATCGACCGGCTGATGCAGATTCCACGGCATTCGCGCGGGCAGGCGAATTATCTTGAGACGCTGGTCGAGCTTGTGGAGGCGTACGAGGCCAGGCAGCACGCCATCGATCTGGCCAAACTTTCGGGGTTGGCGATGCTGCGGCACGTGACGGAGCAGGCCGGGATGTCGGCGTCGGATCTGGGGAGGCTGCTGGGGGTACATCCGAGCATGGGGTCGAAGCTCCTGAAGGGCGACCGGCATCTGACGTGGGAGCAGGCGAAGATTCTTGGGGGGCACTTCTCGGTAGCGCCGGCGCTGTTTATGGAATCGTGAACTCATCCTGCACACTCCCTCAAATACTGAGCGGTGCAAACCGCCCGATCGCGGAACTCCGGGCGTGCGCTTGTGGGGGCTGCGCCGATGCATTACTTTTTCCGTTCTGTCCCTTGATCGGAACCGAAAATGAAAATTGCCCTTGATTGGATTGCTGACTACCTCTCCCCCACGCCCGATGCCGCGCGTGCCGCCGATGCTCTCATGAATGCGGGGCTGCCCGTGGAGTCCATCGAGGATGCTGACGGCGCCAAGGGGCCCACTAAGGTTCTCGACGTCGAAGTCACCAGCAATCGCACCGACTGCTTCTCGCACGTCGGTCTCGCCCGCGAACTCTCCGCGCTCACCGGCGGCAACTTCTCCTTGCCCAGGGTCGCCATCACCGAATCCGGCGACCCCGCCTCCTCGACCACCCGCGTCGAAGTGAGCGATACGACCGGATGCCCGTATTATTCCGCCCGCATCATCCGCGGTGTGAAGGTCGGGCCCTCGCCCGACTGGCTCGTCAAACGCCTCGAGTCCATCGGCCTGCGCTCCATCAACAACGTCGTCGACGTGACCAACTACGTCCTCATGGAACTCGGCCAGCCGCTGCACGCCTTCGATTACGACCTCCTCGCCGAAAAACGCATCGTCGTGCGACGGGCGAACAAAGGCGAAAAGATGGTCGCCATCGATGGCAAGGAATACCCGCTCGATCCCTCCATGCTCGTCATCGCCGACGCTCAAAACCCCGTCGCGATCGCCGGCGTCATGGGCGGAAAGGCGACGGAAGTGACGGAGAGAACCACGACCGTCCTCCTCGAATCCGCACGGTTCGAGCCGCTGACGATCCGCACCACCTCCCGCACCCTCGGCCTCAAGTCCGATTCTTCCTATCGCTTCGAACGCGGCATCGACCCGACGATGGCCGAACTGGCCGGCAAACGGGCAGCACAGTTGATCGTGCAGGTCGCCGGTGGGAGCGGGGGGGGGATCGCTCCGGGCGTGGTGACCGTCGGCGATGCAAGCGTGAAGTCGAAGCAGGTGGGAATGCGCTTCAAGCGATACGAGGAAATCATGGGCGTACCCGTGGCGCCGGACCGGGCGGAAGGGATTCTGGCAGCGCTCGGTTTCGACCCATGGGTGGATGATCAGCCGGAAACGGAAAAAGATGTGCTCTACACCCGCATCCCCCCGCATCGGCTCGATGTGGAGCGGGAAATCGATTTGATCGAAGAAGTCGCCCGGGTACACGGGTTTCAGCATGTCCCCACACTGGACCGCGTGACCCATCCCGTGCGTCCCGAACCGGCGGCCGAGAAGGCGGGGCGGGTGATCATGAACGCACTCGTGGAGGCGGGGTTCAGCGAAGCGGTGACCGTGACGTTTGTCCCGGAGGCGGATTCCGCCCCGTTTGTGAGTCCCGGCGCGACGCTCATTCATCCGCAGCACGCGGGGTGGAAGTCGGACGTGCTGCGCTCGAGCCTTTTGCCGAGCCTCCTCATGGTGCGGCGCACGAATCAAAACGTGGGAGTCGCCGATGCCGCCCTCTGCGAAAAGGCTGAGATTTTTCAGCAGCGCGGCGATCCGCTCAAGAATCCGCCGACCGTGCAGCGCGTGATTGCGGCCGTGGCGGGGGAACTTTCCTCCCTAACCGGCCTCGCGGCGCTTATCGTCGACCGCCTGAATTCCAAGGCTCGCGTGCGCGTCGAACCCCAGGATTATCCGTTCTTTGTGCAGGGAGCGTCGGGAAACGTGCTGCTCGAGATCGGCGGAGCCAAAACTGTCATCGGCTGGGTCGGGTTGTTCACGCCGGAAATGCAACGCAAGTACGACCTCCGGCACGCCGTGGCCGGTGTGGAACTCGATTGGGACGCGCTGGTGAACGTCTTCCAACCCGTGCGTCGCGCCAACCCCGTCCCACGCTTCCCCGGCGTCGAGCGCGATCTCTCCATCGTCGTCGATGAAACCGTGCGCTGGGTGGAGGTGGAGGCGGCGGTCGTCGGCGCAAATCTGCCGTCACTGGCTTCGGTCAATTTTGTGACGACCTTCCGCAACAGGCAACTCGGCGACGGAAAAAAATCCCTCACGCTGAAGCTTGAGTTTCGCGATCCGGCGCGCACGCTCACGAGCGAAGAAGTCGACCCGCAGGTGGCAACCGTCGTGAAGTTGCTCGGCGGGAAATTTGCCGCCGCGCTCCGGGCGTGAACCCACATTCCCGCGATGCCGCCGCCGATGTTTTTCAGTGCAGATGCGTGAACGCCACGACGATCAGATCGTACGTCGTGTGCGTCCCCACCGCGATCCCGAACCCGCGATAGATGAAAATCCCCGCCAGATACACCCCCATCGCCGAGCGAAACGCAAACGTCGCCGGATTGAAGTGCTCCGCGCCCAGGTAGTGATACGCGGCAAAGAGGATCGCCGAGGTGAGGATAATGATCGGGATCGCTGTCGAGGCTTTCAGGTCGAAGATGTCGACGAGGATGATGTTGAGGATGATGATCGCGACCAGGCGGAAGAGGAGTTCCTCGTAGATCCCGGCGCCGATGGAGAGCACCGCTTCCGTCTGCCACGGGAGTTCACCAGCGGCGGCGAGCGGCGGCGACTGCGATCCGGCCGCCTGCAGGGACGCGAAACCCGGTGCGGCGTGCCGCGTAACGGCAAGCCCTATGACAAAAATGGGAAGCGCCCACAAAATCGATTCGCCGAACATCCCCATATACAACTTCGGGTTGAACTCCCACTGGTCTTTGCGGGCGAGGTGCCAGAATACAAGGATCGCAACGACCGCCAGCGGCGGCAAAATGTTGCCGACGGCGCCGAACAACGCGAAAAACTTGAGCATCAGAACAAACGCGACGACGTGCGGGCTGTACGTGACGCCATTGGCCGCCTGCTCCGACGTCCACGGGTGCAACGCCGAGGCGATCTGGTAAACCAGCAGCAGCGGCATGATGAAAATCAGGCACTGCAGCGGCCGGTGCACGCGGTGGAGGTAGCTCTTGCCTGAGCCGATTTCGAGCCAGTCGGTGCGCTTGCGGGAAGGCATGGGTGTCCGGCGGAAAGAACGAATGATCGTGGCGTATGGTAGCGAGGGATGCCTGCGCGGGAAAGGAACATCGACATCGAATCGTGAATGATCGATCCTGATCCGTGATCCGCGATCCGCGTACCGTGCTTTTCTCACGGACCACGGACCACGAACCACGGATCACGGACAATTGACCTTACTCCTGCGAACCGCTCGTAATCACCGTCACATCGCCGACCTTTTCAAGCTGCGACTTCACCGCGCTCGCCGGCGCAACGACGACAATCGTCATCTTGTTCTCGTCCGCATACGTGCTCATCACCGTCTTGACGTCGTCGGCGGTCACCTTGCTGATGCGCTCCGGGTAGACATCGTAATAGTCGATCGGGTAGCCGTTGAGGATCGCAGTCGCGCGCCGCGAGGCCTGCTGCTGGATCGTCTGCATGCTCATCAGCATCTGCCCCGCGATGCGCTTCTTCGCTTCATTCAGTTCATCTTCCGGCACCGGAGCCGTTTTCATGTCGTCGAAGACCTTGAACATGGCTTCGACTGTGTCGGCAGTCGTCTCAAACTTCGTGCCCGTGCTGCCGTTGAAATCGCCCGCCTGGCGTCCGGGCTCAAACATGGCGCTGATGCCGTATACATAGCCCTTTTCCGCACGCACGTACTTGCCAAGCCGCGAGTCAATCCCCGCCGAGAGCAACTGCCCCGCAAGCGTGCCCGCGAATTTCTCGTCGCTGGCAATGGTAAAAGAAGGCTCCCCGAGCTGGATCGTGCTCTGCTTCGACGGCGGGAAATCCACCAGAAGCACACGCCGCTTGTCCGGCGCGGCCGGAAGGTGGTATTCGACTTTCGGCAGATCGTTCGAACGGGATTCCGCAAGCAGCGTCTCCGCCGCCTTCTGCCCTTCTTCCACGGTGACGTCCCCCGCGATCATCAGGATCGCGTCCTTCGAGGAATACACGTCGTTGTAGAATTTCTTCACATCGTCGAGAGTAATGGCGGTAAGGCTTTCAATCGTGTCCCTGCGGCCGAGCGGCGAATCACCGTACATGGCGTGTGCAAACTCGCGGCTGGCGAGCTTGGTCGGCGTGTTGAGCGCCAGACGCAGGTGGTCGAGCGACTCGTGCTTGAGGTTCTCGAACTGCGCGGGGTCAAACGCGGGCTTCTGAAGCAGAGACCGCGTGGCGTCGAGACCGTAGGGGAGCTGTTCCTTCAGGCTCGAACCGTTGATCGTCGTAATGTCGCCGCCATCGGAGACTTCGATCGAGATGCCGCGAGATTCCAGCTCTTCGTTGAACTCGTCGTAGGTCTTTCCTGCCGGTCCGCGGCGAACCATCCCCGCGGTAAGCCCGGCGAGCCCTTCCTTCCCGACAGGTTCAGCATGCGAACCCATCCGCGTCGTCAGCGACCAGTTGACGATCGGAATACGGTGATCTTCCATCACGATCACGCGGACGCCATCAATGTTCTTCTCAACCCCCTTCTCAAACGTGGCGTGCGGGATCGTGCCCGACATCGGCGCCCTGGTCGGATAATCGGCGGGAAAGTCAACTTTACGCGGCGCCGCCTGCGCCACGGGCTCCGTCGCCGCCTGCGAGGCCGCCGCCTGCGTCGCCGCCGGCGTCGGCTTGCCCGGAACGATCGTCAGCGTGCTCGTCTTCGTGGCCACAAAATACTTCCTTGCGACACGTTGGAGGTCCGCGGCCGTGAGGGCCTCCATGCGGGCTCGCTCGGTCTTCACGTGCTCCAGGTTGCCGCGCATCATCATTTCGTCGCCCAGAATCGTCGCCGTGGAGTCCGGGGTTTCCCACCGCGTGGCGAGCGCGAGCCGTTCCTGCTGCTTGGCCTTCTCGAGTTCCTCAGGCGTCACCGGGTTGTCCGTGATCTGCTTGATCTGCTCGAGCATGACCTTCTCCACCGCCGCCGGATCTTTGCCCTGCATAAGCGTCGCCTCCACGCCCATGATGCCCCCGTCCTCCAGCGGCTCGGCCATCGACTCGGCCGAGATGCAAAGCGGATCCGCATTGGTCACCAGCACACGCGACAGGCGCGACGATCGACCGTCGCCGAGGATCGTCATCAGAAGTCCCAGCGCATCCTGGTCGTCCGAGACCAGCGGCGGCATCGGGTATGTGATCACCAGGCGCGGAAGCGGGACCCGCATCTTCACTTCTTCCCGCCGCGGTTCGGTCTGCTCCGGTTCCTTGACGACGTGGCGGTCGAGTTCCGCGCCCTGCGGAATCCACCCGAAGTATTTGTGCACCGCCTCCTTGGTCTCCGCCACGTCCATCTTCCCCGCGATCACCAGCACCGCGTTGCTCGGAACGTAATACTTGTTGAAGAAGGCCTGCAACTCGGACGTCTGGGCGGCCTGCAAGTGCTGCATGTTGCCGATCGGCGTCCAGTGGTAGGGGGCCTCTTTATAGACTTGCGCAAAAAGCGTGTCCCACATCGTGCCGTACGGCTGGTTCTGCCGCATCCGCCATTCCTCAGCCACCACCAGACGCTCGGTGTGGAAGATTTGCGGCGAGACCTTGAAGCTCGACATGCGGTCCGCTTCCAGCCACAGAGCCATGTTCGCGTACGAGGACGGCAGCGTGTCGTGGTATTCGGTTTTATCGAACGCGGTGAAGGCGTTGCAGTAGCCGCCCACGGAGCCGACCATCTTCATGTGCTGCTGCGGCACCACGTGCGCCGAGCCGCGGAACATCATGTGTTCGAACATGTGGGCGAATCCCTGGCGGTCCGGTTGTTCGTCGCGCGAGCCGACGTGGTAATCCACACGCACCTGCGTGACCGGCGAGGACGGCATCGGGGCGTAAATCACCTTCAGGCCGTTCGGTAGCGCTTCGGTCTCCCAGGAGATGCCGACATCATCTGCCGCACGGGCGGTTGTGGCTGCGAGGGACGTGACAAGGGTGAGGAGAGCGGCGACGAGGGGACGTTTGACTGCCGGCATGAAGAACTCCGTAAAGGGACGCAAGAGGGATTTATCATAGGATTGTTTCCGCCGGCGGCAATTTGTAGCGAATATTGATTTCCCACCGCCATTTGTCCGATCCAGTTTAGCCCCGGCCCTTGGGCCGGGGAGCCCCTTGTCCTCGAATATCCATGACCGCCTTAGGGGACCGGTGCCCTTTTTGTCATGAAATTGAGCCGGCGGCAACGGAAGAGTGGCGGCGGGGCGTGGCCATGTTTTGTGGCAAGGGCTTCTTTGTTCGGAGTTCCGCCTTTAGGCGGTTTGCAGTTGGCGGAGCCAATCCGCTGCCGCCTCAAGGCGGAGATCCAAACAACTGCCCCAAAAAATGGCCACGCCCGGGTGGCGCTTTCACAATGTCCGCCCTTCGTGAAGCGGTCGATCTTGGACTACAATCTGGGTTTCGACGGTCAACTTGAGGGAATTACATGCGGATGCATTTGCGGCTGATGGTGGTGGCACTCGCGGTGGCGTTTGCAGCGGGCGGCGGGGGGGGGACGACGGTTCACGCGGATGTCCCCGCAGTGGGCCGGGGGGGGGGCGGCGGCGGCGGTGGCGGGGATGAGAACCTGCGCATCACCAACGAAGTCCGCGTCTACCGCATGACCAAGGATGCGGTCGTCAATATCTCCTCCACGCACATCGTGACCGCACGTGTGCCGACGGGCGATCCCGTTTTCGATCGCTTCTTCGGCGGGCAGGTGGGGGAGGTCAAAGCCCAATCGCTGGGGTCCGGTTTTGTCATTCATCCCTCGGGCTACATCGTCACCAACGAGCACGTCGTCGATGAGGCAACCGATGTGAAGGTGACCTTTTCCAGCGGCGAGACGCTCACGGCCGATGTGATCGCGACCGACAACGAGCACGACCTCGCGGTCTTGAAGGTCAATCCGAAGAAGCCCCTCCAGGCCATTGCGCTCGGAACCTCCGAAGACCTCATGATCGGCGAGCCGGTCTATGCCATCGGCAATCCGTTCGGATACGCCGGCACCATGACGCGGGGCATCGTCTCCGCCGTCGATCGAACCCTCGATATCAGCGACACCAGGAGCTACAAGGGCCTCATTCAGACCGATGCGTCGATCAATCCCGGAAACTCCGGCGGGCCGCTCATCAATGCGTATGGGCAGGTCGTCGGAATCAACACCGCGATTCGCGCCGATGCCCACGGAATCGGGTTTGCAATTGCTGTCTCCAACATGCGCGACCTCCTGCCGACCTTTCTTAATCCCGAGGCGACCAACCGCGCCCAGATCGGCTTCACCGTGGAGGAAAAACGAACCGCGACTCCGCCCGCCACCGTCCGGGCGGCCGTGATGGTCAAATCCGTCCGGCCGGATGGAATCGCCGCCAAGGCCGGCTTGCGCGTCGGCGATCAGATCTTGAAGATCGGAGATGTGCCGGTCGGCAACGTGGTCGATGCGCTGGTCGCGCTCGCCGGAGCGAAGCCGGGTGAAATGCTGCCGATCGAGGTGGCACGCGGCGATGTCGGCGGGAAGCTGGAGCAGGTGAGCCTGGCCGTCACCAAGGCGCCGCCCACGCCACCTAACCAGTTGCTCCTCACCAAGCTCGGCGTCGAAGCCGAAACCGTCACGCCCGCCGTCGTGCGCAAGTACCACCTGATCCCCGGCATCCGCGGCGTGCTGCTCACGGCCGTGAAGGAGGATTCGGCGGCCGGTGTCGCCGGCCTCCAGTCAGGCGACGTCATCAATCAGATTGGACGCTATCGCGTGACGAGCGTAGAAGAGCTTGAAGTGTTGCTGAAAGGCGTCAAGGAAGATGTGGATGCCACCGTGGGAATCATCCGCGGGAATTCACGCGGGCACGGCTTGATCCACATTGCGGGGTGATGGACGCACTATGAACAACCCAATTAAACTCGCGTATTCGACGAATGCTTACAAGAAATCGACGTTGGAGGAGGCGGTCGATTCCATCGCGCGCCTCGGGTACGCCGGCGTGGAACTCATGGCCGACGTGCCGCACGCATATCCCCCGGACATGACCGAGGAACGCATCGGCCGTCTGCGGGCACAACTGATTCGGTGCAATCTGCCGATCTCGAACATCAATGCCTTCACGCTCTTCGCCAGGGGCGACACCTATCATCCCACCTGGATCGAGGACGATCTCCGCCTCGTCGGAGAGCGGATCGCGCACACGCAGAACGTCATCCGCATGGCCGCGACGCTCGGCGCAAAAACCATTTCTCTGCAGCCCGGCGGCCCGCAGGGGCACATGGATCGCGAAACCGCGCTGCGCCGATACGAAGCCGGGCTGCGCGAATGTCTGCCTTTGGCGGAGCAGCACGGAATCACCCTCATGGTCGAACCCGAACCGGGCCTCTTGATCCAGCACGCCCGCGAATGCGTCGAGTTCCTCCAGCGCGTCGGCCATCCACATCTGAAAATGAACTGCGACCTCGGCCACTTTTACTGCGTCGGCGAAGACCCGGCGACAGTCCTGCGCGACTGCCGCGAGTGGATCGCTCACATTCACCTCGAGGACATCAAGGAAAACCGCGTGCATCAGCATCGCATCCCCGGCGAGGGGGCGATGGACTGGGAAGGCATTTTCGCGGCCATCCGGCATATCGAGTACGCAGGCTGGGTGACCGTGGAGTTGTACCCCTACGAATCAACGGCAGAAGAGGCGGGGAGACGGGCGCTGGAGTATTTGCGGAAATTTCTCCGATGAGGGATGAGGGTTCGGTATAATTCACGCGGGTGCGCTATGACTATTGCTGAAGATACCGGTATTCGTCGCTTCACACGTGAGGAATACCACCTCATGGCCGAAGTTGGTCTGTTTTGGGGCCAGCGTGTAGAACTGATCAATGGAGAGATCCACGTTATGTCGCCCCAGAATGATCCCCATGCCTCGGCGATCATGCACCTCACCCACGTTCTCGCGCGGCGAGTTCCCGAGGATTTTCGTGTCAGGGTGCAACTGCCGCTGGCGATTAGCGATATTTCCGAGCCGGAACCTGACATCGCGATTATCAAGCTGGAGCCGGGTGTGATTCGGAACAGGAGCGGTTGTCCGACGACAGCAAAGCTCGTTATCGAGGTCGCCGACACCTCGTTGAGCCGCGATGTAAAGAAAGCCGATGCATATGCCAGTGCGGCTGTTTCGGAGTATTGGATACTCGACCTGCAAGGGGAGCGGCTTCACGTTTATCGAAAGCCGGTGAGCAATCCGGGGGAAGCAGGCGGCGCTCAGTACCAGGAAGTGCGCGTACTCTCGTCGTCAGATTCGATCGAACCGCAATTCGTCCCGGTTGCTTCGCTTCGAGTCAGTGATCTTCTTACCGCCCTGTGATCCAATTACAAACCAACGCTGCGGACTTTGAGAACATCCATCATGGTCCGCATCCCAGGTTCCAGCGCGGGGGCGATGCGGGCGCAGTTGACCAGCATCCCGATGGTGCTGGCTTCGCCGGGGAAGCCGGATTGGCTGCGGATGTGGAGCGGGGGGGTGCCGTCGATGAGGACTTCGTCAAACGTATCGGCGCCGAAGGCCATGAGCAGATCGAGTTCGATGCGCTTCTTGCCGGCGACGAAGCCGGCGGCGCGCATCGACATGCCGCGGACCTGGCCGGGGTGGATGCGGATGTGGTCGCTCGAGACGGCGTGGTCGGCGATGACGGGGGCGAATTTCTCGCGGATGTCGCTGAGTTTCCAGCCGAGGCCGGCGGCGATCATGGCGACGGATTCGCTGAGGCCGACGTGCCCGATCACGTTCTGGCGAATCATTTTCTTGACTTCCGCCACCGACATTCCGGCGCCCACTTTTTTCTGCAGTTGAAAGCGGCGCTTGCTCGCGTCGAGGCTGCGGATCACCTTGATATGGCGGACCACGGTGCAGGGGGCGGTGCACGCCAGAGCGAAGGCGTCCATGACAAACCCGGGGTTGACGCCGGTGCTGAGAATCGCGACGCCTCTCCGTTTGGCGGCTTTATCGAGCGCGGCCGCAATGCCGGCGGCGCGGAGGTTCGGGAAGGCGAGTTCTTCGCAGGAGGAGACGACGTGCATTCCCGCCGCAATGAGTTCCTGCACGGTCTTGGCGACGACTTCGGTGCGGCTGCCGGTGGTCATGATGGCGACGGCGCCGGCGAGTGAGCCTTTGGTGCGCTTGATCACTTCCTGGATGGAGCCGGCGACGATGAGCGCGGGTACGTCCTTTCGGCCGCCCATGACTTCGCGCAGGGACTTGCCCATGAACGCGGGATTGATGTCGATGACGCCGACGAGCTTGGCGCGTTTGGATTGGACGAGAAGGGCGTCGATGGTGCGACGACCGATTTCGCCGAGGCCGAGTTGAATCACGCGGATCATGGGGTCCTCACGAGAGATCAGGCCGGCGGCGGGGGGGGGCGTTACATGAACTGCCAGTCGCCGGTGTAAATGACGTAGAGATAGAGGGTCCAGTTGGTGACGGCGTGCGCGACGATGCAACTGCCGAGGCTTTTCGTACGGATCAGCAGGATGCCCATCAACAGCCCATAGAGAAAACCCGCGGGCCACTGAACGTGGTTGATCGCAAAGAGCACAGACATGCCGAGGAGGCTCACCCACGTAAACGTGCCGACGGCGACGTCGTCAAAACGTGCGCCGCGCACGAGCAGTCGCATGATGAAATCGCGAAAGAAGAGCTCCTCCATCACCGGGACGACGAGCGTCGGCCCGGCGACCCGGATGCACAGAAAGAGCCACCGCTGCCACTGTTCGTGCAGCATGAGATCGGGGTTGTAGACGGTGGACTCGAGTGGAGGATGGGTGAGACCCAGCCGTTGTGAGGCGTATTCCGTGGCGATCCAAAGGACGGTTCCGAAGAGGCCGGCCGCGACCCCCAGGGGAATATGCGTCCACCGGATCGGGGTGTAGTAACGCCAGAACATCCAGAGGAGGGCGGCGGCGAGGAGGGTTTTGACAGTGTAGACGATGGGGAGGTAATCGAACCAGAGCTTGGTGAAGTTGATGCCGGCGATGGTTCCAAAGGCGGACGGCAGCATGACGCCGACGAAGGCAAAGAAGGGGATGATGTAGGGCATCTGGGGGCGGTCGGCGAGCCAGGCGCGCATGCCGGCGGCGGGCGGGGTAGTGGCGGCGGTATCTCGGTAGCTGACGCGGGGCAAGGAGGGTCCTTTCGCCTTGGGGTGCGTATTCTTACCGAAATCGGCGCGGGGTGCATCTGTCCAGTGGAGGGCAAAAACAGGAAAGGGCTGGAGAAGGGAGTTCTCCAGCCCGGTTTGCTGAGTTGAGGAGGGGGGTTACAGGCCGGCCTTCAACTGGCGTTCGGCTTCGAGCCAGTCAGCATTAGGGTCGCCGGGGGCATAGCCGCGGCCGGCGTAGATTTCGTAGGCCCGCAGCTCGATCTGCTGATAGGTAATTTCACGGGGGGCGGCGGGCTTCGCCATGGTGCCGGAGCCTTTGACTTCCGAGCGCTGGGGGGCCGGGGCAGCCGGGGCAGCGGGCGCGCTGGCAGGGGTGCTGGCCGCGGCCGGTTTAGAGGTTTTTTTCGGGGGCATATCTCATCTCCAATAAGGGGTTTCTGAAAGCCAAGCGAAGCCGATCGACACTTTCAAGTGTCTCCGACACTCGTCATCGAACGTCCCACGCCACGATCCGCTTGGTGCCGGGACTTGCCGGCAAGCACAGTAATCAACATTATGGATTATGAGACGTAAATCAAGTGATTTGACGGTTCGAGGTGCAGATTATTCGCTTAAATGTATGTTATTGCTCAAGGGCGAAGCGATGCGGCATGAGGCTGTACGAGATTCGTCGAAAGCGTAAGTGAGTTGGTTGGATGACAACTTTGACAACGGCGGGCGGGGCATTGCCAGAAATGGCAATTCAAGAGAGGAATCGAGGGTTGCCTCTTCGGATGATGGTCGCGTAAGTGATTATCCAACATGAACTTGATGATTTATCTTCTCTGGGTTAATTAGGGGTTTCAGGGCATTGCGCTTGCATATTGAGTGATTTGTGTTGCCCTTCTGGCCTCGAGTTGGCATCAGCGAAATCCCTATGACTTCTTCATCCCAACAGGCATCCTCTCCGTCGCCGGCAGCGAATAACGCTCCTCCAAGGGTGTTGCATGTTGATCCGATGCCGGCGGGACTTGAACGGGCGTTGCCGTGGCTGGTCAGCGGGACGCTGCATTTAAGTTTCTTTTTTGTGGCGTTTTTTGTCTGGTATGCAGCGCGGCATGCGTTGAACCTGGACAATGATGTGCAGATCGTTGTGCCGGTGTCGTTTACTGATCCCACGTTGTCGAAAACACCGGGGGCACTTAGCCCCGGGTCGGGCGGGGACCCAAGCCGGGCGGCGGCGCAGGCGAAGCTGATTGACTTAATGAAGTCGGATGGCTGGTCGCAAAGCGATGCGAGTCAGAATATCGCGGGGCTGCTCAGCGGGGAGACGGCGAAGGATGAAATCGACATGATCCGGCGCGGAACCGGGGGGACGGCGGGGGCGGGGGTGGCGGGATCGGGCGAAGGGGGCGGGCCGATATCCCCGTACGGGACGCCGGGAGGGAATGGCGGGGTGGCGTTCAAGTCGAACTTTTACGGCACGGGGGGGAATGCAACGCGAATTGTCTACATCATCGATCACTCAGGGTCGATGTTGGACAACTTTGAGTATCTGCAGAAGGAGACGAAGCGGTCGGTGGGGAATCTGGTGCCGTTGCAGTTTTTCAGCGTCATCATGGTGTCGGACACGGCGGCGGTGATCGGGGAGGCGCGGCTGCAGCGGGCGACTGGTGACGCAAAGCGGGCGTTCATGACGCAGCTGGACGAGTTTGTGGCGGAGGGGCAGAATGATGATCTTTTGCCGCCGTTCCAGGAGGCGTTCGAGAAGGCGTTTGCCATGAAACCGCAACTGGTTTATTTTCTGACGGACGGGCATTTCGATCCGCGGCTGCGGGATGTCGTGCAAAAGCTGAATCGGGAGGGGAAGGTGCACATCAATACGATTGCGTTCGTGAATCACGAACCGAGTTACGAAGATCAATTGAAGGAACTGGCGAGCCGCAACGGCGGCGTGTATCACTTTGTATCCGCGCGCGAAGCGGAAGGCGGCCACTGAGGGCCGCAAGATGAAGGAGATGACTGTGAACGTGTCAATCATGGCGGCGACGATGATGCCGCATTGGATTTTCCAGGCGTTCGACTGGTTTGTGATCAGCATGCTGGCGCTGGCGTCGTTTGCGGGGGTGGGGCTGGCGATCAGTGCGATGCTGCACATTCGGGAGTCGAAGATCGCGCCGGCGACGACGACGGAGCATTTGCGGTCGCTGATTGCGGGGCGTGATTTCCGGCAGTTGATGGATTTCACGGCGACGGATCAGACGTTTGTGAGCCAGTCGCTGTATGCAGCGCTGCGGCGGGCGCATTTGAAGTATCCGGCAATGCGCGAGGCGATGGAGACTTCGATCGGGGAGCAGACGGCGAACATGTTTCGGCGGATTGAGCCGCTGAACGTGATCGGGAACATCGGGCCGCTGCTGGGGCTGCTGGGGACGGTGCTGGGGATGATCATGGCGTTTTACAAGCTGGTGGAGCTGGGCGGGAACACTGTGAACGCACAGCAGTTGGAGCAGGGGATAGGGACGGCACTGTGGCACACGTTCTTCGGTCTGTTTGTGGCGATTCCGTGCCTGGTGGTGTACGGATTTTATCGCGTGCGGGCGGACAAGATTTCCAACAAGGCGGCGCTGGTGGCGGAGGAATTGCTCGAGAATCTGCGGCCGGAGGCGATGGCGGATGATGCGGAGCGGAAGAAGGCGGCGACGCGTCCGACGACAGCGGCAGCTTCGCCGATGCCTGCACCGGCGCCGCAGGGATTTGAACGGAGCGAGGGCTGATCATGCGACGTCGCAGCATTGATCCCATGCATGACGAGCACGTGAACGTGACGCCGCTGATCGACGTCATGATGTGCCTGATCATTTTCTTCCTGGTGTGCGGCAAGCTGGCGGCGCAGGAATCGAATGACAAGGTGATCGTGCCGCGCGCGGAGCTGGGGCAGCAGTTGCCGGAGCAGCGGGACAGGCTGCTGATCAACGTGGTGCCACGGGGTTCGGAGCAAACGGTCGCGACGGAGGAACCGCTGGTATACGTCCGTGGTGGGGAGATCGCGATGAATGATCTGGCGAAGTACCTGCGCGACGAGAAGGGGAAGACGCCGGACGTGAAAGTGATCATTCGAGCGGATCGGAACATTCCGTACCAGTGGATCGCCCCGGTGCTCACGGCGTGTGCGCAGGCGGGGATCAAGAGCGTGAATTTTTCGACGCTGCACCTGGATGAGCACTGATTTGAGGATTTGACGGGATACGCATGCGATTTCGCCCGCTTACAAAGATGTCTGCGAATGTCGGACCGAACATGACGCCGATGGTGGATGTGGTCATGTGCATCCTGATTTTCTTCATGCTGGGGAGTTCGCTGACGCCGGAGCTGTTTCTGCGGAGCAACACAGCGATCGACAGGACGGGACTGGGGGACGAGGTGACGGATCAGAAGTTGCCGTCGGTGCGGGTGAATATTGCGATGCAGCGGCTGGGGGAACAGACGGTGATCTCGGCATTCGAGTCGAAGCCGCTGCGGATGGACAACATTGATGATCCGGATCAGTCGGACAACCGGCAGATCGAGGCGTATTTCATGCAGAAGAAGAAGACGTTGAGCGATGATGTGCAGGTGATCATCGTGCCGGACAAGCATGTGCCGTACCAGGATGTGATCACGATTTACGACTATTGCACGAAGGCGCAGTTCAAGCAGGTGGCGTTTGCGCCGGCGCACTGACGAGTCTGGCAATTTGACACAGAGACGCACCGAGAGCACAGAGTTCACAGGGAATGAAGAAAATGAAGTGGCCACATCATCATTCCTTGCGACTCTGCGCGTTTTGTGCCGTTGGTGGTTTCTGGAGCGTGTTCTCCCCCGTGACGATGTTCGCTCAGGCGCCGGTGGCGCCTTCGGCCGCTGGTACGGCCTATCAACTGACGACCCGGCCGGAGACGCAGTTCGCGCATGATCTGCTGCGGCTTGGGCAGGTGGATCTGATCAGGGCGGAGCGGGAGGAGGCCAAGGGGACGCCGGCGGAGAATTTGTGGAAGGCGCAGTATTGTGTTGCGGCGTGGGATTCCCTGACGAGGACGAAGGCGGATCGTGCGACGGCGGAGAGGGAATATCTGGGGGCAGTGACGCGATATCTGACTTCGCAGACGGCGGGGATTGATGGCGTATGGGCGCTGGATCATGCGGAGTTCATCTTCGCGCGGTTGTCGGAGCCGATCATCAACCGCATGGAGTACTGGTCGAGCAGCGCGAAGGACCGGGCGGAACTGGGACCGATGGCGGACCTTGCGGACGTGCTGCTGCGGCAGGCGGCGCTGAGTCTCAAGGCGGGATTGCACCAGGCGGAAACCAGCGGGGCGGGAGGCTCATTCGATGAGGCGGGGTATACGCGCAACTTCCGGGCGATTGCGGAGGTGGAGTATTACAGCGCGTGGTCGAAGTATTTTCAGGCGATGGCCAAGGAGCCGACGGATCCGGTGCGAAAGGCGCTGCTCCTGAGCGCGGCCGAGGCGCTGGGGAAGTGGGCGGACGATCCGCAGGATAACGGCGTGAACAATCAGTCGCGGCTGCTGCGGGGCAAGGCGCTCAGCGAAGCGGGGGATGAAGACAAAGCGGTCGTCGATTTGACGCGGGCTTCGGAGGATCCAAATGCGCCGGCGTGGGTGCGTTACCAGGCGCGCTATCAACTGGTGATTGCGCGGATGCGTGCGGGGACGTTCGGTGCGGCGAATGCGGAACTGGACGCGTTTAAAAAGTCGATCCCTTCGGGCAATGCCGACGCACAGATCAGCACGGATATGCTGGCATTCCGCGTTGCGTGGGCGGAGGCGCAGAGCAAGCAGGGGGACGAGCGCAAGGAGGCGCAGACTGCGGCGCTGCAGATTCTTTCGAACATCATTCAGCGGGATCCACGTTATCGCGATCTGGTGTATCAGCAACTGGCCGCGCAGATTCCGGAGGATGCCACGCTCGCCGACCTGATGCCGCTGCAGCAGCTCGCGGTGGCGTACATTCATTCGCAGGGCCAGAAGGGGGACACGCCTGCGAGCCGGGATGAGTTGAAGCGGGCGGCGGATGCGGCGGCGGCCGTGCATGACAATCCGGCGGCTTCGCCCGGGGACAGAATCGAGGCCACGTTTATTGCAGGCGTGACCAATGCGTTGCTGAACAATGTGATGGAAGCGGCGAAGTACAACGTGGAGTTTGTGCAGCTTGCGCCGACGGATTCGCGGGCGAAAGCGATTCTCGATCTGGCTCTGCAGCAGATTGGGGAATTGCGCAAGGGGAGCGGAAAGCAGGAGAGTCCGGAATTGATGCAGTTGCAGGAACGGGCGCTCACGCTGGCGACATCGGCATTTCACGATTCCCGGTGGCAATTTGCGCAGGCTCGGACGCTGGAAGACAACGGGAAGCTGGCGGAGGCGGCCAAAATGTTTTCCGCGCTTCCGGACAGCGATCCCAATTATCTGGATGCGCGGTTTCAACTGGTGAGCATCGCGACAACGCGATTCAACCAGTTGCCGGCGACCGCAGGGCAAGCGGATGTTCGCGCCGCGGCGACGGACTTGTTCAACGCGTGTACGCAGTTCGTCGCGATTCTTGATCATCCGCCCGCCACCGCGAATCAGGAGGCGGTGGCGCGGGCGAAGGCGTATCGTGCGGATATCTGGCTGATTGAGACCTCCACGGCGCTTCATCCTGCGGTGAAGCAAATGGATGTGGCGATCGATCGGCTCGGCAAGCTTGAGGCCATGAAGGACCAACTGTCGCCGGCGCAACAGGCGGCGGTGCTGCGTTACCGCGTCCAGGTATATCAACTGACGGGGCAGGCGGACAAGGCGTTTGAGACCGTGCAGGAGTACGCGAAAACGCAGGGGAAAGACGCCAACGGCATTATCCACCAGATGGCGCTGTCGATGGTGCAGGAAGTGGAGCAGGCGGAGAAGAGCGACCCGTCGCGCGCGAAGCAGTTGGCGCAATATGTGGTGAAGCTGCTCGATCCGCTCATTGAAGCGGCTTTGCACGATGAGAAGCTGAAGGCCAATGCGTATGGCTATCAGCAACTGCAGGCGGACATGATGATTCGGGCGGGGCAATATCAGCAGGCGCAGGATCTGGCCGGCCAGCTCATCGGGGAAAACGGGCAGGATCTGCTGAACAACATGATCGAGGCGCGGGCCATCTTTGCGCGGGCGAGGGACACCGGGGATAAAAAGGCGTATGGCGAGGCGGAGGATTACTTCGGGCGGATACTTCCGAAGGTGATCAACGGCAGCGACAGTTATTGGGAATGCTGGCTGCGGATTCTGGAGTCGAAGGAGGCGCTCGCGGGGGCGGATGCGTCGGAGACGATCCGGAAACGGCTGAACGATCTGCGGGCTGCGTTCGGGCCGACGCTGGGAGGCGATGCGTTCAAAGAGGAATTCGCGCGTTTTGCGGGGAAATACGAGCCGGCGGCGACGACCCCGTGAGTGCACGTCACGGGCTGAAGAGCGCTGAGCCGACGCGGACCATCGTGGCGCCTTCTTCGACGGCGACATGGTAATCGCCGCTCATTCCCATGCTGAGGTGCCTGAAGCGGTCGCCGCCGATTTTACGGAACTTCAGTTCGTCGAAAATTTCGCGCAGGCGGACGAAAACCGGGCGGGCTTCCTCGGGATCGGCGGAGTAGGGGGCCATGCACATCAGCCCGATGAGGTGGACGTTGTCCATGGTGTCGATCTGCTCGGCGAGATGGAGCGAGGCGCCGACGGCGACGCCGAACTTGGAACCTTCGCCGGCGACGTTCACTTCAAGGAAGACGGGCATAATGCGTTCGAGACGTTCCGCTTCATCCTGAATTTCTTCGGCAAGGCGGAGGGAATCGACGCTGTGGACGCAATGGCAGATGGAGATGACGGGGCGGACCTTGTTGCGTTGCAGGTGGCCGATCATGTGCCAGCGAATGTCGGCGGGCGGCGGGAGTTTCTTGTCAGTTCGGGTTTGCTGGCGATGGAGCCATTCCTCGAGCTGGGCGGCGCGTTGCTGGAGCTGCTGCACCTTGCTTTCGCCGAAATCGCGATGGCCCATTTCCACGAGCTGCTTGATCTGGTCGGGCGTGCCGTTCTTGGTCACGGCCATAAGGGTGACATCCCTGGGATCGCGCCGGCTCTTGGCCGCGGCCTTCGCGATGGTGTCCTGGATGGTCTTGTATCGCTCTTGGAGATTCATGCATCCTCGTACCTGATCGAATGGCCGTATTATGCCCGCACGCCGCAGGCGATCAAGCGACGGGGAGCGTAATCTGTTATGAGTAATTCGTGAAGCTGTGGCGTTACGCTGCTTCGGCCGCATCCTCTTCAATCGGCGCGATGCGTCCCGCGCGAACGGCATCATCGTAGGCGAGCCGCCATTCGAGGAACGTTTGAAGGACACGCTCAAAGCCCGCCACGGAGTCGATCTCGCGCATCGGATCGCGCAGACAGCGGCATGGGTTCATCGTTTTGGCGTACCAACTGATGCGCTTGCGGAATTCGAGCACGGCGACGCGCTCGTTGCGGAAGCGGACCAGGTTGTAAAAGTGCCGGCGGATCATGTCGCACTTTTCCTGAACGCTCGGCTCGGCGGGGACGACGCCGGTGGTAAGGAGGCTCCAGGTGTCGCGGAAGATCCAGGGGCGGACCAGTGCGCCGCGGCCAATCATCACGCCCGCGCAGCCTGTGACTTCGATCATGCGCTTGGCGTCGACGGGAAATTTCACATCGCCATTGCCGATCACGGGGATCTTTTTGACGGCGGCGACGACCTCGGCGATGCCGTCCAGCCGTGCCTGGCCGGTGAATTTCATCTCGGTGGTGCGGCCGTGGATGGTGACGAGCGAGACGCCGGCCTCCTCCAGGCGTTTGGCGAGATACGGGGCGACAATGGACCTGTCATCCCAGCCGAGGCGCATTTTGCACGTGAGCGGGGTGCGGATGAGGCAACTCTTTACTTTGTCGACCATGCGAAGCGTTTTGTCGGGATCGCAGAGCAGTTTGCTGCCGCCGTCCTTCTTGGTGATCTTGTCTACGGGGCAGCCCATGTTAATGTCGATGACGTGTGCGCCGCGGTCCTCGGCCCACATGGCGGCCTCGCAGAGACGGTCGACGTCGCCCCCGTAAAGCTGCATGCAGAGCGGAGAATCCTCCGGGCAGGTGGCGGCGAGTTCCATGGACCGCTTGTTCTCGCGGAGCACGCCTTCCGGGCAGAGCAGGTCGGTGCAGCCCATTCCCACGCCGCCGCAGGCGCGCGCGACGAGGCGGAAGCTCAGATCGCAGTAGCCGGCGATGGGCGCGAGCAACAGATTTGTTGCGAGTTGGACGTTGCCGATTTTTAAGGCCTCTGTGGTCAAGCGCATCGAGTTCACCGAAGATTTTCCACGTTCCCGTTTGCGCGCACCGTGGCGGCTCCACTTTGGGCCAATCGCGACTGCTGCAACGCAAGGGATACTCTGTATGCCTCTTCCAGCCATTCGAGCTTCTTTTCAAACGAGAGCTTTGCGAGACGCTGGAGCTGCTCGCGCTCGTTGCCTTCGAACGTGGCGAGTGCCCACGGGTCTTGAACGGGGACTGTAGGATTCAGGATTCACCTCGTGCCTTGCGCAGTTGTTCCAGATCCAGCAGGTCTTTGGGCCTGCCGGCACTTTGTTTTAATGTTACCAAATCGTCGTAAGCGCAAATAGTCGCGGAAATGCCGGCGGCCACTTCCATCGAAATCCGGCGATCGTAGGCTGCATCGAACCCGAGTGGGTCAGTGATAAACACGTCAATATCGGTCTCAGGGTGCACATCGCTTCGGAGAGCGAAGACTTTTGCCCCTTTCTCCTCGCGCCAGGATCGCCGCATCGCCTCGTCTGCAAAATCTTCTATAGGAACCGGGATCTTTGGCGTGTACCCCAGAGCCTTCAATACACGAATGCCGGCGAGCAAATTTGTTGGCTCAAATTGAAGGATGAGGTCGACATCCACTGTCAATCGCAAGTATCCATGCGCGTTCACGGCGAGCCCGCCAACGAGCAGGTATTTGACTCCCGCATCGTTCATCGTTTGGACAATTGTAGCGATGCTTGCCTTTGTCATCGTTCTTTCCTTCGCAGCACTGTTAGATCAATCGGAATGTTTGGTCGGTCGGCTGTATAACAGGTTCGTTGAATCGCAATGAGTTTGTTATGCTCGATCGATGTTAACCGTTGCGCGGTACTTCTGGAACCGCGGTCCGTTCATCCGCCAACTCGGTGCGCACGCCGGAAGGGACTTTCCGATGCGATTGGGCCGTGAATGCTTCCCAGAGACCTTCCCACCAGGTGAGGCCCATGCCGCGCGGTTCCATGGCGTCGATGGCGGGCTCCCGGCGAAGGACGAAAACAGCGGCAATCACGAGCAGAACGCAGACCATGTCGCGAATGATCCACGCGGGCCCCATCACGTGAGAGAGCGCGGAAGCGAACAGATGTCCCAACGGCATGAATCCCTGGATGCAGAGGAGGATGACCGACATGATCCTGCCGCGGTTCTCATCCCCCGCAAGAAGCTGCGCTGCGGCGTTGCTGGAGTTGATGCTGAGCATCCAGAACACACCGGTGCCGACGAGCATGATAAAGCAGATCCACGGCACGGCCGAGAGCGTGAAGGCAAAAATGAAGCAGGCGTCAAAGGACATCGCGAGCGGGATCAAGTGGTGGCGAGGGTAGTAGGCGGGGATTTTTCCGATGATCAGCGCGCCCAGGAGAGCGCCGAGGCCAATAGCGCCGAGCATGACGCCGTACATGCGGGAATCGCCGTGCATTATTTCTCGCACGTAGACGGCGAGCAGTCCCTGCACCGGCGCGGCAAGGAAGGTGAACGCGGCGAGCATGATGGACAGCCGGCGCAACCCCGGATGCTTTCTCACATACGAAAGGCCCGACCAGACTTCCTTCACAAGGGGGCCTCTGGCGTGAGTGGCGCGCTTACGCTTGTCCGCTTCGGGCGGTAATTTCCAGAGCGCGAACATCACCGGTGCGAAGGTTATCGCATTGATCGCAAAGGCGCCGGCAACGCCAAAGCGCATGATCACCATCCCCGCCAGAAACGGGCCGATCAAGCGGGCCAGGTTGAATTGCGCGCTGTTCGCCGCGATGGCGGCCGCCAGTTCTTTGCGCGGCACCAGGTGGGGCACAAGCGTCTGCCACGGCGGACCATTGAGCGCCCAGACGATCCCTTCTGCGAATGTAAACCAGATCACCACCCACGGCGACGCCCACCCGACGTAAGCAACCACGGCCAACAGCGCGCCGAGAAAGCAAGCGAGTCCCTGCAGCCAGAGCAGGTATTTCCGAAGATTCACGCGATCCGTAATTACGCCGGCGATCAAGACGAGAAAGAAAGCCGGAGCAAAGTCGGCGAAGTTCAGAATCTCCGAAAGAAACGTCGCCCGCGCGACATCATTCGGCACGGCGCTTACCACAGCCCAGTTCTGAGCGCTGTTCTCCATCCAATTCCCAATATTGGAAATGAACGCCCCCGCCCAGACCGCTGTGAACATTTTGTGCTGGAACACGCGGCGAAATCCCACCCGCTCCGTTTCCACTTCTCTCACTGCCGTATCCGTATTCATACCTAACGCGACTTCCTGTAAATGGAATGCCATCATAGGCGAAGCATCACCGAAGCTGCACTTTGTCAGGAAGTCAGATTATTTCTCCGTCATCGAAGTTCAGTGAAAGCGAAATCTCCACGGTTTGTACTTCCATGCCTTGCCTCTGCTGGACGTGCTCGCGTACGCTATGGAATCTCTGTTGAACCAACTATGTGGGAGCTTCCGTGATTGCCACCTCCTTCAATTTTCGATTGACATCCCGAATGGGACTCCTGTTGGCCGCCGCCACGTTCGCCGCATGCAAGCCTGCGGCGTTTCAGATGCCTCCGCGCCCGCCATCGCCGGTAACCGTCGCCGTGGCCGAGACTCACGATGTCCCTGTCTACCTCGACGAAATCGGCCAGACGCAGCCATCCGAAAAGGTCGATCTGCAGGCCCAGGTCTCGGGCCAGATCATCAAGCGCCACTTCACCGATGGCGCCGATTTGAAAAAAGGCGCCCCGCTCTTCTCGATCGACCCGCGCACCTACAAGGCCGCCGTCGAACAGGCGGAAGCCAACCTCGAACAAGCCCGCGCCCAGCAGGCCCTCGCTCAGGCGGAATTCGATCGCTATGCCGCAGCGCTCAAGGTAAAGGCGGCCAACCAGGCGGATTACGACGCAAAGAAGGCCGCGCTGGATACGGCGATCGCCCAGGTGAAAGTGTTCCAGGCGGCCCTTGATACGGCGAAGATCAATCTCGATTACTGCGAAATCACCTCGCCGATCAATGGCCGCGCCGGCGAGCGGCTGGTCGATGAAGGAAACATCGTCAAGTTGAACGATACCAGGCTGCTGCAGATTCAGAATCTCTCACCGATTTACGTGGACTTCACGATCGTCGAAGCCGATCTGCCGCGCCTGCGGGCGGCGATGTCGAAAGGTGATCTGCAGACGGTGATCAGCCTGCCGCAGATTCCCGGTGTGACTCATGCGGGATCGCTTACATTTCTCGACACGAACGTGCAGGCCGGCGCCGGTCGCATCCACCTTCGCGCGACGCTTCCCAACGAAGATCGTTATTTCTGGCCGGGGCAATTCGTCGACGTGCGCCTCGTGCTCAGCACGCTGCACAACGCGGTGCTGGTTCCCTTCTCCTGCACGCAGCAGGGACAACAGGGGCCGTTTGTCTACATCATCAAGGATGGCGACGCCGCGACGAAGGCGCCTCCCACCGTGGAGCAGCGCCCCGTGGAACTGGGGCAGCGGCAAACGGACGGGGGGCGCGACCTGATCGTCATTGCCAGCGGCGTAAAGCCCGGCGAACGCGTAGTGCAGACGGGGCAGCTCGCCATCGGGCCGGGCGCTCCCGTGAATATCGTTCCCGACACGCTCAATGCTCCCGCGGGCGCACCCGCCGCCAGTGACAAGACCGATCTGGAAAACAAGAGCGCGTCCGCAACAACGGATCCCTCCTCCGCGGAGGCCACCAAATGAGTCGCAGCATTTCTGATCCCTTCATCCGCCGACCCGTCCTCACGATGCTGCTCACTCTTAGCGCGATTCTGTTTGGATATCTCGCCTATCGGAATCTGCCGGTGAACGATCTGCCGGCCGTCGATTACCCCGTCATCCAGGTGAACTGTTCCTATCCGGGCGCCAATCCCGAGACGATGGCGGCCAATGTCGCCACACCGCTCGAAAAGCAGTTCATGCAGATTTCCGGCCTCGATCTGGTGACGTCGAAATCCACGCAGGGCTTCACCCAGCTCACATTGCAGTTCAACCTGAGCAAATCAATCGACGCCGCGGCGACGGACGTGCAGACCGCCATTTCGCAGGCGCAGGGCTCCCTTCCGACGGACCTGCCCTCGCCGCCTACGTTCTCGAAATCAAACCCGAACGATCAGCCGATTCTCTACATCGCCCTGGTCTCCAACTCCGTCACCCGCGCCAAACTTTACGATTACGCATCAACGAACGTCGCCCAGCGCATCGCGATTCTCCCCGGTGTTTCTCAGGTGCAGGTCTACGGCACCAAGGCGGCTGTGCGCATCAAGGCTGACCCCTCCGCTCTCGCCGCACGCAACATGTCCGTGGATGACCTCGCGAATTCCGTCCGCAACGCGACCGTCTATTCCGGCGCCGGCCAGATCGACGGCACCAAACGCTCCTACATTCTCGATCCCCAGACGCAGATCGCCGACGCGTCCGGCTACAACAAGCTCATCGTCGGCTCGCGCATCGGCAGCGACAACAAGATGACGCCCGTATTCCTCCATGATGTCGCCGAAGCGCGTGACACCGTCCAGGACGAGCGTGTCGACATGCGATTCTGGATTCGCGGCCACGAAGTCCCCTCCGCAACGGTCGTCGTCGCTGTTTTCCGCCAGGCCGGCGCGAATGCGGTGCAGGTCGCGCAAACCGTCAAGGCGCAGCGCGACGCGATTCAGAATGAACTACCCAGTTCCATTCAGATCATCCCCATTTACGACCGTTCTCTGACGATCGTTCACTCCGTGGAAGACGTCTCCGCGACCCTCTACATCGCCTTCGTACTCGTGGTGATCGTCATCTTCGCATTCCTCGGCCGCGTAACCGACACGCTGATTCCCGTCGTTGCCCTCCCACTCTCAATCTTGCTGACGTTCATCGCCATGAACTGGCTCGGCTATTCGCTCGACAACCTCTCGCTGATGGCCCTCACCCTGGCGATCGGCTTCCTCGTCGACGACGCGATCGTCTTCCTCGAAAACACCGTCCGCCGCATGGAGCACGGTGAAACCGCTCTCGCCGCCACTCTCCATTCCGCCCGCGAAATCTCCTTCACCATCCTCTCCATGACGATCTCCCTGGCCGCAGTCTTCCTCCCGCTGGTCTTCATGCCCGGCCTCATCGGCCGCATCTTCAACGAATTCGCGATGACCATCATCATTTCGATCATCGCCTCAGGCATCGTCTCGCTGACCGTCACCCCGCTGATGTGCTCGCGCCTCCTCCGCGATCGCGGCCCGGGCCACAAAAAAACGATCATCGAACGCACCATCGGCGCCATCGAAAAACGCGTGCTGAACGTCTACGGCAAGGTGCTCTGGTTCTTCCTCCGCTGGCGGTTCATCTCGCTCATCATCTGGGTCGTCTGTCTCGTCGGCACAGTATTCTTCTTCCAGGCGCTTCCGAAAGCGTTCCTCCCCGTCGGCGATTCCGGCTTTGTCTGGGGCTTCATGATCGCACAGGAAGGCAGCTCCCCCGAGCAGATGCATAAATACCAGGACGCCGCGGACAGATTCCTCCATGACGATCCCAACGTCGACACCACCTTCACCATGACCGGCAACGGCCAGTTCCTCGCTTCCTCGCAGGGCTTGCTCATCGTCTTCCTCAAGGATCAGCCGCGTGAGCCGATCCAGGATGTCTCGATGAACCTGATGATGCAGGGCAACGCGATTCCCGGCGTCATGAATTTCTTCACGCCGCAGCCAGTCCTGCAGATTTCCGTCGGCGCCGCCAGCCGCAGCACGGGTCAGTATTCGTACGCGATTTCCGGCGTGGATGCCCAGCAAGTCTACGAAGCCGCCGACCGTCTCATGGCCAAGTTCCGTCCCTACCCCGGATTCATGAGCGTCACCAGCGATTACTACCATTCCACCCCCAAGATCGCCATTACCCCGCTACGCGACCAGGCTTCCATGTACGGCGTCTCCGTCTCGCGCATCCTTTCGCTGATCCGTTCCGCCTATTCGCAGAACTACGTCTATCTCATCAAGGAACCGACAGATCAGTACCAGGTGATCCTCGAAAACTCCGACCAGGCACGCATGCGGCCGGAGGATCTCGATCTCCTCTACATCCGCTCCGACGACGGCCAGCGCCTCATCCCCCTCAAGGCCGTCACGACGCGAACAACCACCCTGGGCCTCCAGGCGGTCAACCACATCAACCAGTTCACTTCTGTCACCTTCTCCTTCAACCTGATGCCCAACGCCACGATTGGCGACGCGACCAGATTCATTGAAGACACCGCAAAAGAAGTCGTGCCCATCAACATCCGCGGCCAGTTCCAGGGCGAAGCGAAAACTTTCCGGGACACCATTCCGTCCCTTGTCCTGCTGATGGGCCTTGCCGTCTTCGTGATGTACGTGATTCTCGGCATCCTGTACGAATCCTACCTGCACCCCATCACAGTCCTGTCGACTCTGCCCGTCGCCCTCGTCGGCGGACTTGCCACGCTCTTCCTGTACAACGTCATCGGATACATTCTCTGGCAGGGCCACCACATCGCCCACTTCACGCCGGCCGTCATGACGCTCTACGCCTTCATCGGCATGTTCATGCTCATGGGCATCGTGAAGAAGAACGGCATCATGATCGTCGACTTCGCCATCCAGCGCGTCGCCGAAGGCCAGCCCGACGACCAGGCCATCCACGACGCCTCCATGGACCGCTTCCGCCCGATCATCATGACCACCGCCGCCGCCGTGATGGGCGCCATCCCAATCGTTCTCGGCTTCGGCGCCGACCCCGAATCGCGCCGCCCGCTCGGCCTCGTGATCGTCGGCGGCCTCATCTTTGCACAGTTCATCACGCTCTTCGTCACGCCCGTGATCTACCTCTATCTGGAAGACCTGCAGGAACACGTGCTCGACAAGATTCCCTTCCTCCGCTCCACCCGCACCCACAAGGAATTCCAGAAGGAATGCGACAAGTGCGAGGTGGACGTAGTCGAGACTGTTCCGCAGGAGCATGCGGTCAGCGTCAACGGCAACGGAGATTCCGGTGCCCCCAAACCCCATTCCGCGCCGACGCACTCGCAGAACTGACGCATCGCTGCGACCGCAATCCAACGGAGTTGTTCAAGGGACAATCAGCAGATACGAAAAGGGTGGCCGGTCGGCGCATCCTGCGGTTCGACACACTGTCGTGGATTAATCGGTTCGAGGAGTGAGGTTCGGGTGGCTGTACGCAAATCTGAGGTTGGACGGGTCGCGGCATCGCTGGCTATCACCGTCGTGTTCTGGGGCGGGGCCTTTCCCCTGATCAAATCGGCGGGGCGATCGTACGGGGCTGGCGAGCTGGCGCTGCTTCGTTTCTTCATCGCGGGTGTGACGCTGGGAATAGCAGCAATCGTGAAACGCTCGCCCCTTCCGCGACGCAGAGACCTGTGGGCATTCTTTCTCACTGGCCTTCTCGGCGTCGCGATTTACCACGTTTGCCTGAACTACGGCGAAGAATTCGTGGCGGCGGGCACGGCCAGCATCCTGATCAACTCGGCGCCCGTCTGGGCCGCCGTCTTTGCGTCAATATTGCTCGGAGAACACATCAGCACACGCAAGGGCCTCGGCATCGCGATCAGCTTCATTGGCGTGGTGATTCTGGCCTTTGGTGAAAAGGGGAGATTCGAATTTCAGCCGGCGGCTTTGTTTGTGGTGACGTCGGCGATCTGCGCCGCACTTTACGTGATCGTCCAGAAGAGATACCTGTCCGATTACGGAGCGATTACGTTCACCCTCTGGACCGTCTGGGCGGGCGTCATTCTGCTTGTGCCGGTCTTCTCGGTGCCTTTGCTGCGCCAACTCTCTCTGGCCCCGCTGCACGCAACAGGGGAAGTCTGCTTCCTCGGCGTGTTTCCCGCCGCCACCGCCTACATGACCTTCGCCTACGCAACCGTGCGCATGCCCGCCTCTCGCGTGATGACGTTCATGTATCTCATTCCCCCCGTGGCCATGGCCATATCCTGGGTTTATCTCGACGAGAAGCCGACGTGCGTGAGCTTGTGGGGCGGGGCTTTGGCCATCGGTGGTGTCGCGGTGGTCAATTCGGCGCGGGCCGCCAGGAGCAGTGTGGCTGGATAAGATCGATCGGTTGCGGGCACACGGGATTACGAAATGCACGCGCCCCGTGTTTCCGCGGATTTCAACCGTTCAATCTCGCCGCCGCCTCATCAACAGTCCCATCGAACTGCACGAGCGACCGCAGGTTCACCATGTCCAGCACCAACTGCACGCGCGGATTGACGCTGGCTATCCGCACCTGTCCGCCGGCTCGACGGACTCCCTGCACGAAGTGAATCAGCATCGCGATGCCGCACGAAGCGATATATGCGACGCCGGAAAAATCGAGCACTACGGATTTCGGACTCTCGGCGGCAATCTGTTCAAGAGAATGGCCGAGACCATCGGTGTCGATCGTGTCCATTTCGCCGTCTAGAGCGACGACAAGTACGCCTGCGGTGCTGCGGGTCATGGTTTTCATGGTATCTCCGTGGAAATGAGTGAGGCCTCACTGGGCGCATCGACATTTTCCCGCGTGATGTTGATCGAATTCTCCGCGGGCGTTTCATCTTTTCAGGGGAGTGCGGTCCTTATTGCCCGGAAAGCCGGCCGACCACACGCTCAGGCGATTTGAAGCTCCGGATGACGCTCGCGCCGCTCCAACGTATCGAACAACGACTCAATTTCCGGAATCGTGGCGTTCGGAAAACGGATGCGCTCAAACGTGAAGAACGGCTCCGCCTTGAACGCAATGCGGCGCGAAACAAAAAACTGCTTGAATCGAACCGCAAGATCGTGGCGGGCGATGATGGTGGGGCACGTCGGACAAAAAACCAGTGGTCGTTCTATCATCTACACACCTGACGAGAAATGCATCCTGCTGCATTTATCGGAAGGGTGCTCCAAAGAAATTAGGCCGGCTCCCCCTTTTTTTTGAAAAATGCCGCCCCTCCCCTGGATGGGGTTAATCCAATGGAGTCGCGACATGTTTCGGTGGCCAGCTCGCCGTCAGATTGCGGGCCCACGCCTCATATTCCGCCTGCATCGCGTCCGGGTCGTTGGTGATGTACTTCCGGAGGTAAATCGGACCAGCAATCGTGTTCCACCGCTCCGTGAAATTGTCGATCTCTGCCTTCGTCAGGCCCGATCCCGCCAGCGCGACCGTCAGCTTGCCTTCGCGTGCATCATCGATCAGGTGCATCATCCGCGGCAGATACACCGGCGACGACTTCATGAACAGCACCAGGCTCCACAGCTCCGCGTAGTACGAATCCACATCCTTCTGCTGCCGCTTGATCGCCTGCCCCGCGTGCATCCTGACAAGATCGGAAATCTTCCACATCCGGTTTTCCCGCAGCGCCGCCTTCAGCGCCAGCCAGCGTTGAAAATTGTCTTCCGAGGCGAACCGCGGCGTGACGCCGTCCCATTCCACCCCTTCGTTCTGCGTCGCCAAACCCTCTTCCAGCCAGCTCGGCAGGCGATCCTTGAACGCAAACCACGAAAACTGATGCCACGATTCATGGGCGATCACCGAAAGCGTCTGATCGCGCCCAAGGTCGTAACCTGCAAACACACCCTGCTGGCAATATCCCCCGGCCGCGATATGGAGGTAGATCCCCGCATTCGCCCCGCCGCGCATCTTCGTGTACGCCTCCCACTCATCCCGGTTGCGGAAAACGTAGCAGACCAGCGGGCCGTCCACATGCGATTCCGGATCCATCTTGACCGCACGCGCGTGCGATGCCTCCAGCACCTTCACCAGCAGGTGCTGATAAATCGGATCCTTGATGGTGGTGTATATCTGATAATGCGGCGTGACGATCTCGTGCCCCGTGCGATTCCCGAACTGCCACGGTTTGGAATCCAGCGGCTCATCCGCCAGCGCCTGGAGCGCCGTCGCATTCGCCAGATAGCCGCTCGACGTGTCCGATTGGCAGCCTGTCAGGAGGAAAAACGGCAGGAGAAGTATTCCCGCAAGGAAGGGGCGGATGATCGATGAAACCACGCGGAGTCTCCGTAATGGATATCTCCCAGAATAGCGACTTCCGGCCGGAATTGCGATGACCTCAGATGTTGCCGCCGATGAAGGAAATCCACTGCATCCGGGGAATTAATCATGAAATCGAAAGAGTTTCATGCAACTTTTCCGTGGCCGATACGTGCATCTTTTCGATCGGTGACACCGGGCCGATCCTCGTCGCCCGCACCGAAACGAAATCTCTCCTCGGCAGTCGAAAGGTTCGATGATGCGCACTCTCGCACGGGTATCCTTGTCTTCACTGATGGTTATCCTGGCACTTTCCTGCACAGCACTCGTACGGGCGGATGCGCCGGCAACTGAGAAGGGTACGGGAACGATCACCGGCCGCGTGGTCGATTCCGACGGCAAGCCGGTCGCCGGCGCTCACGTCCGCGCCTTCGATGCCGAGGCGATCCACCAGGCTCGCCAGAAGGCTAAGGATAATCCCGATGGCGCCAAGCCGTCCCGCCCGGCGCCCGTCGCCAAAACGGAAACCGGTGCTGACGGCACCTTCACCCTTGCAGACGTCCCCGCCGGCAGGATTCGCGTCATTGCAGGCCTCCAGGGAACCGGTATCGGCATGGTGCGCAGACCGGTGATTGTGAAGCCGGGCGAAACCGAAAAGGTCGGCGACATCACCCTGACAAAGCCAATGGCACGCAAAACCGGACAGGGCGGGCAAAAAAAGCCCGGCGGTGATGCCCCGTAACAATGAGAAATCGGCTGGCGGGCGGCGGGGCGACGATTTACTCGACGTTCTGAACCTGTTCCTTGATGCGGTCGATCGAGCTCTTGATATCGACCGTAAGCCGGGCGATCGCGGAATCGTTGGCCTTGCTCGCAATCGTATTGGCCTCGCGCAGCATCTCCTGCGAAATGAAATCGAGCTTGCGCCCGGCCTGATCTTCCTTTTCGCAGACGGCCATGAACTGGTCGAGATGCCCGCCGAGCCGCGCGATCTCCTCGGAAATATCCGCACGATCTGCAAACAATGCAACTTCCTTCAGCAGTTCGTTATCCGAAAGGGAGAGCTTGGCATCGGCGACCATCTGGTTGACGCGGGCTTTGAGTTTTTCGTGATAGGCCTTCACGACGGCGGGGGCGTGTTGGGCGATCTTGTTCAGCGCGCCGCGGATCACGTCGAGATGCTTTTTCAGATCCACCCAGAGCGCTGCCCCCTCCTTCGCCCGCATCTCGCCGAGCCGTGCAATCGCCTCCTTCACGAGTCCCAACGCAAGATCGCGATGGGCCTCCAGGTACTCCGTCGTGTCCTCGCCCGCCTCTACGACCCCGGGCAGCGCGAGCAGCGTGGCCAGATCGATCGTCGAATTCGGCACACTCCCCTGCAGGCTCTTGAGCTGCTCCGTGTAACGCTTCAGAAGCTCCTGGTTGATCGTGACGGACGTCGCCGGCAGTTGATCCTTTACCGACATCGAAAGAACGATGGACCCGCGGGCGATCGCATCGCGCAGTGTCCGGTCGATGTCCGGCTCCAGCATCTGGAGCTTGTCGGGAAGCTTGATGACGGCTTTGAAGAAGCGGTTGTTGACCGACCGTATCTCGACGCTGCAGGAGATGCCGTGCTTGTCAGCAGAGGCAGCGCCGAATCCGGTCATGCTGTTCAACATTGCGTGTCCTCAATCAAATTGCCCGTATGTGATGCCTTCGATCACCTGGGTTGCGACGCCGGAGCCGACGCTGGTCCGGCCGGCAGGCTGGTCGCTGGTGGTATGGTTGGCACGCTGGGCACGGTTGGCATGCCGGGCGGCATCGAGGATTCCGGCATTTCCGGCAAATTGCCTCCGGCTGGAGCGTTCTTTACCGTGGGTTGTGATGCCGCAGCCACAGGATCGCGGAACTGAAAATTCAGCCAGATCGCCATCAGCATGAAGACGACGAAGAGTACGACGGTGAGCATGGTGAATACGTCCCCGGTCTTGGTGCCGAACGCCGCGGTCGCACCGCCGCCGGCGCCGAAAGCTCCGGAGAGACCGCCGCCTCGTCCACGCTGGACGAGAACGACAAGCACCAGGAGCACGGCGATGAGAATGAAAAAGACGGCGAGAGCAAAGATATACATTGAGGGTTCCGGTTCAGGGGTAACGGACAACTCTTATTTCTTGGCGCTTGATGCCGCGGTGATGATGCCGAGGAATTCGTCCACCTTCAGCGATGCCCCGCCAACCAGCGCGCCGTCCACGTCCGGCTGGCTCATCAGCTCCGCGGCATTCGAGGCCTTCACGCTGCCCCCGTACTGAATGCGGATCGAGTCGGCCGTGGGCTTGTCGAAGATCTGCGCAAGCTCGCTGCGGACGAACGCATGCACTTCCTGCGCCTGCTCCTTGGTGGCATTCAACCCCGTGCCGATGGCCCAGACCGGTTCGTAGGCGATGACGAGCTGCGACGCTTTCGACTTGTCGAGACCCTTCAGGCCCTCGACCAACTGCGCCTTGCACACGTCAAACGTCTTGTTCGCCTGGCGCTCTTCGAGCTTCTCGCCGATGCAGAGGATGGCGATCAGCCCCGCATTGATTACCGCATGGAGCTTCTTGTTCAAGAGTGCGTCCGTTTCGCCGATGACGTGGCGGCGTTCCGAGTGGCCGACGAGCACATACTTCACGCCGACGTCGGCGAGCATGGCGGTGGAAATCTCGCCCGTGAACGCGCCGTTCTTCTCGAAGTAGACATCCTGCGAGCCGATGCCGATCGGAGCGTCCTTGATCGCCCCCTTCACCGCGTCGATGTACACGAACGGCGGAATGATGCCGACTTCCGTGACGCCGAACTGCGACGCCTTCTGAGCGAGGCCGGTCGCAAGCGCGAGGGCTTCCGCACGATTGAGGTTCATTTTCCAGTTGCCGGCGACAAAGGGCTTTCGCATGGTTAGTTTCTTTCGGTCGGATTGTGAAAAGATGGACATTATCATGGAAATGCGGCTAAAAAGGAAGTGTGCGGGAAGAGCGCGGTCGATATGATAAATCAGACGAGGTGTCAGATGACGATCGCTGAGACCATTAAATTGACAGCAGAGCAATATTTGCAGTTGGGGGAGGATCCACCTGGGGTGAGATTGGAGCTGGTTGATGGAGAAATTCGCGTGAGCCCGAGTCCGACCGCTGCGCATGCGTGGGCTGTTTCCCAACTGCTGGTAATTCTGGCGACTTACGCGAAGAGCAACAGGCTTGGTATCGCGATGAGCGATACGGATCACATTGTGACGGAGTACACGGTTCGACGGCCGGATCTGTACTTTTTCTCTCGCGCTCGCGTCAAGTTGCTGGATGGCGGTGTCATTCGACATTCGCCGGATTTGGCCGTGGAGGTGATTAGCCCAGGCAGCGAGCGGACGGACCGGAAGAAGAAATTCGAAGAGTATCGGGCCTTTGCTATTCCGCACTACTGGATCTTGGATCCGAAGAAGCGGACCATTGAGGCATTTGAGCTCCGACGGAAGAAATATGTGGCGGTGGGGAAGGGACGCGGGGTAGAGACCGTGTCGTTGCCGCCGTTTGAGGGATTGGAGATTGAGTTGGGCGAGCTGTGGTGGCCGCCGCGACAGTGATCATCACACGCTGACGGGGACAGCCGACGACGCCGGGGTTCTGGTGAACTGGCGGCCAAGCACTTTGGCGATGCCTTCAAGTTCAGTCATAAGCTTCGCGAACGTATCGGGCAGAAGCGCCTGTGGACCATCACACATGGCTTTGGCGGGGTTGTCGTGGCACTCCACCATAATGCCGTCGCCACCCGCCGCGATGCCGGCACGGGCTAGGGCGGGAACAAACTGACGGTCGCCCGCCGCGTGCGAGGGATCGACGATCACGGGGAGGTGCGAAAGGTTTTTGGCGACAGGCACCGCGGAGACGTCCAGGGTGTAACGGAGCGACGTTTCAAAGGTCTTGATGCCGCGCTCACACAGGATCACCTGACGGTTGCCCTGCGACAACACATACTCGGCAGACATGAGCCACTCAGAGATGGACCCGGCAAGCCCGCGCTTCAGCACCACCGGTTTGCGCGTCCGGCCCACTTCGAACAGCAGATTGAAGTTCTGCATGTTGCGGGCGCCGATCTGAAAAATGTCCGTGTATTTTTCGATGGTCTGAACATGGCGGGTGTCCATGACTTCCGTGATCACAGGCATGTTGTTTTCGCGGCCGGCGTCGCGGAGCCATTTCAATGCTTCTTCGCCGTGGCCCTGAAACGAGTAGGGGGAAGTGCGGGGCTTGTACGCGCCGCCGCGCAGGACGGTGGCGCCAGCGGCGCGGACCTCGCGGGCAAGCTGGTGCACCATCGCTTCATCTTCCGCGGCGCACGGGCCCGCAATCGCCATGCAGTAGTTGCCCCCGACCTTGACGGATCCCCCGTTGGGGCACGCGATATCGATGACCGTGTCGTCCTTATGAAACTCGCGGGAGGCGAGCTTGTAGGGCTTCATGATCGGGAGGACCTGTTCGACGCCCGTGATCGACTTGAGGTGCTCGGGGTCGACCTTGACCTCTTCTCCCACGACCCCAATAACGGTACGAAACTGCCCACGGGAGAGATGAGCCTGCAGGCCCAGGCCTTCGATCTGCGAGACGATGTCTTGGACGAGCGCTTCCGTAGCCTCGGGCTTGAGAATGACGATCATTGGGCACCGTTTCAGTAAATTCGATCGTTTGAAAAAGTCGAGTCGGGCATTATGCGGGAAAAGGGGGGGGAAATCCACCGGCTTTCAGGTTGATGCTCGAGGCGAAGGTGTAAAGATGGGCAATCTGTGCGCGGAGAGCAGTTCGCCAAAAGAACTTGGCCAGGACGATCGCCAAGGCGCGCGCCCTTGGCCATCTCCTCCTCATGGCTGAGCAGAACTACTGCAATATTCCAGGGGGATTCACAATCGGTCTATATACGCATTGACACTTACGGCGAATCACCCCTAACATTTTGAAAATTCTCGGTGGGGTCGCCTCGATCCCGACAACTCTTAGGAGCCAACCATGGCAAGTCAAAATGTCGTTCAATTCACCGATTCCAACTTCGATGCCGAAGTCATCAACAGCGAGACGCCCGTGCTCGTCGACTTCTGGGCCGAGTGGTGCGGTCCGTGCCGGATGCTCGCCCCGACCATCGACGAGCTCGCCGAAGAGTACAAAGGGAAGATCAAAGTCGGCAAAGTCGACACCGATTCCAACCGCAACACGGCGATGAAGTTTTCGATCTCCGCCATTCCCACCGTAATCGTCTTCAAGAAGGGACAGATCGTTCAGAAGCTCTCGGGCCTGCGCCCTAAACGCGAATTCAAGTCGGTTCTGGACGCCGCGATCGGCGCCGCTTAATCTGAGTCGAATTCATCAATGACGACCGCCCGCGAGCTCATCGCGGGCGGTTCGTTTTTTGCGCGGGGTCGTGAGGAGGGGCGGCCGCATCGATATTCGATCGACGCTTAAACGAAGTTGACCAATATTGCCTTAACTGGTACATAACTCATTATGGCGCGGAGGACTCCCATCCTGTCTCTCCTCCGCAGGCGCAGGTGGCTTTGCCGGGTGCGGTTTTCTGCACCCACACACGCAAAAGGAGTGGCTGTGGTGGTTTCCAAGCAAAAAGCGTCCTCCAGGCAAAAAGCGTCCGATCGGTTCGCCCAGACATTGATCGCAGCCGCGCTCGCCGGCAGCGTGGTGCTTGGCGGATGCAATCGTTCAGGCGCGGGCGACGCGTCGAAGGATGCGGCGGTGGCTTCGGATCATGCCGCGCGCCTGACCGCCTCCGCTGGAGAATTGCGTCTGAAGCCCGAAGTCGCCGATCAGCTTAGGGGCAAGGACGCCGCCGAAGTCCAGCAGACGCAGGACGGCATCACCAGCGCCATCAAGGGCGACAAGGAAAACCGGCAAGGCGCGTGGAAGCGATATCTGGATCAAAAGTCGGTCGCCGCCGACCTGGACAACGCCACTGACATCCTGAAGAAAGCCGAGGGTTCCTCCGACTTCACCGACTCCGCCCTGAAATCGAGCGTGGATGCGCAGATGGGCGCTTCGCAGCTCGCGGCAGCGCGCCTCCACCTCGACGATGCGCAAGGCAAACTCCTGCAGTTGGCGCAACTCGCAACGGACCTCGATTCGGCCGCTCTCTACGTGAACCTGCTGGGCGCGCAGGCCGGGGCGCAGGAATCCCTCGCGAAGGGCGATCAGCCGGCCGACCTCTCGAAACTGCAATTGACGCTGGACGAGGCGAAGGCGGCAACTGAAAAGGCGCAGAAGGCCGTGGATGACCTGCAAAGCCAGATCAAGCAGAAGCAGGATGATGCGGCGAAGATTTATTCGGATACCGAGGCGGCCTTCGCGGCGTCGGAGAACCTCAAGGGGACAACGGCGATCGATGCGGCGAAAAAAGCCACGGATGATCGCAAGCAGGCCGATCAGCTCTCCGAAGAGGCGGCGGACCTGCAGCCAAAACTGGCCCAGGCGCAGGCGGACCTGACAATGGCGAAGATCCACCAGGCCGACGCCGAATCGCAGCTCGCATCCGCGACCTCCGGGAACAAGCAGGGCGACATGCGCGTCAAGGATGCCACCGACCAGGCGAAGGTGCTGCACGATCAGGCAAAACAACTGCTTGCCGGAGACGCCGGCCTCGAAGCCAAGTACAAGGCCTTTTCCGATCTGGCCGAGAGCATCAAGTCCGACATCAGCAAGGCGAACGCGGCCTCGAACGGGGCGGCCAATGCCTATGCCGCGGCTTCATCGGCTTATGGAAAATACCTGTCCGAACTCGCCGGTCGCGGGCTGCCCGACAACGACCCGCTCGTGAGCGGCAATACCAAGAAAAATCAGACCCATCTCAAGGCAATCCTGCAACTCGGGCAATCCGCGGCGAAATCGGAAGTCGGGCGCACGAATCTGATCGCCTACACCGTCGGATCGCTGAAGGTTGCAGCCGGGAACGCCATGAAACAGGCGTATGCGGCCGCGGGAACGCCGAAGGACATGGGAACCATCGCAGCGGACAGCGACACGAACACCGCCAGGGAAGCGGCGCTCTCTGCTTTCGAATCGGCGGCCTCACTTGCGGAAACGGTCGCGGGAACGGCGCTCGATGGTTCGCCCGAGAAGTGGCTCGGGTACACGCTGCAGGCGATCGCCGATCATGGGAAATTCCTGATCAGCGGCCAGCCGAAGGATCACGATGACTTCGTGGCTGCGGCGAAGAACGCGCAGACGCAGAATCCTTTCCTGGAACTGAGCGGATTGACTCAGTCGTCGTCGAACGCGCGGTAAAGCGAAGAAAACGATTTGGCAAAAAAGAGCGGCAAGGCAGTGCGGCAAGGCATGGCTTCGCCGCTTTTCTATTTGCGGGACGGGGCGGAACAGGGGGGCGCGCGGGGGGGGGGCGGTCAGGTGATCTGAAGATTCAGAGGCCTGGCCGCGGGGCGGGTCGCCTGGCGCACCGCAACCTGCTTGTCGAGCAGGTCCGCAATGGCCCGCAGCGGTTTGGCAGCGGCGGAATTCTCGGTAAAGTTGTCGAACGGTTTCCCGGCATCCGAATTGATGCGCAGAGACGGCGTGATGGGAACGTCGCCCAGATAAGGAAGCCCCATCTGCTGGGCCATCACCTGCGCCCCGCCGCGGCCGAAGATGTCGTACTCCGTCCCGTGCTCGCAAATAAACGCCGACATATTCTCGACGACGCCAAGGATTTCCACGCCGAGCTGCTGGAACATGCGGACGGCACGGCGGGCATCGGCGAGCGCGACTTCCTGCGGAGTGGCGACAATCACAGCCCCAGTGAGTGCGACGGTCTGGGCCAGCGTGAGCGCGATGTCGCCGGTGCCCGGAGGAAGGTCGATGATAAGGTAATCGAGGCCGGTGTCGGATTCCCAATCGACCTGTTCGAGAAACTGCTTCATGGCGCCGTGGGCCATGGGTCCGCGCCAGATCAAGGCCTTTTCCTTGTCCACCATGAAGCCGATCGACATGACTTTGATGGAGACGGGGGGGATTCCATTGGAAATCGTGAACGGAATGATGCGGTCGTTCATGACCTCCGGCGGCCGCGGTCCGATGCCGGTGAGCGTGGGAATCGATGGGCCGTAGATGTCGCCGTCGAGGAGCGCGACTTTCTTGCCGGCCAGCGCGAGGCCGATGGCGAGGTTGACGGCGATCGTCGATTTGCCGACGCCACCCTTCCCCGCGCCGACAGCGACAATGTGCTTGACGTTCGAGAGGATGCGCTTCTGGGTTTGCTGCGGTGCATGAGAGTGGCCATGGCCCGGCGGAGCGCCGGCGGGCCGCTGCGCTGGGGCCGTGTCGAGAGCGGCGGCGAAATTGACGAACACTTCATCGACCCCAGGAATCGCGCTGACGGCGGCCGTGACGAGTTGGCGGATGCGGTCTTTCTGCGGCGACGGCGTGGCGATTTCGATCGCGACGTTCCCTTCGACGATCTTGATGCTCTTGACCTGCCGGAGCGTGACCAGATCCTTGAAAAGGTCCGGGTCCTGGACGGTTTTGAGGACGTCGTAAATCTGTTGTTCGGTGATGGGCATTGTGCGAATCCTTACGGAATTGATTACGGTAGTGGAACCATGGCGAGCACGGTGGACACAAATTGAAAAGCGAATTCGCGGGATGTTGCGAAACCGCGGATTTGCCGGCGGTTTTAACCGCCGCGTTTTCACCCCGATGCCATTTTATTACGAACGCTTGATTCTTTCTCCGGGATCTTCCTGATTCCATTTCTTTAAGCATAACTGTGCAGGCCCGCGAGCCAGAAGTTCACCCCGATCCAGTTGAACATCATCACGCCGAAGCCCGCGACAGCCATCCACGCCGTGACGTCCCCCTTCGCGCGGGTGACGAACCGGGCGTGGACGATGATCAGGTAAACAATCCACGTCACAAGCGCGAACGTTTCCTTCGGATCCCAGCCCCACGGCCGGCCCCAACTCTGGTCCGCCCAGATCGCGCCGCAGATGATGCCGATGCCGAGGAACCAGAAGGCGAGTTGCAGAACGACCATGTTGGCCTGATCGAGGGTGTCGAGAAGGGCGGTGCGCTTGGACTGGACTTCGCGGAGCGCGGGGATTTCGGCGATCGCGACGGCCGTGTTCGAAGGCGCCGGCGATGGCGGAAGCGAAACGGTGCCGTCGCCGCCGGTTTCATAACCGGGCTCAAGCGGGTTAATCCAGAACCAGAGCCGGGCGAGAAGGTACAGAAGTCCGAGCGCGAAGCTCGCCCCGATCAGCCCGTAACTCGAGATCACGATGTTCACGTGGATGTAGAGCCAGTACGTGGTGGTCAGGATGCCGGGCGTTTTGCCGATGGTGCCCCCGATGTCTCGCCCCGACCAGTAGGGGGCCGTCATGCAGCCGGTCATCGCCAGGAACCCCACGAAGGAGAACGCCATGCCGAACAGGCCGTTGCGCTTCCACATTTCCAGCAGCCATCCCGCGATGCACCCCAGGAGCGCCGAACCAAGCACCGATTCGAACTGGTTCTGCGTCGGCCACCGCCCGGCAAGCCAGTAGCGGATCGCCATCGAGGCGAAGTGCACGCCCACGGCGATGGTGAAGACGATGAGCGCGGGCCGCTCCACTTTCTTCGCCGCGCCGACGGCCACCATCAGGAAGAGCGTCATGGCGATGAAGTAAAGGAAAACATTCGCGACCGTCCCAAAGTACGTCCGGTTGTACCACACCTCGGTCACGCGCTTGGCCTGCGACGGGTAACCGGCGGAATCGATCGTGGGGAGGATATCGCACAGGTTGGCCGACGCGAGATTGACGAGCTTGGAGTCCCCTTCGCGCCATCCCAGCATGAGCTGTTCGAAGGCAAGGTTGATGCGCCACGCCTGCTCGGCAGTGTAGCCTTCGACGGGCGGCAACGGCTGCAGCTTCAGTTGCTCCTGGGCATCCTTGGGAAGATTGGAGAGCAGCCGCACCGGGTGATACCACGGAGTGTCGCGGTGGCCAGCGTCCGGGGGGCAGACGTGGAACGTCTCGGCGACGCGCTCGAAGGCGTCGAGCGAGCTGAAGACCTTGCCGACAGACGGGGCGAGCCGGGTATCGAGCGAGATGCGATTCAGCAGGTCGATCACTTTGTTGTCATTCAGAAACTCGGGGCTGACGAGGCCGGTATGGAGGATGCGGTCCCCTTCCACTTTGTCCGGCACAAGGTTGACGAGCTGCTCGCGGATCGGAATCGCCTGGACATAGATAATGTTCCGGTCGGCCCACACCTCTGGGCGGAAGGCGATGTCGAGCGTCGTGTAGAGCGGGTCCTGCCCTTCAAGAGAGCTGTGGTGCGCGATGGTGGAGAGCGTGGTGCGCGCCCAGGAGTCGAGAATCTTCACCTGATCCATATGGTCGATCGCGAGCAGCCGAAGACGCGTGAAATCGACTGCCGATTCGAAGTCCGGGCGGAGGAACGGGCCTGACGAGATCGACGCAGCGGAAGGAATCGTCGTCGCAGTCGCGGCGGGATTCGGCATGGCGAAGCCCGCGTGGGGGTTTTCGGGCGTCGGTGCAGGCGTCTTGGGCGCGCCCCCCTGGTCCATGTTGATCGCGAGCGCCGCGCCTACCGTCGTGAGCAGGAACGCGACGATGAACACAACCATGTTGCTCAAGCGGCGGCTGCGGGCGGAAATTGCGAGAAACGGCTGGATCATATTCATCTCAATTCTTTCGCGCGGCCCATTCCGCGAGCTCCCGTTTCTTCATGTTGAGCAGGATCGGTTTGACGTAGAACGAGTACCCGATGCCCAGGACCATCAACAGAGCGCCGACGGCCATCGTGATAACGCCCGGCCGATTCCCGACGCCTATCACGCTGAAACGCTGTGCCGGTGCCGCATTGTCGTCGCCATCCCACGCCGCCTGGAAATAATAGAGGCCGTGGTCCGCAACCGGGTCGTTGAGCTGCGGGGTGAGCGTGATCGGCTCCCCGGCCGATTTCGGCGTGACGCGCAGCGTCGAAATGTAGTTCTCGTACGTCCGCGAAGCGCCGGGATACTTGATCGCTTTGAAATCCGTAAGCTGCAAATCACTGGGAAGTTCGCGCTCCGTGGTGGAGAGAATCAGCCCGATCGGCCCGACGCCCGGGACATCCACAACTGTCGGCTGCCGCCCGATCGGCGGATCGCCTATCTGCGCAAACTGAACGAAGGGAACATAGACCGGCCCGCTGGTCCAGTCGCCGCGGATGATGCGGAGTTCAACAATGGAATCCTGCATGGCATCCATGGCCGTCTGCCCTCGCTGCCGTTGCTCGGCCGGGATGATGCGCGGACCAAAGGTTTCAGCGACGTTATCCGCTTCCTGCGAAATCCTGATTTGCAGTTTCGGGAATCCCGCCGGCAGCGAAAGGGTTCGATCGGGACCGAACGGAGTCGAAAGGGATCGACCGTCCGCACCCCGTCCAATCAGCGTGCATTGGCCGCTGTCATCTTCCACGATCCATATCTGCGGCTTCGACGCATCGTGAAAAATGATCTGGATATCCGGGTCAACCCCGTTCTGTTTGCGGACCGGCTTGCCGTTCACATTGATGAAGTCCGGAGAGCGTTCCGGATATCGGAAGACGGACATGCGGTCGAATTCGAAGGTTTTGTCAGGTGCGTCCTGGCGGGTGACGTGCACCGTGAGCACGCTGCTCTGGGTGTTCTCGTAACCCTTCGAAAGCATGGGCATTTCGGAAATGCCCTGCGGCGTGATGGTGTACGGACTGCCTTCGATCGGGATCGGCCCGGGCTTGTCGAGCGTGTACGTGCGTTCAATATGGAGTTTTGGGATTCGCACCGTCATCCCGACGGCGCTGTCGAACGAAGCGGAAAGATCGCGGATCCGTTCGGGCGTCGGGTGATACAGGTATTCGATGGCGAACTGCTGGAATTCGAGCAGCCGGCTGCTGCGAACGCCGGCGACCAGCCAACTGTCGGAGAATGTCTGCATGCCATCATTGAGCTGCAGCGCAATAGCATGCCCCATCCCGCCCTTCTCGTCGGGTCGCGCGGGCCGCCAGTTCATCGGCGCAAGATCGGCGGCGGGGTAATAACCGGTGATCGTGACGTGCGCATCGTTGAGCGCGGGAGATATCTTGGCAAGGGCGCTCTGGGGAATGGGAAGATCGAGCGGATTCTTCCGCTCCTGAATGTGCTCGTAGAAGAACGGCAGTGTGGGAAGCGGAACCATCGACCGGGAGGGTTCATCCACGGTGCCATCGCCGTTCATCTTATAGGCGTAGAGAGACCGTTCGGTGGCATCGTAGAACCAGCCGACGTGCTGGTTCAGGTAAATGCGGACGGAGCCCTCGACCTTGTTGGAGAAGTACCAGACCGCGCCGCCGATGAGCGTGAGGATGCCGATGTGCACGGTCCAGACGCCCAGCTTGAAGAGCGTGAGCGGAATCCGGCGGAGGGTGACGACGATGAGCGTAATCGCAAGACCGGTGAGGATGATGCGCATGGGCCAGGCGTCGAAGAACTGCAGGTCGGTCATTTCGAGCTTGGCGCGGAGATTGGGGAGACCGGAGCCGATGCCGATGTAGAGCCCGAGGCAGAAAAGCCACACGATGCCGATCCAGACGGAGGAGAAGAAGACGACGACGGAGCCGATGAGTGGCCGAGCGGCAACCCGATCGAGGAGTTTCCCGGCGGCGCCGGGGGTCTTGCCCAGGGTTTTAAAAAAGGTTTCGAGCAACCATTCCGGGGGCCGCGGGCGGGGTCCGGGGGAGGGGGGGGGAGGGGGGGGAGAACCGGTGGCGCTCTGCGGGCGATCGATTTGCGTCGTGCTCGCATCTGAAGCGGAACTGGTGGTCATAAAGCGAATCCGCCACTGGTGGGGGCCGGGGCAATTAAACGATGCTGCCGACCAGAGTGAAGACACGCATTGTACCCGCGCGATTTGTCGCGATCCAATGTTCAGAACCTATAAAACCTGCCCTGATGCGTGTTCTAACCATGGCGACATATTGACTTGCGCTCAGCTACAAACTACGCTTTAACAGACCCAAGCTCGCTGGAGTCGGTCTCATGATCCTTAATCGGAGCAGAGTCGGTGGAAGCAGCTATCCCCCTATCCGGGTTGTCCTGTAACGTTCTCGTCCTGAACCGCTTGTACATGGCGGTTCGCGTGGTCTCCGCTCGCCGTGCGTTTTCGCTTCTCCTTCGAAATCTTGCTGAAGTCGTTTCGGTCGAGGATGCGGGATACATCTCTTACGACATGGTTTCCTGGATCGAGCTGTCGCAGCTCAAGGCGCAGTTCGAACGCGAGAATCATGATTTTGTGCGGACCGTGCGCTTCGAGATCGCCGTGCCCCGCATCGTCCGGCTGCTCAGCTACGACCGCCTGCCCCGGCAGGATGTGAAGCTCAACCGGCGGAACATCTACGCCCGCGATCATTCCCTCTGCCAATATTGCGGAAAGCGATTCCCCACGCAGGAATTGTCCCTCGATCACGTGATTCCGCGATCGCTGGGTGGGAAGACGACCTGGGATAATCTCGTGTGCGCGTGCGTCTACTGCAACGCGAAGAAGGGCGGGCGGACGCCGCAGCAGGCGCATATGCATTTGATGAAATTGCCGGTCAAGCCCAAGCGGAACCCGGTGATTAATCTGCGGCTCGGGTCGGACAAGTACGCCTCGTGGAAGCATTTCCTCGATCATGCGTACTGGTCGGTGGAACTCAAGTAATCTAAAGACTGAATCTTTGAGTCATCGGGGCATTGTGTCATTGGCTCAACGGCCCGGTGACTCAATCCCATTGGTGGGTTTGTAGTCCCACGAATCGACGATCGCGGTGATGCACGCGTCGACGGGGAGATCGGACGGGTTGGCGGCTTCGCGGCCTTCGACGAACGTGACGATTGAGCCGATGCCCGCCGAATTGGTGCAGTCGAGGGCGATCACCACCCAGCGAATCGGTTGCTGATTGAAGTCGATCGGTTGCAGGAGGAGGAGCTTTTGCGCGTCGAAGCCGGGGAGGCGTATGCGGGCTTCGATGTTGCCGATGACTTTCGCAAGGTACATCAGACGGCCCCTCCGTTGCGGGTCTGGATGGAAAATTCGTCGAGAATGGCGGCGATGGAGAGGCGCACCGGGCAGTCTTTGCCGGCGTTGAGGAGACGCTGGGTGCCGAGGCCGTCGCCGGAGACGAGGACGCGCTGGTGGAGCCCGGCGCCGAGCGTGTCGACCACGATTTGTGCAAGGCCGTCGGGTTTGCTGGTAAGCGGGTGAATGGGCTGGACGATGAGCATTGTGCCCTTCGTCAGCGAGGGGTGCTTGATCGTCGAAGTGACGGTTCCCTGAACGATTCCGGTCCACATGGGCGAAAACTCAAAACGCAAAACTCAAAACGCAAAACCTTGTCGAGGCGCCGTCAGTCTTTCTTGAAGACGACTTGCCCATTGGCGTCGATGCGGTCGATAAGGGCGATGACGACCGCGTCGGTGGCGGTGGATTTCATGGAGGGGGTCATACGGGCAGAGGAGCCTTGGGAGACGGCGACGAAATCGCCTTCGCGGGCGCCGAGGTCGTCGTTGGCGACGAGCATGGTGTTACCGGGGGTCAGTTGTCCGTCTTTAAGGACGTGGGCCTGGACGATGATGAGTTTTTTGCCCTCGAAGCCGGGGTCTTTGACGGTGGCGACGACGGTGCCGAGGACTTTGGCGATGATCATTGTGGGCTTGCTCCTGTGAGGAAGCTGGATTATCGCATGGAAGGCGGGGGGCTGCCAGTTCTGAGTGCGGAGTAGGGAGGGGGGGGGAGATTGCCAAGTGTGGGTACGTCATTGGCAATCTCCCCCCCCCCGCAATTCCGATAGGAATTGGGGGAATTGAGACAGTGAGTCATCGGGTCTTTGAATCATTGTGGCGTAAGGGGGGGGGGAGGATTTGCGAGAATTAATCTGAGATTCAATTTGCCCTTTTGAAAATCAAAGGTAAGCTCCCCTCGGCCTGCCGTCACTTCGCAGGCTTACGTATTCCCTGAACTTATGTATTCCAAGTGAGGAGCAGCGATGAGTCGCAGTGGTCGTCGGACAGTGCGCGCAGGGCAGCAGGGACGGGAACTGGGGCTGGAGGTTTTGGAATCGCGGGTGATGCTGACGGCGGCGGTGGGGGCGGTGACGGGGTTGGTGGCGACCGGAACCGGCGGGGGGGCAGTATTGCAGGCTCAGGCGACGACGGCGGTGACGTATAACCTGGTGCCGAGCTTTGCGGGGGCGCCGACGTTCACGGGGAGCTTGGTGACGGGACTGGTGATTACGGGGACGTTGAAGGTAAACGTGACGAACAAGGGAACCGGGACGTCGCCGGCGGGATTGCAGGTGCGGGCGTATTTGAGGCCCGCGGCCGGTGGGGCGGATATTTCGCTGCTGGCGGCGGGTACGAACGTCACGACGGTGAAGGCACTGGCGACGGGGATGATGATGCCGGTGACGCTGAATCTCACGGCGCCGGCGACGGTGGCGGCGGGGACCTACAGCGTGGTAGTGGTGGTGGATCCAACGCACACGAATAATTCGGTGGTGTTGCCGGGGCATGTAACATTGTCGGCCGGGTATGTGAGTCTTTCGGCGGCGTTGGCCGGATCGACGTTGCCGACGAGCATTGTCGCCGGGACGGCGACGAAGGCGGGGAACGTCTCCATTTCGCTGACGAATCTGGGCAACATTCCGACGACGCTGGTGCCGGCGGTGAACCTGCGTGTGGTGCTGCACCCGACGAGCGGTGGGACGGACATATCGGTGTTCAGTCAGAACAACGTGAAGTTGCCAACGTTGCTGGCGGCGGCTGCGGGGAAAGCGAACGGGAAGGATACGTTGACGATCACCGTGCCTGCGGTTCCGGGGACGAAGACGGCGCTGGTCCCGTCGGGGCAGTACACGGTGATGGTCACCGTGACGCCGGTGTCATCGAAGCTGAATCTTCCGACGCTCCTGGTGAAGGGGCCGAGCATCAAGGTGACGGGAGGCACAACGACAACGGGGGGATCGGTGTTGAAGCATGGGGATACGGTGACGTTCACAGCGGACACGCAGATGACCGGGAGCAATTTCCTGGAATTGGGAAATTTCGTGACGAATACGGGGGCGACGGGGAGCTATCGCTTTTCGCCGGCGGGGCTGTCGTTGACGTATGACAGCGGCGGGACGGATGCGGATACATTTGCGTTCACCGGAGGGCAGGTGTTTCTGGATCCGGTGTTGAACGGGGTGGGGCAGAAGGTGGTGTTTTCGTTTAGTTCGACAGGGGCGATTTTGAGTTTTCCGAATGTGGGCGGGAAGACGGCGTATGCGAAGTATGGGTGAGGACGTTATCTGGGTTGGGGGTTGGGGGCGTGATTGAAGGCACATTGGCCCGCGGTGCCGGAGAGGCCGGGCCTTATTGCCGGAGGGGATGGCGAGGGATCAGAAGTCGATTTCGAACTTGGCGAGGAAGCGGGTCTCGCGGGGGAGGGAGTCGTTGGGGTGGTCGGCGAAGTAGATGGCTTCGCCGCCGAGCGTGGTGTTGCGGTCGAATCTGAATTGCAGGCCGCCTCCGAGGCCGATGCGGTCGTTGTTTTCGAGGGAGTCCTCTTCGTAGGCGAGTGTAGCGAAGGGGGCCAACCAGTCATCGGTGGAGGAGAGTACGTGCACGGTGGTGGTGGTGGACCAGGGGCGTTCGTCATCATCCTGGAGGTCAAACCGTTCGCAGAAGGAGTCGAAGAAATCCTGGCCGACGACGAGGGAGCGGATGAAGCTGGATTCGGCCGCGAATCGGGTGGAGGCGGGAGCACGCCAGGAGAAGGTGTTGGGGCGTTCGGGCTGTATGGGACCGAGGCCGTGGCGGCCGACGGCGAATTCGGTGTAGACGATGGTGTGGCCCGCTGAAACGGGGCCGAGGGCGAGGTGCGGGATCACGAGCTGGTGGAGGGTCTGCGGTTGGTGGGGGACGATGATACCCAGTTCACCGCCGACTTCGAGGCGGGTGTCGGCAAAGGTGGCGGCAGTGGAGATGTCGTTGAGGAGGTCGGAGGAGGGGATCTGGGGGCCGACGCTGGCTCGGGCGGTCGAATAGCAGAAAGTGCCGGCGACCAAGGCCGCGAGGAGAGCCGCTGCTTTTTGCATGAATCACCTGTGTACAAAGCGACCGAGGCGGGGGCCCAATCCGCCCGGAATGCAGAGTCAGACACCCGTCAAAGAGGGTGGTTAGCAAGATTTAGGCGATCTGGCCTATTACGCAGACGGCCGTGGGGAAGATGCATGTTAGACGGCGGCGTAGAAAGTGGCGAGGAAAAGTGCTGGTTTTTTTGAAAATTTTCGAGATTTTATGGAGCGAGGATCGTGGTGCCTATAAACCCAACATATTCGCAGTGGTTGGATGCGTCTTGCGCGGATTAGTGGCACGTGTGAATTCTGATCGCCCCTTGGTGGGCAGTCCTTTCTTGGGGAGATCGGCTCGCGGAAATGTAGTCCGGAAACGCGCGGGGAAGATAGAGTCCGGTAGGATACGCGTGTTCTTGAAGGGTGATTGCGACGGCGAGTTGGCGTGCGAGTCTGATATATGGAACGGCACCGAGGCGACGCGGCCTGACAAGTGGGCCGGCCCTATCTTTAAGGAGTGTTCATGAGCGTTACGCATTCGTCTGGTCAGGCGGGAGGAGGCGCGGCTGGTGGGAATCCCGGTGGGGCGGCGGGGTCGGCTGAGATGGCGGCGGTGGAGAAGTTGAAGGGGGCGCGGGAGACGCTGCTGGCGGAAATCCGGAAGGTCATCGTGGGGCAGACGGAGGTGATGGATCTGCTGCTGGTGGCGATGTTTTCTCGGGGGCATTGTCTGCTGGTGGGGGTGCCCGGGCTGGCGAAGACGCTGATGATTTCGACTCTGGCGAAGGTGCTGTCGTTGAAGTTCAATCGGATTCAGTTCACGCCGGATTTGATGCCGAGCGATATCACGGGGACGGACATCATCCAGGAGAATGCGCAGACAGGGCGGCGGGAGTTTAATTTTGTGAAGGGGCCGATTTTTACCAACATGCTGCTGGCGGACGAGATTAACCGGACACCGCCGAAGACGCAGGCGGCGTTGCTCCAGGCGATGCAGGAATCACAGGTGACGGCGGCGGGGCAGACGTTTTCGCTGGAGCCGCCGTTTTTTGTGCTGGCGACGCAGAATCCCGTGGAGCAGGAGGGTACGTATCCGCTGCCGGAGGCGCAGCTGGATCGGTTCATGTTCATGGTGAAGGTGGGGTATCCGCAGAGGGAGGAGGAGCGGGCGATCGTGAAGAGCACGACGGGCGAGGGGGGACAGGAACTGCGGCCGGTGCTGTCGGCGAGCGATATTCTGACGGTTCAGAAGATGGTGCGGAAGGTGCCGGTGTCGGATCACGTGGTGGATTATGCGGTGAGCCTGGTGCGGGCGACGCGTCCGGGGGAAAAGGAGGCGCCGGAGTTCATACGGAACTGGCTGACGTGGGGAGCGGGTCCGCGGGCGGCGCAGTATTTGATCCTGGGGGCGAAGGCGCGGGCGATCAGCCGGGGGAGATTAAACGTGAGTGTGGAGGATGTGAAGCAGATGGCGAAGCCGGTGTTGAGGCACCGGATTATTACGAATTTCAACGCAGATGCGGAGGGGGTGGATACAGATTCGGTGATTGAGAAGCTTTTGGGCACAGTGAAGGAAGCGGGGGCGGAGGCGTATCGCTGAGGGGGGGCCCTGTGCCGGAGGCGGGGGACGACCAGCAAAGAGCCTGCGCGGCCGGAATTCTGCCGGCTGCGAGCCCGCCTGGTTCGGCGTCGAAGGCGTCTTCGCGTTTGGGCCGCCGTAAGTCATCACTGAACATCGTATCGATTTGGATGGACTATTTTAGGTGAGGGAGGGGGCGGAACGGGTGAACTGGCATGGAAAACGGGAGCGGCTGGAATTTATGGCGTCTGGCATTCGGTTTGCGGATTAATTTCTGAGAGCACTTGAACCGATGCGTCCTGCATCGGGCGATTGTTCCAGATCGACATCAGTGTCGATAAGCATTTCGAAGGTTGTAGAAGTTCATAGTTCAGAGTCGTCGGGAAGTCGAGGCTTGGCATGTCGCAGTATGATTTCGCGGTATCATCGAAGTCGGCGCGGGAACGGAATCGCCGAAAGTATTTCACGCTGACGGAGGCGAAAAGGGCGCTTCCGCTGGTGAAGCGGGTGGCGGCGGACATCCAGGGGGTGCAGGCCCAGCGGCTGAGGATTCACGCGGAACTGAGTGCGGGGCTGGGGGCGATGTCTCCGGCGCGTGAGAAAATGCTGCACGAAGATTTTGAGCGGGCGACAGACCGGATGGAGACGCTGATTGACGAATTGAGGATGATTGGCGTGGAGTTGAAGGATCCGTCGCGGGCACTGCTGGATTTTCCGGCGATGCACGAGGGACGGGAGGTGCTGCTGTGCTGGAAGGGGGATGAAGAGACGATTACGCACTGGCATGAGACGGCGGCGGGGTTTTCGGGGCGGAAGTCGGTGGAACTGCTGGAGGAGTGACCGAGAATCAAGAATCCAGAAGCAAGAAGGGCGGCAGCGATGCGCCTTCTCGCTTCTTTGTTCTTGATTCTTGCTGCTTATTTATGCAGGTAGGCATTGAGGAGGGAGTCGTTAAGGGGGATGACGAAGAGGGTGACGGGTTGGTTGGGGGCGGCGGGGGTCATGACGATGCCCCAGCGGTGGCCGTTGTGAACGGGATTGGCATCATACAAAACGAGGCGGTCGTGGATGCCGGAAGTGATGAGGCCCTGGGGGGCGTAGCTGTAGGGGTCTCCGGAGACGGGGCAGGAGAAGGAGAGCTGGGTACCGGCGTCGGCGTAGGGTTGGAGCTCGGGGAGAGCGGCGGGGAGGTGCTTGTTGGTGGTGTAGTATAGGAGCATGGCTTCGCAGATGTTCTGCAGGTTTTCGGCGCAGGGGTCTGTGAGCGTGGCGGGGTCGGTGTGGGGGCGCTGAGAGGAGGATTGGGCGACGGGGACGTCGGACTGTTTCCGGGGAGCGGAGGTCTGGCAGCCTGCCGCGAGGAGACAGGCTGCCAGCATGAGTAGGAGAGGGGATCGCGGTGAGTGAATCATTTGGTGCCGGGCTCCGAGGGTTTGGTGACTTCGGACTGCGGGGGGAGGCCGCCGCGTTGCATGCCGCGCATGTGGTCCTGGAAGGTGCCTGGGGAGATGGCGTTGGGGACGAGCTTGGTGCCGCTCTCTTCGTCGCGGGACATGGCGGGGAGGGCGGAGGGTCGTTGTGCGACGTGGGGGGTGAGGAAGATGAGGAGCTCGGTTTTGACCTTGGTGTTCTGGGTGCGTTTGAAGAGCATTCCGAGGTAAGGGATGTCGCCGACGATGGGGATTTTCTGGACGGTCTGCTGTTTCTGGTCCTGCATGAGGCCGCCGATGACGATGGTTTTTCCGTCCTCGACGCCAACGCGGGACTGGGCGGCGCGGATGTCGAAGACGGGAGCGTTGACGTTGGAGGAGATGGGGACGCCGGAGCCGGTATCGAGTTGGGATACCTGGGGGGCGATGTCGAGTGTGACCATGCCGTCGGGATTGATGTGGGGGGTGACGTCGAGAATGATGCCGACGTTCTGGTAGGAGACGGAGTTGATGGTCTGGCCGAGGGAGGTGATCTGGGAGTTTTCGATGATGGGGACTTCCTGGCCGACGATCATGGAGGCTTCCTGGTTGTCGGAGGTGAGGATGTAGGGACGGGAGAGGACGTCGAGCTTGTTGTTGGAGGCAAGGGCCTTGAGGGTGGCGGAGGCGTTCTGTTCGACGAGGCCGATCTTGAGGCCGCCGGTGGTGGAGTTGGCGATGCCGAAGTCGGAGCCGGCGGTGATGCCGTTGCCGGAGATTCGCTGGTCAAGTGCGGAGAGTTCGACGCCGATGTCGTCGGAATCGTTGTGGGTGACTTCGGCGATGAGGACCTTGATGAGGACCTGGGGGATGGGACGGTCGAGGTCGTCGAGGATCTTGATGACCTGGTCCTTGAGGGAGGCCTTGGTGGTGATGAGGAGGGAGTTGGTGTCGACGTTGGCGACGACGAAGACCTGTCCTTCGAGGGAAGACATGATGCTGGTGGCGCCGCTCTGGCTGGCGGTGAAGGTGGGGGGACGATAGCCGTTGCCGCTGGTGTTGGAGCTGCGGTTGGTGGAGTTGGTGGAACCGAAGCTGCCGAAGCCGCTGCCGCTGCCGCCGAGGGTGGAGCGGCCGGAACCGCCGCCGAAACTGCCGAAGCCGCCGCTGGTGCCGCTGTTGGTGGTGCCGCCGCGGGCGCCGGAGGAACTGCCGCTGGAGGAGTTGCCGAACATGGCGTTGAGGACGGGCTCGATGTCGATGGCCTGGCCGTTCTTGAGGGGATAGGTGAAGAAGACGGTGTCGGCGACGGCGTTGTTGTCGAGTTCGGTGATGATGTGGGCGATGGAGTCGAGGAGAGCGGTGGGTCCGGCGACGATGACGGTGTTGGTGCGGTCGTCGGCGGAGGCATTGATTTTGCCGGTGATGGCGGGGCTGTCGCCGGAGTTCTGATTTCCGCCGGCGCCGCCTCCAGCGCCTCCACCTCCACCCCCGCCGAATCCGCCGAATCCGCCGGGGCCGCCGCCGCCACCAGGCCCGAAGCGGCGGAAACCGCCAAAGCCGCCGAAGAGGCCGCCACCCTGCTGGTTATTGGTGGTGGTGTCCTGCTTGAAGACGTCGTTGATGAGCTTAGCGGTGGCTGTGGCGTTGGCGTTTTTCAGTTTGAAGATGCGGATGTCGGAGACGGATTCTTTGTGCGCGTCGAGGGCGGCGATAATTTCGGCGAGGCGGTGAATGTTGGCGGAGGTGTCGGTGACGATGATGGCGTTGGCGCCCTGGTTGGCGGTGACGGTGGCGTCGGGATTGAGAATGGGCTGGAGGTCGTTTTTGAGCTTGGTGGCGTCGACGGTTCCGACGGGCATGACCTGGGTACGGATGGAATCGGAGATGGGGATGGTTTCGGGATCGCTGCCGTTGAAGACGGGAGCGGCCTGGCGGCCTTTTTCGAGGGAGACGATGCTGAGGACGCGGCCGTTCTGCTGGATGGTGAAGTTGAGCGGTTTGAGGACGGTGTTGAGAGCGTCGACGGCTTCCTGGCCGGTGACGTCGTTCTTGGACATGATGGTGACGCGGCCGTCGATGTGGCCTTGTTTGACGACGATGAAGTCGAGGGCTTCGGAGAGGTAGGTGAGGACGGATTCGACGGGGGCATCCTGGAAGACGAAGCGGACGCGTTTGGAGGGGGTGATGTTGTTTCTCTGGCGCTGGGAGGGATTGGTGGAGGCGGGCTGGGTGGCGGGGGCGTTTTCGGTGCTATTGGAAATGGAGGGCGCGGAGGCGGTGGTGGGCACGGATGCGTCGGGCGTGGACTGGGCGAGCGCCGCCGATATGGCAAGGCTGAGAAGAGCTGAAGAGGTGAGCGCGGCCGAACGGCGTGCCAACGTGTGCATGAGTACTCCTTGAGGGGGCGATTCTAAAAAGCCTGGACGGGATTATTATCCTGGCGTTACTTTCCCAACTGGGCCTGCCGGCGTTTTCGGAGGCGTTCTGTAATATCATCGACGCTGCCGCCGGCGGGTGCGGGGCCGGCGGGTTGAGTGCCGGCCTCACCGTGGTTGTCGGGGTTGGCCGATGGAGCGCTGCCACTGTCACCCGAGGAAGCGCTGGCATTGTCGGAGTCGGGGTATTCCGCGGCGCCGCCGAGGATGTTCTGGCCGAGAAGGACCTTGTTCGCGGGTTTGCCCTTGCCGGGGTCGGTGACGATGTAATCGAGCGTGACTTCCTTAAGGGTGCCGGCGTTGCTGGGGAGGACGTCTCCGGAGCGCGCGGTGACGATGTTGTGTGATTCGGGATCGACGATGAAGGCGACGTAACCGTCGTCTTCGAGCATGGCGCCGATGAGGACGGGGGTGTAGACCTTGTGCACCTGGGGGCCGCGCGGACGGGTGGGGCCTTCATCGCGGCGTGGAATGATGCGGTTTTTGGAGAAGATATTCTTGCGGTTGAGGATATCGTAGTAGTCGGAGGGGAGGGTGGAGGCGGCGCGCACGGGGAGGGCGAGGGCGAGGGTGGTGAGGAGGGCTGTGGCGATGAATGCGCGCACAGTGCCCCGCGCCGGCTGAGCCGGCGGGCGTTGTTGGAGGGAGGAGGAAGGGAGGAGATGGGGGATCATATTGCGTCTCCGGCGGCGTTCGGTTTCTTGTCGTTGGGTTTGGTGGTGGATTGGAGCGGGGAGAAGATGAGGGTGTTGACGGTGAGTTGGACGGAGAGGTCGTCGGAGCCATCGGCTTTTTTGGAGGAAATTCGGCAGTCGCTGATCTGGATGGGCAGCCTGGATGTTTCAATATCGGCGAGGAGTCGCCAGATGCTGGACATATTGCCGGAGCCCGTGATGGTGATTCGCATCTGCTGGAAATCGCCGGTCTGGGAGGCGGCGTCCGTTTTGTGGGAGTCGATATGGACGTTGCGGTTTTGCGCCCAGCGGCTGATCTCGGGGAGGACGCGGAGTTCGGCGGCGGAGGGGGTGCTTGCAAGCCCGTTGGCGATCATCACATCCCATTCGTCTTTGACGCTCTTGCGGTTGGTGAAGAGGTGATGGGCGAGATTGAGCTGGGCGGTGGCGGCGGTCTGATCTTTTTTGATCTGGTCCATGGTGGCGAGGTAGGGGTCGATGGCGTAGGCGTAGACGAGGTAGCCGCCGAGGACTGCGCCGAGGATGGTTGCGATGTTTTTTTCGCGCTTATTGAGAGCCACGGGTTACTCCGTCGGGTGGTAGATGAAGGAGATGGAGAAGGTGAATTCGTCGGTGCCGCGGTTGTTGTCGCGGCGGGTATCGGGGTTGGAGACGTTGGAGAAGTTTTTGTTGCCGCTCATGCGGGCGGTGAGCTGCTGGATGTTCTGTTCGTTGGCGGCCTTGCCGGCGAGCTGGCCCTTGTAAGTGCCGTCGGCTTGCGGGGTGAGGTTGATGCTGGTGGCGTAGATGGAGTTCTCGTCGGGGAAGACGGTGGTGACATCGCGGAGGCAGGCGACCATGCGCGGGGTGCCGGGGTTGAAGTTGCGGACGGTGTCGCGGCGGGCCTGCTCGGTCTTGACCTGCTTGATTTGATCGGCGTGGGATTTGAGATAGGCGCGGTCGGAGTCGAGTTGCTGCTGCTTGCTGTTGAGATCGTAGAGCGAGGCGCCGATGACGATGAGGGCGAGGAGGCCGAACGCGACACCCCAGGCGATGCGACGGCTGTTGGTGGGCGGTGGGGGAGGGGCGAGTCGGGAATCGAGGAAGTCGACGGGAAGGCGATCGGCTTCGAGCGAGACGATTGCGATGGCGATGGCGGGGGCGAATTGATTGGGGGCGTCGGCCTTTGCCGATGTGAGGGCATGGAGTTCGGGCGTGGCGACGGGCATGCTGAGGCGTTCTTCGAGGAGGTTTCGGGTGCTGCCGGGGCCTTTGTTGCTGTCGTGCTCCCAGATGGCGAGGGTGAGTGGGGAGCCATTGCGGGGGAGGGCGGCGACGCTGCGGCGGATTTCGCCGGCGAGGAGTCCGAGGGATTCGGCGGAGGGTCTATCGCCCATGTTGAGGTGACGAAGCGCCGTGGGGGAATCGCCGTGCTGGACGATGAGTTCGGAACCGCCCGGGGCGAGGTTGACGACGACTCCGTTGCCACCAGGGACGCGGCTGGTCGCGCGGCCAAGAGCGGTACCGGTGGAGGTGATGCCGAGGAGTTTCAATCCGGCAGCGTGGGCCATGGATTCGCACTGGGCGATGCACTCGCGCGTTGCGGCGACGAGAAGGACGGCGGTGGGCTCAGACGGGCTGGTGTCGCCGGCGAAGTCCATCGTGAGGGTGTCGGTTTCGGTGGAGAATTCGCTTTCGGCCTGGAGGCGGAGTGTGCTGGCGGCGACGGCGGCGCTGGCGGGAGGAACTTCTTTGCGGCGGGTGACGAGGCGTTTGGCGGGGAGGCCGATGACGGCGTCGCGGGTGGAGAACCTTTCTGATTTGAGCAAGGCGCGAAGGGCCTGTCCGAGTTCGACGGGTTTTTCGAGGTCGGCGTTCTCGGGGTAGTGAAATTCGGCGACGTGATGGACGGACCAGGCGCCGGCCTTTCCGCCGACCTCGGCGATGAGGATGCTTTTTTGGCCGATGGCGAGGCCGAGAATTTTTCCGTTGCGTCGTTTCACGATGGTCAGATTCCTTGTCCGAAGGGCGTGTTGGAACTGGAGGCGGCGGCGTTGGCGTCAGGCGGGGGATTGCCGGCGCGGAGGGCATCGCGGATGTCACTGGTGAGCGGCCAGCCGTAGCGGGTGAGGTCGCGGCGATAGATGACGTAGGCGGGGGACTTGGTGCCGTCGATGACGACGCGGTAGCGGCGGAAGGCGCGGCCATCGGGGCTGATGGCGAGGATATCGCCGGAGAAGACGGTGGAGGTGCCGGTGAGGTAACTGCCAATGGGGGCGAGCTTGTTGTGTGCGATGGCGTCGAGCATCCAGGAGATGTCGGCGGGAGTGGTGGAAGTCGTGGTCTGGCGCTGGGCGATGATGGCGTCGGCGTCCGATTCCTCAAGGCCGGGGAGGCACATCAGGACCTGCTTGGGGGCGTCGTTGACGTTGATCTTTGCGACCTTGGCGGTCGCGGCCCCGCCGAGCGGCGTGGCGGTCAGTTGGGTGTAGACCTTGGAAAGGTCGGCCGAAGTCATGTTCACTGTCGCCGCCCAGGCGAGCACGCTGCTAAAGGACCTGCCCGAGGATTCGTTCGTTACCGTGTTTGTGATAATCCCAGTCACATTGGAAACGCCCGCGGTCTGCAGCGCATTGCGCAGGGCGGTGGAGTTGAGGGAAACCGCCCCTCCGCCCCTTCCGCCCCCTCCGCCCACGGGCGACAGGTTCACATTGACGAGTCGCTGGCCGCTGCTGGAGGAGGTGGAGGTCGACGTGGTTGCTTGTACGCCGTAAGCGGTCACGAAGGGAAAGATCCCGACGGCGGAAGTGTTGCCGGAGTTAATGGAGGCGGCGGGTCCGGCGCTCGTCTGTTCGCTTGCGTCGAGATAACCGTCGCGGTTTCTGTCGGAACCGAACAGCAGCGCGTCGTCGACACCCTTGACGAGGCGGAGTTCCTCGGTGGTTTCGAAGGGGGCGTGTTTGCAGAGGTAGGCGTCGGGGAGGCTTTCGTAGTCCTGGTCGGTGGCGCCAAGGCCGTCGGGGGATGTTCCGGTACCCCGCCAGTTGTAGATGGAGGAGGCGACATCGGCGGGCATATTGGGGAGCATCTGCAGCATGCCGCCGCCGCTGGTAGTGAGGGTGGCGGTATTGAGGTCGATTTTGCTGGCTTCGTCGGTGAGGCCGAAGGCGCGATTCTGCTGATTGTTCGGATCCATTTTGAGGACCCAGAAGTAGCCGTCGCCGATCTGGCGGGCTTCCATGCCGACGGTGGCGGTGGAGCCGGGGGTGGCGACTTCCTGATCGACGACGGAGCAGAGGAATTGCTCGGCGCCGCGTTCGGTCATGTCCGCCTGGAGCTGCGAGAGGCGGTTGGCGCTGGCGAGGGTTTCGACGCGCATGGCGCGGGACATGATGAGCGCGATGCCGGAGATGATGATGATCACCCAGATGGTGGTGATGAGGGCGGCGCCGCGGGAGCGGTTCAGATTACGATTAACATTAGGATTAAGATTAAGAAGATTCATGTTAGCCTCCTCCGGTGGTGGATGATGAGGAGGAGGCGGAGGGGTTGTAGCAGGAAAGGGGGACGATACGCGTGGTGGTAAGGGGTTGGCCGCCCTGCTTGGCGGGGAGGAGGGTGAGGGTGAATTTGACGGCCATGGGGAGTGTGTTGTTGGTTTGCGTGGAGTCCCAGGAGTCCTGCCATTCGGTGCCGTCGTAGTACCAGAATTCGAGGGTATTCACACCAGTGCAAATGGGCTGATCGGGAGGTGTGACGGCGACCTGGGCGAGGAGGTTGGTGGTAACGCGGCGAATGAGGGTCTGGCCCGTGGTGTTTCCGCTGGAAGCGGCGGTGGTGTATTCGATTCCGCGAATGTCGCCCTGGACGGAGGCTTTGGGCTCGGGGCCGGTGGTGAAGAACTGGATGTCGTCGGAGAGGCCTTCGAAGGGGCCGGCGAGCTGGCCGGTGGGGGGGAGACAGTTGGCGATTTCGCGCTCGAGGATGTCGCCGACGGTGGAGGTCTGGCGGTATTCCTCGACGGCGGCGTCGGCAGTGCGGCTGGCCTTGGTGGCGGTCCAGAGGCTGGCGGCGAGGATGGCGCCGATGATCACGGTGATGCCGAGGGCGAGGAGGACTTCGATGAGAGTGAACGCGCGTTTCATTGCGAGGTTCCTCCCGTTGTCGAAGTGGTAGTGGGGGCGTAGATGAGGGTGCTGAGGACGACCTGGCGGGTGTCGGAGCGGGATTTCCAGGAGACGGTGAGGTCGATTTCCTGCAGGTCCTGGGTGGTGAGGTCGGTGTCGTTGTAGGGGGTGACGACGGCATTCCAGGTGAAGCCGGGGGCGTCATCGCCGAAGTCGCCGGAGAGGGCGCCGGATTGCCAGAGATCAGTGCCGACGAGTTCGTTGAGCTTGGCTTCGCCGAGGGTGGTGGCAAGGGTGCGCTGTTTCGCGAGAAGTGCGGCGCGATTGGCGATGCTGATGCCGGAGAGGAGGATGGGGAGGACGGCGGCGATGATGGCGATGGCGACGAGGGTTTCGATGAGAGTGAAGGCGCGGCGGCGCGGAAACTGGTAATTGGTAATTGGTAATTGGTAATTAGATTTCATCAGCGTCCTCCATTCTGGGGGAGAACGTGATAGAGGTCGGCGGGGGTGTCGCAGGCGACGTCGGCGGTGCTGTTGCGGGGACCGGAGAAATGGACGGTGGCGGGGTCGCTGCGGCCGCTGGGATCGAAGTCGATGGCTTGGGCATTGGAGTTCTGGGCCTTGGGGGCGTCGGTGGTCATGGTGACGCCTTCGGGAAGGGTGTAGGCGGCGTAATCGCTGGTGACGTCCGTGGTGGTGCTGCCGTTGTCGGCGGAGAGCCACCATTTGCCGGCGCTGGTGTCGATGTTGAGGTGATAGACATTGCCGGTGGTGATGGCCTGGGCGCGGGCCCAGCGGGCGGTGGAGACGAAGAGGCCGGCGGCGTTGATGGTGGCGCGGCCCTTGGCGAAGCCGGAGAGGGAAGGTGCGACGATGGAAATGGCGACGGCGATGACGGCAAGCACGAGCACGAGCTCGAGCAGCGTAAAGCCACCTGCCATGCCACTGCCCATCGAATTTGTTTCACGCCACCGCATCATGGGTTTTCCGGTCACGCCATTGGTTTACTGTGTGGTCCAGTTGTCGATCGGTTCGGTGTTGCCTTCGGGGCCGTTGGAAGAGAGGTCGTACATATCGGGCTTGTGCTGGCCGGGGCAGACGTAGATGTAGGCGTTGCCCCAGGGGTCATTGGGGATGGAGGTCTTGGTGAGGTAAGGGCCCTTCCAGCCTTTGACGCCAGAGGGGGCTTCGACGAGCGCCAGCAGGCCCTGCTGGCTGGTGGGGTAATTGCCAACGTCGCTTTCGTAGAGGCTCAGGGCGTTGTCGAAGAGGGAGATCTGCGATTTGGCGGCGTCGATCTTGGCCTGCTTCGAGCGGCCAGTGAGCTTGGGCAGCACCAGGGTTGCGAGGACGACGAGAATGACGAGCACCAGCAGCAGCTCGATGAGGGTGAATGCCCGTTGATTCTGACGACGGCTCATGTGGGTGACTCCTTGCATTCGCGGACCGCTGAGGTCCATCTCTGGTTACTTGATCAATTCCTGCAGATTGAAGATCGGCAGCAGCATGCCGATGACGACGGTTCCGATGAGGCTTGCCATGACGAAGAGGAGCGCGGGTTCTGCGAGTGCGACGAGTATTCGCAGGTGGCGATCCAGCTCAGTCTCGTACGCGATCGAGAGGCGGACGAGTTCCTTGTCGAGGCGGCCGGTCTCTTCGGCGATTGCGATCATTTCGACGACGGAGGCCGGGAAAAGCTGCTCGGCCTGGCCGAGTGCCCGGGCGAGGGATTCGCCGCGCTGCACTTCTTCAATTCCATGACCAACGGTGTCGGAGAGGGTTTGATTGCCGATGGCTTCTTTGGCGACCTTCAGGGAAGCGATGAGGGAGACGCCGGCGCCGAGAAGGGTGCCGAGCATGCGGCAGAAGCGGACCATCGCGAAAAAGGCGATGACCTTGCCGAGGGCGGGGGTGGCGAGGATGGCTCTTTCGATGTTGCGGCGGCCGGCGTCGGTGGCGGCGGCGCGCTGGACGATTACGACAATGGCGATGAGGACGAGGGCGACGTAAAGGCCGTAGTGGAGGACGACGTCGCTGGCGGCCATGATGATTTGCGTGAGCAGGGGGAGCGAGCCGCCGAGGTCTTTGAAGATGCCGGAGAAGGTGGGGATGAAGAAGGTGAGGAGGAAGATGAGGACGCCGACGGCGAGGGTGCCCAGGACGCAGGGGTAGACCATCGCGGCTTTGACTTTGCCTTTGAGGTCCTGCTCCCGGGTGCGGAATTCAGCGATCTGGTTGAGGACGACGTCGAGGAACCCGCCGGCTTCACCGGCGCGGACCATGGCGACGTAGACAGAGGAGAAAACTTTGGGGTGCTGGGCGAGGGAATCGGCAAGTGCGGTGCCGCCGATGACGTCATCGTGGATTTGCGACCAGAGTGCCTGCGGGCCGGGGGATTTGGTTTCTCGGCGCAGAAGCTGGAGAGCGCGGGAAAGTGGGACGCCGCCGGCGAGCAGCGAGGCAAGTTCGCGGGTGAATGCTTCCACGTGTTTCTGCGTGACGCGGCCCTTGCTGGGCGTGACGGGGGCTGCGGATTTGGCTTTCCTGCTGCCTTGCTCTTCCACGGAGACGGGGTGCAGTCCTTTGCCGATGACGGCGGCAATCGCCTGCGAGCGCGAGTCGGCGGGGATCGTTCCGGTGGTGGAGCGACCGTCCGTTGCGAGAGCGGTGTAGGTAAAGACTGCCATAGGTTACTTCATCCGTGAACTGAAACCTGCTCGGGAGCGCTGTTGTGAACGGAAGGCGCAACTACCTCCACAGGTTTCATCGCCAATTGTTCTTCCATCGTGTTGCGGACGACTTCGTCGATGGTCGTCTTGCCTTCGCGGACGAGTCGCCAGCCGTCTTCGCGGAGGCTGCGCATGCCCTGCTCGACCGCTTTTTTACGTAGCTGGCCGGTGGATTTCCTTTCGATGATCATCGCCCGGAGGTCTTCGTTCAGCGGCATGAGTTCGAAGATGCCTTGCCGGCCTCGGAAGCCGGTGTTCTGACAGGCGCGGCATCCACGGCCGCGATAAACTTTTTCCGGGACGAGGGAGCCGTACTCGGCGCGCATCCCTTCGAGATCAGCGACGGGCGTCTCTTCCTTGCAGTTTTTGCATATGAGGCGGACGAGGCGTTGAGCGAGCACCATCTCCAGCGACGAGGAGACGAGGTAAGGCTCCACGCCCATGTCGATGAGACGCGTGGCGGCGCCGGGGGCGTCGTTGGTGTGCAGCGTGGAGAAGACGAGGTGGCCTGTGAGAGAGGCCTGGACGGCGATTTCGGCAGTCTCGCGGTCACGGATTTCGCCGATGAGGACGACGTCGGGGTCGTGCCGGAGGATGGCGCGGAGGCCGCTGGCGAAGGTGAGGCCGGTCTTGGTGTTGACCTGGATCTGGTTGATGCCGCGGAGCTGGTATTCGACGGGGTCTTCAACGGTGATGATTTTGCGGTCAACGCTGTTGATGTGGGCGAGGGCGGTGTAGAGCGTGGTGGTTTTTCCCGAGCCGGTGGGGCCGGTGACGAGGATGATGCCGTGGGGGAGTTCGAGCAGTTTCTCGAAGATGCGTCCGTCGCGTGCGGCCATGCCGAGGTATTCGAGGCCGAACTTGGCGTCGCCGCGGTCCAGGATACGTAGGACGACGGCTTCGCCGTGGATCATGGGGATGACGGAGACGCGGAGGTCGATTTCGCGGCCGGCGACTTTCACTCGGATGCGGCCGTCCTGGGGGACGCGCTTTTCGGCGATGTCGAGGTGGGAGAGGATCTTGATGCGGGAAACGATGGCGGCGTGGTAGCGCTTCACTTCGGCGGGGATGTTGGCTTCCTGCAGTTCGCCGTCGATGCGGTAGCGGACGCGAAGCTGATTTTCGAACGGTTCGATGTGCACGTCGGTGGCGCGGGAATCGAGGGCTTCGGCGAGGACCTGATTGACGAAGCGGATGATGGAGGCATCTTCCGCAGCGTTTTCGAGGTCCATGTCGTCGTTTTCATCTTCGACGACTTTGAGGCCGTTGTCTTCTCCGGCCATCGATTGGAGCGTATCGGCGCCGATGCCGAGGAGGCGTTTGATGGCGCGGTCGATTTCGGCGGTGGAAGCGAGGACGGGATGAAAATCCATGCGGGTGGTGAGGCGAAGTTCATCGAGGCCGGAGGTATCGAAGACGCGGTTGGTGGCGATCTGTACGACGCCGTCCTCTTCCTTCAATGGGAGCAGGTGGTGATTCAGCAGAACGCGGGCGGGGAATTTGGAAAGGAATTCCTTGGGGACGGAGACTTCGCCCAACTCGACGTAAGGAATTTCAAAATGTGCGGCCAGCGACTTGAGGACCTTTTCCTCGGGAGCCGCTTCGCGCAAAGCATCCTCGAGCAGCGTACCGTTGGCGCATGCATCGGCCACGCGCTTCGCCGTCGCTTCATCCAGAATGCCATCCCGCTGCAGAGTTTTGAGTACGTCGTTCATTCAGCACGAATTTCCAACGAAGGAGTGCGGGGCACGCGAGGTGCGGGCCCCGCACGGTGTGGAGTTCTCAGTCAAGGAGGCCATTCTCAACAAGCACGGCTTCCTGGCGGACCGTGAGGAGTTCGCGAAGGTCATCCTGGGCCTTCTTGAGCTCATCAGCGGCCTTCTTGCGGGCGTCGCGCACGGCGTCGATCCGGGACTTGATCTGTTCGGGCGTGGCGTCCTTGTTGTCGAGGACGGTCTGCAGTTCCTGCATCGCCTGACTCACGGGGTTGGTCGGGCCGTTGCCGCCGCCCGGGCCACCGCCGCCACCGCCTGGGCCACCGCCGCCGCCGCCTGGACCGCCACGGCCGCGACCGCGGAACCCGCCGGCGCGCTGCTGGAACTGGAGTTGCTGAACGTTCTGAATCTTCGGCTCGATGGCCTTCCAGTCATCGTCGGAGACGCCCATATCGGTTTTGATCTGGTCCATGCGTCGCTGCATCATCTGCTGGAAATTGAAACGACCACCGCCACCGCCACCGCCACCGCCGCCATTCTGCCCTCCGCCGGCGCCACCGCCACCGCCGCCGTTGTTCTGCTGGGCCACAGTCGGTAACGCCGCGAGGGATCCCATCAGGCCCACAGCGAGCAACAAACTCATAACACTTTTCTTCATACCTCACTCCTCGTCGTAGAAAGAGCACAAGCCTGTCACTCTCGCCGCGCGGCGGGAGAAACCGCTTTCATTTCCATGGTTCAAACGGGACCCGGCTGGCCGGCTGCAGGCCCGCCATGTCGGGGGTGCCCCTCGTGTCCGCCATCGGGGTGGGTTCCGGGAGGACCACCGGGGCCTTCGCGCTGTGGTCCGAAGGGGCCGCCGCGGAAACCTTTCTTGAGCAATTCTTCGTAAATCTGCCGCTGGTGGTCGTCGAGAATCTGCTTGGTCTTGTCAACGGATGCCTGGAACTTCGCTTCCTGTTCGCGGTTCAGTTCTGCGATTTCGACGTTGTAGCGATCGACGATCTTGTCATAGCTCGCCTTTTGTTCCGGCGTCAGCAGTGCCATCAGGGCGTCGTCGCGCTCCTTGCGATACTGTTTCACGGTGTCCGAGCGGCGCTTCCAGGAATCGTGCAGGTTCTCCGACCAGACGGCCTTGATCTGCTCGCTTTGCTGCGGTGAGAGTTGCAGTTTGTCCGCCAGCCAGGAGCGACCGCCATCGTGCGGCACCGCGGGTGGCCGGGTCATTCCCATGCCTACGACGATCCCTGTACCAAGCGCGACGGTGAAGAGGGCGATGATGAGCATGTGGAGTCTATTCATGGCTGTGGCCCGCATCGGAAAGATCGGTGACCATCCACTGCGCCATGGCGAGTTCGCTGTTCCCGGAGGAAGCGGCCTCGTCGTTGGCGGAGTTCAATTGAACGGCGACTCCTTCCCATGCATCCGGCGCGGTAACGGCCGCGGACTGAGTTTGAGCGGGGAGCATCGACAGATGGATGCCCGCAACGATCGCCACGCAGGCGGCGACTGCCGCAAGGGCCCACCCGAAGCGTTCCACGCTGCGCTTGCTGAGATTGTCCACATGGGTATGAAGACGGCGAAGGAAGGCGGCATCCAACGGGGCAACATCACCGCCGCGCACCATCGCCGAAACCGCCCGCAGACTTCCGAGCAGTTCCGTGCAGATTCCGCATGCGGCGATGTGCTGCTCAATGACTGTGCGCTCTTCGGCGGAGACTTCGCCGTCCAGATACGCACTCAGACGCTTGCTGATTTCATCATGGCGCATCGCCAACTTCCCTTCATGCGAACCGAAATGTGAAGACGTTGAGAAAGTCTCAACATCCGGCTCTTCGGGGAGTTAGTTGCGCTGGGGCAGGAGTTTCTTCCCAGCCGTGAGCGGATTTTTACGGAGGGATGGCTGGATGTTCGTAACTATCTTAATGATAATAGTTTGTGTGCAGACATCGGCGGCGGCATCAGCCGTGCTTCGCGTTGTACTGCTCCGCCGTCATCAAGCCATCGAGATTGGCCCCGGGCACCTTCACCTTGATCATCCACCCCTTCCCATAGGGGTCGGTGTTGACCAGCGATGGATCGTCTTTCAACGCGTCGTTTGCTTCGACAACTTCGCCGGCGACGGCTGAATACAACTCGCTTGTCGCCTTGACCGATTCGATTTCGCCGAAGCTTTTCCCCGCCGATAGCTGCTTCCCCTTGGCGGGAAGATCGACGTACGTTACGTCCGTCAATTCATCCACGGCAAACTGCGTGATCCCGATGGTCACGACATCCCCCTCCTGCTTGTGCCATTCGTGCGTCGTTGCATATTTACGATCAGCGGGCGCGCCCATGTTTTTATTCCTTTCAACTCCCGCCTGAACGGCGGTCTCTATCCCGGTCAACTGCCGGTCTCAAAAAATACGCTTACTTCTGTCGTTTGTAAAACGGCAGGGCTGTTACGGTAGCGGAGAGGCAATTGCCTCGGCAATCAATCTCCAGTCCTGTGCCTTCGGATGACAGCGCCGCATCCACGTATCCCATCGCAATCGGGCGTTTCAACGTCGGTGACATCGCGCCGGACGTCACGATGCCCAGGCTCTTGCCGCCCTGCCGAATTTCCATTCCCTGGCGCGCCGCACGCTGGCCCTCGACGATCATTCCGACCAATTTGCGGGCGGGTCCGTTACTCGCAGCGGCGCGGAGTGATTCAGCGCCGATGAAATCCTTTGAGAGATCAACTGCCCATCCCAGCCCCGCGGCAAGCGGATCCGTCTCTTCGGTCAGTTCGTGACCATATAACGGCATGCCCGCCTCCAGCCGCAACGTGTCGCGCGCGCCAAGGCCGGCGGGCTTCAACACCTCATTTTCCCCCTCCGACTTCAACAGGTAATTCATGGCCATCCCCGCCGCCGTGGTGCCGCATACGATCTCCGCCCCATCCTCTCCGGTGTACCCGGAGCGGAAGACGTTGAACTGCACGATCATCATGTACCGCATCGTTTCGAAGTGATACCGCCGGATGTCGGAAACCGGATCGGGCAACACGCCGTCGAGCAATCCCACGGCTTTCGGGCCCTGGATCGCCACCATCGCGGTCTTCTCGGTCTCGTCTTCGATCTCCGTGTTCAGCAGCCCCACTTTGGCGAACCAACCCAGCAGCTTCTCGCGGTTGCTGGCGTTGCAGACCATGTACCAGTGGCCGTCGAAACGGGAGACGATCACATCGTCCAGCGTTTTCCCGTTCTCATTGCACACCAGTGAGTACATCGATTGCCCCGGTTTCCCCTTGCCCACGTTGCGCGTGCAGACTTTCTGCAGAAACGCCTCCGCCCCCTTGCCGGTGAATTTCAGTCGACCCATGTGGGACACGTCGAAGATGCTCGCCGCGGTGCGCGTGTGCTGATGCTCCTCAATGATCCCTCGGTACAGCAGAGGCATTTCCCAGCCGGCGAAATCGACCATCTTCGCGCCGGCCTTCACGTGAAAATCATAAAAAGGGGTCCGCTTCAACTCTGCCACAACATCCCTCAATCTTCGGAGTTCCGCCAGTTCGGGGTGCCGCCTTCAGGCGGCCCCCTCGCGCCAACGGCAAAAAAGCGCGCCAAGGATAAACACAACTCTGACCCGCGACTATACTCCCCCAACGCATAATCTTCCACGCACAGGAGTTCAAGGATGCCTCACCCCCTCCAGAACAAAGTTGCCCTCATCACCGGCGCCAGCGCCGGAATCGGCAAAGCGACCGCAGAAGAACTCGTCTCTCTCGGCGCCGCCGTGGTCATCTCCGCCCGCCGGAAGGAGAGACTCGATGAGCTTGCCCGCAGCATCACCTCCGCCGGCGGCAAGGCGCTTGCCGTGGCCGCGGATGCATCGAAGGACGCGGACATCGAAAAGTTGCTTTCATCGGCTCGCGAATTCAGTCAGAAACTTGGTCACGCCGGCCGCCTCGACATCGTCGTTGCGAATGCCGGGCGCGGTCTGGCCGGAGGAGTGCTCAGCAGCGACATGGCGCAGTGGCGCGAAGTTTACGAGATCAACGTGCTCGGGGCGGCCGCCCTCATGCGCCGGGCAGGCATGCTCCTGGGCGAACAGGGATCCGGCGATATCGTCGTGCTCTCCAGTGCCGTGGGCGAAAACATCTCACCGTTCTCCGGTTTTTACGGATCGAGCAAATTCGCAATCAGCGCAATGGCTGAAGCCCTCCGCCGTGAAATCTGCTCGAAGAGCGTCCGGGTCACCACCATCAAACCCGGGCTGGTTGCGAGTGAATTCCAGCAGGTTGCGGGCTACAACGCGGAGAATTTTTATCGGTCTGTGGAAAAGTTCGGAAAAATGCTCGACCCTGCCGACGTCGCCCGCACAATCGGCTTCGTGGTAAGTCAGCCGTCCCACGTGCATCTGAACGACATCATGATTCGGCCCACCAAACAGGATTACCCTTAACGGCGTCCTCAACCCTTTTCAGGGTTTTCCTGACGCATTTCACCTTCAGTTTGCCACTTTCCGGTCCGATACCTCCTGAGGCGCGGAATGCGCGCCGATGGAGGCAGTCTGAATGGTCCGAAACGTCAATGCTGGCGCTGCGCTGATTGATGCGCCGCAGCAGATATCGCAACGAACCGTGAACGGCATCGACCGCGACCTGGACGAAGCCATCACCCAGCGCGCGCCGAACGTTGCTCTTAACCTGTCGGCCACGCAGATCATCGATTCCGCCGGCCTCAACTGGCTGCTGAACGCTCAGAGCCGCCTCGCCGCCTCCAACATCACGCTCCATCTGGTCGCTGTTCCTCCGATCGTGGTGGATATTCTGCTCGCAACGCGCCTGGATTCGCGCTTCACCGTCTCCGCGCTGGAAGAGGTGATGCGTGCCTGATCTGAAGCGGAAGTTCAAACTCGGCGAACTGCTGCTCTCCTCGGGTCGCATCACCCAGGACCAGCTCGACGACGCGCTGAAACGCTCCCGGGAAACGGGCACGATGCTCGGCGAAATGCTCGTCGAGATGAAGCTGATCAAGTCGCTGGAACTGCTGCGCGTCGTGGGCAAGCAGATCGGACTGCCCGCTGTCGAACTGCGTCCCGGGTTGATCGACCCCGAAGCCCTTAAACTCATTCCCAAGGAAAAGGCGCAGTACTACGGCGTCATTCCGATGTTTTACGTGGAGGACCGGCTGACGGTCGCCATCTCCCGGCCCCTCTCCATCTTCGACTTCGACGATCTCGAACGCATCAGCGATACCTCCATCCAGCTCGTGCTCTGCGGCAGTGAAGCCGTCGCACAGGCCATCGAAAAATATTACGCCTCCGATATGAACATCGACGGCCTCCTTTCCTCCATCGAAAAAAGCAAAATCGAAGTCGTCGACGAGAGCGAAAAGAGCGAGCAGATCGGCGAGATTTCCGAGAATTCGCCCATCGCCAGCCTCGTCAACTACATCCTCACCACGGCCATCACCCACAAGGCCTCCGATATCCACATTGAGCCCGACGGAAAGATCGTCCGCGTCCGATACCGCATCGACGGTGTGTTGCGCGAGATGATGACGCAGAAAATCTCGCTGCAACCAGCCATGGTCTCGCGCATCAAGGTCATGGCGAAACTCGACATTGCCGAACGTCGTCGGCCGCAGGATGGACGCATTCCCGTGTCGATCAATGCCCGCGAAATCGACATCCGCGTCTCCACGTTGCCCACCACCGGCGGCGAAAAGGTCGTGATGCGCGTTCTCGATTCCGCCAATCTCGTCTTCGATCTCGAGCAGCTTGGCTTCCGCGCGCCCCTCATCCAGAAATTCACGCGGATGCTTGACCGACCTCACGGCCTGCTGCTGGTCACCGGTCCCACCGGCTCGGGAAAAACCACCACGCTTTACTCCGCGCTCCAGATGGTCAAATCCCCAGAAAAGAACATCGTGACAATCGAGGACCCCGTCGAATATCAGCTCGGCATGATCAACCAGGTGCAGGTGCATGCGGCGATCGATCTCACTTTCGCCTCCGTGCTCCGCTCCGTGCTTCGTCAGGACCCCAACGTCATCATGCTCGGTGAAATCCGCGATGCCGAGACCGCGCGCGTCGCAGTCGAGGCCTCCCTCACCGGTCACCTCGTGCTCTCCACGCTCCACACCAACGATTCCGTCGGCGCCATCACCCGCCTCGTGAACATCGGCGTGGAGCCGTTCCTTGTGGCCAACTCCGTCATCGGGGTCGTCGCCCAGCGGCTTTCCCGGAAAATCTGCCCCGCCTGCCGACAGCCGTACACGCCTCCGGAGGAGGTCCGCTCTCGCCTGAATCTTCCCGATGACGGCGCCAGCTTTTGGAAGGGGCAGGGCTGCTCTCAGTGTTTTAACAGCGGCCACCGCGGTCGCTGCGGTCTTTACGAAGTGTTCGAAATCTCCCCCGAGGCACGCCGGCTTATGGAGAAAAACGCCTCCGCAGGCGAACTCCGCGACCTGCGCCGCCGTATCGGGGAAACCACCTTGTTTGAAGAAGGCATGCTCGCTGCGCGCAACGGGCAGACGAGCCTTGAAGAAGTGCTCCGCGTCGCTTGGGCCCCCGCCGAGGAGAATTGATGCACGTGCTCGAAGAATTGTTGGTGCAGGCGAAGCAGAAGGGCGCTTCCGACCTGCTCGTCATGGTCGGCGATTCGCCCGCGATGCGCGTCGCCGGAAAATGGCACCGGATTGATATGAGCCGCTGTAACGATGCCATGCTCGAAACCATGGCCCGCAGCGTCCTGCAGAACGACGCCTTCGAAGAGCTCCAGCGCAAGCGCGAACTCGATTTCTCCTTCTCCCTTCCCACCACCGGCAGAATCCGCTGCAACGCCCACTACCAGCGCGATCATCTCGCCATGGTCCACCGGCTCGTCTGGCCCGAGATCCCTACGCCTCTCGCGCTCGGAATCCCCCAGCACGTCATCCAGATGGGAGACAAACCCAACGGCCTCATCCTCGTTTCCGGCCCGACTGGCTCCGGAAAATCCACCACCCTCGCCGCCATCGTCGAGCACATCAACGCCCACAGACCCGCCCACATCATCACCATCGAAGACCCCATTGAGTTCATCTACAAAAATGACAAATCCATCATCGAACAACGCGAGATCGGGTCAGACACGATCTCCTGGCATGCCGCCCTTCGCAACGTGCTTCGCCAGGCGCCCGATGTCATTGTCCTGGGCGAGTTGCGCGATCTCGAATCCATTTCCATCGCCCTGAGTGCCGCGGAAACCGGCCACCTCGTGATGGCATCCGTGCACTCCTCCTCCGCCCCCGGCGCCGTCTCCCGAATCGTCGATGTCTTTCCGCCCAACCAGGCGTCGCAGGTCCGACTTCAGCTTTCGCAGGCCCTCCGCATGGTCTTCTCCCAGCGCCTCGTCCAGGGCAAGAACCCGGACACGCGTGTCCTCCTCTACGAAATCCTCATCGGGACGCCGGCCGTCGCCAACATGATCCGCTCCAACGAGATCGAACAACTGCAGAACGCCATCAACTCCGGTCGAGAGCATGGCATGATGAGCTTTGGACAGTGTCATCGGGAACTTCTGGCAAAAGGAGTCATCTCTGAATTGCGGCTTTGAACACAATCCCGCTCACTTAGGGGAACCTCGTAAAGGATGGCCGTTTTTGGGCCGATAAGCAGCTACGATGACTCGAACCATGACAACTTCCGACCAGGCCGGCGAACTGTTCCGCCAGATGAATCCGCGCGATGCAGCCGGCGCCGCCAACGGTCCCGTCAGCAAGGGTGGCTTTGCGTGGCTCCACTCACTCTGCCGCAACGTCACCGGAGAGGCGGTCTCCACGAAGCTCCTCCTCGTCATCACCAGCCAACTCGCGGTCATGCTTGCCTCTGGCTGCGATCTCTGTGCGGGGCTCGAAGCCCTCTCCAAGCAGCAGGCTCACCCCACCCTCAAAAAAATCCTCGCCGACCTCCACGAACGCGTGAAGCAGGGCCAGTCTTTCTCCCAGGCGCTTTCCCGCCACCCCGACGTTTTCTCAGACCTTTATGTCACCATGGTGCGTGCCGGTGAGTCGGCCGGTCTCCTCAAACATATGCTCCAGGCGCTCCAGGTGATGATCCGCAACAACATCCGTATTGTCAGCTCCATCCGTGGCGCGCTGATGTACCCGGTCATTCTCCTCCTCGTGGCCATCACCGCGATCACCGTCATGACCACCTTCGTGCTCCCGCGGTTTGCCAAGATCTTCGAAGCTTCTCACACGCCGCTGCCGACGACCACCAAATTCGTCATCGGCGCCAGCCAATTCCTCTCCGCGCACTTCGCAGCGATTGGGGTCGGCATCTTCGTGCTCGTCATCGGCGGCGTCTGGCTTCTCCACCACCCCGCCGTCCGCGATACGGCTCACAAGATGTTCCTCCGCATCCCCCTGCTCGGAAAAACACTCATGCTCGCCTACGTCTGCCGATCGATTCAGACGCTCGGCATGCTCATCAAGTCCGGCCTGCCTCTCGCAGATGCCCTCGTCCTCACCCGCGACATGATGCCCAACATCTACTACTGGCGCTTCTTCGACCGCCTCCGAACCCATATCGGCGAAGGCAAGCAGCTCTCCAGCGACTTCGACTCCACCACGCTCTTCCCCCCCATGGTCACCCAGATGATCTCCGTCGGCGAACAGACCGGCACCCTCGCCCAGGTCTGCATCGAGATCGCCACATTCCACGAGGAAGAACTTCAGGAACGCATCAAGATTCTCACCACCGCTCTTGAGCCGATCATCATCGTCTTGATGGGCGGTTTCGTCGGATTCATCGCCGTCTCCGTCATTCTCCCGATGTTCAAACTCAGTTCGACAGTCCATTGATCCGGACCTTTGCAGGTGTTCACATGTTTGTAAAAGACAGCATCCTCGCCATCGACCTCTCCAGGGATGCGGTGCGCGTGCTCGATGTCCGGCAGAAAAAGTCCGGCCCTCGCGTTCAGGCCTTTGCCACGCAAACTGTCGAAGCCGGCACCAACGAGACTCTCCCCGATCGCCACCTCCGGGCACTGGGTTCCTTGATCGACACGCATCGCCTGAAGTCGAAGCGCTGCGTCAGCGCGCTTCCGACCTCTCTCGTGATCAGCCGCTCTGTTGCCATCGACCCCTCCAAGCCGCAATCTCCGGAAGAGCAGATCCGCTGGACCCTTCAGAACTGCCTCCCGTTCGATCCCAAGGACCTGGCATTCGATTTCTGGCCGGTGGGGGAGCCCAAGCCCAACGCCCGCACCCGCGATGTCCTCGTCGTCGCCGTGCAGGCCAGCGTCGTCCAGCGTTACCTGCAGGGATTCGAAAAACTGGGCCTGACCTGCGAACACCTTGATGTCGCCCCGTGTGCGGTGGCCAGCCTCCTCATCCGCCAATCTTCCTTTGCTGAAGGAACCATTTGCACCGTCGCCATCGCCGAAAACACAGGCTACTTCGCGGTCGTCGAGAACAAGCAGCTTCTCTTCTGGCGTCCCTTCGAAATCTCCAACGCCGCGCAGAAATACTCCTCCTCCGGACTGGATCGCGTCGGCGATGAGATCTCCAAGTGCGTTTCACACATGGTCGGTACCATGCAACTCGACAACCTCAGCGAACTGCTTCTCTTCGGAAATGGCGCTGAGGACGAAAAATTCGCTGAATACCTCACCAGCCGGTTCCACATCCCCGTGAGAGCGCCCTCCCCCTTTGATGCGCTCACCGCCGACTCCATGGCTCCCGAAGTGCGTGCCGCTGTGCAGCCGAATGTGGCTACTCATTTTGCTGCCGCGGTGGGACTGGCGTTGCAGCCCCAAGGAGTGTCGATCCATGGCTGAACTGATTCCATTTGATTACCGCATCCGTACGATGCGGCGGCAGCAGATCAAGCGCTGGTCCATCGCCGCAGCCGTTGCAGCCGTCATTTCCCTGAGCGGTGTCGGCGCAGTCTACATGTGGCAGCACCGGTGCGTCACGGAATATCAGGGGATTGCCTCACAGTGCAAGGAAAAATCGGCGCTCATCACGCGCTCCCAGGATCTCCGCTCGCGCCGGCAGGATCTCGCCAACCGCATGCAGAAGATCCAGAAACTCATGGATGACAGAACCCTTCTTTCGCTCCTCTGTGATATCTCCAACGGGTTCTCCGCCAGGGATTCCCTCGACTACATCAACATCGATGCCCGCGCTCAGAAGAATGACCCTTCGGGCAATGCCAGCGATTCCGACGGACATTATATCGTCCACATCGTCGGCATCACCGAAAACTCCAGGACCCTCGCCGACCTCATGACGCGCCTCGGAAAATCGACGCAGCCCCCGGTCAACGTCGTGCTTCAGTCGTCCAGGCGTGAATCGTACCTCGACGGCCAGGTGATGCATTTCGAGCTCACCTGTGAACAACCCGAAAGCAAGGGTTCCTGACCCCTCGTCTCAACAGACACAGGAAATCGTTATGGCTGACATCCTTCAAGAAAAGCGTCGCGTGATCAACATCATCGGAACTTTTGCCGTCCTTGGTGGGATCATCGCGCCTTCCGCCTTCGCCGCTTTCCATTTCTATTCCGTGGGTACTGCTAACGTGCGGGCTGCCACAGAACTCAAGGGAACCCTCTCCGAACTTGACGGCCTCAATAAAACGCTGAGCGAAGTCGAATCCGCCCGCAAACAGACCGAGGCCCGCCTCCTCGAAGCCGAATCTCGCCTCCCGAACTCCCAGTCGATGGACGACTTTCTGGCCCAGATCGCCAAGGTGGAAGAGAACGCTGGATTGATCGTCGATTCCACCACCTTCAATCGTGACCTCACGGATGCCGGTGATTACAAGTCTCTTCCCGTCGCGATTTCGGGGCACGGAAAGTGGGACACCTGCTACCGCTTCCTGATTGGTCTTCGTTCGATGAACCGTCTGACGCGCCTCGACCGCCTGACGCTCCAGGTCGAAAACACAACCCCCGATGGGAAACCCCTCGGTCTTGCACCCGGACAGGAACCTTCATGTCAGATTAATGTCGATATCTCTACTTTCATGGCACGGTGAGCTATGGGTGATTTTGATAAGCAGAAGACCTCCGACCCTTCCGCGGAAAAGAAGAAGCTGGCTGTTGTCGGCGCGCTCGGGGCCATCCTGATTGGCGTTCTCGTGGTTCATTCCGTAAAGAGCGGCCCTCAGTCCGCATCCGCCTCGGTCTTCTCTTCAGCATCGGATACTCCTGGCGACGCGACGATGGATGAAACGCCGGCGCAGGCCGAAGCGGCGCTCGCCAACGATCCCACCGCCAAACTTCTCCGCGGATCCAGCAAGCCCGAACAGCCTTCAGGGGAACGAACGCCCCACAATCCTTTCTTGATATCTCCGGAATGGCGAAACATGCTTGTCCGCGCTCCGGAAGTGCATGAGCCCATCTATACCCCTCAACCGACGGTCTATACACCCGCACCCCAGGCGGTGAACCTTCAGAATTACAAGCTCAGCGGCATTCTGCAGCAGCGCGACAAAACCTTGTGCGCCATCATCAACGGCCGGATTGTCTCCACCGGCATGACCGTCGACGACGCCAGGGTCGTGGACATCGCCCCCGACCACGTCACCTTGCAGCACGCCGATTCTCCCACCGGTCCCAAATCCGACCTCACCATCGAGCCCAAGCTCAAGTAACGCTTCGCTGCCACTCATATCTTCCAAAGCCCCGCCCATTCGCGGGGCTTCTTTATGCGCTCTTTCCCCGATGCAACGTTATAATCTGCAACTCTGCTGGAGAACTCGCCCATGCGGCTCGCAACTCTCGTCCTCTTCTTCGCGCCTCTGCTCGTCGGGTGTACCTCCACGTCGAAACAACCGTCTCGACCGTCTGCATTCGTCCAGGGTAAAGCCACCGTCCTCCAGGTCGACAACACCCTGGGCATGGCCCTGCTCAAGGTCGATGGCAAACAGGTGCCCGCCTACTGGGAAAGCGACGTCGTAGTCCCGTTTCGCGTGGAAGGGGTGGACACACATCGTGCCGCCAGTGCTCCCGCCAACTCGCTCGCTCCATCCAAGAAGGAAGTCCAACCGGTCACTCAGCATGTCGATCTTCCGGCCAAACCCGGCGACACGATCGTCTTTCGCGGCATGAAAACCGGCGATGAACTCCTCCTTCGTTATGTGCAAGTCGTTCCCAACTGACCGAACGTTCTCAGCTTATCTGAACTTCAAATACCACGCTTTCGATGAACTCTCCAACATTACTCCCCATCGCCTTTCGCAACGCCGCACGTGCGCCTATCATGCATCATTCGACCGCGTCCCGGAATCACTCCATGCCCTACGCAGTTCACGTTCAGGCCCTCAAAAAAAACTATATCCAGGGAGATCGCCAAATCCTCGCTCTCCGCGGCGTGGATCTTGCCGTCAAGCCCGGTGAATTCGTTGCCATCATGGGCGCCTCCGGTTCCGGCAAATCCACCCTGCTCCACCTCTGCGCCGCTCTCGACCGTTTCGATTCCGGCTCCATCGAAGTCGCCGGCGAAAAGCTCGAAACCCTCTCCGAATCTCAGCTCACCATTTTCCGCCGCCGCCGCATCGGAATCGTCTTCCAGCAGTTCAATCTCATCCCAACTCTCACCGCTTTCGAGAATGTGGCGCTCCCGCGCCAACTCGACGGCTCCTGGCAGCCCTCCGACGCCGGCCGCATCCGCGAACTCCTTTCCATCCTCAAAATCGACCACCGCGCTGATCACCGACCCGACGCCCTCTCTGGCGGCGAACAACAGCGCGTCGCCATCGCCCGCGCCCTCATTAACAATCCCCCGGTCCTCTTCGCCGACGAACCAACCGGCAATCTCGACTCCAACTCCGCCAGCCAGTTCTGGACCCTTCTCGATGAAGCCGCCCGCGCCTCCCACACCACCATTGTCATGGTCACGCACGAACCCGCCGCCGCCGCTCATGCCGACCGCGTCGTCGTGCTCCGCGACGGCCAGATCTCCGGCGAATTCGCCCCCGACTCCTTCACCGACCCCGCCTCCCTCGCCGCCCATTACCAGACGATCGCCCGCTGACGCGGGAATGACGAATGTCAAATGACAAATGACGAATCAATGACCAAATGATAAAGGCTCAAATGTCCAGGACTACCCACCGACAACCCCGTTTCGAACATTCAATCATTCGTGATTGGAATTTGATTCGTCATTCGTCATTTGTCATTCGTCATTCCCAGTGTCATTCAGGAACGGAGTGACGCATGCCCCTCCCCATCCCTCTTCGCCTCGCCGTCCGCCAATGGACTGCCCGCCCGCTCCGCCCGATCCTCTGCTCCATCGCCATCGCCGCCGCCGTTGCCCTCATCGTCTGCGTCGGCGCCGCTTTCGAATCCCTTCGTTACACGGTCAACACGGTCATCGGCCAGATGCTCGGCGTCGCCGAAATCCATATCCGTGCCGCTCAAAAAGGCGTCGACGCCCGCCTCCCCGATTCCCTCCTCCAGCAATTGCGCAATCGCCCCGATGTTGATTTCGCCGCCGGCCGCCTTCAGACCCACATCTCCCTCGCCCCGACCGGTAGGGGGGGAGAGGACGACAAACGCTGGTTCGACGCCATCGGCATCTTTCCCGACCTCGACGAAAAGCTCCGCCCCAAGATCTACGCCGATGGCCACGGCCTCACCCCCGGTGATCCCAACCAAATCATCATCGATTCCACCATCGCCGACCTCATGCACCTCCACCTCAATCAGAAAATTGACTACTCCTTCGATGGCGCCCACTCCCGCCCACTCACCATCGTCGGCATCATCAAACGTCCCGCCATCGAGCTCCTCTCCCGCCCCACCGCCTACCTCGACATCAACGCCCTCTCCAAAGACCTCGGCCTCACCCCCGAATACAACGTCATCGACCTCAAGCTCAAACTCCCCCCCGACACCGACTACGACGCCTACGCCAAACAACTCACCGCCGAGCTCGGCCCCACCGTCAAAGCCTCCCCCGGCACCAACTCCCGCGCCAAACTCGCTCAGGAAACCCATTCCATCGAGCTCATCCTTTCCCTCCTTGCCGTCATCTCCTCCATCTGTGCCGCCCTCATCATCGGCACCACCCTCTCCGTCGGCGTTCAGGAACGCATCCGCCAGTTCGGCCAACTCCGCTGCATCGGCTCCTCGCGCTCTCAACTCGCCTCCTTCGTGCTCGCCGACGCGCTCGTTATGGGCGTCATCGGCAGCGCCGCCGGAATCGCCCTCGGCTTCGCTTTCTCCACCCTCCTCGTCACCCACTTCCCTCAATACTTCCTCGCCTACAAAATCGCCCCCGCCTACATTCTCATTTCCATCATCACCGGCCTCCTGGCAACCTCCTTCGGCGCCGCCATCCCCATGTGGCAGGTCACCCGCGTTTCACCCATGGCCGCCATCACCGCCGCCGCCCACCCACCGCGCCACTCCCGCATCCACTTGGCACTCCTCATCGGCGGCGTTGCTCTCGCAGCCCAGTTCCTTCTCTGGAATCTCATCCCGCAGAAAGACGCCAGGTTCTTTATCTATCTCTTCGCCGGCATCCCGCTCATCTTCATCGGCTGGGCCCTGCTCGGTCCCGCCATTCTCGTCGCCGCAGAATGGGCCGGGGCTCACGTCCTTGGACGTCTCTTCTTCATCCGCCCAGTCCTCCTCCGTAGTGCCTGGTCTCGTACGCCCTGGCGCGCCAGTGCCATGATCGCCGCCCTCATGATCGGCGTGACGCTCCTCACCGCCGTCCGCGCCCGCGGCCAATCCCTCCTCGTCTCCTGGGTCTCCCCCGCCCGTGTCCCCGACCTCCTCCTCTACACCGTCATGGACACCGTCGTCGATTCCTTCGTCCCCAGTCCCCTCCGCCCGAGCCCCGAACGCCGCGCCGAAACCCTCATGGCCGAGCACCCCGAAATCACCATCGCCTGCCCCGCCTCGTCTTTCCCCGTCAAAATCAAAACCGATCCCGGCCAGTCCCGCGAAATCCTCTCCGACGCCGCCACCCATTTCGTCGCCGTCGATCCCACCGCTTTCCCAAAAGTCGTCGAGATGGAATTCGTCAAAGGCGACCGCGAGACCGCACTCAAGCAACTCGCCGACGGGGCACACATCTTCGTCACCGAAGACTTCGAAAACCACCGCCACCTCACCGTCGGCGACAAGCTCACCCTCGTCGCCGCCGACGGAAAACCCGTCGACTTCACCATCGCCGCCGTCGTCGCCTCCACCGGCATGGAACTCGTCAAAAACTACTTCGACATGCGCACCATCTTCCAGGAACAGGCCGTCTCCTCCGTACTCGGCACCCTCTCTGACGCCAAGAAATACTTCCGTGTCCGCGAGGGCTCCTTCATCCTCGTCAACCTCGACCCCGCAGCACATTCCTCCGCCAAACTCGGTGCCCTCCGCCAGCAACTTGCCAAGGACGGCTTCCAATCCGTCTCCGCCGTCGAACTCAAGGTCGGTATCCGCAAGGTCATCACCCGCGTCGTCGACGCCCTCTCCATCATCGCCTTCGGCGCCCTCGTCGTCGCCTCCCTCGGCGTCGCCAACATGGTCATCGCCTCCGTCCACGCCCGCCGTTATGAGTTCGGCGTCCTCCGCGCCGTCGGCGCCGGCCGCATGCAGCTCATCCGCCTTGTCCTCGCCGAAGTCTCACTCATCGGCATCATCGCCGGAGTCCTCGGCGTCGCCGCCGGCCTCCACCTCGCCTACATGTCCACCCTTGTCGATTTCCTCCTCACCGGTTTCCAGACCAACTTCCTCGACAAAACCCTCCTCGGCGTCTTCACCTCCGCTGCCTTCTACGTTTTCATCGGCATCGTCATCACCACCCTCCTCGCCTGGCTCGCCGCCATCCTCCCCGCCGCCCGCGCCGCTCTCCTCGCCCAACGAACCCTCCTCGCCTCCGGCCGCGCTTAAACGTTCGGACTTCCGCCTTCAGCCGGCCACACCGAGAGGAACCGCGCATGACCAACCAACCCTTCCGCATCGCCATCACCGGCCCCTCCGGCCTCATCGGCTCCCGCCTCGCCGCCGACCTCCGCACCGCCGGCCACACCGTCTACCCCCTGCGCCGCGCCACCACTTCCACCACAAACGAATGCACCTGGAACCCCGACACCGGCCAACTCTCCACCCCCGAACCCCCCGACATCCTCCTCCATCTCGCCGGCCGCTCCGTCGCCACCCGCTGGACCGCCAAAGCCAAATCCGAAATCTACAACTCCCGCGTCCCCGCCACCGAAAAACTCGCCCAACACCTCGCCACTCTCCCCCGATCAAACCGCCCCAAACTCCTCCTCTCCACCTCCGCCGTCGGCATCTACGGCAACCGCGGCGACGAACTCCTCACCGAATCCTCTCCGCCCGCTCCACCCAAAACCTCCTTCCTCGCCGACGTCTGCCGCGCCTGGGAGGCCGCCACCCAACCCGCTGAAGCCGCCGGCATCCCCACCCTCCACCTCCGCTTCGGCGTCGTCCTCGCAAAATCCGGCGGCGCACTCGCCAAAATGCTCCTCCCCACCAAGCTCGGCCTCGCCGGCCCCATCGGCCCCGCCACCCAGTTCCTCCCCTGGATCTCCCTCACCGATCTCTCCCGCCTCATTCAGTTTCTCATCGCCGCGCCCCTCACCGGCCCCCTCAACATCGTCGCCCCCAACCCCGTCCGCCAGCACGAATTCATCCGCACCCTCGCCACCCTCCTCCACCGCCCCGCCCTCTTCCCCATGCCCACGCCCCTCGTCAAACTCGCCTTCGGCCAAATGGGCCAGGAAATGCTCCTCGCCTCCCAGCGCGTCATCTCCACCCGCCTCCCCGCCGATTTCCACTTCCTCCACCCCACACTCGAATCCGCCCTCCGCGCCGAACTGGCATGAAAAAACGCGGTCCGAGTACCGGGCTCGAAAGTCTGTTCTGCGTTCGCCTTGTCAGACACCGCTGAACGCGCTGAAGCCGCCATCGACCGGCACCACGATCCCGGTGACAAACTTCGACGCATCGGAACAAAGCCAAATCGTCGCCCCAAGAAGTTCGTTCGCTTCACCAAACCGGCTCATCGGCGTATGAGCAACAATCGTTTCACCCCTTGGCGTGAGCTTGCCGCTCTTCTCGTCGGTGAGCAGGAACCGATTCTGCTCCGTGAGGAAAAACCCGGGCGCAATCGCGTTCACGCGGATGTTCTTCGAATAGTTCTGGCACAGGTGTACCGCAAGCCACTGCGTGAAGTTATTGACCGCAGCCTTCGCCGCAGAGTAGGCGGAAATCTTGGTCAGCGGACTGAACGCGCTCATGCTCGAAACATTGAGTATGACGCCCGTTCCCGTGCGCGCCATCTCCTTGCCAAAAATCTGGCTCGGCAGCAACGTCCCTATGAAGTTGAGATCGAAAACATATTTGATGGCATCGGCCGGGAGATCGAAGAACGGCATGTCAGGTCCGGTGGTCGCTTCCTTCTTGTTGCCACCCGCGCCATTGATCAGAACGTCGATCTTGCCGAACGCCGAGAGAATCTGGTCGCGAGCGGCTTCCACACGGTTCCTGTCCAGCACGTCGCACGACACCGCAAGCGCTTTGCCCCCGTTCTTCTTGATGCGATCGACCACCTTTTGCAAAGATTCAAGCGTCCGCCCGAGGACCACGATATTCGCGCCCGCCGCCGCGAGACCAGTCGCCATCTCCGCACCCAGGACGCCCCCACCGCCCGTGATGGCGATGACCTTGCCGGAGAGATCGAACATGTTTTGCATGATGAAAATTCCTTGATTCAATAGCCCGTCTGAGCGCCTTCGCGCCTTTGCTTAAATCTCAACCGTGTTCAGCGCCGCCGTGTCGAACGCAAAGCCGGCTTCCTTCGCGATCTCCGCGAGGGCATCTACTTCCGCCTTTGTAAACAGCAGCCCGCCATGCTTCGCAGACAGCGCCGCCGCCTGTGCCTCCAGTTGCCCGGGCAGCATCGCCTTCTCGTTGCCATGCCCCAGGATATCCTGAATCACCGCCTTCACGTTCTCCTTCTGCGACCGCCCGCCCGCAAACGCTTCCGCGTTGATCGCCTCCGGACGAATGCACTGGAAGAAGAAGCAGCACGTCCCCTTCTCGCCCTGTGGAACCTTGTCCCACCGGTTCCGAATCGTCGGCAACGACCCGCCGATGTACGCCGCATACAACTCATCGATCAGCGACAGCCCATACCCCTTGTGCTGCCCGAACGGGAACAGCGCTTTGATCTTGTTCGGATCGGTCGTCTCATTCCCGCTCTCATCCACGCCCCACCCCGCCGGCACCGGCTTCCCTTCGCGGATGAACTGCTGAATACGCCCCATCGCCACGATGCTCGTCGCCCAGTCGATGCAGATCGGATACCCAATTTCGTCCGTCGTCGGGAACCCCCACGAGTGCGGGTTCGTCCCCAGCGTCGGGAATCGCCCGCCGAACGGAACCACTTCCGCCAGCGCCGCCGTGCACGACGTGTACGCGATATATCCCTTCTTCGCCGCATCGATCACATACCCGCCGCCCCACAGGTAATGAAACGCGTTATCCACCGCCACGACGCCGACGCCATACTCATCCGCCAGCTTCATGCAGCGATCCATCGCCTCAAAGGCAGTCGCCTGCCCCAGCTTGCGATTCGCGTTCCACTTCTCCACTGCCTTGAACTTCGAAGGCAGCTTCTCAATCTTCGCGCCCGGCTTGCATCCCCCCGCCTTCGAGCCAAACAACTCGTCCAGGTGCAGCGCCTTGATCGCATTGTGCGTCTTGATGCCATGCCATGCGGTCAGCTCCGAAAACTTCGCACCAGCGTTGGCTTCTTCCGCGCTATATCCACGATGCCTGTAAGCCGCAGCCACAAGATCGTTATGCACCTTGGTGGGAACAACAAAATTCGTAGCCATCTAGAAACCCTTAAACAGTCTTCGTGGTCCTTCGTGTCTTCGTGCCTTCGTGTTTTCGCCGGTGGGGGGGGGGGATCAGTGACCGCCGCCCGAGCCCGGGACGATATCAATCTGCGGCCGACCCTTCTCCGGCCAATCCAGATGGAAGAACTTCCCGCGCGGCGAATCGGTGCGCTCGTACGTGTGAGCGCCAAAGTAGTCGCGCTGCCCCTGCAGCAGATTCGCCGGCAGACGTTCGGAGCGGTACCCATCGTAATAAGCGATGGCCGACATGAACGCTGGAGCCGAAACGCCGTTCGTCGCCGCGAGTGCCACCACTTTCCTCCAGTTCCCCTGGCCCTTCTGAATCTGCTCGTTGAAATAGGTATCAAGCAGCAGGTTCACGAGGTCGCCGTTGCGGCGGTAGGCATCGGTGATCTTCTGCAGGAATCGCGCCCGGATGATGCACCCGCCGCGGAAAATGGCGGCGATACCCGCGAAATCCAGCTTCCACTTGTATTCCTTCTGGGCCTCGCGCATCAACTGGAAGCCCTGGGCGTACGCGCAGATCTTCGAGCAATAGAGAGCATCGCGAATCGCATTGATCAGATCCGCCTTGCTCCCGCCGAACCACTTCGCCGCCTCATCGGGCGACTGAACGTGCGCCGGGCCTTTCAAAATCTTGCTGGCCGCTACGCGCTCTTCCTTGAGTGCCGAGAGGCACCGCGCGAACACCGCTTCCGCGATCGAGTTCGCCGGAATGCCCATGTCCAGTGCGTTGGTGCTGGTCCACTTGCCCGTGCCTTTCTGGCCGGCCGTATCGAGAATGTGGTCGACCAGATAACCATCCTTATGTACCGGATCATGCTGCTGCAGAATGTCCGCGGTGATTTGGATCAGGTAACTGTCGAGCTCGCCCTGGTTCCACTGCTCGAACACCTTTCCGATTTCGGGCGCCGACATGCCCATGCTGCTCATGAGCGTGTACGCCTCGCAGATCAACTGCATGTCGATGTATTCGATGCCATTGTGCACCATCTTCACGTAGTGCCCGGCACCGTTCGGTCCGAGGTACGTCGTGCACGGAACCCCGCCCACCACCGGCTTGCCCGGAGCATAATCCTCCAACGGCTTGCCCGTCTTCTCATCCACCTTCGCTGCCACCGCCTCCCAGATCGGCTTGAGATGCTGCCACGAATCCGGATCCCCGCCAGGCATCATTGACGGCCCGAAGCGAGCGCCCAGTTCCCCACCCGAAACACCCGAGCCAAAGAACTTGCACTTCGCCTGGTATTCCTTCTCGCGACGAATCGTATCCGTCCAGAGCGAATTGCCGCAGTCCACGACAATGTCGTCCGCCTCAACGCCGGCCTCAAACAGCTGCTTCACGACGGCATCCACCGCCGGCCCCGCCTTGACAAGAATAATAATCTTCCGCGGCTTCTTGATCGCCGCCACAAAATCCTTCAGCGATTCGCACCCCACCAGCCCGCCCGGCGGATTCTCCCGCGCGATGAACTTCTTCATCACCTCGGTCGTGCGGTTGTACACCGCCACCTTGTACCCGTGATCCGACATGTTCAGCGCAAGGTTCTCGCCCATCACCGCCAAACCGATCAATCCAACGTCCGCGACAGCAGCCATCTCAGAACTCCGTAAATTGCCCATTTCCCATTGCCTATTGCCGATTGCTGGCACGGGATTTGGTAGACCGTATCCGATTCTCGTTATTGCTCGCAGTGATGCGCGACCTGGCGAAGATTTTGCCAAGTTCCCGTGATTCCTCAAGAAGCGGCTGCACTAAGTGAGCCTTTGCGAGTCCATATCGAATAATAAACTCAAGCCAAAACGACGATTCGTCAGATTCTTCTTCAACAACGCCAATCTTTGCAATGAACTCCTTGCGGCTTCGTGCCTTGCATGCTGCCCTGTAATTCGAACCAACGCTCGTGCCAGCACGCCCAAGTTGGTCCTCCACTAATCGCCCGGCTCTTGTGCGAGGTAACGACTCAATCAATCGAGCAACTCGAAGCGAAAACTCCATCGTCCTCTCTTTAAGCTGCTCCGAATTCATCAATCATCTCTCGAATTAAATCCAATCGGCAATTGGCAATGGGCATTTGGCAAAGTACTAGAACTTGTTTGCCTGAATGTAATCTTTTCCGCCGTTGAGAAACTCCACGATGTTCTGCACCGCCCGCAGCGCCTGGCGTTCCACCGATTCGAACGTCCGGCTGCCCACGTGCGGCGTTACAATAATGTTGTCGACCGTCGTGAATACATGATCCGATTTCGGCGGCTCCTCGTTCACGACATCGGAGCCGTAGCCGCCGAGCTGCCCGCTCCTGCAAGCCTCGGCCACATCGTTCTCATTGACCAGGCCGCCGCGTGCCGTGTTGATGATGTACGAGCCCTTGCGCATCTTGCTGATCAGGTCTTTGTTGATAAATCCGCGGTTGGAGTCGTCGAGGTTCATGTGGAGCGAAACGACATCCGCCTGCGTCACCGCTTCCTCTATCGTGTTGGCGCGCTTCACGTCGTACTGCTTGGCAAACGCTTCATCCCAGTACTGGTCGTAGCCGATCGCGTTCATGTCGAACGCCTTCGCCCGCTTGATGACTTCCTTGCCGATGCGGCCGACGCCCATCACCGCGATCGTCTTTCCATACAACTCGCTCCCCGTCATCCGCTTCCACCCGCCCGACTTGGTGCTCTTCAAGTGCGGCCAGAAGTGTTTCGCCAGCGCGATCATCAATCCAAACGTGTGCTCGGCAACGGTCGTGTGGTTCACGCCCGGCGTAAAGAGCACCGGAATCTTCTTGCTGGTCGCGTACTTCACATCGATCGAATCGAGCCCGATCCCGTACTTTGCAATCACCCGCAGCCGCGGCAGCGCCGCGTCAATCACCTTCGCCGTGATCGCATCATCCCCATTGAGCAACCCATCAAACCCGCCGCCTGACTTCACCAGATCCAACACCTGCCCCTCGTTCAGCGGCCCCCGCGCCCGCACCACTTCAAATCCGCTCTTCGCCAGCACCTCGTGATGCTTCCCCGGCGTGTCCTGAAAACTCGTAGTGGTCAACAAAATACGCATGTTTACCCTCAACTCACTTTCTCAATCCGCTGCACGTCACGATGTGGTGATCCGGCAGCGCATGAACGCGGATCGTATCAGTTGGCGAATCCGCCAGCAATTCAGGGCGAAACCACATTCACCCTAGGGCGAATCCGCAGCAATTCCTCGGTATTTCACCCGTTTAGCCCCGGCCTTCGGGACGGGGAGTTCACCGCTTCAGGAAGTCGAGGAAATTGCCCTTCAGCATTCGCTCGACATCCTTCTTCACATCCTCTTCGGAAAGCACCCAGCCGGTATCGACGATGTCCGAATATTTATCCGTCAGCACCTTGCCGATGATCGCCCGGCTGTGCGTCCACTTGTAAAGAAGCTGATCCAGCACGCGGGCATCGGAATGCTGCGGAATCATGCTGCTGCCGAGGAGTTCGATGCGCATCCGTGTCATCTCTTCGATGAGGCTCGGATTGTTCAGGAACCACCAACAGCCGAAGATCATCAGGTTGCCGAACTTCCGCGCCGCGATGCACAGCTCGTGCTGATTTTCTCGCGCCAGCATCGTCACAAAGAACTTATTCTTCGGAAACGCCGCGCACAGCCGCACAACCGAACTCACGTCGGAATATCCGACGGTGTCGCCCGCATCGCCCAGCGCCGGATTCACCCTCAGCCGGCTGCCGATCATCATGGCAAACGGAATGTTCCGCTCGGCCGCGATCGGCAGAATGATTTTCTCCAGCGCGATCTGCCCCGCTTCGGCAATCGCATCCCCTTCGGGTGCGGGATACCGGAAGTCCGGCGGCAGCGAGAGCGCCATGTAAATCGACTCCTGCCGATCCAGCCACTCCCGCAGGAACCGTTGCCCCTCTTCAATGTTCTTCGGCGACAACTTCTTCCCATCCCCGGCCGCGAAGCCCCATTCCGTCAACTTCTGTGCCGCGAGCGGCCAGTTGCGCAGAATCGGGTCAATCCGCAGCACCGCCTTGAACCGCGGATCGCTCCGCAGCACTTCCGCCGACTTCAACCAGCGGCCGCGCTCGTTGTCATCGAACACCGGGTTGGTCATGGTGATGCTCTCGACGTTCGAGAGTTCCATCACCTTGTCGATGTACTTGTCCGGGTCCTGAGCCGCGAACCACTTTCGCGCTTTCGTCAGGTCCTTCTTCTTCCCCACCTCGAGCCCGAGCATTTCGAGCGAAGTCAGCACGCCGCGGCACGCCTCACTGATCGGGGGCCGCTCCACAAACAGATGCTTCCAGATGTGATCCGCCTGCTCCGTTTTCGACATTTTCCAGAACTTCTCGTAGGGCAGCTCCGTGGCGGGGACGATGCGGAAGACTTCGGCGACAAGATAGTGATAGGTCAAAAGTTCGTCGAGGCCCCAGAGCAGCAAGCCGTTGGGATCGGTTTTGCCGGTGCGATTGGGATCGGGCGTGCCGAACTCGGGGGTGTAGAGGTGGGTGTGCATGTCCACGATGGGTTGTTCGCGCAGGGCCTTGGTGACGGCCTTTTCGATGGCTGCGCGATTGGCGAGTTGTTTACTCATTCCGTTCCTCCGGTTGAGTTGAGCCGGAAAGAATACAGCGTTTTCCTGCGGTCCGCCAGACATTTGGACTTTTCCGGGGCACCACGGCAGCGGCGGTTTTTGAGCGGCGGCGAGGCAGCGGTGGGGGTTATTCGTAAAGAGGGTGATTGGGATGGATCGGAAAAGGGCGTGATCGTTGTGGCGATCACGCCCTTGGTCTTGCGATTGGTTTTGGCCGACATTGCCATGCTCCCCCCTCCAAAACTCCCGTTTTTGGCCCGGACCTGGGCTCTTTTTGGCGTCGATACGGCTTCGTTCCGCCTCGATGAGGCGTCGTTATGGCCCTACTTGCCGGTTTTTGCGGGGACTTTGTGGTCGGCTTTTTCGGCCTTGGGTTCGGTCTTAACTTCAGTCTTGCCAGCGGGTTTCGGATCTGGCTTGGGTTCGGGGGCGGACTCGCGGGACTTCTTGGCGAGGACTTTTTCGCGGATTTCTTTGGCGACTTCGGGGTTGTCTTTGAGGAACTGGCGGGCTTGTTCGCGGCCTTGACCCAGGCGGACGTTGCCGTAGTTGAACCAGGCGCCGGATTTGTCGATGACGGTTTCGTTGACGCCCATGTCGAGGAGGTCGCCTTCGTAGGAGATGCCGGAGTCGAAGAGGATGTCGAACTCGGCTTCGCGGAAGGGGGGAGCGATTTTGTTTTTGACGACCTTGGCGCGGACGCGGTTGCCGATGGCGACTTCGCCTTCCTTGATGGCGTTGATGCGGCGGATGTCGATGCGGATGGAGGAGTAGAACTTGAGGGCGTTGCCGCCGGTGGTGGTTTCGGGGTTGCCGAACATGACGCCGATCTTCATGCGGATCTGGTTGATGAAGATGACGAGGGTTTTGGATTTGGAGACGGCGGCGGTGAGTTTGCGCATGGCCTGGGACATGAGGCGGGCCTGGGCGCCCATGGTGGCGTCGCCCATCTCGCCTTCGATTTCGGCTTTGGGGATGAGGGCGGCGACGGAGTCGACGACGATGACGTCGACGGCATTGGAGCGGACGAGGGTTTCGACAATTTCGAGGGCCTGTTCGCCGGTGTCGGGCTGGGAGACGAGGAGGTCTTTGAGGGAGACGCCGAGGCGCTTGGCCCAGGAGGGGTCGAGGGCGTGTTCAGCGTCAACGAAGGCGGCGACGCCGCCCTTCTTCTGGGCTTCGGCGATGATGTGGAGACAGAGGGTGGTTTTGCCGGAGGATTCAGGGCCGAAGACTTCGACGATGCGTCCGCGGGGGATACCTTTGCCGCCGAGGGCGATGTCGAGGGAGAGAGCGCCGGTGGGGATGCCGTCGATATTGAGGGTGGTGTTGCCCTCCATATTCATGATGGCGCCCTTGCCGTAGGTCTTCTCGATTTGGGCGAGAGCACGGTCGAGGGCCTGGTCGCGTTGGGCGGTGTCACCACGAGGGGGGTTCGTTTCCTTGGACATGAGTTTCTCCACGTAATAGCAACAGAATCGGGTAATATCACAAAAACTTTACGGAGTCATGTGGTCGTGGGATGAGTATACCGAACGGGAGGCGAACGGTCAAGGGGAAGTTCGGGAATTTTTTGGGAAGGGGCGGATTGAGTCATTGAGTCATCGGGGCATTGATTCATTGGAGAATTCAGAGTTCAGAATGAGGGAGGACGGGAATTGCCCACAAATGGACACAAATGAACACAAATGGGTTTGGCAGGGAGGAGGAGGCGCAATAAATCGCGCGATCATTTTTGCCGAAGATACGTATGCAAGAGTGAGTCGGCATCTTTGAGGAGTGGAACGTGGCGAATGGAGCGGATGGGTCTTACTGGGGGACGTTGGTTTTTCTGCTGGTGTATGCGGGGACGTTCGCGGCGTTTGCGTGGTCGGTGGACGAGCCGGGGCAGGGGTTTGCGGCGATGTCGATGATGGGGTTTTTAATGCTGGGGTTGCATTTGGGGGTGCGGGTTTTGCGGTGGGTGATGCGGTCGATGAAAGGGGAGGTGCGGGGGTTTCCAGTTCTGCAGGGGGAGGCGGGGAGAGGATGAGGGTGGGGCCGTTGGCAGTCATGGTGAGGTGAGCAAGATGCTGTAGACCGCTTACAATGTCGCACATGGCAGATCGACCCTATACCTCCAAGCAAATGGGCGACGCGTGTGAGATGCTGGTTGCAGCCGAAATGACGCTCGCGGGCGTGCCAGCGCTAAAAGTTCCCGACTGCTGGCCGCACTATGACGTAATTGCGCAACCGCCGGGCGGCGGACCACCGCAACGGATCTCGGTTAAGTCTCGCACCTTTAAGCGCGGAGGAGACACCTTCGTCACCTACAGCGCGACAGATCAGTTCGATTGGCTGGCAATTGTGCTCCTGCCGGGTGCGGATCAAACATGTAGGCGCGTCTTCATTGTTCCGCGAATCGTCGCTGATGAAAGGTCGCGCAAGGATAAACCAACGTCAGGCACTGCTGACGATAGGTATTGGCGTCAAGATGAAATTAGCGACAAGTTGGGTGAGTTCGAGAGCAACTATTCCTTGGCGCCGATTGGGAAGACCCGCAACGTATAGGAACTCCGAACGGCGTCGCGTTGCGATGGCGCTAAAAGCGTTTAGGCGCATTCTCCTTCCTCGCGGAATTCCCTTGACGCCCCCTGACCGGGGTATTTAGGCTCTGTCTGAAAACATCAGCGGGATCGTCTGTCGGCCTGGAAAGGCCATCTGCGGCGTCCTCGCCCTTCGGAATATTTGCGAATATGCCTCAGGTCTGCGTCCTTGCATCTGGCCCTTCCAGACCGCCATCCGACCGCACTGCTGTTTTCAGACAGAGCCTAGTGTAACAGTCGTTACAGAAGTGGAAATTGCCGCGCAGTTCTCAATTCACCCGCACTTCTTTTCGGAGCCGATTATGACTGCCATTCGAGTTCTGGTCGGTACACGCAAAGGGGCCTTCCTGCTGACCTCCGATGGCAAGCGCGACAAATGGAAAGTTGATGGCCCCTATTTCGCGGGGTGGGAAATCTATCACATGAAGGGATCGCCGGCGGATCCCAGCCGCATCTTCGCGTCGCAAACGAGCAGCTGGTTCGGCCAGATCATCCAGCGTTCCAGTGATGGCGGAAAAACCTGGGAGACGCCCGGGGGTGGACCTGAAGAAGCACAAGGAGGCGTCGCGCGGGGCGAAAGCAACAAATTCGTTTATGACGGCTCGGCGGAAACCGGGAAGCCGATCACCACGCACAAATGGTACGACGGCACGCAGCACCCGTGGGATTTCAAGCGTGTCTGGCACCTGGAGCCGTCGCTGGATGATCCCAACACCGTTTACGCCGGCGTTGAAGATGCCGCGATGTTCCGTTCCACGAACGGCGGGCAAACGTGGCAGGAACTCGCGGGCCTGCGCGCGGCAAAGGGGGACCTGTGGCAACCCGGCGCGGGCGGGCTCGGGCTCCATACCATTCTGCTCGACCCCACGAACAAGAACCGCATGTACATCGCCATCTCCGCCGCCGGCGCATTCCGCACGGATGATGCCGGGAAGACCTGGACGCCGATCAACAATGGCCTCAAGTCGCTATACCAGCTTCCCGACCCCGATGCCGACGTTGGGCACTGCGTTCACCGGATTGCGATGCATCCTTCACGGCCAGACGTGCTCTACATGCAGAAGCACTGGGATGTCATGCGGACGGACGATGCGGGCACGATGTGGCATGAAGTCAGCGGGAATCTTCCGACGGACTTCGGCTTTCCGATTGATGTGCACGCTCACGAGCCGGAGACGATCTACGTCGTCCCGATCACCAGCGATTCGCTGCACTATCCGCCGGAGGGGAAACTTCGCGTGTATCGCAGCCGGTCGGGAGGAAATGAGTGGGAGGCGCTGACCAACGGGTTGCCGCAGAAGGATTGTTACGCGAATGTCCTGCGCGACGCGATGTGCGTTGATAAGCTCGATCCGTGCGGGATCTACTTCGGCACTACGGGCGGGCAGGTCTACGTCTCTCCCGACGGCGGCGATTCCTGGAAACCGATCGTTCACGATCTCCCGGCGGTTCTCTCGGTTGAAGTGCAGGTAATCTGATGGTTCGTGTTGTGCTTCCATTTCATTTGCGCACGCTCGCCCGTGTTACCGGAGAAGTTGAGCTGGACGTGCAAGCGCCCGTTACGCAGCGCACCGTTGTCGACGCCATCGAAGCGGCTTATCCGATGCTGCGCGGCACGATCCGCGATCACCAGACCCGGCAGCGTCGGCCGCTCGTGCGCTTCTTCGCCTGCCAGGAGGATATCTCCTACGACCCGCCCGACACGCCGCTTCCCGAAGCAATTGCATCCGGTAAGGAACCGCTGCTGATCGTCGGCGCTCTCGCGGGTGGTTGATCAGGATGTGAATTTTCGGAGGAGGTCCGTTGAAGAGTCCGCGTCGTTTGGCCGAGGGGGGCAGATGGGGAATTGCGTATTGGACGGGGGTGGGGTTGGTGGTAAAGTGCGAGGGAAGGGCTTCGGGAAGATATTCAGGATAACTGCGGGGCGATTGTCCATGCCGATTCAGTACACAGTGGAGCAGGGGGATTGTCTGTCGAGCATCGCGGACGAGTATGGGTTTTTGTGGTCGACGATCTGGAATTACGGGGAGAATGCGCAGCTGAAGGAGGAGCGGAAGGATCCGAATGCGTTGTTGCCGGGGGATGTGGTGGTGATACCGGACAAGCAGTTGAGGGAGGAGAGCCGGAGTTCGGGGGCGAAGTACAAGTTCAAGAAGAAGGGGGGGGCGAAGGTGAAGATACGGGTGATGACGGGGGGTAAGCCGCGGGCGAATGAGCCGTACAAGTTGCTGGTGGATGGTACGTGGTATACGGGGAAGCTGGATAAGGACGGGTATTTGAAGCAGAAGATTCCGGCGGGGGCGCAGAGCGGGTTGTTGAAGGTGGGTTCGGGGAAGCAGATCGATGAATTTCCAATTCAGTTGGGGACGGTGGATCCGTTGAGCACGGAGAGTGGCGTGGCGGGGCGGCTGCGGACGATGGGGTATCGGTTTAATGATGGGAACATGTATAACGCGTTGAAGGCGTTTCAGAAGAAGGTGGGGCTGGAGGAGACGGGGGAGTTGAATGAGGATACGCGGAACATGCTGCAGGAGCGGTTTGGGCAATGAGCTTTCTGGATGTCATCGCGCGGCTGATCAATGAGTCGGGCGCGTTCAACACGATCGATACGCGGACGATCCCGGTTTACTTTCAGCGGTTTCCGGGGGTGGAGGCGTCGTCGGGGGATCGGGGGATTCAGAATCTGGAGTACCGGGTGCTGTCGAACGGGACGCAGATTCAGAGCGGGCAGACGCCGGCGGATGGGAAGATCGATTGCCAGGTGCGCGGGGATTCGTCGACGCTGCAGATTTTGTTCAATGGGACGGTGGTGTCGGAGTATACGGTGTCGATCAACGATGCGGCGCTGGATGCGGCGACGGAGACGCGCGGGGTGCAGCAGCGGTTGATGATGCTGGGCTATGATGTGGGGACGTCGGGGGCGGATGGGCAGATGGGGGGGAATACGGAGAAGGGGGTGTTGATGTTTCAGGCTGATAAGGGGCTGGAACTGGATGGGGTGGCGGGGAGGAGGACGCGCGATGGGTTGACGGGGGATGCGGGGGAGTGAGTTGGAATTCAGAATGTAGGAATTCAGAATTCAGAATGGAGATGAAGATGAAGATTAGGATGAAGATGATGGGGGGGAGTTGTGGCGATTGAGGAAGAGGTGCATGGGTTTCGGCGGATTGTGCCGTTGACGATTGAGCGGGCGGTGACGGGGCCGGCGGTGGCGGATGCGCCGGATGTGGATGATCGGGGGTGGGATCCGGATCCGTCGGGGGCGAGTTATACGCTGGCGGATGTGCATGGGCCGGTGGTGGGGCTGACGGAGGGGACGGATGTGCGGGTGAAGTTGAAGCGGGTGCGGATTGAGGATACGGCGGAGTTGTTTTTGGTGTCGAAGGATACGGGGACGGTGACGATTGCGGCGCCAAGCGGCGGGGGGCCGGTGCCGGCGAATGGGATTTTTACGCTGCATGGGGTGTCGGGGGCGACGGGGGGGACGGCGAACAAGTTTGTGGTGGTGGAGGTGCGGCTGGGGTCGACGACGGGGCCTTTGATGATGGAGTTCGGGGTGCGGGTGTTTCAGCGGATTCTTCTGGATGTGTTGCCGCATTTGGTGACGATCAACGGGACGGCGTGCAACACGGATCATTTTGATGTGGAGGATCTGGCGACGGGGGTGAATGCGATCTGGCGGCCGTGCGGGATTCAGTTTCGGTTTTTGCCGACGACGGGGCAGGATGTGACGATGACGGGGTATGTGACGGCGGGGGAGATCACGTACAACGACACGAATGCGGCGGTGGGGTCGGTGGCGGCGCAGTATTGGAATGAGTTCTGGCAGTTGCGGCAACAGAAGCGCGGGGCGAACCAGATCAACGTGTATTTTGCGGGGCAGTTTACGAACGTGGGTAATGCGGCACATCCGCATGCGTTGAATGCGATGACGTGGGACAAGGTCAACGATCCGACGAATCATGGGATCGTGATGAAGGACGGGGCGGATGCGAACGATCTGGCGCACGAGCTTGGGCATTTTTTGAGTTTGCCGCACGCGGACGACAAGACGCAGAACGATCATTCGCGGGAGGACATGTGGGTGTGCCGGCAGTTGATGTATGCGTTTCGGCCGTTCGCGGCGCAGGTGGGTTGGCGGGAGGAGTTGGGGTATGGGCATCAGCAGCGTGGGGCGTTGATCACGCTGCGGAATCGGGCGCAGTTTAATCGGGATGCGGAGTGGTATGATGCGCGGACGCGGGCGCGGAATGCGTTTTAGGAGCGGTTTGACGACGGATGAATGGCCACGAAAGACACGAAAGACACGAAAGTTTTTGGGTTTTGGGATGGCTGCTTCGGGTGGGGCGGGTGTTGTGTGTGGCGGTGGTGGTTGTTTGTGGTGTTGGGCGAGTGGATGGGCAAGAGACAAGAGAGTCGATGATGAATGCACAGGTGCTGGAACAGAAGATTGTGGCGAAGGATCGGTCGGCGATCGCACTGGCGGGGGAGCTGGGGGCGAATGCGGAGGGGGTGCTGGAGAAGCTGGCGACGAATCCGGATGCGGAGGTGCGGGAGCTGGATATGAAGGCGATCAATGCGGCGGGGGGGCCGTCGCGGAACAGGATGCTGATTGCGGCGCTGGGGGATGCGGATGTGAATGTGCGGTCGGAGGCGATGCGGGGGTTGGAGAAGTGGGCGGATGAAACGGATGTGATGGCGCTGCAGATGCAACTGGCGGGGAATGCGGATCCGTATATTCGTGGGGAGGTGGCGCTGGTGCTGGGGCGGATCATGAAGCGGGGGGACACGACATTTCTGGAGAGACGGCGGGAACTCGAGAAAGACGGGGATGCGAATCATAAGATTGTGCTGGCGCTGGCACGGCTGGGGGATGGCGGGGCGCGGGCGATCCAGCGGAAGAAGCTGGCGTCGGGGGATCCGGAGGTGCGGCTGGAGGCGGTGCGGGAGTATGAGTACATCAATGATCCGGCAGCGCTGGTGGATTTGAAGCCGGCGCTGGGGGATGTGACGGATGTGTTCAACATCAATCCACCGCACGCGAAGCCGCGGATGATGCGGTTGTGCGATGTGGCGGTGAATGTGGTGGCGAAGGTGGGGAAGGTGAAGCTGTCGTTTGATGGGACGGAGCGGAAGCGGTTTGAGGCGGAGCAGATTGCGGAGGTGGTGAGGGTGGTGGGGTAGCTGAGTTTGGAAGTCGGAAGTCAGTTGTCGGCATTTCCACTGATGGCGCCTGTGCCGGGGCCGTCTCGCCCGATTACGTGACGGTGATATTGCCGGAGGTGAGGGTGAGTTTGAGGCCGTCGGTGGCTTTGAGTGTGTATTTTCCGGCTTTGTTGACGGATAGGCCTGTGAAGGCGATGGTGCCGGCGATGAGGTGGAGTTTGAGGGTGCCGTGGAGGAGGGACTCGTTGGGGTGGGTGGCGAGGGAGAGGGTGATGAGGCGGGTGTCGCGGGTGTTCATGTTGTTGTACTTGTCGTAGGCGGAGACGCGGACGAGGAAGGGGACGCCGACGCTGGCGGTGGTGGGGATTTTGGAGAAGCGCAATGAAACGGAGGGGGCGGCCCAGACGGTGAACATGGTGGTGGCGGCGGCGAAACCGGAGTCGGTGGCCTGGAGGGTGTAGAGGCCGGCGATGGTGAAGGAGAACTTGCCGAAGGCGACCTGTCCGTTGGCGGGGGTGAGGACGGTTTTTCCGGTCAACTTGGCCTTCGCGGGACCGTTGAGGATCTTCAGTGTGACGCTGTTTTTGCTGGTGGTGTTGAGGGTGCCGATGGCATTGAGGACCTGGACGGTGATCGTGCGGCTCTGGGTTTGTCCGGCGACGACATTGGGGGGGAACTGGGGGAAGAAGAGGCGGGCGACGGGGGGGAGGATGGTGATGGTGAAGGTCTGCTCAGTGAAGAGGCCGGCGTGATCGGTGGTGCGGACGCGGATGGAGAAGGTGTGTTGCGCGCTGTAGGTGAAGACGGCGTTGGTGATGAGGGAGTTGCCGGAGATGGCGAAGTAGGTGTTGTTGGTGCTGCCGTCGCCGCTGACGAGGGCGTAAGAGAAGGAGTCGCCGGCGTCGGGGTCGGTGGTGCTCAACGAGCCGATGGTGGTGCCGATGGGGAGATGCTCGCCAACGGAACTGCCGGCGAGTGCGAGAGCGGTGGGGGCGGCGTCGGCGATGATGGCGATGTTGGTGGAATTGTCGATGGAGGGGGTAACGGGGTCCTTGGCTTCGAGGGAGAAGGTGCCGGCGGAGTTGATGGTGGCGGAGAAGGTGCCGGTGCCGGTGGTGCTGCTGAGTGTGGCACCGGAAGGCAGGAGGGAGGAGGAGGCGGAACTGGTGATGTTGAGAGGTCCGGTGTATCCGCCAACGGGCTGGTTGAATTCATCGAGAGCGGTGATGGAGACGGTAAAGGGGGCACCGGCGATGGCGGAGGTGGGGGCGCTCAAGACGATGTGGATTTTCTGGGCTTCGAAGGCGCCGATGTCGAGGTGGCCATTGGCAACGCGGGCGAAGTTGGTTCCGCGGGCGTCTGTGGCGGGGGGAGCGGAGAAAGCGGGATCGCCGGCGTCGATTGCGGGGCTGCCGGGGAGGAGGGCCATGGTTTGAACAAGGCCGCCGTTGTTGGCGAGAGATCCGAGGAGGGGGTTGATGGGGGAGCCGGCGGTTCCGACCATGTTGCCGTTGACGCCGTTGTTGATGCCGGTGAGGGAGTCGCCGACGCCGATGAGGTTGTATGCGGGAGAGGTGACGGAGCCGGAGATGTCGGGGATGGTGCCGGTGTTTCCGGCGATGATGGTGTTGTTGAGTGTTCCGGCGAAGCCGTCAATTCCGCCGGAGGTGTTGTTGGCGTGATTACCGGAGATGGTGCTGTCGGCGATGTTGATGGTGCCGAAGTTGAAGATTGCTCCGCCGTAGGCCGAGGCGTTATTGGCGACGAAAGTGGAGTTGGTAACGGTGGCGGTGTTGGTGGAGGCGAGTCCGCCGCCGTCGACGGCGGAGTTACCGGAGAAGGTGCTTCCGGAGAGGATCAGGGAAGTGTCGTTAAAAATGGCGCCGCCGAAGTTGCTCGCGGTATCGGCGGAGAAGGAGGAATTGGCGACGGTGAGGGTGCCGGCGACGTTATAGAGAGCGCCGCCATTGGCGGAGGAATTACCGGAGAAGGTGCTGCCGGTGACATCCACGGTGCCGGCGAACTGGTAGATGCCGCCGCCCTTACTGGTGCCGCCGGAAGTGGTGTTGTTGGAGAAAGAGCAGTTGATGAGGGAGGTGTTGGACTGGTTGGCGTAGATCGCCCCGCCAAGGGAGCCGGCGGTGTTTTGCGAGAAGGTGCAATTGGAGAGGGTGAGAGCGCCGAGGTTCTGGATGGCGCCGCCTTGCGTGGCGTCGTTTCCGTGGGAGATGGTGAGTTCGCTGATGGAGGCGGAGGCGGAAGCGGAGAGGCTGAAGATGCGGTTGGCGTTGTTGCCGCTGATGGAGAGGAGGGTGGCGCCGGGGCCGGTGATGGTGGTGAGGCCGGTAGTGTCGGTGAAGTCGATTTCGCCGTTGGTGAGGGTGATGGTGGCGGGACCGTTGGCGGTGAGGGCCGGGGCGAAGGAGATGGAGTCCGGGCCGGGGTTGGCGTTTGCGGCGTTGATGGCGTCGCGGAGGGAGACGTTGCCGACGTTGATGCCGTTGCTTTCATCCACGAGGGTATTGACGACGTAGGCGGTGAGGAGTGTTCGGGGTTCGAGGGCTTCGAGGATGGCGCGGGCGGCGTGGCGTCGGAGTTTTGCGAGGCCTGTAGGGGCTGGTGCTTTAGCAGCGCCGGGGGTTTCCAGTGCGGGGAATTGGGGCGCGAAGTGACTTGTGAACGCGGTGCGAAGCGATGCGAGCATGAAAGTCTCCTCATCACCGGCGGAGGCCGGGAACCTGTGAATGAACGACGGGCGAGATGTTCGGCTCCAAATTTTTATTCACCGGCCATGGGAGGGATATAGGGTTATATCCGTGGTGCGTGGTCGGTGGCTCAGGCTTACCTCCACGGGGTTCCGTGTGGCGGCGAACGGTCGCAGGGATGAGGGCTCCGCATTCGGGATGAAGCAAGCACGGGTCGACTTACGGAGTTCCAGGATGGGAGAATCGCTTGCCGAAATGCGCTTGCCGACATGGTGGTTGGCACAGACATTCGTTTCACCGCAACAGACCGGAATACGAAATGGGGTCAGGTGCGATCAGGAAGTCATGCCGCAGAGGAATGCGGAATAAGCCTTTCTTAACGGCGGTATCACGTAACGATAGTGGAAACTATATCGATTTCCTGATGAAGTCAAGAAAAATGCAAGTTTTACTGGTCCTCACGGGCTGGGGGATTTCGGGGGAGGGGATTTGATGAAGCCGATGGTGAGGAGGGTCCAGGCGGCGATGAGTGCGAGACCGGCGGAGATGTGGGTGAGGGAAACAATGGTCTCCTGCCATGGGGCGGCGCCGGGGGCGTTGGCCTGGAGGGCGGCGATGGGGAGCATGTGGGTGGTGCCCCACCAGGCGTTGGCGACTTCGGAGAGGGCCATGAGCCAGGTGAGGTAGACCGAGGTGAGGATGATGAGGAGTGATTTGGAGCCGACGCGGTGGGGGAGTTTGAGCAGGAGGAGTGCGGTGATGAGGAAGAGGAGTCCGCTGAGTACCAATTGGATGTGGGCGCCGAGTGCGAGGCGGGGGTAGGGAGTGTGGGGGACGACGAGGCCCCAGAGGAGACCGACGCCGACGAAGAGGAGTCCGTGGATGAGGATTTGATTGCCGGCGGAGTGGAGGTTCATCGGGGCATGATAGCGGGGAATTTCGTGCGCTGTCATTGGACGGCCTCGCATATGGTTGCGGCAGGGTCACCTCCGGCAAGCCGGGGGGTATATCAGTCGTCGGCCTTGTCGGAGTCTTTGATGACGAAGCGGGCGCGGAGCCTGGCGACTTCTTTGGCGAGGTCGGCGGTCTCAACGGATTTCAGCACTTCGTTGAAATCCTTATACGCGGCGGGGGCTTCGTCCTTCGGGTACTGGCGGCAGTTGGTGAGGATATCCGCGTCCTCGAAGCTCTGGTCGATTTCCTTCTGATCGAACTCGCGGATGGCGGCTTTGCGGCCTTTCACCCGGCCGGCGCCGTGGTTGACGGAGTAGGCGGATTTTTGTGCGCCTTCGGTGGCGACCATGACGCTGCTGCCCGCCTGCGGATTTCCGGGGAGGAGAATCGGGTGGCCGGTGGCGGCGAAGGGCGTGTTCTGGAGTTGCGGATGGCCGGCGGAGAAGGCGCGGGTGGCTCCCTTGCGATGAACCCAGGCCATGCCGAGCGGGCTGTTCTTCACCGGCTCTAGCCGCGCGATGTTGTGCGAGATGAAGTAGACGAGATTTCCCTTCGTTCCCGGCAGCACTTCCTGAAACGCTTCGAGAACCAGCGCGTTGATGAGCAGGTGGTTGAGGGTGGCGAAGTTGGCGCCCAGCGACATGTCGTCGATGTACCGGTCGGCCTCGTAGGTGCCGAGGGGGGCGTAGACGAGTTGTTTGTCGCCGGCGGGGAAGGGGGTGGACCATTTTTCGAACTGGGCCTGGAGGGTTTTGAATTGGTTGCTGGCGAGCTGGTAGCCGAAGCCGCGCGAGCCGCAGTGGGAGAGGAAGGCGACGTTTCCGTTCTGGAGGCCGAAGGTGTCGGCGATTTTTTCCATGCCGGGGCGGATGTTGACGATTTCGGCTTCGCCGAAGTGGTTGCCGCCGCCGTAGGAGCCGAGCTGGTGGATTTTTTCTTCGAAGTTGGAAAGGACGCGGTTGGCGAGGAGCTGGTCGAGGCGGCGCGCGAGGGAGTCGGTGGTGCCATCGGAGCCGAGGTGGTGGGCGTCTTCGCAGCGGGCGGCCCATTCGACGGGGATGCTGAGTGATTCGAGGACTTCGCGCGAGGCGCCGTGGATGGCGAGTTGCTTGCCCTGTTCGACGGATACACGGCGCGATTTCTTGACCGAGCGCTGCCCGCGGCCAGCGCCGGTGGGGACGCGTTCGAGGATGGCATCAATAATGTTGCGACGGATTTTGGGGTTGTTGATTTCGCGCGCGGGGATGTTGGTCTGGAGGAGGGACATGGAGCATTTGATGTCGACGCCGACGGGGCCGGGGTAGATGTGGGTGGGGGAGACGAGGACGCAGCCGATGGGGGCGCCGTAGCCGCAGTGGGCGTCGGGGTTGAGGACGAGCTCGGTGACGCCGGGGGCGCCGCGGGAGTTGAGGGCCTGGGTGATGCAGAGGTCGTCGAAGGTGCTGCGGAGTTTTTCGGTGGCGATGACGGTGATGGGGGAGAGGGATTTTTCGCGAGCGGGGAGGAGGGCGGTGGCTTCGCCGGTGGGGATGAAGTAGTAGTCAACGTTCGTCATGTGCGGGTCTTTCCTTAGTTGTGTTCGCTTGGTTCTCGTCGCACCGCTTGCGAAACTCGTCATGGTAATAGCTGCTTTTCTCGGGGGAACCGAGGGCAATGTCGTAGAGCACTAGCAGCGACATCAACCGTCCCGACATGATTTGTTCTTCATCAATTTCTTTGCCGTCGAAGTCAGAATTAATTGGAATTTCAAAATTGATGATCCACCAGTGGTCGATCTTCTTCATGAGAGCGACCATTTCCTGAAACCTTTCCTCAAAATCAGACGGAATGCCATCCTTAGTCACTACTTTCAGCAAACCATGGGCGAGCTTGTTTCTACAATCCTTTACGCGGACGAATGATTCGATGTCCTTATCATCGATTGCCTTCCGTTCTTGGAGCCACTCAAGGCTGGCATGAACGGGACTCCGATTTCGGCTCAGAACATCCGATTCGTACTTTTGGTCCAAAACTTCCTTACCGTCCTCAAACCCCGTCCAAAAAAATGTTTTGATGTGATCGGTAATAGAATCCTTCAATGCTTCAAAAGTAACGATGTAGATGGACGAGATGGCCAGTCGAAATCGGAGTACCTCGGGATTCAAAAAATCTTCCCACATCTGTTTTGCCTTTAAATCCACGGGCCACCTCCTGTACCTCGCAAGTCGTTCTGGAACCATATTAGCTGATCGATTCTCTTTAAGGATTCATCAGATCAGAATTTCGCGGAGAAGGATTCGAACCTCCATTGGCGGATTCAGAATCCGCTGGCCTACCAATTGGCCGACCCGCGAGTGAAAGCCCAGGGATCAGATCCCTGGGCATTATGCGATGTTTGCAGCGCGATCGCGTCGCGCCGAAGAATCGATGGAGTGGTCGTCGGGACCACTCCATCGATCATGGGCAGGATGCCCATGCCACGTTACTCCGTGCTCACAAGCCCACGAATCTGCTGCGTCAAATCCCCCGCGCCAAGCACAAACGTCGTCTTGGTGCCGGCAAGAATCTGCTGCAGCATTTCCAGCTCCTTCAAACGCGCCAGCTGCGGGCTCTCCGCAAGCAGCTTCGCCGTGTTCGCCTGGCTGCGCGCCGCCGCAGTTTCCTCGCGGCGCTTGATCAGGTTCGCCTCCGCTTCCTTGGTGGCGGAGATCACCCGGTTCATCAGCTCCTTCATATCGCCCGGCAGCACGATGTCGCGCAAACCGATCGACTTCACCTGCACACCCAGTTGCGACGCACGCGCCGTCAGCGTCGACCGCACCTCGTTACCGACCGATTCCTTATCGGCGAGCAGCGCATCGAGCGTCTTCCCGCCGACCGCCGCACGCAAAACAAGCTGCGCCTCACGGTACAGCGCCTGCTGATAATCCGCCGTGCTCGTCACCGCGAGAACCGGGTCCGCAACCTGGAACGTCACGACCAGGTTCACACGCAGCGTCACCTTGTCCGCCGTCATGATCTCCTGCCCCGCGACATCCGCGACCTGCTCCCGCAGGTCGACGCTTTTGAACGCCAGCTTTCCCGTGCCCTTCCAGAACACATGCAGACCCTCGCGAAGCTGCTCCATCAGCACACCGTCACGATACATCAGCACCACTTCATGCGCCGGCACCTGCACCCCTTCGAGGTACTGCGCTGCCGACGAATTCTGCAGCACCGTCGCCAGTTGCGGATGCTCAAAACGCAGCGCCGTGATGTCGAACGTCTCGACCCGCAGCGCGTACGGCGCCTTCCAGAGCGCATGCCGCCCCGGACCAAACACCCAGTACAGCCGCTCATCGCGCCACACCAGCGCCCGCTCCGTGTCCTTCAGCGAGAGCACCAGCGCCTCCGCCAAAAACTCCGGGCGCGTCGCAAACGTCTCCAGAAGCGGATGCTTCACGAACGTCTCCAGCGTGTTGAAGACCGTGACCTCTTCGTGGTTGGAGAAGAGCCGGTTCCAGCGGGTGTATTCGCCGGGGGCGAGGACGCGCTGGAAGTTGCCGTTCTTGAAGAGCAGGCCGCGTTCGTGGTTCTTGATGAGGATCTTGAGGGTCATGGGTGCCTCCTTTCGAGGCGGTTGGGGAAAATGAAACCACGGAGAGCACGGAGGGGCACGGAGTTTCTTTTATTATGTTTGAATCCTCCGTGCTCTCCGTGAGCTCCGTGGTTTCAAACGGATTTTTAAAAGTCGCAGGCCGGGCGCGATTCAGCGCCGGCTCGCCCCGCATCGACACGCGGAGCCGGGATTCAACGAAGGCAGAGGGCTCGTTTGCCCGCCCCGGTCCTGCGCACCGGCGTTTACACGCTCAAGTGCGCGAACCGAGCGGGGGGGGGCAGTGTCGTGGTCGTGCTTTCGCGGGATCCTCCCGGCTGCAAGCTGCGATGCGGTGTCAATTCTTCGTTGGCGACGGCGCGGCCCATCCCCCGGGGGGGGGCACGAGCGCGGCCGGCGCCGCGGAAGATGACAGGCGAGCAACAGCGCCTCGTCGGCCCAGCCTGCGTCGGTTGCGGCTTTCGCCGCTGGTCTCGGGATGGTGTTCAGCCATCTGGAGGGTGAGACGGGAGTCGAACCCGCGTCAGTCGAGTTAACAACTCGATGCTCTACCACTGAGCTACTTACCCGGCGCCTTCCGACGTTTTCGAACCTGTGGCGGGACGCGAAACGGGAATCCCGCTCGTGCCGTCCAGCAACGCTTCGAGGCGAGAGAGATATAGCGAGGAGTGTGCCTGGTGTAAGCGGCATTGGTGGAATTGGAGATAACAGGCGTATCTGAGGGAAGTTGTGGGCGGATACGCGGGCATGCCACGCTGCGTCGGCGGATTTCATTTGTAGCCTGTGGGATAAGACCGTATAGTTCTTGCTATGGCACAGAAAAAGCAGGTCATTATCGGATTGCTGGGAACGGTGGTCGACGCGGGGAGTGGGGCGACGCGGTGGCAGCGCTGGCGGCCGACCGTCGCCATGTGCCGCCACGAGGAATTGTGCGTCGATCGCGTGGAGTTGATCGCCCAGAAAAAGTTTCAGCGACTGGCGGAGCAGGTGACGGAGGATATTCGGACCGTGTCGCCGAGCACCGAGGTCCGGCAGCACGAGGTCGAGTTCAACGACCCCTGGGATTTCCAGGAGGTCTATTCGGCGCTTCTGGATTTCGCGAAAAAATATCCCTTCGCACCGGAGCGCGAAGAATACCTGATTCACATCACGACCGGGACGCACGTCGCACAGATCTGTTTGTTTCTGCTGACGGAGGCGCATTACTTTCCTGCGAAGCTGTTGCAGACCTCGCCGCCGCGCGGCGAAGACGGCCGACGGAGTTCGGAGGCGGGGGGATACTCGATCATCGACCTCGATCTGTCGAAGTACGACAAGATCGCCTCACGCTTTGCCGTGGAACAGACGGAAAGCCTGTCGTTCTTGAAAAGCGGAATCGAGACCCGAAACGCCGCCTTCAACAAGCTGATCGAGCAGATCGAACGGGTCGCAATCCACAGCAAGGCCCCGCTGCTGCTGATGGGTCCGACGGGAGCAGGCAAGAGCCAGCTCGCCCGCCGCATCTTCGAGCTCAAAAAATTTCGCCGGCAGGTCGGTGGGAATTTTGTGGAGGTGAACTGCGCGACTATCCGCGGCGATGGGGCAATGTCCGCCCTTTTCGGTCACACGAAAGGCGCCTTTACTGGAGCAATTGGCGCGCGCGCCGGCCTTCTCCGGGCGGCAGACGGCGGGGCCCTGTTCCTCGACGAAGTCGGCGAGCTCGGCGTGGACGAGCAGGCGATGCTTTTGCGGGCGCTCGAGGAAAAGAGATTTCTTCCCGTGGGATCGGATGTGGAGGTGCGGAGCGATTTTCAGTTGATTGCGGGTACGAACAAGGATCTTTCCGTCGAGGTGGAGGCGGGGCGGTTTCGGGAGGATTTGTTTGCGCGGATCAACTTGTGGACGTTTCGGCTGCCCGCGCTCAAGGAGCGGCGGGAGGATATTGAGCCGAACGTGGCGTACGAGCTGGAGCAGTTTGCCCGGGTGAATGGGAACAATGTGACGTTCAATAAGGAGGCGCGGGAGCGGTTTCTGGCGTTTGCGGTGTCGCCGGGGGCGGAGTGGCGGCGGAATTTCCGCGATCTGAATGCGGCGATCAATCGGATGGCGACGCTGGCGGGCGGGGGTGGCGGGGCGCGGATTACGCTCGGGCAGGTGGAAGAGGAAATTCTCGCGCTGGCGGCGTCGTGGAAGACGGGGGGCGGGAGTGGCGGTGGGGGGGATGGGGTGCTTTCGCGGCATTTGTCTGCGAAAGCGATTGAGGGGCTGGATCGGTTTGATCGGGTGCAGTTGGAGGAGGTGCTGCGCGTGTGCGAGGGGGCGCGGAGCTTGTCGGATGCGGGGCGGGAGTTGTTTGCGGCGTCGCGTGCGAAGAAGAAGGCGCCGAATGATGCGGATCGGTTGCGGAAGTATCTGGCGCGGTTTGGGTTGAGCTGGTCCGATTTGCGGCCGGAGTGATTTCGCGCGGGGAGGACGGAAACACGAAGAGCACAAAGGCACTAAGGACCACGAAGCGGTGTGGTAGGTGGACTATCTTAATGGATAGAAAGTGTATCCGAAGTAATCAGAAATGCGGAGTTCTGCGGGGATAGGGAGAAGGCATGTGTGGGGTGCGGATATCGTGTAAGTCGTTTAGACTAAAGCACGTAAAGAAATATGCGCGCCTTTCCCGCACCTTTGGCATGCTTCCTGCGTATAGTCTTTCAGCGATTCGCAGGAATCGTCGATAACGAGTGGGTACACTTGTTGTCTGTTTGTAAGAGACCTTTTCTCAGGTGTTCTTTCAATGTCGGCGTTTACGCACAACTTCTTACCGCAATGGTCCGCAAGAGAGCGGATAGCGGTCGTGTTGTGCGCCCATACAAGCGCCGGGAAACCCGCGACCGCCTCCCGCGACCTGGTCATCGAACGCTATCAGCCACAGCTTGGTAGCGATTCAATGAACAGGTAACTCCCCCCGCTGGTCGCGGCCTTTTTTCTCCCAATATGTTTTGTTTCTTTGCGACCAGCGCCCTTGGTGCAGTTTGTTCTGGCCCGGTGATGCAAACGGCAGACATTCCTGCCTCAGAAGCAGGATCCTGCAGGTTCAAATCCTGCCCGGGCCACGTGAAGGCTTTCGGCTGCGCTGCCCCGATGACAGGCGCGCGTTCGAAAGGCTTTCCGATCTTTGGCAAGTGAAGAGTCGGTTCAAGAAGAAGAGGATTCCGTCGACTGCGCCCGAGGTGCGCGCGGTGCGGGCGGAATCCGAATTGTGGCCCCGTGGTCTAGTGGCAGGACGCTGGCCCTTCAAGCCGGAGGGGCGGGTTCGATTCCCGCTGGGGCTGCTTGGTATTCGCCGCGGCGAACGCGGGATTCGCAGAGAAAAGACGTTAAACACGAAGGACGCGGAGAGCACGAAGGACCACGAAGGCGTTTTGCTGTATTTCTGGAGAGATGGCGGAGCGGTTGAACGCGCTGCGTTGCTAACGCGGACTTCCCCGGTCGGGGAAGCGGGGGTTCGAATCCCTCTCTCTCCTTTATGTGGTTGCAGCTCGATCGGTCGAGCGCCTGGCTGAAGACCAGGAGGTGCAGGTTCGATTCCTGCCGGCCACATGTTTTCTCCTGGGACCGCGCGGCGGCGCACACTCCACGTCGCCGCCGCGCTTCTTTTCTCGAATGTCCGGAGGGTCACACCGATTGGCGACGGGAACTGTCTCGAAAACAGTTGTGCGTAAATGCCTTGGGGGTTCGACTCCCTCACCCTCCACTGAATTGGCGCGTAGCTCAATGGTAGAGCGCCCGGCTGTTAACCGGGAAGTTGCAGGTTCGAGTCCTGCCGTGCCAGCGTTCATTCTCGGAAAACATGGGCGAGACGCCCATGCCACTGGTTGTGACCGCGTAGCTCAATCCGGAAGAGCGCCTGTCTACGAAGCAGGAGGTTGAAGGTTCGACCCCTTCCGCGGTCGTGTCCCCCCTTCCCCCGTCCCCCCTTCCCCCGACCACCGAAATAAACCACAGAGAACACAGAGCTCACAGAGAACCACGTGCGCCGTGTATGCACATGCGTTCACTCCGTCGTCTCTGTGTTCTCTGTGTTCTCTGTGTCCTCTGTGGTTAAAAAAAAACTGGGTCGTGGTGCAACCGGTAGCACGCTGGTCTTTGACACCGGAGGTGCAGGTTCAACTCCTGCCGACCCAATCACATTTTCGGGGTGTTAGCTCCAATTGGAAGAGCGCCTGCTTTGCACGCAGGAGGTTGCGGGTTCGAATCCCGCCCACTCCAATCCGCTGAACCGCCTGAAGGCGGAACTCCGAACAGACGTCCCGTAACTCAATTGGCAGAGTGCCTCGCTTACATCGAGGAAGTTGGAGGTTCGAGTCCTTCCGGGATGATTTGAAAGTTTGAAACTATATAAGAGGCGGTATCCAAGTCTGGTTAAAGGAAGCTGACTGTAAATCAGTTGCTGCATGCTTCGGGGGTTCAAATCCCTCCCGCCTCAGTGAAAACACAAAACGCAAAACTCAAAACACAAAACCTCTGTGACGCGGCGTCGCGATGCTTTGATCGCGATCGCGCGATGTTGTGTGTTTTGTGTTTTCGTCGGCGTGTTGGCGTAGTGGTAGCGCGCCTGCCTGTCTAGCAGGAGGCACGGGTTCGATTCCCGTACATGCCGTTTCCCCAGCGAATCAACAACACGCGGCGGATGCTCGAGTGGCAGAGTCCCGGTCTCCAAAACCGGCCGATGCGGGTTCGACTCCCGCCCGCCGTGCGTGTGGACGTAGCTCAATCGGCCAGAGCACCGGATTGTGAGTCCGGGGGTTACGGGTTCAAGGCCCGTCGTCCACCTTCGATTTCAATACAGGCTGTAGCTCAGTTCGCAGAGCGCTCGGTCCGGAACCGAGAGGCCGATGGTTCAACTCCATCCAGCCTGATTCCCCTCCCCCCGTCGCGTCCATGTTGCAAACAAGAAAGGAGGTGCACGATGTCCGCGATTCTGGAATCTCCCGTGTTAACGCTCAACAAGACCTTTGCTCCGATCCGTGTGATCGACGTACGTCGTGCACTGAGCCTGCTCGTTACCGGCGCGGCGGAAGTGGTCGACACCGAAGATCCGCACCTGGCGACCTATGACTTCAGCTCGTGGCGCGAGCTCTCGATGCTGCGGGCGGAATTCGAATCGGACAAGCACGCATGGGTCGGTCTCGTGCGCGGATGTGTTGCAGCGCCGAATGTTGTACGGCTCACCCGCTTCGATCGGCACCGGCGCCCGCGCAACGGGGGCGTTCCGCTCAACCGGCGGAACATCTACCAGCGCGACGCCAACACGTGCCAGTACTGCGGGAAGCGGTTTTCGACGAGCGAACTCTCACTCGACCACGTGATTCCGCGCTCGCGCGGCGGCGGCGACACCTGGGAAAACCTCGTCTGCGCCTGCACGAGCTGCAACTCGCGAAAGGCGGATAAGACGGCAGCGCAAGTTGGCATGCGGCTCATTCGGCCGCCGCTGGCGCTCAAGTCTACGTCGCAGCTGATTCGAGTGCAGCACGCATCGTGGGCGCAGTTTGTCGACGATGCGTACTGGAACGTGGAGCTCAAGAGTTGAACGGGAATGGGGGGGGGGCGGGATGCTCATGTCGGGCCGGCGGTCCCTCACCCCATCAGGTGAAAGACGAGTCCTCTGAGAGAAGGGCGAAGCGCGTGCTTCGCGAGGGGACGTGGCTTTCGTCGGGGACCGCCGGCGTCGGGGAAGGGAAAACGCGGGGTAGCTCAAACAGGAAGAGCGGCGGCTTCATACGCCGAGGGTTGAGGGTGCGAGTCCCTCCTCCGCGATGCGCTCACACGGTTAGCGAGAGGTGAGAAACCACAGAGTCACAGAGGGCACAGAGACGCACAGAGATGTGGTTCTGGATTCATTGCGGGATGGACGAGTGGTCAAAGTCCGCAGTTTCATACGCTGCGATTCGTTGGTTCGAATCCAACTCCCGCTATTCGGACGACGATTAAACACGAAGGACACAAAGGCACAAAGGACCACAAAGAGATTGAGAGTATTGGCCCGTAGCTCAATGGGTAGAGCGCTTCCCTTATAAGGAAGTGGATGGCGGTTCGAATCCGCTCGGGCCGAGGGTTTCTAGTTTTCATTCTGGCTTGTAGCTCAGTCGGTAGAGCGCCGCCCTGATAAGGCGGAGGTCGGCGGTTCGAGTCCGTCCGGGCCAAATTCAGCAAACATGGGCGAGACGCCCATGCCACTATTATGGACTCCGTAGCTCAATCGCAGAGCATTCGGTTCTTAACCGAAGGGTTCTGGGTGCAAGTCCCAGCGGGGTCATTGGAAGTAAATGTGCTCGGGTGGCTGAGAGGCGAAGGCGGTGGATTGCAAATCCACAGCGCGCGATGCGCCGCGCGGGTTCGAGTCCCGCTCCGAGCTTTTTGTCGTGATGCCCTTGTAGCTCAATTGGCAGAGCGCCTGTTTCGTAAACAGGAGGTTCGGGGTTCGAGGCCCCGCTTGGGATTTATAGATGATGTGCCTGTAGTTCAACGGCAGAACGCGGCGCCGCCAGCGCTGAGGCTGCGGGTTCAAATCCCGCCAGGCACTTTTCGAGAGGCTCTCGTGGCGCAATTGGGAGACGCGGCGGTTTCAAAAACCGTTGGATGCAGGTTCGAGTCCTGCCGGGAGCACATGTTGCTCAGATCGTGTTTCGCACGATGGCGGCGGCGATCATGGCGGCGCCGACGCTGGCCCAGACCCACCAGGGTTGTCGCTCGGTTGCGAGGAACGGAGTTCGGGGCGGCTGCCCTGTGGCAGAGTGAATGATCTGGCCGCACTCGGAACAAATGCCGGTCGTGTTGCCTGTAAGGTTGTATCCGCACGAGGGGCAGAGTCCCTTCATGGCGCGTTGCCAGCGCAGACGGCGGGGTAACCAGTAGATCACGGCGATTGTGTAACGGGCGACCGCGAGCGTGAAGAGCGTTGCAATTCCGACGGCCAAACTCGTTGCGACCCAGGGCATGCTTTCATTTTAACGCCGGATCGACACGCAGAGTATTCCTTGCGGCGTTAGCTCAATCGGCAGAGCGCCTGGCTTCCAACCAGGAGGTTGCGAGTTCGAGGCTCGTGCGCCGCATTTCCCCTTCAGGCGAGACCCCGTGGCTCAACTGGAAGAGCATCTGCCTTCTAAGCGGAAGCGTGCAGGTTCGAGTCCTGCCGGGGTCAGTTCAATTCAGAATGCAGAGTTCAGAATTCAGAATTGGGATTCCGTAGCTCAATTGGAAGAGCGTCGGCCTCCGGAGCTGAAGGTTGCGTGTTCGAGTCGCGCCGGGATCATGGTGAGCGGGGGGGGGGGGGGGAAACGGCCTGCTGGCCGTCATGGGCAGGATGCCCATGCCACTTTTATCTGCTCTCGTGGCGCAATTTGGTAGACGCGCTGGCTTGAGGTGCCAGTTGTTGCAGGTTCGAATCCTGCCGGGAGCATTTTCGTGTTGTATGGACCGACTCTTCATGCGGCCCGGTGGCGCAATGGGTAGACGCGGCGGGCTCAAACCCCGTTCGATGCGGGTTCGAGTCCCGCCCGGGCCAAATGTGGCGAACATGGGCGAGACGCCGATGCCACAACGAGACTCCGTAGCTCAATCAGCAGAGCATCCGGCTTTTAACCGGAGGCGTGCAGGTGCGAGTCCTGCCGGGGTCATTTTTGCGTGGTTGTTTTGATGCCGTCATCCGGGGCCCAACTCGCCCTTCAATGCGCTGTAGACCATCTGGACGGCGGCGGCGGCGAGGATCATTCCCATCACGCGGCTCAGGACGCTCAGGCCGGCGCGGCCGAGAAAGGCGACGATGCGGTCGCCGAGCAGCATGATCAGGAGATTGATGGCGAGGACGACGAGCATCACGGCGCAAGTGGCGGATTCCTGGAAGAAGTTGTGCGTGTTGTTGTTGGTCAGAACGACGACGGAGAGGAGCGCTCCGGGTGTAGCGATGGAGGGCATGGCGAGGGGGAAGACGGCGACATCGCGGCCGGCGTCGGGGACGACGTCGGATGGGGAGTCCTTCTCGAAAATCATGCTGAGGGAGAACAGAAACAATACGATGCCGCCGGCGATCTGGAAGGAGAGAAGTTCGATGCGCATTTCTTCGAGCAGGTATTGGCCGAGGTAGAGGAAGCCGGCGAGGATGCAGGAGGCGATGATGGAGGCGCGGATTGCGGCGCGCCGGCGCTGGGCAGGGGTCATGTGTTTGGTGACCGACAAGTAGAGCGGCAGGGTGCCGACGGGGTCGATGGTGACCCAGAGCGTAATCAAATCGAACACGAGTTCTTTGTAGCTCATATCAGACGATACCCCTCTGCGTGGAGCGCACGCGTGCGGATGGTCGTAGGCCTGGACTTCATATGCGAAAGATGCAGACGCTTATACCCATCGGGCGCGGCAAACACCACGAAAAGTTTTGCTGTTCAGGCACGTTCGGAGCGGGCGATCAGGGCTGGGAGGTGGGCTGGGAGGTGGGCGCGGTGTGTTGGCGCCAGAACTGGAGCCAGCGGGTGGTGGCGGGATCGGGATTGACGAGGAGGTCGCGGGAATTCTCTTCGGTGTAGAGGCGGGGGACGCGCTGGGCACGTTCGAATTCGGCGGGGCCTTCGTTGGGGGCCAGGGGGTAGAGGGCGAGGCGACCGGGTTTTGGACCATCGATCTGGGCGATGGGGCCGGAGACGGCGGCCGGGATGGAGGGGGCGTGCGGATCGAAGAAGCGGATGGACCATTTGGCGGATTGGAGGTAGTCGGGTGAGGGCGTGAGGGGTTGATGGCGTGCGAGGAGCGTTTGCAGCGGGGTTTGTTCGCCGTCTTCGAAGAGGATGGTGTCGTCGCCGGTTTTCTGCGAGACGGCGGTGGTGAAGCGGAGGAGGTTGTCGCCGAGGTGCGATTTGGCGGGGGAGTCGAGGAACTGGTTGTTGATGAAGATGACGAAAAGGAAAAGCAGCGGGAGGGCGGCGAGGTGAGCGAAGCGGAGGCGGAGTCTGGGGGCATATCGGAGCGCGAGTTGTGCGGTGATGAGGGCGAGCGCGGGGAAGACGGGGGCGTAGCGGTCAGGCCGCTTGGTGGAGAGGAAGCAGAAGGAAAGGGCGATGATGAGGATCCAGAGGGTGGCGGGTTTTGTGATATCGGTGGTAGCGGTGATATCAGTTATTGGGGGCCGGGAACGCTTGCGGAATTTGTTGATGATCCAGCAGATGAGGGCGGCGAGTGGGAGGAGGGACCAGGGGAGGAATCGGGCGATGATGTAGAAGGGGCCGTTGGGGAGGGTAACGAGCCAGCCGAAGTGTTTGATGTTCGAGCCGGCGGCGCCGGGGAGGAGGCGTTGGGAGAGTTCGCGGCCGAGGAGAACCTGGCGGAAGAATTCGGGGTCTTGCTGGTAGGCGAGAACCGACCAGAGGCCGACGGCGGCAAGGAGGAGGGGGATTCCCCACCAGAGGCCGGCGCGCTTGAGGGGGTGGAACGAGCCGGCGAGATATTTTGCGGCGACGATCAAGTAGAGGATGGGGAGAAGTGCGATGGGTCCTTTGGTGAGTGCGGCGGCGGTGATGGAGAGCCAGAGGAGGGAGGAGGCGAGGGGCCGAGGTTTCGGGGAGAGGATGATCTGGGTGGCGGTGAGCCAGGCGAGGGTGAGGCAGGCGGTGACGAGCATGTCGGGGCGGGCGAGGTACATGAGCTTGGCGGTCATGAATGTGGAGAGCCAGAGGAGGGAAGCGAGGACGCCGAGGGAGGTGGGATTCGGAGTAGAAGTGATATCCGTTGTACCAGTGATATCAGTGGTAGCAGGGGGGGAAATTATTCTGGCGGCGATAAGGATGCAGAGGAGGACGATGGCGGCGGCGAGGAGGGAGGGGAATTTGAGCGTCCATTCGTGATAGCCGAAGGCGGCGACAATGGGGGCGCTGATCCAGTTGAAGAGGGGGGGCTTGGTGGCGGGAATATCGAAGTTATCGGTTGGGAGGCTCCAGCGGTGATGAAGGAGGATGTCGACGGTGTAGGAAATCGTGCGGGGTTGTTCCTTGTCGTAAAGGTCGCTCGGGCCGGCCATGCGGCAGAGTGCCGTGAGAATAAAGGCAAACAGGACGAGAAGAAGCGGGGCGGTGAGTCGGCGAACATGGGGCATGAGGGGGAGAGTACGGAGGCGTGGGCGATTTGACAAGATATGCGCAATGGGGGCCTTTTTCCGAAGTGATGCGGGGCGGCGTGAGACTTAGGTCACTCTTATGAAACATGGGTTATGGTGGAGTGTTCTACTCGTAGGAGAGACGGTAGCGGGATCTTATGACGGAAGAACCGAAGGTATTTGGGGATGCCCCACCCTTTACTCTGGTGCACGGCGACGATTTGAATGAAGTCGCGCGGTTTCTTGCGGATCGCGGCGTGAAGTTCAATCAGACGACCAGTGCGCCGTCTTTGTACAAACTGCAGTTCATGCAGGAGCGGGCGGAAACGATTCAGAAGCTGATGCGGGAGTTGTTCGCGGGGAGCGTGAAGGTGAATCGCGGATCGGCGCGGAAGAAGTAGATAAAGAGCGCAGGGGTGGCGATCCAGGCGAGGGTGATGACGGTGGAATCAAGGCCGCTGTCGAGGCCGGGCCAGCCCGCGAGGAGGCCCGCCGCAAACGGGAGGAAGAGGACGAGAAGGCAGCGGTTGAATGTATCATCGCGCGGAGGAAACTCGAGGTAGCGCGAGGCGACGCGAATGCCGGCGTTCATGAGCGCGGCAGTGATGACGATGGCGGCGATCGTGAGACCCATGGGGAGGAGGTAGATGGCGCTGAGCCCCCACGGAGATTTGGCGATGTGGATGACCCACACCGCGATCCCGGCGATAAGGCCGCACCAGAGCAGGAGATTGAGAAGGCTGTCGAGGGAGTTGAGGTTCCTGTTTCCCGGATCGCGCACCCATTTGCGCTTGCGTTTGATGGGCATGTTCCCGGCGACCGGGATGCCGTGATCGACTTGGGCGTCAGCGGGCGCCGGCGTGGGCGCCCATCCGCAGGCGGTGCAGTAGGTTGCCGAGGCGGTCATGGGCGAGCGGCAGGAGGGGCAGCGCCGGAGGGCGCCGGACGGTTGCGGCGCGGGCACTTGTTCGGCCGCGCGGGTGCTGGCGCTGGATGATTCACCGGCTGCGACGAGAATCGGGGCGCTACACTCGCGGCATTTGACCTTCTTGCCGGCGAGCTTGCCGTCGACGCGATATTCCCTGTTGCAGGAGGGGCAGCAAATGGTGATCGGCATTGATGATGCTCCGCAAAATTCTACCTGCAGGACCACCCGGTGGATGCCGGGGCGTTCCGCTATTCCTTCCCTGCATGAACGATCTCCCTGGATCGCTTTCGTGAGAAAACTCTCCGGGAGAAAGCCGATGCGCTAAAAGAGTTGATGTCGCATGAATTGTGACGAGTCGAAAGGAAAAGTAAAGAGCTTTTTTCGCTTCTTGTGTTAAGCCTCTTCGAGTACGACAATCCAGCAGAGAGAAGAACAAGGAGTCTGCCATGCCTTTGAGTTCGCTTGCGGGAAAGTCCGCTCCGGCGGAACTGCTCATTCATGTCGATAAGCTCATCGCGGATTATTATGCGGTGAAGCCGGACGTTTCCGACCCGCGGCAACTGGTCTCGTTCGGGACGAGCGGGCATCGGGGGACAGTCGGCGGCGGGGAGAGGACGTTTACGGAATCGCATATTCTGGCGATCACGCAGGCGATCGTGGATTATCGGGCGAAGGAGAGGATCAGCGGGCCGCTGTTCATGGGCAAGGACACGCATGCGCTTTCGGCGCCGGCGGAGAAGTCGGCGCTCGAAGTGCTGGCGGCAAATGGGGTGGAGACGGTGATTCAGAGCGGGGATGGATTCACGCCGACGCCGGTGATTTCGTGGTTGATTCTGACGCACAATCGCGGGAGGAAGGAGCGGTTGGCCGATGGGATCGTGATCACGCCGTCGCACAATCCGCCGTCGGATGGCGGGTTCAAATACAACCCGACGAATGGGGGACCGGCGGATACGGATATCACTGCCTGGATACAGAACAAGGCGAATGAATACTTGAAGGCTGGGAATGCGGGGGTGAAGCGGATGGGGTATGAGGCGGCGCTGCGCGGAGGGGGGACGGGGACGACGCGGCAGGAGGATTTTGTTGGGCCGTACGTGCGGGATTTGCCGAGCGTGGTGGATATCGCGGCAATACGAGAAAAGGGGGTGAAGCTGGGCGTGGATCCGCTGGGCGGAGCGTCGGTGGCGTATTGGGAGGCGATCGCGGATGTACACAAGCTGAACATGACAATCGTGAACAAGCGGATCGATCCGACTTTTTCGTTCATGACGGTGGATCACGATGGGAAGATACGCATGGACTGTTCGAGTCCGTATGCGATGGCGGGGCTGGTGAAGTTGAAGGATCAGTATGCGGTGGCGGTGGGGAATGATCCGGATTCGGATCGGCATGGGATCATCACGCCGAGTGCGGGATTGATGAATCCGAATCATTACCTGGCGGTGGCGATCCAGTATTTGCTGGGGCATCGGCCGAAGTGGAGCAAAGGTGCGGGGATTGGGAAGACGGTGGTGAGTTCGAGCATGATCGATCGGGTGGTGGCGGATTTGGGGGGGGAGGGGAGGAAGCTGGTGGAGGTGCCGGTGGGGTTCAAGTGGTTTGCGCCGGGGTTGTTTGACGGGACGATTTGTTTTGGCGGGGAGGAATCGGCGGGGGCGTCGTTCCTGCGGATGGATGGGACGTCGTGGTCGACGGACAAGGATGGGCCGATCATGGCGCTCCTGGCGGCGGAGATCACGGCGGTGACGGGGAAGGATCCAGGGGTGCATTACCGTGAATTGACGGAGAAGTTTGGGACGCCGTTCTATAACCGCATCGATGCGCCGGCGACGGTGGAGCAGAAGGCGGCGTTCAAGAAGCTTACGCCGGCGGCGGTGAAGGCGACGACATTGGCGGGGGACTCGATCGAGGCGAAGCTGACGAATGCGCCGGGGAATGGGGCGCCGATTGGGGGTTTGAAGGTGACGACGAAGAACGGGTGGTTCGCGGCGCGGCCGTCGGGGACGGAGAATATTTACAAGATTTATGCGGAGAGTTTTGTGTCGCAGGCGCATCTGGATGCGATTATTCGGGAGGCGCAGGAGGTGGTGGGGGCGGCGCTGGCGGGTTGAGGCGTTTTGGGAGGAGCGAAGCTCCGGCAGGTAATAGCCCACACCGTGAGGTGTGGGTAAAGTGGCCGCACACATCTGTTGAGGGCCAAGGGCCCGACACTTCTTACGGAGACGCCCATGTCCTACATTTCGAACCTCGTTCATTTCATCTGGAGCACGGCCAAACGCGAACCAACGATTCGGGCGGAGTGGGAGGAGCGGTTGTATCCGTATATCGGGGGGATTCTGGAGAATAAGAAGGCGAAGTTGCTGTGTGTTGGGGGCGTGGCGGATCATATACATGTGTTCACTTCGCTCCCGGCGACATTGTCGTTGGCAGATGCCGCGTCGGCGATGAAGGCGAATTCTTCGCGGTTTGTACATGAGGAGTTGGGGGATCGGGTGTTTGATTGGCAGAAGGGATATGCGGCGTTTTCGGTGAGTGTTTCGGGGGAGGAGGCGGTGCGGCGCTATATTGAGAATCAGAAGTCGCATCATTCGCGCAAATCGTTTCAGGAAGAGTTGATTGAGTTTTTGGAGAAGCACCGCGTTCCCTATGACTCCCGGTATGTGTTTTTGTGAGTGAGGAGCGCCAACCCCCCTCAATGTCATTGTCCCCAAGAAGAAAAGTGTCGGGCCGTTGGCCCTCAACATTGTTTGTCCGAGCTTACCCCCACCTCACGGTGGGGGCTATTTTCTTTCGGAGCTTCGCTCCTGTTTGCGTGTGATGCTGTTTACAACTGGTGCGCGGGTTTTGGCAGGTCGTCGTGGATTTTCTGCTGCTGGCTTTGTTTGCCGTCGTAGCTGAAGAGCATCATGTCGTCGTCGATGCGGGCCTGCAGGTGGACGGGGCGGGTCCAGATGTGCTGGACGCCTTTGAGGGTTTCGATGGCGTATTTGATTTCGATGTCGAGGCCGTTGTGTTTGTGGGCGAGGTAGAGTTCGCCGGCGTTTTTGTAATTGGCGTCGACGACGTAGATGTAGGGCTGGCCCATGTTGGTGAGGCGGTACAACATAGACTCTTTGATGCGTTTGTAGTCGCGGCTGACGATGCGGAGTTGGCCGGTGTGGGGGTCGCGGCGGTACTGGTAGAGCTTGAGGCGGTCGACCATTTCCTCGGTGAGGAATTCGTCGATGAAGTTGACGTCGTTGTAGATGCGGCGGACTTCGAAGATTTTCTTTCGGCCTTCGCCGGGGTTTTCCTTGTTCCAGCGGCCGGGTCCGCCGAGGGTGTCGAGTTCTTCGAATTCTTTTCCGTGGCGGCCGTGGTCCCAGCGGTCTTCGATGTCGCGGAAGAGTTCGACGCCGATTTTGTAGGGGTTGAAGTTGCCGGGGGGCATGTGGACGGTGCCGGAGTGGTGGTCGGCGTAATCGATGATTTCGGAGGAATCGAGGTAGTGCTTGGTCATCATGGTGGAGTGCCAGTAGGTGGCCCAGCCTTCGTTCATGACTTTCGTCATGCCCTGCGGGGAAAAGTAGTAGGCTTCGTCGCGGATGATGGTGAGGATGTCGGATTGCCAGGGTTGCAGCGGGGCGTGCTCGAGGAGGAAGAGGAGGACGTCGCGGACAGGTTCGGAGGGGACGATTTTGCGCTTGCGGTCGGCCTCGGCTTTCATGCGGGTGCGCTCTTCCTCCATCAGCTTGCGCGGGTTGATGAAGCGTTCCATGTAGCCTTTGGACTGGAAGCGGGTGACGGGCTCCTCGCTGCCGGCGACGTCGGAATCGGAGAGGGGTTCATCAGGGCCGGCGCGTTTGAGGAAGACGGAGTGGGGATCGATGAGGTGTTCGATGGAGAGGCAGACGTCGAGGAATTTTTCGACGCGGTCGATGCCGATGCGTTCGATGTGTTTGCGGACGCGGGTGGCATGGTTGGCCATGCCGTCCATCATTTTGCGGTCGGTTTTGGAGAACCAGAGGTTGTTTTTGAAGAAGTCGCAATGGGCGTAGACGTGGGCCATGACGAGTTTTTGATCGGTGATGGAGTTGGAGCGCTGGAGGTAGGCGTAGCAGGGGTCGTTGTTGATGACCATTTCGTAGATGCGTCCGAGGCCGTAGTTGTGCTGTTTCGACATGCGTTCGTATTCCATGCCGAAGCGCCAGTGGGGGTAGCGGACGGGGAAGCCGCCGAAGGAGGCGATCTGGTTGATCTGGTCGTAGTCGAGCATTTCGAAGATGGTTTCGAAGAAATCGAGGCCGTAGGACCTGGCGGTGGCGCGGATCTGTTCGTTGGCGGCGGCGAGATCGGGTGGGAGTTCGGTGACCTGGCGGGCGGTGGAACTGAGCATGCGGTACTCCGGTAAGACGGACGGAGGGCGTGTTCCTCTTTTATTTATATCCGCGTTGGGGGGGGAAGTCGTGGAGAAATTTTCGTCGGGGGAGATCGG
>DATKPA010000020.1:0-4324 GCA_035524355.1 Phycisphaerae bacterium | reverse complement strand
TCTTCGACAACGCCTTCGTCAGAAACTCCACCGCACGATTCGCATCGTGCTGCTCCAGCGCCAATCGCGCCTTGATCGCCAATTGGTGCGGCGAATTGTTCCGGTAGTAAATCAACCCGCACAGCCCGATCGACGCCACGGCCAGCGCCACCGCCGCCCCCAGCATGAACCGCCGCAGCGTCGGCGATTGCGTCGGAATCTCACCCGTCAGTGGAATTGCCATGGTCTACCTCGGGACAATAAAAATGGAGGGCGCACCCCACGTGCGCCCGGCCGCTGCGGGCAGGGAACATCACCGTTGCGCATTCAGCCCGTCGCGTATATACGGAAAAGTCGCCGCAAGTAGACGCTCCGTCCGCCCACGCGCCGCATCCACATCCGCAAGCGACGACATCGGCGTCGAAAACCGAATCAGTGCCCCCGCCGCATTCCGCCGCGTCAGCCCGTTCCAGACGATTTGCATCTGCTGCTTGTAAAACGACGGCGTAAACCTCTCGCCGCACTTGTAGAAGTACGCAAAATAATAATACGCCCCCTCACCCGCCGCCCCCGTGTTCCCAGTCGTCACTATCTCGCACAGCGTCAACGGCTCACCCGCCGCCGACGACAGCGTCCGCACCTCCCGCGACAAAATCCGATAACCCGCCCCTTCCAGACATATGTCCGGCGGATGCGTCCCCTTCCGGTTGTCCTCCGAAAACACCACGCATAGATCCACCGGAACATCCTTCCCGTTCGTGTACGTGCGATACACATAGTCGCGCGTCTCCAGGATCTGCATCTCCGTTTCCGAAAAACTCATGCTCGTTGACGTCCACACACTCTTCCCATCAACGATCGTCGCCGGTATCGCCTGCTCCGCCAGATCCGACACCCGCTCCGCCCGCGCTTCCGTCACCACCAGCAACACCGTCAACCCAATCGCCGGCAACAGAATCCCCAGCAACACCAGCGTCCGCTTCCTCAGCGCAGCCATCGTCCCCGCATCCTGCATCGCACCGCCGTTGTCCCATGCCATTGTCATTCCCATGCCTCCACATGAACTACGCCGCCGCGCCGCCCCAAGATTCGTCGGGCAAATTGTCCCGCTGGGTGCCAGATGACGGACGCTACGTGTGCCATGCTCACGAAAGGGCCCTTGAGCATGCTCGGCGAACTGGACTCTATGCCCACCCACGACGCTCCCGGCGCGGACAATCTGTTTCCCGCAAAAAACATTTGTGTCTATTGGTGCCCATTTGTGGGCTATTCCCGTCCCCCCACCACCCCCACCCACCCCACTGCCCCCGCCCCCGGCAGCAAATCCAACAACCCCTCCAGCACAAACATGATGCAGAACGCAATCACAAACACCACAAACCCCATCACATCATGCACCCTCCCACCCGGCGTCGCCAAGGCCACACTGTACTGATTCGCCACCAGCGTCAACACCGCGATCCGCACCACATTCGCCGCCACCGCAATCGGCACCGCCGACAGCAGCAGCAAAAGCCGCTTATACCCCCTCAATCTGCACGCATACGTAAACAGCGCCGCAAACGCCACCAAGCTGATCAACGACCGCAGCCCCGAACACGCATCCTCCACCGTCAACTGCTTCCCCCCCGCCAGAAAAATATCCGACCCCTTCAAATACGCCGGAACCCCCAGCGCATTCACAATCGCCGTCGACGCCTCCGCCGCAAAAATCTTCAAATGAAAATTCAAGTTGTAAATCGTCAAGTCCGGCAGCGGCACCATGAACGCCAGAAACGCAACCGGAAACCACAGCCGCCCCAGCATCACCCACCCACCCAGATACAACACAAACGCCGCCCCAACCGGAATCATCATGAACCCCGATACAAAAATCACCCGCGCATACATCGACGCCAGATGGATCAGCAGCGCACCCACCAGCATCACCAGCGCCAACGCACGGCTCCCCCGCGTCGATCGCATCGGCAACCCACGCCGCCGCACAATCACCCACCCGCACGCAATCGCTATCGGCAGCACCAGCGGACCATGCGAGTAGTACCCCGTCGAAACATGCCACCGCTCCCACATCCGACCGATCGTCCAGAAAAACAGCGCAACCACGCCAAGGCCCAGAAGAACTGCCGGCATCAGCAACGCTCCCGGCGCCGAAAAATGCTTCCGCCTCTCGTACCGATACACCTCCGCCCTTCGCTCCCGCATCCCATCCGCGGCCGAACGCCCCATTTCTGGTGCCGAGAGCGCACGAGTTTCCGGTGCTGCATACGCTTCGTACGGATCTGCTGCTCGCATCTTGGATGCCTCTCGCGCCGAATTGCCCGCAGCACTCGCTCGCCGCGGCGATTATTGGAAGCTACGCAATAAACCCCCGATGGGATGGAACACTCCGGATGGGATGAAACCACGATCTGTTCACCCAAACGTCTCAGCAGAGGCGGCATCGATCGAATACTCTGTTGTGGGAGAGCGGAGGCAGGGGGGAAGGCGGGGGGAAGGCAGGGGGGGGGGGGCAAAAACAGCACTCGCGCCTGACCACACCTCTGCGGTCCAGGCGCGAGCAATGATGGAGGAGATTGCCCTGGCTTAGCCGATGTAAACCTCAGGCGGGCATTCTTCCATTCGCCGCGGCGCCGGTCTTTCCTGCGCGATCCGAGTAGTCCCGATTGACCACGCATGGGTGATCGGGCCATCGGGGGTCGCGTTCAACCGCCGGGGCGTGACGGGGATCACGGTCATCATGGAAGTGACCGACGAGGATGGACCACTATGTGGGGGAGAGTACGTAGCCGGTGCCGGGTTTGGGGATGTCATGGCAACCTCCTTCGCGATAAGTTATTGGGCAGGACTTCAGCATATACACATCGAGATATGAGTTGCAAGAAATTGTGCGACCTTTTTGACTGGAAACTGCCTATTTTTACATTCGGCCCAAACACCCCCTGAGATTAGAAATGTATATCCCGTGAAAACATACACTTACAACGTACAATCAGAATTGCGAATCGAAGCCTTTTTTGGGGGTGACTGACACTGAAAAAGCTGATTTTATAAACCGTCCGTACGATTCGTACCCTTTTTCACGATCTGCTTTGCCGTCGAATGCCCGCCTGAGAACAGGCGGATTCTGGGACACTGGTGCCGGAATTTTTCATATTTTTTTGGCAACAGTCTTCAAAGATCGCCCCACCGAAACCCAACCGATCCCCGTCGCGGGCAACCGCATCCCTTTCGATCCCGCTCGCACCCCATCGCATCCCACCGCCGCCCGCATTCATTGCCTTCGTCGAGAATGCCCGCTACCCTTACGCATCTATCACTCTTCTCTCTGGAGCTCATGCACAATGGCATCGATTTTTGACAACCCCCTTCGCGTGCGCGATGAAATGCTCAATCACCCGACGGGCAATCTCGTCCCGATCGTCGTGGAAAAGTCCGGGCGCGGCGAGCGCTCTTACGACATCTTCTCGCGCCTGCTCAAGGACCGAATCATCTTCCTCGCCGGCGGCGTCGATGATGACTCCGCGAACCTCATCATCGCCCAGATGCTCTTCCTCTCCAACGAAGACACCAAGACCGACATTCAGTTCTACATCAACTCGCCCGGCGGCAGCGTCACCGCGGGGCTTGCGATTTACGACACGATGCAGTTCCTCCGCTGCGATGTGGCGACGACCTGTATCGGTCTCGCTGCATCGATGGGCGCGTGGCTGCTTGCGTCGGGCTCGAAGGACAAGCGGGCGGCGCTGCCCAATTCGCGCATCATGCTTCACCAGCCGTTGATCGGCGGGGTGATGCAGGGGACGGCGACGGACCTGTCAATCGAAGCCAAGGAAATGCTCCGTCTCCGGCAGCGGATGTACGAGATCATGGCGACGCACACCGGCCAGCCGATCGAGAAGATCCACAAGGATTGCGACCGCAACCTGTGGCTCGAAGCGGACGAAGCGGTGAAGTACGGCGTCGTCGACAAGAAGCTCAACCGCATGCCACAGGGTACGGGCGCGCGCGGCGGCGGCGACCTGGCGCCACCGAATGGCGGCGAGACGGATTCGGCGGATCAGTAACGGATTTTCCGAGATGCATGCAATAGAAGCAGGAGAACCCCGCGTTGGCGGGGTTCTCCTGTTTTTGCGGGAAAGGAGACTGTCGAACTGCGCGTCTCCTGTATTCAGATAATCTTTACAAGGTCATAGAAGTTGCGGGTCTTTTCCGGTTTTGCGGTACTGTCAGGTTTTCGGCAAGAAAAATTGGGCGGTCTCGCGGTTTAATTGTAAATCTGTAGGGCTTACGACTTGCAGGACGATAGATAAGGCGGCCGGGCGTATCGCGGTGCGGTAGCGCC
>DATKPA010000019.1:0-132933 GCA_035524355.1 Phycisphaerae bacterium | reverse complement strand
GCGACAATCGCTCCATAGGTCAGCGCATTGGGAATTCGCGTCGTCCATGCGTCAAACAGCGCTGCCAGAATGCAGATTCCCGTCGTGAGCACCGGGATGAAAAAGCCGCGCTGCGAATGCAGCCCGACCACCAGGATGCTCGACATAATTGCGGAGAAGCTCAAAAGGATCACCCACGTCGACCCCCACGGAATCGATTTTCCCCCCACAGGCACGACCGATTCATCCATCGCATCGGCAGCGATGGGAACTATAGCCGTTATTGACCTGCCGTTCGACTCGCTCATTGCCGACATCCTGCCGAATTTGCATGGAGCACTCCCCCCGCGGCCTCTTCAATGCGATCAACCGCCGTTGCTGCCGGAATCCTGTTCCAGCGTGCCCTGCTGGGTCGTGAACCACCCTACGATGGTCGTCTTGAAGAGGATCAGAATGATCAGTATCGGAAGTGCTATCAACGCGAGTATGAGAATCTTCTCCACGGACATGGCACCTGATTCATTCCGGTGTAGCCGTCCGAGAAACCTGCTAATTCTGGACTTCATGACTTGCTCCTGTTCACCACGCCTCTAACTCATCATATCGTCGATTGATACGACAATGCCATGTATCGCTGCGCGATTGCGGCCGCCTCTCATTCATCCAAGCGGCCAACCGATCACCGTCGAGATCCGCTCCATGTACATGCCAATCATTGGCATGATCACCGTGATAGCCAGAATTCCCAGCGGAATCACGATCAACGCCAGCACCGCAATGTACTCGATGCTCGAACCGCCGAAACTACGGCGACGGTTGGAGGTTGTGCTGCTTCGAACCATGCTCTTCATATCTTAGAGTCGCTCCTGCACCCGATCGGTTTCAACTATTCAACATCGGCTTCGTCAGCTCCATTTGCTCAACGAGCCCCTCGAACCGAAGTTGCTCCAGCATCGCCGGCTTTTGACCCGTCCAGACCAGCTCCAGGTTCTCCGGCTCGTCGTTCAGCGTGAAAAGATCCTTAATCACGTAATTCTCGGACGCTTCATCAAAGTGGCATTCCGAAATCGCCGTAATCAGCCGCCGCCCCGACGCCAGCCGCGCCGTCTGCACGATAATGTCGATCGCACTGGCCACCTGCCGCCGCAGGGCAAACAGCGGAATCCCCATGTCCGCCATCAACGCCATCGTCTCCAGCCGGTAAAGGGTGTCGCCCGCCGAGGAGGCGTGCAGCGTCGTCAGCGACCCATGATGCCCCGATGTCATCGCCTGGATCATGTCCAGCGCCTCCCCGCGACGCACCTCGCCGACCACGATCCGGTCCGGCCGCATCCGCAGTGCCGTGATGAACAGGTCGCGCACCGTGATCTGCCCGCGCCCATACGCATCCGCCGGCCGCGCCTCCATCTGCACCACGTGCGGCCGCTGCACCTGCAGTTCGCGCGTGTCTTCGATCACCACGATCCGCTCATGCTCGGGAAACGCCTGCGAGAGCACATTCACCGTCGTCGTCTTGCCCGAGCCCGCCCCGCCCGCCACCAGAATATTCCGATGCCCCTTCACGCACAGCAGCAGGAACTCCAGAGCCATCGGCGTGATCGACTTCTTCTCCAGCAGGAACGCCGACGTCGCCGTATTGCGCGCGAACCGCCGGATGTTGATGTGCGTCCCCGCCGAGGCAATCTGCCCCAGCACCACGCACACGCGCGAACCGTCCGGCAACCGCCCATCCAGCAGCGGCCGCTCGTGCGACAGCGGCTGATCCACAAACTGCGCGATATTGTTCGCCGCCGCCTGCACATCCGCTTCCGTCGGAAACGTTGCCTCAGTCAGAAAAATCCGCCCCGCCCGTTCGATGTAAATCCGGTTGTGCCCATTCACCATGATCTCGTTCACTTCCGGATCGCGCATGAACGGCACAATGGGGGCAAGAAAAAACTCCAGTGACGCCTCAAACGCCGCATGCGTCCCCGTCCCCACGCGCATCATCGGCGCGCTCTCCTGCTCCCGCGCCGCCGGCGCATTCTTCCCAATCCCCTTCCCCGCCGCACCAACCTGCCGCCCCGACTGTGGAACCCGACTCATAATCGCCCCTGAAGAAAGGCCCGCAAATCCCGTTTCGTCATTCCGTCATTCGTCATTGAAATTTGATTCGTCATTTGTCATTCGTCACTCGTCATTCCTCGCGGCTACTTCCCGGCATCATTACTCGTGATGTACACCATCGTACCCTGCGGCAGACCTCGCACCGCCGTCTCATACAACGCAAATTTCCCGTTCTGCACCGTCCCCAGCAGCACCAGCGATCCCGGCGGCGCCGCCGGCGCAGCCTGGTCCGTCGCCGCCGGATCAATCGGCGCAGCAGCTTCGGCCGCCCCCGGCGCCGGAATCGCCGTCCATAACTGCCCATCCCCGCCCTTGCCGCGCGATGCCACCGCCCAGTGACCCGCTTCATCCTTCAACAGCACGCCCGTCCCGATGATGTCGAACGCCGCCTGCTTGAAGAGCGCCGACTTCGCCATCGCCAGTTTCTCTCGCACCGACGCCGCGCTCGGAATCGACCCCAGCGTCTTCTGCAGCGCCTGGATCGTCACCTCGGAATTCTTGCTCAAATCCGCCCACGGCAGATCCCCCGGCTTCTGCCGCGCCAGCTCCGTCAGCGTCACCGCATAATTCTCGCCGATGTTGCTCCCGTTCCACCCCGCGATCGCGATCTCCGTCCGCAGAATCTTCTCCACCACCGTCGCCTTGATGACGATGTTCAGCTCCTTGTTCTTCAGCAGCGAATCCACCGCATCGATCCCCCACGTCTCCCAGTTCGTCGCGTCGATCCCCTTCAACTGATCGTTCAACGCCCCGATCACCTTCGTGTGCGGCAGCGGCACGGGGGTATCCGTCACCAGCTTCGTCGGCGGATCGACCGACACCAGCATCCGCTTCGTCTGATCCAACGGATCCACCGCCTCGAACGTCACCGTCACCTGGTCGTTGATCCGCCGATCCTTCCGGTTGATCTCCCCCTCCACATAAAACCGCTGCCCATCCGATGTCTGCATGTACGCGATCGAAGTGAGCAGCGGGTTGTTGAAGAAGTCCGAAAGGTCCGTCTGCCAAATTCCCTTTTCTGCCAGCGCATCCGCTGCATGCTTCAGGTAATCGCTGTAGCTGTTCGCCGTCGCCGACATCGGCGAACTCGGACGCGCCGTGAGATACGAAGCAATCTCCTCACCCCGCCGCTGCGCCGCATCGCTCGTCGTCGCCGCGAGCTGCCCCGACCAGCTCGCCGCCATGTCATGCCACGCCTCCACATCCTTCGCCAGCGCCAGCCGTGGAATCACCACGTTGAAATCCGCCGTGCGCGCATCATTCGGATACTTCTGCGCAAAAGCCGCCAGCGCCTTTTTCAGATCGTCCGCCGTACCGGAATTCTCGCGGATATCCGCCAGTTCCCCCGCCATCGCCCGCGTGGCATTCAGCGCCTTGCGCCGCTCCTCGATCTTGTCCGCCAGCCCCGCCGCCGCCCCCTTCGCCTGCTCGTTGATCCCCACCAGGTCCCGCAGCGCCCGCGCCCGTCCGCTTGCCGTCACCAGTTGCGTGTCCGCATCGTTCAGATTCGCCGGCACCACCGGTATCGCATCCACCTGTTCCCCAAGCTGCCCTACCTCCGCCTGCACGCCCGCCGACGCCCGATCCTGCAGATTGCTCAAAACGCCATTCGCCTGGTTCTCCGCCGCCGCGAGTTTCTTATCCTGATCCACCCACGACAATTCCCCCGCGCCATTCGCCTGCGTCAGCGCCTCTTGCAGCGCCGCTGCCGCGCTCGCCAGTTGCTCCAGCGTCGCCTTGTCATTCGCCGCCACCGCCGCCCCGCTCTTTAGCGCATCCCCCAGCGCCGCCAGCAGTGACTGCACCGCCCCTGAATCGTGATCGAACTCCGTCTGCATCTTGCTCACATGCCGCACCGCCGCCGCCACCGCCGGCTCACTCAAATAACTCGGATGATTCGCCTTCAAATACTCGACCAACTGCTCCCCATTCCGCAGATTCCCCTCGCTCCGCGCGTTGATCGCCTGCTCGATCTTGTCCGCCCACTGTTTCGCCTCCGAAGCACGCGTCATCAGCACCACCACCACCACCGCCACCGCCGCAACCCCCGCCACTGCCACCCCGATCCCGATCAGCCGCCCCCGATGCTTCCGCTCCGCCGCCCTCTGCCGATACGCCAGTTTCTCCTGGTACCGCGCCGTCAGCTCCTCCGGTATCGGCTCGTTGAACCCCTTCAGCTTCGCATACCCCGCCTCCAACTGCGTATCCGGCACATCCATGTCCATCATCTGCGCGAACTTCCGGCACGATTCCCGGAACTTCCGCAATAACTCCTCCCGCTTCTCCTGCTCCTGCACAAACTGCACCACCGGCCGAATCTCATCCGTCAACTCCGTGCTGATGATCGTCACCCCCGCCCCATCCATAATGTTCTTCCACCTTTGCACGATCGCCTGGCATTCCTGGAACGACCGCGCCGCATACGCCTCCCGCAACGGCTCCACCAGCTTCCGCAACTCCACTTCCGCCGACGCCCGCTGCATCCGATTAAACGCATCGCTCACTGCCGTCACCAGATCCCCCGGCACCGGCTCCAGCCACTGCGTCTGCGTGATCTCCTGCATCAGCCCGCTCATCCCCACCTCGTCCCGATTCTTCACCGCGTTGTAAAACGCCGTCGGCAACTCCTTCAGCCGCGCCTTCTCAAACGCCCGGATATCCCGCTCCCACGTCGTATTCCCCACATCCTGCCCCGCAATTTGCCGCAACAGCGCCAACCGCTGCCGCACCGGACCGCGCGCCAACGCCAGCAGCCGATGCTGCGCCAACAAATGCTCCAGCGGCTGATCCTGCGCATACGCGTCGTTCAACTGCGACGCGCGATCCAACTGCAGCGGCGGGGGCACCGGCAATCCATTGTTCTGGCAGAAATCCTGCCACGCCAGCGGGTCCGGCAAATCCAGCGCCGCCACTAAATCCAGCAAATTCGGCGTCTCATCCGCAAGATGAATCGCCTCCGTCCGCAACCCCTGCGACAAAAACGTCGAGCACTTGCGCAGTCGCTCGTTCGCCGATACGCACAGCGCCGCATAATCCGTCGCCGACTGCCGGATCTCCTCCGTCACCTCCTGCAACGGCCCTTGCCGCAGGTCCCGAAGAAACTCCACTACACGCTGAAAGTCTGCCATAGCTGCTTTCCTGTTACTGCTTCCCCGTCCGGCGGAACCTGATCGTCGTCAGACGCACGCCGTTCGGGAGGGTCAAATCAATGTCGACCTGCTTTAACTGGTTATAACCATCCACTTCCGATTTGTATGCATCCACCAGCGCCGCCGCATCCGCACGCTTCCCCCGGTACAGCTTCGCATTCTCCGAACTCGCCGGAATAGTCCCCCCCGCATCCTTCCGTATCCGCTCCAGCTCATCATCCGCAGACCGCACGTCGCTCTCCGCCTGCGCTAGATCCGCCTGCGCCGCCCCCAGCCGCACCGCAAACGTATTCTCCATCCGCTGGTAGTTGTTCGAAAACCGCACGATGAACCACGGCTCCGCCGCCGGCATCGCCGTCTTCTGGTGAAACTTCACCACCTGCGCCGCATTCTCCGAGCTCTGCAGTATCACATCCCCGCCCCCTCCCTTCGTATCCGTCTCCGTGAACCACGTCGCCTCCCACCCGTGCCCCAGGTCCTTCTCCTCCGGCGCCTTCACCGTCGTCTCCTTCGGCAAATCCACCGGCAACATCACCGCCCCGCTCGCCGTCTCCAGCGAAAACGTCGGCGGCTCATACGGCACAAACACGACCGCCTGCGACTTCCCCTTCCCCGAGTCCAGCGTCAACGTCGATCCGCACAGCACCCAGAACGCCCGAACCACGCTCTCCCGATCCCCCACCAACTGCCCGCCCCGCCACGTCAACTCCACCCCATTCCGCTGCCGGTTGTAATCGATCGCCACCACCTCCACCGGATCCGCACTCCCCACCTTCCACGACACCGTCGCCACCGTCCGATCCGTCGGCCGAAACCCCGCCACCAGGCTCCCCCCGCCCGCCCCCCCGAACGTCATCACCCCCGGATAATCCCCCTTCGCCGCCGGAAACTGCAGATCCACCCGCCGCGCCTCCAGCCCCGGATCAATCTCCCCCGCCGGCAACGCTATCCGCTGCGAAAACGTCTCGCTGATCCCCTGCCCCACCGTCGGAAACGCAATCCCCTCCCTCAGCTTCACCACCGCCGGATAATGCGCCACCACCTCCGGAACGCTCACCGTCGCCTTCGTCGCCGCAGGCTGCGTCGGCGCCGGCAGCACCACCGTATTGTTCGTCTCCGGCAACGGCGCCGGCGTCTCCACAATCGGACCCCGAGGCGCCGGCACCACCGTCGATGGCGCCGGTATCGTCGCCGCCACCGGCTCCGACGTCGCCTTCGGCCGCACAATCGCCGGCAACTCCGGCGGTGCCCCCGCCCTCATCGACACCACCACCAGCACCGTCGCCACAACAATCGCCAGCACCGCCCCCCAAAACAGCACCACCACCTGCCGCCGACGCTTCCCCGCCAGCCGCTCCGATTCCCCCTCAAATCCCCCCACATGACCCGGCGGCATCTCCGCCGTAATCCGCTTCCGAATCAACGGCCGCCTCTTCACCGGCGCCTCCGCCACGGGCGCAAGTGCGACTTCCCCCTCCTCCTCATCCGCATCCACAATCTCCGTCCCCGGCATCACCATCGGGGCCGGCGGATCCAGATCCACCGAATCCTCATCATCAATCTCCGCTTTCTTCACCGGCCGACCCGCACCCGCCGCCCCCTTCCCCGGCCCAGCCAACGGCCCCACCTTCGCCACCATCGGCCCCTTCCCCGCCGCCGTCTCCGCCACCACCGCCGGCGCAACCCCCGTCCGCGCATACTGCACATACGCACCCTCCACCGGCCCCCCCCCTTTCCCCAACCGCCCCGGCTCCGTCAAATCAATCACAATTCCCCCCGCACCCGCATACCGCAGCCCCGACGTCGCCGCCGGACTCCCCGCCAGGCAGCACCGCCACGCACACGTCGCACTCGTCGGCATGCTCGTGAAATACGTGTTAAACGTCACATTCCACCGCACCGCCGCCGGCAACAACGCAATCGTCTCCGCCATCAGCGGCAACACATCCTGCCCCGCCGAAAACAAGACGCACACAGGTTTGTTCGGCGACTTCACAAACGCATCCGCCAGCACCCCGCCCCACCCCGCATCCCCCGTCACCTCCCGCCACTTCTCACAAATCCCACCACTCACATCCCCGCCCGGCAACCCGCCCCCGCGCACAATCGCCCCCACCTTCCCATCCCACGCCTCCTGCATCACCCCGCCCTGCATCATCATCCACGCCGGCCCGCCAGCCGCCGCCGCCATCTCCCCGCGCTCCACCACCAGGTGATGCGCAAACGCATTCGTCCGCTGCGTATGATCCACCCCCGAATCGCACACCCGCGACAGCACGTGATAATTCGCCCCCGCCACATTCAGCAGCCAATGCGCCCAACTCACCGGATTCCGACTCGACTCCGCCCCGGAAAACTGATGCCGATACGCCGACAGACTCTCCAACCGATCCCACAGCGCCTTCGCAATCCCCTCCGTCACCCCCACCGTAGCAAACCCACTGCTCCCCCGCTTCACCCCCTCCGGCGCCGAAGTGTAATAAATCTCATGACTCATCGCGCCGCCAAACCCTCAACTCACCCGCATCCAAAAATCGAAAATCGAAAATTGAAATTCGAAAATCCCTCACTTCCCCCCGCGCACCCCCGCTATGAGGCCCGTCGACCACCGCGCATAACTATAAAGCAGCGGTATCGTCACCCACCGCGGCCGAACATCCTTCGGCTTAATGAGCAACCCGTTCCGATCCGGATACTTCTCCGGCGAATGCCCCAACGCACTCACCGGCATGTACAGCACCTCATCCGAAAAATCCTCCGCATTGCTCACCACCTCCGGCGTCGCCTCCAACAGCAGCCGCCGCACCTTCCCGCTCACCCGCTCAATCCGATCCATATCCAGCGCCGCCAGGTGTTCACTCCCCCCCGCATCCTTCAAAATCGGCTCGCTCTCCAGATCCTCCCCCGCCAGCAGCGGCGCCCAAATGTCGCTCTTCCCCACCAGCACCAACAACGGCCGATCGCACTTCTGATACGCACTCAACCCCGTATGCTTCCGAAACCGTATCGCCGCCTCCGACAAAATATTCTCCTGCCGGTACGTCTGCAGCGGCTCCTGCACCTGCGGATCCTGCGACACCCCCTTGCACCGCTGCCGAAACCGCGAATCCTGCGTCGGATCCAGCAAGAACATCAGCACCTTCGACCGCGAAAGATGCCGCGTCACCGGCGTCAACGACGTATCCGCCCCCACGTTGTAATGCTCCCCCGCATTGTCATACAGACACACGATCCGCCCCAATTTCGCCCGCAGCGCCGCCCGCGGATGATCCGCTCCCGGATGCAGCGAAAACAAAAACGGCTTCGGCAACTGCGTTTCCTGCCCGTTAATCGCCACCGACCGATACAAATCCCCCTGCGTCCGCGTCTTGTCCAGAACCACCGGCGTCTCCGGATTCTCCGGCAAAAACAGCGTCTCCTCGTACCGGTTCACAATCCAGTTCGCTTCCTTGTCCCCATCCGCAAAGATGATCGCGAAATCGCGTGCCAGCCGCTGCCGCAACTCCCACGTCATCGTCGCCAGGAAATTCGACTTCCCCGATCCCGCCGACCCAATGATGCTGATAAACGTCACCTCGTTCTCAATCAGCACCCGCGGCAAAACCAAATGACACGCCGGACACGCCAGCGAATGACACACCATCCCCCGCGCATCAATCGCCTGCCCCTCCACCGTAAACCGCGTCGGCAAAAACCGCAGCGGCTCCTCCTTCAAAATCGGATCCCCCATCAGCTCCTCATGCTGCGCCACCCACAAAATCTGCTCCGGCCGAAATTCATGCCAGCAATGCGGACAAGTCACCCGCTTCACCAGCGGCACCGCCACCGACTCATTCACCGGAATCCCCTGCTCCACCGGCCCGCTCGCCATCGAAGACCGAGAACCACCAATCGCCGTATCACTCACCCGGGAACTCCTTCACTGCGGAGGGCACCGCGCCCGTTCAACAGACGCACACCCTGCCAAATCCTTCCACCAATTCCTTCACCCGCCAAAAACTGGATCTGTTCCACCCTATCTTACCGCCCGCAAATCCCTTATGCACTATCTCACCGCAGGGAACCCGTAGCGTGAGCGCCGGTGCGCCAACCCCTCCCCACACCGGCCGCAACCCCGCGCACGCGGCCAACCATTCCGCCCAACCGCACTTTTTGAAATCTGAAATCCTCAAATCTCAAGTTCCACCGTATCATGGCTACCATGGCACACGACGACTACATCGGCAAGCACCTCTTGGTCGGTCTTACTTACCTGGACCACGACGGCGCCATCACGCGACAACTCCAACTCCACGGCACAATCACGCAAATCTGCGATGAAGGCATTTTCATCGAACAACCAGACGGCGAAGAGTTTTCACTTCCGCCCGATCCCGACTCCCTCCGACCCGCGAAGCCCGGTGAATACCGTCTACGGTCCACCGGCGAAGTCGTCGTCAACCCTGATTATCTAAGCAACTGGGAAGTTCGCGCCCCGGCGCCCGAGACTAATTCATGACGCGGAGGTCTACCTTCCCATGCAAGGCCGCCTCTATAGAACGAGCACCATGCTTTCCGTTGTCGCGTTCGTCGCCGTCCTCATCTCTTGGTCGATCGCACGCTACGTAAATCCCTGCAAAACATCTCTGCCGTTGCTTCCCGATTGCTATATAAGTTTTTCGACCATCATGGGTGACGCACGTTTGCACGTCTTTAATGACCGGCGCGGCCCATATAACGGCGGGATCGTTGCTTTGGCAGGCTCTTATCCGGGAGATCCAAAGACGCCGACGGGTGTTGGGGTAGGCGATGCCGCCGGCGTTTACTTCAGATACATCTGTTGGCCCGACGGACACATCCTATGGACCCTTTCAGTCAGCCTTGTTTATCCGTTGACTGTCTTCGCCATTCTCCCCCTTCTATGGCTCAATCGCCGTTCACGGATCTGGCGAAGAGGCTTTCCAGTCAATGCAAACGGTCCAACCCACGATCAGAGCCAGAAAACTTGTTCTTGAAGTTCGGTATAAGTGAGGTATACTCCAGATCGAGTTCTAGGGGGGAGGAAAACCATGCCACATCCGTGTGCCAAGCCCAGCCTCCAAGCGGCCTTCACCGCCCTGAAGGCCGCCCAACCCCGAATCCCCACCCGTTTCGCAAATTCACAATTTCTCCTTTTGCGCCAAATCCCCCTCGAAATTCCATACAGGGAGGCGCAGCAATATGAGTATCTTGCTGGAAAAACCCCAAACTCCCACTCCCAATATGAGTGCCTTGCTGGAAATCCTCCACTTTTTTTCCCGACATATGAGTCCCTTCCGAAGAAAACCCCAATTCCTTTCCCAAATAAAATCAAAAACCCCCTGCACCCCACCCCACACTTTAACGTTTCACGCCAACCCCAAAATCGCCCCTCGCCCCACCCCTGCAATCAACCCCACCCCCACACGTTCCCTCCTATCCAGTCTCATCAAAGGAGCCCACATGCCCCATTCATCGTTCATCGTTCTACGTTCATCGTTCGCCGCCCTCCTCCTCACCGCCGCCACCTCCCACGCCGCCCTCCCCTCCCAAAAACTCGGCACCCCGTTCACCGACCCCGCCCAACTCTCCAACCCCGCCCCCGCTCCACGCACCCCCCTCACCCTCTGGTATCAGCATCCCGCCGCCCACTGGACCGACGCCCTCCCCGTCGGCAACGGCCACCTCGGCGCCATGGTCTTCGGCGGCGTTTCCACCGAACGCATCCAACTCAACGAAGCCTCGCTCTGGGAAGGCTACCCCATCGATCGCAACAACCCCGACTCCCTCAAAAACCTCCCCAAGATCCGCGACCTCCTCTTCCACGGCAAAGAAGACCAAGCCACTCAACTCATCTCCAAAGACATGATGGGCATCCCCCCTCGCATCAAATCCTACCAACCCCTCGGCGACCTCCTCATCGATTCCCCCGACATCAAGCAGGCCACCAACTACCAACGCTCCCTCAACCTCTCCACCGGCATCGCCACCACCACCTTCACCGTGGGGGGGGCGAACGGCATCACCTACACCCGCGAAGTCTTCGCCTCCGCCCCCGACAACGTCATCGTCGTCCACCTCTCCGCCGACAAGCCCGGCAAAATCAGCGCCACCCTTTCCATGAAACGCGAAAAGGATGCGACTTCAGGCGTATATGTCCCCAAGCCACAGAACCAGCAACCGGCACTCGTTCTCGACGGCCAAATCCAATCCCAATACGTCGACGGCCCCAAGAAGCCATGGGGGCCCGTTAAGCCAGGCATGCGTTTTGAAGGACGCACATTAGTTCTGCTAAACGGCGGCCAATACCTCTCGGATTTCAAAACGCTCACCATTTCTAACGCTGACTCTCTCACCCTTCTCATCGCCGGAAACACCGACTATCAGAAAGATGGCACCTTTGACCGCAACATCAACCCCGACATCCTCTGCCGCGAAGACCTCGCTTCAGCTTCCAAAAAATTCTACGACCAACTCCGCGCCGACCACATCAAAGACATCCAATTCCTCATGAACCGCGTCTCCCTCGACCTCGGCAAATCCCCCGAAGACGCCGAAAAACTCCCCACCGACGAACGCCTCCAACGCCTCGATAAAGGCGCCCCCGAAACCCAAGATCCCGAACTCCTCGCCACCTACTTCCAATACGGCCGCTACCTCCTCGCCGAATCCTCCCGCCCCACCGTCCGCGGAAACATGCCGGCAAATCTCCAGGGCATCTGGAACGAAAACATGAACGCCGCCTGGAATTCCGACTACCACACCAACATCAACATCCAGATGAACTACTGGCCCGCCGAAGTCACCAACCTCGCCGAGTGCCACATGCCCCTCTTCGATTTCATGGACGCCCTCACCGTCCCCGGACACAAAACCGCCCAAACCCTCTACGGCTGCAACGGCTGGGTCGTCCACCACCTCACCGACCGCTTCCTCACCACCACCCCCTGCGACGGCCCCGTCGGCGTCTGGCCCATGGGCGCCGCCTGGCTCTGCCAGCACCCCTGGGAACACTACGCCTTCTCCGGCGACAAAAACTTCCTCGCCACCCGCGCCTATCCCCTCATGAAAGGCGCCTCCGAATTCATCCTCGACTACCTCGTCCCCGCACCCGATGGCACACCCGTCGCCGGCAAACTCGTCACCTGTCCCTCGATGTCGCCCGAGAACAAATTCATCGCCGACGACGGCAAAATCTCCATTCTCACCTACGCCTCCACCATGGACCTCGAAATCATCCACGACCTCCTCACCCACACCATCGAAGCCACCAAAATCCTGAACACCGACCCCGACTTCCGCGCCCGCTGCGAACAAGCCCTAGCCAACCTCGCCCCGCTTCAGATCTCGAAAAAAGACGGCCGCCTCCAGGAATGGGTCGAAGACTTCAAAGAGCAGGACCCGCACCACCGCCACGCCTCCCACCTCTTCGCCGTCTACCCCGGCGACCAGATCAACGATTCCACCCCCGACCTCGAAGAAGCCGCCAAAAAATCCCTCATCGCCCGCACCGACAAAGGCGCCACCGAATGGGCGATGGCCTGGCGCGCCGCCATCTGGGCCCGCTTCCACGAACCCGAGAACGCCTACGAACTCCTCTCCCAGCTCACCGCCCACCACCTCTACAACAACCTCTTCAACGCCTATCCCCCATTCCAGATCGACGGCAACTTCGGCGCCACCGCCGCCATCGCCGAAATGCTCCTCCAATCCCAAAACAACGAACTCCAACTCCTCCCCGCCCTCCCCAAAGCCTGGCCCACCGGCCACGTCACCGGCCTCCGCGCCCGCAACGGCTTCACCGTCGACCTCGCCTGGTCCAACGGCAAACTCACCGAAGCGACCATCACTTCCACCAACGGCAACCCCCTCCGCCTCCGCTCCTCCACCCCGCTCTCCGTCACAGATGAATCCGGCAACATCCTGGCCCCGTCCCAAGCCAACGACACCGTCGCCGAATTCCCGACCCAATCCGCTCATCGCTACACAGTTCACCCGAAATAGGCGGCATTTGTGGGTCGAACATTACCCATGTTCCCACATACACGGATTCTCTCGAATTCGAAAATAAGAATCCGGCGTGGCCGTACTTTGTCTCCGCGGGTTCTCAAAAATAGCAAGACGAATCACAGCAATGAATTTGTATCTCACCATTTTCTAAGGTAAGCATCGATGTATCGATCGTTTTCTCGGACTCGGATTTCAAGCGACCTTTTCGTCCGGTGATCGATAAGCCGAAGCGTTTACGCAGCGGGGGAGCGCAACGGTGAAGTTGCCGTAAAAAAATGAATCAGAATGTTGCGGGGCACGTGTCGTGTCCCGTCGCCAGCGATGCGCGCATACGTTCGCTGGGGTGGGGTCGTCGACCCAAGTGATACCCGGAAGGAAGGTAAACCATGATCAAGAAATTCGGAATTGTCCTGGCGGCAGCCATCGCTGCCGGCTCGTTTTTGATGCCCGCTCGCGCATCGACCGTCGGCATGGAACTGGCCCTTGTTGTCGACGTGTCCGGCAGCATCGACACTACGGAATTCAACCTGCAGATGACCGGGTACAAGAACGCGTTTAATGACGCGGCCGTCCAAAACGCAATTGCCGGAGTCAATGGCGGCGTTGCTGTCGCGCTCATTGAATTCGACGAGAGCCAATATCTGACGCTCAACTGGCGAGTGCTTTCATCGGCAACCGACGCGTCCAATTTCGCGACCGCCATTGGCGCCGCGCCCCGTCAGGGCAGTGGCAACACGGGCGTTGGCGACGCGATCGCTTATGCCGCCAATCAAATCCTCAACGCAAACGCTTATGACGGCGCCAAGAAGGTGATCGACGTCTCCGGCGATGGCTCCACGAATACCGGCAGCGACGCGAAGACGGCCGGCAATAACGCCATTGCCGGCGGGATCGACCAGATCAATGGCCTACCGATTCTCGGAAGCGAAACCAACCTCGACGTCTGGTACAAGAACAACGTCCAGAACGGCGCCGGTTCATTCACCCTTGTCGCGAACAGCTTCTCCGATTTTGATGCCGCGATCAAACAGAAGATCGTCGCCGATATCACGGGCGTGCCGCTGCCTCCCGCGGTTTGGACCGGCCTTGCGACAATCGGCCTGGTTGGCCTCGCCAAGCTACGTCGCGTAAAGCTGACCTGAGCTGGCGACTGTGCTCAAACGAAAGACCTTACCGGGCCGAAGGGTTCGCCGACCCAATCCGCGAACTCTTCGGCCCTACTCAGGGGGTGCGCAAGGGGGGACATAATGACGAAAATTTACCCAGACTACCAAACCTGCAAGGGGGCTAATCATTCCCTCATCAGAGAATCACACTCTCCGCCCCGGGGAACCCAAAGACGAGCTGAGCAGAGGGGTTGCAGGTGTCGTGATTCCAGAGAACACCCCCTTGAAATGCGGCCGCGCGGGAACATGGCGAATTCAATCTAAATATTGTTGTATCTCTATATAAATCGTCTATTTGCGGTAAGAATTCTCGATTGAATCTGGGGAGACGTTATACAGATGAGGCAATGGAGCGCACAGATCGTTTGAGTGGAACTGTCATTCGTTGACGGAAAATGCGAATCGAGGCCGGGGGATTAACGCTTTCGGGTGGTCTGAATTTCGCCTTGCATTGACGTTCGGGAGAGGTATATCTCCTTCAGCCTCGAATTTATGCCTAGGCACGTGGGGATATGAAGGCATAAATTGAAGTCCGGGAACAAGGTTTCGGGATTCTCACCGCGCCTGGTAGTTGAAGGCTTAGACGTCGTAAGACATTCGAATAGATGAAGAACAGGGTGCCTTGTGGTGCTCTGTGGGTGTGAGACGCGCATTTAACACACCTTCGCCCGGCGCTGGATACGTCGATTCGTTCAGAAGCGGCGGAACGTAGCGGTGCAGTTGCTGTAAGCACATCTTCATAACAAGCCGTGGGACACGCGTTGTGCTCCCGCAGCCAGCAGTATGCGTATGTGCTGGCGGGCTGTGTTTGGCCAAGTGTCACCCAAAACGAAGGAAGGCTTATGATCAGGAAATTGGGAATTGTCTTAGCGGCAGCTGTTGCTGCCGGCTCGTTGCTCATGCCCGCCCGGGCAGCCACCATCCATGTCGATCTGGAACTCGCCCTCGTCGTGGACGTCTCCGGTAGCGTCGACAGCACCGAATTCGCCCTCCAGCAGACCGGCTATGCCAATGCGTTCAAGAGCGCCAGCGTTCAAAACGACATCGCGCAGCTGCAGAACGGCGCCGCCGTCGCCCTGATCTACTTCGATCAGGGCCAATACATCGGCGTGAACTGGACCCTGCTCCAGACCGGCGCAGATTCTTTCGCCTTCGGCAACGCAATTGCCGCCGCCGCACGCCCCGGCAGTGGCAACACCGGTGTCGGCGATGCAATCACCTACGCCAAGAACCAGATCCTCGGCAACAATTATACCGGTGGCCGCGAGGTCATCGATGTGTCGGGTGACGGCTCAACCAACGTCGGAAGTGATGCCGCCACCGCCCGCAATGCCGCCCTCGCCGCCGGCGTCGCCCAGATCAACGGCCTGCCGATCCTGGGAAGCGAGGCAAACCTGGATACCTGGTATGCCGCCAACGTGCAGGGCGGCTCAGGCTCCTTCACGATCGCCGCCTCCGGTTTCAGCACGTTTCAGAGCGCGGTGCAGACGAAGATCGAGGCCGAAATCACCGGCACCAACCCGACTGTCCCGCTCCCCGCAGCGGTGTGGGGTGGCCTGGCGATGCTGGCCGGTGCGGCCGGCATGAGTCGTTTTTCCAAGCGCAAGTTCGCTTGAGCTTGGTGCGATAAAGTAAACTGTAGGGCCTGCGTTCACGAAACGCAGGCCTTTTTAATTGGTGTGCGGATAGGGAGCGGGAGGCAGCGCAAGGGTCAGACGACCGTCGGTCCGAAGAGCCCCTCAATTTCCGAGGCGGATTTCCAATTTATCTGGTCGCTGCTAACCTGGTGGAGGCGGGACAGAGCGCCCTGCTTGATCTGCCGCTGCAGGGTCGGAAGATCGTAAGGGCCGGTCACGCGCCCGCGCAGCCGGACCCATAAGCGCACCGGCGGCGCCGGAGGGACCGTCACGGAAAGAGGCGGTGGAGGAGGCGCGGAATCTGAGGCCGTCGCCGTCGTCGGCGGAGGTGGCGGAGACGGGACGGGAGCGGCGGTGCGAGAGCCTGACGCCGTAATCGATGGAGGCATCACCGGTGCGCTGGTTTCCCGATCTAAATCCTGGAGCAAATCCGCTGCAAAGGAATATCGCTCGGCTAAGGCCTTGGCCATCAGCTTTGCAATGATCGCCGAAAGGCCCGGCGGAAATTCCTTGCGAACCTCCACAATGGCCGGCGGCTTGGTGTGCGCGGATGCGTGCCACATCATCCATTTATTCGGGGCGGGTTCTTTCTGGGGGTTTCCTTCGAAGACGGCGGGGAATTGCTTCACGTGCTGCCGGGCGCCGAGTGCGAGTTCGTATGCGATGTGGCCGAGGGCGTACAGGTCGGTCGCCGGGCTGACTTTGCCGAACTCGGCAGAGAGGATTTCCGGCGCGGCATAGCGGACGGTGGCGAGATTGTGGGTGCGATTGGCAGCCACGACGGTTGCGAGAGAGAAATCGGTGATCTTGAGATTCCCGAGCGCATCGACGAGCACGTTCGCGGGCTTCAGGTCCTGATGGACGAGGGGCTGCTTGAGCGAGTGCATCGCCTGCAGGCCGCTCCCGACCTGTTTCAAGAGTTTGATGATTTCCGCAACGTCGCCGGGAGCTTCCCCCAATTGAGAGGCGAGCGTTCCCTCGGCGTACTCCATCGCCAGCCAAGGATAATTCTGCGTGACGCCCATGGAATAGATCGTCACCACATGCGGATGGACCGCGAGCTGAGCGAGCACCTTTACCTCGTTGAAGAAGCGTGCGGCCGTCGCTTCGTCGTTCGGGTTGATCTGCGGGAGGACTTTGAGGGCGACCGTGCGGCGAGCGTCACCGGGGAGAATCTCGTCCGCCTTGTAAACGGTGCCGGCGCTCCCATCCGAGAGCGTATCCTTGAGGACGAATCGATCCAGCGTTTTTGCCGCCACCAGCCACCTCGTTCAGCGATTGCCGTCTTTCATGGATTGTTCAATCGTCATGGGTCATTGAATCAGCGATTACGGGCCATTCGGCTGACAAATTGTACCAGTGCGGCGCCCATCTGGTCGTCAGTCGGCGTTCGTCCTGCATCTTCCTTCGGGGGATTCAGCAATCGGGCCAAAGCGGTGCGGTCCGAATCAGACTCCGCCTGCAGTGCCGTCTTGTCTTCGATGCCGGCGAGCAGGACCCGCAGGCGGATCCACTCCTTGTTTGCTCCCGCGGAATCACCGGCTTCGCGCAGCCGCCACGCCTGTTCCAGGTGAAAGGCCGCCTCTTGAGGAATCCTGCCGGCGTTTGCCTGTGCGTGAACCCAGTTGTCGAGCCTGGTGTAAACGTGCTGCCAGTCGATGTTGGCCGGCCGCTGGTCGAGCGGATTGGCGACAAGCAATACCACGAGGAGCACGAGCATGGCCAGCACCGCGATTACGAGGATGCGGCGACGTCCGAGCTCCACTCCAACGGAGGGGAGCGTCTCGACGCGAACAACCGTCTCCTGCCCGAGCCGCACCAGATCGCGGGCGCGCAACTTCACGCGGCCGGAGATCTTTTCGTCGTTCACGAAGGTGCCGCTGGCGGAGAGGTTTTCGAGGAAGAATTCGTTGCCGTTGCGTAGGACGACGGCGTGTTCAAATGAAATCGAGGGGCTTCCGAGGCGCACGTGGGATCGGGGCGACCTGCCGAGGACGGTCTCCGTGGCCGAGCACCGGAACTCCTGTCCGGATTCCGGACCCTGGATGATTTTGATTACGCAATCGGCCATTTCGCCACTTGCTCCATTTCAGTCCACGAGGGTTCCGGTGACCAGGTAACGCACGATGAAGGGTGCGAAGAGCAACAACACCGCCGACATCAGGACCAGTGTCGACGGCAGCATGACGTAAACGCCGGCGGCGCCCGCAGTCGCCTGGGCGTTGAGAACGCGCTCGGCGTTGATGCGGTCGGCGAGCCGCTCGAGCGTGTCGGCAAGGGGCCAGCCCAACTCCTCGCTTTGCACGATGGCATCCACGAGCGAGGTGATGTCCGGAATCTTCAGGCGGTCGGCCATTTTTCGAAAGGCCTCAGTGCGGGGCGAGCCGACGTCAATTTCCGCGATCACCTGGCCGAGCTCGATGCCGAGCGCATGGCCCTGGTAATCATCGATGACGCGGCCCAGGGCGATCCGGAGCGACGTGCCGGAGCGGAGCATGAGGACCAGCAAATCGAGAGCGTAGGGCATGGCGCGCATGATTTCGACTTCGCGTTCCCTGGCGGCGGATTTCAGGTGGGCAACGACGGCCATGAATCCCAGGGGGACGCCGAGGAGAGCGAGCCAGACGAGAGCGACTCCGAAGAAGGAGGCGCTGAGGAATCCGATGCCGATGGTGAATAACACGGACAGCAGCGCGCCGGTGGCGACGAGTTCGTCATCATCGAGCCCGCCGGGATAGCCGGCCCGGATGTACGGTTCGCGCACGTATTGGCGGAGAGGCTCAAGGCCGAGGCGGTTCACGGTGCCGGCGAGCGCCGCGACGATGGGCAGCGTGAAGCGGAAGACCAGACTGGAGTGCAACGCCCGTTGCCGCATTTCGGTTCGGCGCATGGAGGTGAGCGTCGCGCTCGCTCCCATGCCGGTGGTTTTCTGCACGAGGCGCATGGCGGCGAACAGCAGCAGCACGACGGCCACGCCGAACAGCCCCGCGGCAAGACATTGGAGCAAAATCGCCATCAGTCAGTCACCATGCTCTTCATCATGTTCTATGCACGCTCCGGAGCCCGGTTCACAAGAGAGTCGCCGTGTCCTCTATATATCGGCTTTGGTAATACGTCGTGCGAGATAGACGCCGGAACCGGCGAGGATTCCGGCGACCGTCAGGATGGCCACGCCCTGGGTCGTGGTGAAAAGCATTCCCACGCCATTGGAATCGACAATGCACATCAGGAGGAGCATGAAGACCGGCGCGATCAGCAGGACCTTGATGTTGGTGCGGCCTTCGGAGGTGTGCGCCTCGACGGTCTTGCGCATTTCGCGGAGCTTGTCGAGGCTCTTGGAGATGCGGGTGAGCGTATCCGAGATGTCGCCGCCCATCTCGCGGTTCAGAATGAGTGCCGAGGCAAAGAGGTTGAAATTCTGCAGATTCAGCCGTTGTTTTGCGTTGCGGATGACCGTTTCCATGTCGGCTCCGTAGCCGTACTGATTGGCCATGATTTTGAATTCGGAGCGAATGGGTTCGGGGGCCTGTTCGCTGAGGCGGGTGACTGCCTGCACGAGGGTCAGTCCGGCTCTCATCGAGTTGGCCAATGTTGCGACCGCCTGCGGAATCTGCAGATCGATTTTAGCGATCCGCTTCCTCCAGGCCCATTCGATGAGGATCGAGGGGATGAGCATGGAGACGAGCCAGAATCCGATGGCGACGAAGATGTTGGGAATGGCCATTACGAGGAGAATGAGCAGTAAAATAAATCCGGCGTAATATGCGAGCGTGTAGTTTCGTGCATTAATGGGGTTTGGATCAAACCGCAGATAAGTGGTGCGCATCCATTCGATGTCGCGCTGGAACCTGGCGGAAATCCAGTCGCGTGCCGCCCAGATCCACAGGGCGACCGCCAGGCCCAGAAATACCGCCGCCAGGGGCAAAAGTGCGATCACATCCGCCCCCGTTTCGCATTCTGTGTACAGCCGCTCGCATTGTTCATGCGCTCTTCACCTGTTCAAACCACGAGTCGAGTTTCAGCAGGCCCTTCTCCACCATTTCGCCGAGGAATCGCGGCATGTAGCCGGTCGGTTTGAGGACGCGTCGGCCGTCGGGCAGGTAGGTCAGTCGCATGATGTCGCGCGTTTCCACTTCCCCGGAGAGCGGATGGAGGCCGACGACTTCCGAGATCTGCGACACCAGGCGCTGGCCGCTGGGGAGTCGCTCCTGCTGGATGATGAGGTGAATGGCGGAGGCGATCTGGCGGCGCACGGCGGGGAGGGGGATGTCGGAGCCCATGAGGACCATGGTTTCGAGGCGGGCGATGGCGTCGGCGGTGGAGTTGGCGTGAATCGTGGTCATCGAGCCGGCGTGACCGGTGTTCATCGCCTGCAGCATGTCGACGGCCTCATCGCCGCGGCATTCGCCGACGATGATGCGGTCGGGCCGCATGCGCAGCGCGTTTTTCACGAGGTCGCGCGTCGTGTACTGACCGGTGCCTTCGGCGTTGGCGGGCTTGGTTTCCAGGGAGACGACGTGTTCCTGCTGGAGCTTCAGTTCGGCGGAATCTTCGATGGTCACGAGCCGCTCGACGGCGGGTATGAAGCCGGAGAGAACGTTCAGCAGCGTCGTTTTGCCGGAACCGGTGCCGCCCGACACGAGAATATTCGCGCGATATCTGACGCAGGCGGTGAGCAATGCCACTGCCGGGGAGGTGATCGATCCCCAGTTCATGAGATCGTTCACGCTCACGCGGAAGGCCGGGAACTTGCGGATCGTGATGCAGGGACCCTTGATCGCCAGCGGTTCGATAATGGCGTTGACACGCGAGCCATCACGCAATCGGGCATCGACCAGCGGCTGCGATCGATCGATGCGCCGTCCCAGCGGCGCCACGATCCGCTCAATCACCGAGAGGCACGCCTCTTCCGACGGAAAGCCCTGCGGCACCTTCACCACGCGCCCATTGCGTTCTATATAAATGTTCCGAGGAGTGACCACCATGATTTCGGTAATCGACGGCGAGCGTAATAAATCCTCCAGCGGGCCCAAGCCGAAGATGATGTCGTAGAGCGTCTTCTTGATGTAGGAGATGATCACGTACATCCGCACGGTCTCCAGAACGCCGCCGCCCTCCGCCATGATGGGATCGACACTGCTCCAGAAGGTGCGATCGACCATCTCCTCCGCGTTGGGGGGAATGGGTTTTCCCGTGTAGATGCCGGCCTTGTTCGCCAGTTTGAGCACGATCTGCTCAACGGGGCCTTCGAGCTCAAGATTTGTGCCGAGCCCGTGCCACTCGGAGATGATCCGTTTCTCCTGGATCATCTTGCGGATGAGCCACTCGTTCACGCGCGTCCGCATGGCGGTGCGCAAAAGCAGGGGGGTTAATTCGGACTCGAACACTTCGTGGCGAAAGTCATTCAACAGGAGGTCATCGATAATCTTGTTCAATTGATCGGTGCGGTGCTGCGATATGTCGGTGGAGGTGATGGCGCCGATGCGCAGATCCAGCCGCCGAAGGACGTTCGCGTGCAGCACGTTCAGCAATTCGGTGAGCTGTTCCTCGGCCTCGCCGCTGGGGCCAGCCTGCTGCGCATCCTCCAGCGTCAGGACAAACTCCATGAGCTTGATCAAGGCATGATCGCGGAACTGCACCTTCTGTCCGGCGGCGATTTCCCTCCCATTGACCTCAATAGCGCTGACATTCGGCATCACCTCGACTTCCCACCCCAGTTCCGCACGTTCAACGCGGAGATGCGTCGAGGAGACGAAGCGCGATTCGAGTGCGACGGTGCTCGCCGGGTCTCTTCCGACGACGAATCCGGCGGGGCCGTCAAACGCGACCCACTGCCGATTCGTCAACGTGTTTTGTACAACCACTCGCATAACCGGCTCTCAACTGACAGGAAGCGGCTGCCCATTGGCGCTGCCGCGGGTATGAATGTTCATGGGTTGGTCGTTGGTTCGGATACCGGAGTCGCGGGCGGGCAAATCAGCAGCATGTTTCGTGCGGGATTCGTGCTGATTGCGCCCACCAATTGGGCCGCCTCCTCGGGTGTTACTTCGAGCGTCACCATCTTGGCGGAGGCGGTGTTTGCCATCTGGTCCGCGTTGGTCGCCTGTGAGCGGGTCTTTTTCAATTCTCCGCCGACGGCGAGGACGCGGAATGCTTTGCCGTTGGCAACGAGCAGGCCGCTGCTGGATCGGGCAGGCTGCCCGGGGACGGGCGCACCCATCGCGCCGGCGTCGGGCTGCGCGACCAGTATCTGCACGCGGTCGCCGGGGATGACAAGGCCCGCGTCGGCCGGAATCGACATAGCCCGGTAGGGTTCCTTGATGTCGAGCGTGCCGACGGCGGCGAGATCGGCGAGGAAAATCGGCTGGCTCGCGAGGATGCGCCGGTTCACCCGCTGCCCCTTGTAAGTGGCCTTGGCGTCCGCATCGAGGCTTTCGCTGGCCAACGATGCGAACTTCACTGGAATCTCGATTACCTTCAAATCCCGTTCGGGATCGATGGAGGCATTCGCCCGCAGGTCGCGCGCGGCGACCACGATCCTCACGTGCGGCCCGCGATCGACGCCCGCCGTGCTCTGAATGAAGATGAACGCCATGATCGTCGCAAGCACGCCCAGCACCACCGCCCCGACAAGAAATGCCCTCGACGCCTGATTCTCTGCCACGGAACCTCCTCGCGGAATTGAGTCTCCAGCTAGGACGCCTCACAAGCCCAGCGGTTTCACCAAAAACATAAATCGGCCAAACCGCATCCTACTCCCCGCGAATTTTCCGGGCAAACCGGGGATTGTGAGGATCACGCCATGTGACGCGACTCAATGATTCAGCCCCTCCCAGCGCACGAAGCCCTCAATCGCCTCATATTCCGCCAGTCCGAGCTGGTCGTACATCTTTGCCGTCGCCCGGTTGCGATCCTCCGCCCGCTGCCAGAATTCCCGCTGGTCGAGACCCGGGAACATCGCGCGGTCCTTCTGGCTCTGATGCTTGAAAACGGCCATCCGCTTGCGCAGCAACTCTTCCGGCGAGAGCGGCACGGCCATCTCAATCTTCTCCGGCTCCCATTCCTGCCACGCCCCGCGATACAGCCAGACTTCGCAGTCCCTCAACCACGCAGCGCCCTTCTGTTTGAATCGCTCGAGGGCCGTCAGCACCGCGGAGAGGCATACGCGGTGCGTGCCGTGCGGATCGGAGAGATCGCCGGCGGCGTAAATCTGGTGCGGCTGGAGCCTGTCGAGCAGGTCCATCGTAATCCGCACATCGTCTTCGCCCAGCGGTTTCTTTTTCACACGCCCGGTTTCATAGAACGGCAGATCCATGAAGTGCAGCCGCTCCACGGGAATTCCGCAACTTCGCCCCGCCGCCCGCGCCTCGCCACGGCGGATGATGCCCTTGATCTGCTGCACTTCGGGCGAATCCACTTGTCCCGGCTTCTTTTGCCGCAGGAATTCCTCAATATGCTTCTCGACTTTCGCCGCCTCTTCCGCACCGATGCCGAAGAGCCGGTTGTAATCCGCCGCGAAATCGGCAAACCGGATGGCATCGGCATCGAAGACTGCGATGTTTCCCGAGGTCTGATAGCCGACGTGCACTTCGTGCCCCTGATCGGCGAGGCGGATCAGCGTTCCGCCCATGGAGATCACATCGTCGTCGGGATGGGGCGAGAAAACGACGATTCGCTTGGGAAAGATGGCATCCGTCGCCCGCGAAATATCGCCCGGCCGCTTTTCGGATGCGGGTTTTCCGCCCGGCCATCCGGTGATCGTCTCCTGCAGCGCCCGAAAGACATCGATGTTCACTTCATAAGCCGACTCGCGCGCGGCCACCAGATCCTGCAACCCGTGCTCGTTGTAATCTTCGTTCGTCAGCTTGAGGATCGGCTTGCGAACCTTCTCCGCCAGCCAGATCACAGCCTTGCGGGTCATGAAGGGGTCCCACCTGATCGCCGCCGCGCCCTCGGCCGATTCGCTGATCAGCCAGGGCGTCTTGAATCGTGTCAATTGCGCCGCCGCCGCCGTATCCAGCACGATCTGCGCGTTGCCATGCTCCTGCAGAAAGCTCGCGGCCACCGAACTTGTCACCGGGCCCTCGACGGCCTGCGCGATGACCGGCGCCTTGTGCTCTCCGAACGCCATCAGCACGACCTTCTTCGCGGCGAGGATCGTGCCGACGCCCATGGTGATCGCGCGCCGAGGAACATGCTCTTCGCCGAAGAAGTCCGACGCCGCATCCAGCCGCGTCACCCGGTCCAGGGTAATGAGCCGCGTTTTGGAGTCCCGCGCCGACCCCGGTTCATTGAACCCGATATGCCCCGTCCGGCCGATCCCGAGGATTTGCAGATCCAATCCGCCCGCCTCGGCGATCTGCTGCTCATAGCGCCTGCAGAATTCTCCCACCTTTTCAATGTTGATCGTGCCATCCGGAATGTGGATGTTCTGCGGAAGAATGTCGATGTGATTGAAGAGGTACTCATGCATGAAACGCCAGTACGACTGAAGCTCCTCGCGCCGCATCGGAAAGTATTCATCGAGGTTGAACGTCACCACGTTCCTGAAGCTCAGCTCGCCCGCCTTGTGCAGTCGGACCAGCTCTGCGTAAACGCCGACGGGCGTCGAGCCGGTCGCCAATCCGAGAACTGCGCGTTGGCCGGATTTGACCTTTTCCCGGATCAACTCGGCAATCTGCTGTGCCACGGCGACCGACGCTTCGTGCGCCTCGCCGAATACCTGCACGGGAATTCGTTCAGACGATCCGCTGCTTCCCGACATGATGACTCCTTTCATTGCCCATTTCATAGCGGAACGGGAGGAAAGAATCCAACCGCTCTTACAGAAGCCGGGATCGGGAAATCGGTAATTTCAGGAATCCTCATTCCGGGCGATTGTCGTAACCGCCGCGCCGGCTTGCGGTTCCGCAGTGGGGCAGAGTGCGAGGGTAGAGATGCCCAGTTGACATTGTCAAACAGTTGTTTGAAACTATAATTTGAAACAGGAGTAGCAGATGCCCGCCCGTTCTGTCCGCAAATCAGCCGGCGCCTCCTTGAATCGTTCGGAACTCGAGCTCGAGACCCGCCGCCGCCTGCTCGATTCCGCCGGCGAGGCATTTGCGGAGAATGGGTTCCACGGCACCACCATCCGCGAAATCTGCCGCCGCGCGGGAGCCAACGTCGCTGCCGTCAATTACCACTTCCGCGACAAGGATGAGCTCTACCAGCAGGTCTTCGAAAACTCCGCCTGCATCGCCCAGGAGCATTTTTCCCCGGAAACCCGGACCGCCATGGCCCCCGGCAATCCGCCGCGACAGCGGCTCCACGCCTTTATCCGCCAGTTCCTCCAGCGCATGCTCAGCCCCGGCCGACCCGCCTGGCAGGGGAAGCTCATGGCCCGCGAAATGATGGACCCCACCGCCGCCCTCGACCACATCGTCAAGACCATGATCCGCCCCAATTCCCAGCTCCTCGGCGAAATCGTCTCCGACATCACCGGCCTTCCTCCCGGCGATCCCCGCCTCTGGCTCACCGCCGCCAGCATCGTCGCGCAGTGCCTCTTCTACACGCACTGCAAGCCCGTCATCATCCGCCTTCGACCGGACCTGAAGTACGACCAGCAGATGATCGAGGACCTTACGGAGCACATCACCAGTTTCTCCTGGGCGGCGCTCGCCGGCGCGAAGCAGCGACACGCCCGATCGCCCCGCAAAAAAGGAGGCCGCCCGTGATCTACGTCGCCATCAAAATGCTCACCGGCGACCGCGTGAAATACCTCGGCATCATCGCCGGCCTCGCACTCTCCAGTTTTCTGGTCACCCAGCAGCTCTCCATTTTCGTCGGCCTCATGTCGCGCACCTTCAGCGTCATCACCGATATCACGCAACCCGACATCTGGGTCATGGACCCGCAGGTCAAGAACATCGACGACAGCCGGCCGATGCCCAGCCCCTGTCTTTACCGGGTCAAAGCGGTGAAGGGCGTCGCCTGGGCCGTGCCCCTCTTCAAGGGCCAGATCAAGGCCCGCCTTCCCAGCGGCAGCGGTTACACCTGCACGATCCTCGGCCTCGATAACGAAACGCTCGTCGGAGGACCGCCGGAGATACTCCCCGTCGATGGCCATCCTGTTCGCATGGATGCCCTGCGCCAGCCCGACGCCATCTTCGTCGATGGTCCGAACGCCAAGGAAAAACTCGGCGGCTTGAAGCCCGGCGACGTGCTCGAACTCAACGACAACCGCGCGAAAGTCGTCGCCCTCACCGAGATCACGCAGGGGTTCCAGGCTCTTCCCGTCATCCACACCACCTACAGCCGCGCGACCGAGTGGGTGCCGGGCGAACGCAATCAACTCTCGTTTGTCCTCGTCAAAGCGCAGCCGGGCGAAAACATTCAGGCGCTTTGCAACCGCATCACGGCCGACACCGGCCTCAATGCCCTCACCCAGTGGCAGTTCAAGAGCCGCACCCTCTGGTACTACATTCGCAACACGGGCATCCCAATCAACTTCGGCGCGACTGTCACCCTGGGCTTCGTCATCGGCATCGCGATTTCCGGTCTCCTGTTCTACCAGTTCACCATGGACAACATCCGCCACTTCGGAATGCTCAAAGCCATGGGCGCTGGCACGATGCAGCTCATTCGCATGATTCTCGTGCAGACCGGAATCTCCGGCGCCATCGGTTTTGGACTTGGAATGGGCATGACGACGCTCTTCAAGGAGGGGCTCGGCGCTATCACGCCGAGAAGCCAGCAGGTCATGCTGATCATGTGGCAAACCATCGCCATCACCGGCACCGGCATCTGCGTCATCGTCGTCCTCGCCAGCCTCTTCGCCATGATCAAGGTCATCCGCCTCGAACCCGCAATCGTCTTCAAATAACCCGCAGGAATCCGTCATGGTCGCTAACAGACAACTCGCCGTTCGCTGTGCCGACGTGGACAAGTTCTACGGCAAGGGCGGCGCTCGCACGCAGGCCCTGCACGGTTGTTCCCTCGAAGCCTGCATGGGAGAGATCCTCATGCTCGTCGGCCCGAGCGGCTGCGGAAAGACCACGCTTCTCTCCGTCATCGTCGGCATCCTCGATACCGACGCCGGCGATATCGAGGTGTTCGGCGAACATGTCCACGCCATGAACGCCGCGCAGAAAGCACGCTTCCGCCGCAAGAACGTCGGCTTTGCGTTCCAGCAATTCAATCTTCTCCCCACGCTCAGTGCCGTCGAAAATGCCGCGCTTCCTCTGCTGATCGCCGGAGAACCCCGCCGGAAAGCCATGCAACGCGCCGGCGATATGCTCTCCACCATGGGTATGCCGGAGAAGCTCGACAAGCTGCCGCGCGAACTCTCGGGCGGCCAGCAGCAACGCGTCGCCTTCAGCCGCGCTCTCGTCCATGAGCCGCGACTCGTTGTCTGCGATGAGCCGACCAGCGCCCTTGACGGCAAGACCGGTGAAGCGGTCATGCAGCAACTTCGCAAGGTCGCCCTTCGTGCAGACCGCGCCGTCATCGTCGTCACCCACGATCCACGCATCTATCACCACGCCGATCGCATCGCCCAGATGGAAGATGGTCACATCGTTCAGGTGACCATGCCCGGTGATGCCAATCATCCGCAGGGGATTCGCCATTAATCTCTGAAAAAGAGGTGCCGCATGTTCCGCAAATACATTCTTCCCGGTCTGGCAATCCTCGGCGTCGTCGCCATCTACTGGGCGGTGCGGAGGCAATCGACGCCCGTCGTCAGCGTCCCCGCCGTGCTTCAGCCCGCCATCAATCCCTACAAGCAGGCTGTCTCCGGCGCCGGAATCGTGGAACCGGAATCGGAGAGCATCGTCGTCTCGCCCGCAATCGGCGGCATTGTTACCGACGTTCTCGTGAAGTGGGGGCAGCAGCTGAAGGCCGGCGATCCGCTCTACCGGATCGACCCGCGACCGCTGAAGGCCCAGATCGCCGCGGCGACCGCCGAAGTCGGCATCAAGCAGGCCGCTCTCGCACAGGCCAGATCCGCCCTCGCACGCCTGCAGGCCGGCTCGCGAGATGAAGACAAGAAAATCGCCGCCGCAAGTCTTGAACTCAAAAAAGTCGAAGAGGCCGACGCCCTCGACCAATGGAACCGCATGCAGAAGGTGGGCAAGTCGCAGGCCATCAGCGAAGACGACATCAACAAACGTCACTTCGCCTATCTCGAAAGCCAGGCAGCACGCGAACTGGAGGAATCCAGCTTTCAGAAGGTGTATGCCGGAAGCTGGATTCAGGACATTCAGGTGCAGGAAGCGGCCGTGAAGGCGGCGGATGCGGACGTGGAAAACGCCAGGGCGAAACTCGAAACACTGCAGGTGGATCTCGACCGCCTCATTGTCCGTGCCCCGGTCGACGGCCGCGTGCTCCGCATCAACCTGCGCCGCGGCGAATATGCGCCCGCCGCCAATGTCACCACGGCTAGCGACGGTCCCGTCGTCGTCGGCGATGTCGATCACCTCAACGTACGCGTCGACATTGATGAGGCCGATGTTCCCCGGTACGGGCAAACCGCGAATGCAATGGGTTTTGTCCGTGGCGCAACGCATCGGGCGGTGAAACTCAGCTTCGTTCGCATCGAGCCCTTCGTCGTCCCGAAGAAAAATCTCACCGGCGCCAACACCGAACGTGTCGACACGCGCGTGCTGCAGGTCATCTATCGCATCAATCGCGAGGCAACGGACGTCCCGCTCTACGTCGGCCAGCAGATGGACGTCTACATCGAAGCGCCCGCCGATTCTTCCGCCACCACTCAACCCGTCGTCATGAATTAACACGCGAGGTTCTCACGTGTGGCCGCGTCATCTGGTATGCTGATGTGGTTTGCATCGAGGGAAGGTTCAGTGCATGGCGCAGTATTCCGGTGAACGCACGCGGCGCGAGGTCCAGGGAAACATCGTCGACGTATATCATCGCCGGATTTTCCCCGGCCTCCTTCACATCGAAGCCGGCCGCATCGCGTCGATCTCCGAATGCCCCGTTCCTGCCGGCGCGCCCTTCATCCTCCCCGGATTTATCGACGCCCACATCCACATCGAATCCTCCATGCTCATCCCACGCGAGTTCGCCCGCCTTGCGATCCCGCACGGAACAGTCGCCACCGTTTCCGATCCCCACGAAATCGCCAATGTGCTCGGTGTTCCCGGCGTTGAATTCATGCTCGAGGATGCCGCCCTTTCTCCGCTGAAGACCATGTTCGGCGCGCCGCCCTGCGTCCCCGCCACCTGCTTCGAAACCGCCGGCGCCTGCCTCGGTGTCGCCGAAGTCAAATCACTGCTGGCCCATCCGCGGGTCGGCTATCTCGCCGAGGTCATGAATTATCCCGGCGTCATCGCCGGAGACCCGGATCTGCTCGCCAAGATTGAATCCGCCAAAACCGCGGGCAAACCCATCGATGGCCACGCCCCCGGTCTCCGCGGCCAGGGCGTCTCCGCTTATTTCTCTTCCGGCATTACCACCGATCATGAGTGCTTCTCCCTCGAAGAAGCCCTCGAAAAACTCGCCGCCGCGCCCGATCTTCACATCCTGATCCGCGAAGGCTCCGCTGCGAAAAATTTTGATGCGCTCCATCCACTCCTCCGCTCCCATCCCGATCGCGTCATGCTCTGCTCCGACGACAAACACCCCAACGACCTGATTCTCGGCCACATCAATCAACTCGTGATTCGTGCCGTCGCCCTCGGCTACGACCTCTTCGACGTGCTCCGCGCCGCCTGCCTTAATCCCGTCCTCCACTACAAGCTGCCCGTCGGCACGCTCCGTCCCGGCGAGCCCGCCGATTTCATTGAAGTGGGCGATCTCCATACATTCCGCAACCTGCGCACCTGGATCGACGGCAACATCGTTGCGGAGAGCGGCGAGTGCCTCATTTCGCGCCATCCCTCCGCAGGGCCGCCGCCGAATCGTTTCGTTGCCCGCCCTGTGAGCCCCGAGGATTGTGCGATCCGCGCCACAGGCGCACATCCCCGCGTGAACATCATCGAAGCCGAAGACGGGCAACTCGTTACCGCCCGGGTCATCGAAGAACTGCTCGTGCAGGACGGAAAGCTCCTCCCTGATCTTCGCCGGGATACTCTCAAAATTGCCGTTATCAACCGCTACGATCCCTCCGCCAAACCCGCCATCGGTTTTATCCGTGGCTTCAGGATGAAGCGAGGCGCCATCGCCTCTTCCGTTGCGCACGATTCCCACAACCTGGTCGTCGTCGGCGTGGATGACGCATCCATCGCCCGGGCCGCCAATCTCGTGATTGCCCACCATGGCGGACTCGCTGTCGTTGATCGCGATCTCCACGAAGTCCTGCCGCTGCCGGTGGGGGGGATCATGACCGATCAGGAAGGCGCTGCGACCGCCCACGCCTACGGCCGAATCGATCAAATCGCACGCGATCTCGCCGACAACGCCGGACTCTCCGCCCCATTCATGACCCTCTCCTTCATGGCCCTTCTCGTCATCCCCAGCCTCAAAATGTCCGACCGCGGACTCTTCGACGGCGAACACTTCGACTTCATCCCGCCCTGCTGCGATTAACTCCCCCGGTACGTGCTGAATCCGAACGGCGACAGCAGCAGCGGCACGTGATAATGCTGCGACGGATCCTTGATCTGAAACTGAATCTCGATCTGCGGATAGAACGTCTCCGCCTGCAACGCCGCAAAATACGCCCCCGTCTGAAACGTCAGGCGATACCTGCCCGCTTCCAGCACATGATGCTTCGGCAGCAGATTGGGCGCCCTTCCATCCTGATTCGTCTGCGCCGTTGCAATCGCTTCCCAATTCCCCGGCGATTTCAGGAAATCCAGCACGATCGATACGCTCGCTGCGGGTGTGCCCCGAGACGTGTCCAGAATGTGCGTCGTTATCGGCATGGTTTGGCCTCTCAGTATTTGGGCGGCAGTTTAACCGCTGGCCAGTTTAACCGCTGGATAGTTTCTTGAGTCGCAACGCCGTGATCTTCGCCTGCTCGCCCGCCGCAATCCGCAATTCGGTGCCGCGATCATTCTCCAGACGTTGCTGCAGCGCCCCAAGCATTTCCGCCGCCGATTTGCCCGTCGCACATATGATGAAGATAAACCCGAACTTCTGCTCGTACGCCGCGTTTCCCGCGGCCAGTTGCCGAATGGTCTCCTCATCCGCCTGCTGAACCGACGATTGTTCGCCGGCGGCCCACTGCGCCGTCGAGGCAAATTTCTTCCGCAGCGATTCCACATCCCCGATCTTCGGATGATGCGAAAACGCCTCCAGCCAGTCCGCCTCGCCAAGCGCTTCCCACTCCCGTTCCGCCGTCGTCACCAGGTCCTCCATCGTGTGAAACGGCCGATTCGCCAGCATCCGCTCCACCCACGCGGAAGCGCCGTTGCAACGCTGCAGATCCAGTCTGGCAAGCTCCGTCGGCAGCGAATTCAAACGTTCAAGAGGCGAGGACATCAGTGGCTCCGGGAATGGCGGTTATTCTAGGCTCTGTCTGAAAACAGCAGTGCGGTCGGATGGCGGTCTGGAAGGGCCAGATGCAAGGACGCAGACCTGAGGCATATTCGCAAATATTCCGAAGGTCGAGGACGCCGCAGATGACCTTTCCAGGCCGACAGACGATCCCGCTGGTGTTTTCAGACAGAGCCTAATCGATGGGCAACAGTTCAAGGGTCACCATCTTCTGTCCAGGAGGCGGTATTGGATCGCCTCGGAAACGTGCGCTGCGCTGATGCCTTCGCTGCCCTCAAGATCGGCGATCGTGCGGGCGACCTTGCGGACTTTATCAAAAGCGCGGGCACTCAGCCCGAGTTCTTCCATCGCTTGTTTCATCAACGCCTGGCCGGCGGAATCGAGCTGGCAGTGCTTTTCGATCTCTTGCTTCGGCATGGTGGCGTTGGTGATCGTGCTCTCCTTCGGGAACCGTTCGCGCTGGATGTGGATCGCCTGCATCACCTGCTTCCGCATCGTCGCCGAGTTGGTACCCTCGTGCTTGCTCGTAAGATCCTTGTAGGTGACGGCCGGAACTTCGAGGTGAATGTCGATCCGATCAAACAGCGGCCCGGAGATCTTGGAGATGTAGCGGTCCATCGCGGCGAGCTCCACCGCGGAGGCATTTCGCGGGTCGAGCGTGCCCTTACCGGAGTGGCTCGGGTTCATGGCGGCGACAAGCATAAAGCGGGCGGGGAAATTGAGCGAGGAATGCGCGCGGGAAATCGTGACCGTGCCGGACTCGAGCGGCTGACGCAAAACTTCCAGAACATGCCGCGGGAATTCGGGAAGTTCGTCCAGGAACAGGATGCCGTTGTGGGAGAGGGAGACTTCGCCGGGCCGCGGGATCGAGCCGCCGCCGATGACCGAGGGGCCCGAGGCGGTGTGGTGCGGCGAGCGGACGGGGCGGGTGCGGATGAGGGCTTCGCCCTTGGGCATAAGGCCGCAGGCGGAATAGATGCGCGTCGTCTCGAGCGCCTCCTGCCTCGTGAGTGGCGGAAGAATGCTCGGCAAACGCTGGCAGAGCATCGTCTTTCCAGCTCCAGGCGGGCCGAGAAGAAGCAAATTATGTCGGCCCGCAGCACTGATCGTGAGGGCACGCTTGGCCAGTTCCTGCCCGCGGACTTCGGCGAAGTCCATTCCGTTGGAGGCGATGGAGGGGTCGATCGAGGCTTCGTCGAGCTGGTGCGGTTCGAGAGGGAGTTCACCGTTGAGAAAGCCGACAAGTTCCGAGAGCGAGCCGATCGAGTAGACGGCGACGCCCGGGACAACCGCGGCTTCCGGCGCGTTGTCCGGCGGAAGCAGCACGCCCTCCATATGATTGGCTTTGGCAAGCATCGCCATGGAGAGCGCCCCTTTGATGGGGCGCAGCCGCCCGTCGAGAGCGAGTTCGCCGGCGACGAGGAATTTTTTGTGCTTGTCGCCGCGCAGAATGCGGTTGACGGCTAGCAGGCCCAAGGCGATCGGGAGTTCGAGCGCGTTCCCTTCCTTCTTGAGATCGGCCGGGGCGAGGTTGATAACGAGCCGGCCATCCGGAAAACCGTACCCGCAGTTGAATAGCGCCGCCCGAATGCGGTCCAGCGATTCTTTGACCGCCGTATCGGGCAGCCCAACGATGGTGGGCTTGGGACCGGCCTCAGCGCGTTCAGCGTGATCGACTTCGACTTCGCAGGGAAGGGCGTCGATGCCTTGAAGGACAAAGGCGTGCACCTTGGCGAGCATTCTTGGTTCTCCGGGAGAGAGGACGCGCGTAGGGTTAGCCCCGGGCTTGCCCGGGATGGCATTCGGCGGCGGCACTACGCCTGTCGTCTTAAACCAAAACGCAGCAAGGGATTTCAGACGCGATTGCCTGGGGGTAGGGTAATGGTCGGTCCAAAAAACGTCGAGCAAAATCCGAAACACAAACCAGAAAGGCCTCCCCCAACCCCAAACCCTGTTAGCCGTTGCCGTAGCGGCAACGTTTTTGTCACTCCCCCTTGGAAACACTTTCCGGAAGCACACTAACTATTCATGGACATAAAGAAAGGGGGTCAAACATCGTCTCGCCGCCACCTTCCACAAACCCGCCGACCACACCGCCTTCAAAACAGCACAACCAAAATCTTCTTGACAACCCAAACGTTTACCGTACAATACGCGCGTCGAAGAATCGAAAACCCGGGGGGCGACTCATGCACACATCCACTAAAGCGATTGCCCGCAAACGCACCGCTCGCACCCATTCCACGCAATCCCCAACCGATCTTCATCTCGAAATTCTTCTCTTGCCCTCCCGAAACACCCTCACGACACACTCCACGCGCCAACCCCAAGGTACCCGGGGGTACGAAGGCGAAACGAAGCGGATCTCAGCGGATCGAGGTCGAATCGACACCCCAAAAACCACCCTCAATCCCGCAAAACCTGCGTTTTTACCCCCAAAACGCATTTTCCCCGCGCAAAATCGCGCGCAACTCCTTATTTTTCGTCCGTACCGCCGCCATCTTGGCGCCGCGATGCAGGCTCGAAGCTTGCGTTACTTGGTGACGTCGTAGGTCTTGCCCATGAAACGGATCTTGTTCCAGTCGTCCTGGGGGTGGTAGATGGGGGCGCGGTTGAGGGAGATGCGGTCGAATTCGAGGAGCGTGCCCTTGGCTCTTTCGAGGCGGACGAGGGCGATGTTGTAGTTGATGATGGCCTGGATGTTGGCTTGTGCGGCGGCGGCGAGTCGGGCCTGGGAGTCGAGCTTGAGCTGGAGGAATTCGGGGGTGAGGGCGACGATTTCCTCCTTGCGGGTGATGGCCTGGAGTTCCTTGGCGGCGAGGATGCGGGCGCGCTCGCGCTGCTGCACTTCCTGGTAGCTGCCGAGGAGTTCGCGGAGCTGGTTCTTGACGTCGCGGACGATTTTCTGGGCGTCGTCGACGGTGGTGGTCATCTGCTGTTCGCGTTCGAGTTGGTGCTGGCGGAGGAGTGCTTCGGCCTGGCGGTTGCCCAGGGGAATCTGCAGGCTGATGCCGGCGCCATAATCGAGGTAATGGCCGGGGCTTACGGTGGCGGCGAAGGCGGCGTCGAATTCATTGCTCAGGCCGTTGGTCTGCACGGAGGCGGTGAGATCAAGCTGGGGGAGGAGGGTGTTGCGGGCGACCTTGATCTGGATGTCGAACTGTTCCAGTTTAAGACGGTCTTCCTGCAGTTCGGGGCGTTGCCGGAGCGCGGTTTCGATGGAATCGGCGACATTGAAGACGACGGGCTCGGCGATGGGGCGGTCGCTGGGATCGATCAGGGCGTTGTTACGGATGTCGATTTCGGGGTCGTTGAGGTCCTGTTTGAGCTTGTCGGAAGCGTTGCGGAGGTCGATGCGGCCGCGGACGAGCTCGGCGCGGCGCTGTTCGACGGCGGCCTGTGCCTGGCTGATGGAGATCTGGTCGGCATCGACGCTGATGCGGTCGCTGACGCGCCTTTCGGTTTCTTCCGTGGCGGCGAGGAGTTGCTCCTCGATGTCGACGGTGGTGCGGGCGAGAATGAGGTTGTGGTAATCCTCTTCGACGGTATCGACGGTGTTGATCACCTGGGCGCGGAACTGTTCGAGGCTGATGCGTTGATCGCGCTGGGCGAGGTAGATCTGGGATTCGTTGACATCGGTGCCGAAGCCGCGGAGAAGGGGCTGGGTGATATTGGCGGCGATATTGGCGGCGATGCTTTGTCCATTGGGGTACCCGGTGCCGGCGCCGGTGGTGAGGTCACGGAAGGTGAAGCCGGAGGAGACGGAAACGTTGGCGCCGGTGGGGAGGACTTTGCGGATGCCGGCGTCATTGACCCAGGTCTGTCCGTTGTTGAAGCCGGGACCGACGCGGAACACCTGCGGGAGGGTGTGGTTGGCGGTGTTGGCGGGGTTGTCGATGACGGTAGCGCCGGGTTCGTCGTTGTTGGTCCAGTTGGAATTGGCGAAGAAGGTGGGGTCGAAGAAAGCTTCCTGCTGAATGACCTTGGATTCGGAAATGGCGGGGTTGTAGGCCTGGACTTTGATGTCGAGGGTGTTCTTGAGGGAGCGGGCGATGGCATCCTGAAGGGAGAGCTTGAAGAGGTTTTCGGGGGCGTTGAGGGTGACTGCGGCGAGGCCGACCTGATTGGCCTGGGTGGAAGCGGAGCCGTAGGGCTGGGAGGAGATGTCGTTGAAGGCGGTGGTGCCGTTGGGATTGAGTTCGACGGCCTGGGTCGTGGGAGGGAGGGTGGTGTTGGTGAGGTTGGCGGGGGCAGTGGTGGTGGCGGGGACGACGGCGTTGTCGGAGGTGGTCGGACCGGGAGAATCGACGCGGGGATATTCACGCACGCCCTGTGCGACGGTGAAGGTCTGTGCGGCGTCGGCGCCGTAGGTGCCCTGGAGGATGGCGCGAGCGACGAGGGAATCGCTGTAGCGTGCCGAGCCGCGGTCGGCGGATTCGTGATCGATCGCGGAGTTGCAGCCCGCGAGGAGAGTGGAGGAGGCGACGGCTGCCAGGAGGAGTGAGTTGGCAAGGCGACGGGAGCAGGAGCGGGGCGGGCGGGTGGAGTGTTGCATGAAAAATCCTCAAAGATGGCAGGTCGGGGTCTAACGGGAAGGCGGATTATAGGTCAGAGATAATGTGGTTCCAAACGATCGGCATGGCAACGGACTAAAAAGGGCATAGGTAAAAAATGCCGACGCGGGAAGGAGTTCAAAGTCGTTTCATGGATAGCGGATGCCCCGGCGACAACGCGGCAAACATTTAGGCAATCTCCAGCATCGACAAATTGGAATGGATTGCATCAGGATTTGAGAGGACATGGAAAGCGTTGACCGGTTGGTAAGTTTGTGTCACATTAGGCTGTTTCACCCCGCCTGGTGCGGTGAGCCGGCGGAGTTTTATCGCGGGAAGAATTGATTAATGGTCTACAAGACCCTGCACTGGTACATCTTCCGCGAATTGCTGCGAATATTTCTGCTGACGTCGTCGGCGTTGACGACGCTGCTGGCGTTTGGGGGGACGTTCAAGCCGGTGACGAAGCAGGGGATCGAGATCACGCAACTGATGACGATCATCTCGAACCTGATGCCGGCGATGCTCGCGTATGCGATTCCGATCGCGGCGCTGTTCGCGGCGGTGCTGGTGTACTGGCGGCTTGCGACAGACAACGAAATGACGGCATGCCGGGCGAGCGGGATTTCATTCACGGCGATCGTGATGCCGGCGTTGGCGCTGGGGCTTTTGGTCGCGAGCGTGGATCTGGTGTTCGTGAACTACGTGGTGCCGGTGTTTCTGCAGCGGACGGAGCGGGCGATCATCAGCGATTTCGGAAGCCTGGCGACGAACCAGATCAACCAGCAGGGGCAGTTCAAACTGGACCGGCTGGTGATTTACGGCGATTCTGCGGAGCTGCTGCCGACGAACGTGCCGAACACCTCCGAAGTGGTCGTGCATGGCATGGCGGGGCTGAAACTGAAGGATGGGAAGCCGGATGCAATCGTGGTGGCGCAGCAGGCGAATGCGACGATCACGGATGATCCGGAGACGGGTGGCGCGGCGATCAAATTCACGCTGACGGGGGCGGCGGCGTTCAATCCGGCGACAATGGCGAAGATTTCCGGGTCGGTGCCGGCGTTGACGGAGGGGGGCAAGCCGTTCGTGGTGGCGTCGCAGTTGAAGAGCAAGCCGAAGTTTTTGAATGTGAGCCAGTTGTTCAATTACGACCGGAATCCGATGCTGTTCCAGCCGGTGCGGGATATCGTGGACCAGCTCGAGACGCTGCACGAATACCAGGTGGTGGCGGACCGGTTGTACGGGGCGTGGAAGATCACCGGTGGTGCGCCAATGACGCTGGAGATGACCGGTCCCGGGGGATCGACCGCGGAGTTTGTGAAGATTACAGCCCCGCGTGCGGAGTTGAATTCGGAAAAGCAACTGGTGTTCATGGGGGCTTCGGGGAAGCAGGTGCACGTGGAGCGGTACCAGGGCAGGACGCTGGCGATTTCGTACAACTGCGACGCGGTGGATGTTGAGTTGTCGGAGGATGATTTCTCCGGGGCGGGGATTACCGGGACTCTGCTGCTGCGGGATCATGTGACGCGGACGGATCATCTGCGGCGAATCGGGCCGGACCCCTCCGACGTGGTGACCCTTTCGGGACTGGTCCTGCCGGCGGGGATTGCCACCGTGGCCCCAAGCGACCCGCAGGAACTGGTGAAGAGCGCGGCGAAGGGGGATGTGAAGTCGATGCAGAAATTAAGCGCGGACGTTCGCTCGGCGGCGTCGCGGCTCTTCCAGGAGATTGACTCGGAGCTCCACAGCCGCGGATCGTTCTCACTGTCCTGCCTGACGCTGGTGATGCTCGGCGCGGCGCTGGGATTGCTGATGCGCGGCAAGAATCCGCTGGCGGTGTTTGTGATCGGATTTGTGCCGGCGATTCTGCTGGTGCTCCTGATCACGGCGGGGCGGCAGATGGCGGAGGGGTCGGCACGCAACGAGCACGTGGGCATCGCGCTGATCTGGGCGGGCAACGTGCTGCTCCTGGGAATCGTGGCGGTGGTGTATTCGAAACTGCTGCGGCAATAATGAGAAGTCAGGAGTCGGAAGTCGGAAGTCAGATGGCAGGGAAGTGAAAGCAAAGCAATGCGGATACTGGATCGGTACATCGTCAAGGCGTTTGTGTTCAACTACCTGTTGTCGCTCGTGGTGCTGGTGGGGATGGCGATCCTGCTCGACCTCATAGTGAACCTGGACAGCTTCTCGAAATCCGCCGGCCTCGCGGGGGCGACGCAGGCGAACACGTCCGCGGGAGGGGCCCTCTGGAACATTCTCGATTACTACAGCTACCAGTCGCTCGTGATTTTTCAGACGGTCTCCGGGGCCATTCCCCTGCTGGCGGCGGGTTTCACGATGGTCCGCATGACGCGGCATCACGAGTTGACGGCGATGCTCGCGTCGGGCGTGTCGCTCTTCCGGGTGGCGTTGCCCGTCGTGCTCGTGTCGGTGGTCTTCGGGTTGCTGACGGTCGTCAATCAGGAATGGATCATCAGCCAGCCGGACGTCGTGCAGAAGCTGCTCCGGCGGCACGACGAGGTGGGGGTTCCGGTCACCAAGACCGAGTCGATCTATTTTGTGCAGGACCCGCGAGACAATTCGCTCCTGGTCGCGTCTTCGTATGATCCGGCGAAAAAGGAAATGAAGGGCGTTCTCATCGTGCAGCGGGACGAAAAGGGCGCGCCGATCGGGCACATCGCCGCGGATAGGGCGACGTGGGAGCTTCCGCCCAACGAGACCTCCGAGGCGTGGATGCTGCGCGGGCGCGTCATTCAATCCGAAGACCGGCTGGATGCGGACCCGACGAAGCGATTTGTCGGCAATGTGGAGCAGCAGGTGTACCAGACGGGCTTGACGCCACAGCAACTGGACCTGATGTTCCGCAAGAAGGCCGTGGATTATCTATCGACATCGCAGGTACGCGAACTGGCGGCGAGCAGCCCGCCGGCAAATCAACCGCTCTTGTACAAGGTCATGGATTTGCGCGTGACCCAGCCGCTGATGAACATCATCATGCTGTTGATCGGCGTGCCGTTCCTGCTGACCCGCGAACCGAACCGCCTCATCAAGAACATGGTCTACTGCACAATCGTGTCGGGGCTTGTTTTCGTGGCGACGTTTGTCATGTTCCAGATGGCGGGGACGAAGCTCGATCCGCTGCTGGCGGCGTGGCTGCCGGTGATGATCTTCGGGCCCTGTGCAATCGTGATGCTGGATACGATCCGCACGTAACGGGGAACGGGAAAAAAGCCGGCGATGGCATCGCCGGAATGTGCAATCATTTTGAAAACGAGCCATCGGACTTTTTAACACACTGCTGACGCAGCGTTTGATGCAGCGTTCCGTTACTGCGGCGCCGCGGCCGGAGCGGCAGGCTGCGTCGCCGGCTGCGTGGTCGGAACCGGGTAATCGGTGGCCGTCAGATGCGCGATCAGCGTGGGCACCGGCTCGAACAGCCATTGCGGTTCGGAACCGCCATCCCAGACGGCTTTCCATGTGTTCGTCTTCGAATCCTTATAGAGCCGCAGCGTGTGGGTCACGGGATGCGTGAGCGTGGGACCGGCGGGCGCGGCGGAGAAGGTTGTCGGCTGCGAGGTCGGGGCGGCGGATTCCTGCGAGGTGATCATCACGGTGAGGTCCGGCTTCGCGGGGAGATTCCAGCCAGTCTTGCTCTCCTCGGCGAGGTACTTCGCCGCTGTGACGGGGGTGAAGTCGCCGAGCAGGGGGGTGATCTTCAGTTCGTCGGCTTTTTGTGGCTTGCCGTTCTGCTCTGTGACGCTCCACGTAGAGCCTTCGCGCTGCAGCGTGAAGTTCTTTTCCCCGGAGACGGCGATGGTGCGGATGGCGTCGGCGGTGAGCTTGTCCACGGTCTTGTCGCGGAGCGTGAGCGGCGTGGGGGCGATCTTGTCGGCGTCAGCGGTTTGCACGAGGTACACGGTCGGTTCGCCCTGCCGCATCATCGGGGTGACCTTGTCCGCAGTTTCCGGTTTTCCGATGAGAAGGGTTTCCTTCTGCGACTGGCCGGGAACCGTGAGCGTGATGGTAATCTGAGGCGGATCGAGGCCGATGGATTTGAGGTCGCCGGCGTTGTCGGCGTAGTTGATCGCGCGGAGGCCTGCGATGTCGGCAAGGAGGGAATTGACCTCGGATATACCCGCGGGGATGGGGTGCGGCAGGCTGGTGATCTGCCACTGTTCCTTCTCTTTTTTCAGGGTGAGGGTGTTGATGGAGAGGTCGGTGGCGTTGGCGACGGGAGCGGGGGTGATGGCGGGATCGCGCAACTCCTTGAGCTGCCGATCGAGCTTCTTGAACGTATCCGCGCTCACGGTGAAGACGCCATCGGAGCCGGCGAGACTGGCGTAGACGGCGTTCTTGCTTGTGAGATCGGTGTAGTAGCCGAGTTCGAGGGTGACGGGGGTTTTCTTCGAGGGTTGGGTGGAGGGGGAAGTGGAAACGGGCGTGGAGGGGTAAGCCTCTTCAACCATGGCGGTGACGGCCAGGACGGGCGGATTGAGGCCGGTGGCGGGCTGGGTCTTGGCGAGGTCGGAGAAACCGAAGGCGTGGATGCCCTTCATCTCGTTGATGATTTCATCGACGGTGCTGTGATTCGCCCGCGCGGTGATTGGGGCGTCGATGAGCCACCTGTCGCCGGATTTTTCGAGCGAGATGGTCTCCTTCGGATGCTTGATCTGGATTTCGGCAATTCTGTCGGCGGGGGTTTCCTTGATGGTGCGGTTGCGGAAATCGTTGGGGTCTTTCTGCAGGTTGTCGAGCGGGTTGGCGGAGAGGAGATAGATGGTTTTGCCGCCGTCGATGGTGGCGAAGATACCGCCGATGGTGGCCTTGCCGAGGTTGAGCGTGTGCTCGTGTCCTGCATCGTCGCTAAAGGTGATGACGTTGCGGGGCTTGTCGGTTCCGGTGTTTTGCGGGCTCTTCACGCCGCTGACCTCCGGTTCGAACTTTTCCTTGAAGGAGAGAGTTTTCAGGCCATCGGCAATGGGGTCGACATCCCATGTGTTCGCGGGGGCGGTGGTGGGATAGGTGAGATTCCAGCCGGTGGCGATTTTCTCGAACGCGACCTGCTTGTCGCCATCCTGCGTGTAGGAAATCGTTTTGATTGCGGTGGGCGCCGGCGAGATGACGAGGTTCTTCGTGGCGTCATTCTCCGGCGTGGCGTTTTTCTGGTGGTTCGTGATGCCGATGTAAAGAATGAGCACGAGGACCAGAACGATGACCATTGAGAGGGTGAGACGGAAATTCATGGGAGCCTCTGGGAGAAGTCAGGAGTCATAAGTCGGAATTCAGAATCCGGTTACCGGCGGCGGAAGAAATAAACCACGCCGCCGAGCACGAGTGCGAGCAGCGGAATGCCAAGATAGAGCATAACGTGGATAAAGAGCATCATGCCTTCCGGAATGCTGCGGATGCGTGCGGCGGCGGCGGATTTTGCGCTCACCGCGATCATGTTCTTGTACCCGCCCAGCCAGAGCACGCTATTCGTCAGCAACTCCGCGTTGCCCGGGTTGACCATGAACAGCTCCGCCCCGCCGCGATCGTTCTCGCGGGCATTGATGGCTTCGATAAGCGTATTGGCGCCAATGGTCCGACAGGCGATCACCACCACGCGCTGCTCGTCCGGCTTGCCGTTGTTTTTCACGGCCGCCGCGGCGAGGGGAATCGGAGCGGCGAGGTCGGTGCCTTTGTTGAAGGCGGCGGTCTGGTTGTAGGTCGCTTCGGCCCAGGTGTCGCTGTCGTTGGGGGACTCCAGGAGCACTTGTGCATCCACGCCGGCGGGAATCTGCTTGTCGACGCCGACGTAGGTGGGAGCGCCGAAAAATCCCGGCATGTTCCTGCTGCCGAAGCCGACGAACGCGGTCTGCAGCGCCTGCAGCGGCTTGGTGATCGGATGGTCCCCGTAGCGGCTTACGAGAATCTGCGGGAAGACCCGCCGCTCGCCGTTCTGATCGGGATAATTGTGAACAACGGTGTATTTCGACTCCACATCAATACCGAACGGCTTGAGCAGGTCGGCATAAGCGTATCCGGTCCCCTGGCTGAACATGTCGTTGGATGCTGCGTCGGCGAGGAAGAGGACCTGCCCGCCTTCGTCGAGATGCTTCTTCACGGCATCGATCACCGGCTGCGGGCTCGGCGGCGGCATGCCCATCATCATCATCTGCGGATTCGCCGGATCGGGCGGGAAAACGATCCAGACGACGCCCTTCCCTTCCGCCGGCGGCGTGGGACTCTGGGGCGGCTGGTCCGGCCCGGTCGGCGGACCCGGCGGCGCCCACTCCATCACATCAAAATTCACGGAACGCAGGCGATCTGCAATGTCGCTCCACCCTTCCTCATTGGTAGAAGTGGAGGGATGAAGGTTCGACGTGGAGGAGACAAACACAACTTTCACTTTATTCGGTTCGATCATCGGAAGCAGCGCGGAGCTGACCGCCTGCTCGCCCTGGAACGCCGGCGTGGCCTGCGAACTCTCGTCGGTGGGGGCCTTGTAGATGGAGGATTCGGAAACGACCGACGCGCTGCTGGGGCCGAGGACGACGATCGTGTCCGGCCCCAGATTGTTCAGAACGTCCTGCACCTTCGACGGCGGCAGCTTGTCGAGCTTCGCGAGATAATCCTTCAGCTCCGCCAGCATCGCGGCATACTGTTTTTCCTCATCGGCAAGCAGTTTGGCGACGGGGGGAGAGAGTATTTCCCCGACCTGCTTCTGATCGCTCAAAAGCGTGAGCTGCTTGACGATCTGGCCGAAGTTCTTCTTGATTGAATCCACCGCCTGCCCATAGTCGGGAGTCGTGGTGTCGGTATATCGGTTCACATCCCGGCGCGTGTCGCTGAGCACCGCCGGGACGAGGTCGCTGAAAAGCCCCTGCATCTGCGCGGCATCCTTCTGCGTCTGTTCAGTCGCCCCTGGTTGCTGAGCGACGGCCCCCATATTCGCAGCTTCCGCTTTGGCAAATTTCGCGACGTCCGCGGAAACCTTGCGATAGTCCGCGACCGCATCCTCATACGGATGCAGCTCCGAGGTGTAACGATCCTTGATCTTCTGGACGATCTGGTCCCGGTTCACCTGCGACAGATCCGCGACAGCGATGTTGTTCGAGGCGCGGGCGTATTCGTCGAGAATGTCCTGCACCTGCTGCTGCCGACTTTCGGTGAGCGGAAATGCATTAATGAGCTCGAACTTCTGCTTCTTTTCGTCGACATCCTTGAGAAGCTGCTGCGTATAGCCGCTGAGCGAGTACGCACCGTTGCCCGTGAGGTCCCACTTCTTCCTGATAGGGGCCGTCAGTGCCATCAGCATGGTGATGATGACAACGGCGATGATGACAAGGATGGCGACGTTCGAGCCGTACAGCCAGTAGCTTCTCTTGCCGGTCTCAGGGGTCTGCGAGCTTTGCGTATCAGATTGAGTCATTGTTCACCTGAAAGAATCTCAAAAAGGAGCGGGGCCGGGAGGCGAGGAAAAGTTGTCTCTTACCGCCACTTGCGGCTCTCGAGAACGAGGTAAGTCAGGAATAGAAAGAGGAGTGTGAAGCCGAGAAAATAACTCAGATGCGAAATGGCAATGATGCCCTTCGCGAAATCGGCGATGTGCGAGCTGACACCGAGATACGTCAGCGGCTGTCGGATCGGCACGATCCCCACTGACGCCGGGAAGAGCGACGTGAGCGCCCCGCAGAATGTGAAAAACCCGAGCACAAGCAGCGTGGCGAGGTAGGCGACGATCTGATTCTGCGTGCAACTGGAAAAGAAAAGCCCCACGGAGACGAACATCATCCCCAGCAGCAGCAGGCCGAGGTACGCGGCAAGAGTCGCCCCCCAATCCGGCCGACCGTACGCCACGAGCAGGGCAACATAAAGAAACGTGGAAGCAAGCAGGATCAGGTAAAAGAGCATCGCGCCGACATACTTGCCAAGAACCAGATCCAGTTCGGTCAGCGGGCTGGTCCGGAGCATTTCAATGCGCCCCGAGCGGTATTCATCCGCGAGCAGCGACATGGTCAGCCCGGGAATGATGAAAAACAGCCCAAATCGCGAGAAATCAATCAGATCGCGCACTTCCGACGGCTTCCCTGGAATAAACACCAGCCAGCCGAACAGTATTCCCGTAACGATCAAAAACAGGAAGAGAACAAAATAGGCGATCGGGGAATAAAACAGCGACCCCACTTCGCGCTTCGCAATCACAATGACTCGACCCATATAGAAACCTCAGTCTTTTCCTGAGCCCTTTTCTGGATGACGCAGACGCACCGGAAAACCTAACAGCATCTCACGCGGCAGCCGAACCGGGATCGGTAATCCGCACAAAGAATTCTTCAAGACTCGCCCCTTCCTGACGCATCTCCCGAAGTGCCCACCCGCGCTGCGAGATGATCCCCGCAATCTGCTCCCGCATTTCCGGCGAGTTCTTCCCCCGCACATTCACCGTGCTGACAGCCCCCGACTGCAGCACATCCACCTTCTCCACGCCCGCAATCGTGCTCAGCGCCGACTTCACCTGATCCGACGGCCCGCGCACCTCCACCCGCACGCCGGAACCCGCCTTGTTCTTCAATTCCTCAGGCGTTCCCTGCGCCACGATCTGCCCGCGGGCGACGATGATCACACGCTGGCACACCATTTCCACTTCCTGCAGGATGTGCGTGGAGAGCAGCACCGTGTGATCGCCCGCCAATTCCGAAATGAGCTTCCGCGCTTCGCGAATCTGCGACGGATCCAACCCAACGGTCGGCTCATCCAGCACCAGCACGCGCGGATTGTGCAGTAGCGCGTCCGCAATTCCGACGCGCTGGCGATACCCCTTCGACAGATGCCCAATCACGCTTTCGAGCCGATCGGTAAGCCACGTGCGGTCCGCCGCATGGGCGATCGCTTTCCGCCGCTCCTCGCGATTCAGTCCCCGCAGCCGCGCCTTAAAGTCGAGATACTCACGAATACGCATTTCCGTGTAAAGCGGCGTCGATTCGGGCAGGTAGCCGATATTGCGCCGGACATTCAGCGAGTCGAGAAACACGTCGTGGCCTGCGACGGTCGCCGTACCCGAAGTCGGGGGCATGTAGCAGGTCAGCATGCGAATGGTCGTCGTCTTCCCCGCCCCGTTGGGCCCCAGGAAACCGACGATCACGCCCTTGGGAACTTCAAACGAAATATGATCGACGGCCAGGAACGAGCCGTAGTTCTTGGTGAGTCGATCGACAACGATATCCGCCGCATTGCTCATGACGAACCTCCGCCTGAGTATGAAAGAGACCTGTGGAAATACAGGTGAGCGTGGCACCTGTCAAGACCCCCGAGAACCGGCATAAAGGAATCATGTTGCTGCGAAAGCGGTTTTCGTGCAGTGGAAAGGCAGAATTTCACGGCTGCGTGGCGGAAGCCGGCGCGGTCCGGTCCGCAATTTTCTGCGAGAGATCATGCACCGTCTCCCGCGCCTCCTCCTTGGCACGCCGGAGCGCCGGCCCCACTTCGGTGGCGGCTTCAGTGGCGGCGTTTCGAACCTCCTGCCCCGCCGCTTGCAAGTGCTCCCGAATCTGCTGTGCCGCCGCGGAAGACCCGGTGGCCGGCGCTGTTGTCGATCCCGTGCCGTTGTCTCCGCACGCCGCCAATCCGCCGATCAAACCCAGCAACAGGGCGAAGCTCGCAATCCGCATCCTATATGAAACTCCATCCTGAGAACGCGCCCACTCGATCGTCGTGGGGGACTCAGTTCGTAGCCATTTATTCGCCATTGATACCCCACTTCAACGCTGATTACCGTGCAAGACCCATCACCCGCGCCAGCCATTGAACCGGTAGATCCGCCACCACCGCCATCGGCGCGCCCAACACCGCCTCCGCCGCCAGATACCCGCTCCGCACCGCTCCCTCCATCGTCGCGGGCCAATCGCTTTTCGTGTAGTCGCCGGCAAGAAAAAGACTTGCGATGCCACCGGGGGGCGGGGCTTGCGATGGACGGAACTGATCAGTGCCGGGCAGCGGGGAAAACGTCGCCCGTTTTTCGATGACGATCACGCCGCGTTCCAGCTTCGCCTCCCGCGCCGCAGGAAACAGCGACCGCACCTGCGCCTCAAATTGCCGCAGCGCCTGCTCCTTCGCAACCGCCGGCCACGCCCGCGCGGCGCTGATCACTCCGTGCAGCACCCGCCCCTCCGCATCCTTCCGAAACAACCACTGCAGCGGCCCCTCGATCAACGCCACTGCCTCCTCCCGCATGATCGGCCGATCAAACCATAGATGCGCCCCCAGAATCGGCACGCTCTCCAGCTTCTCTAATCCCGCAAACCGCGCATCGCGAGATTTCAATTCCTCCGGAATCCACCGCTGCACCGCATGATGATTCGTCGCCAGCACCACGGCATCCCCCCTCAACTCCTCCCCCCCGCGCAATCGCACCGCGACCGCCTTCCATTCTGAATTCTGAACTCTGAATTCTGAATTTCGCTCAAACACCACTTCCTCCACCCGCGTATTCACCCGCACCTCCACCCCCGGCACCGTCGCATACAGCTCTCCCAGCGGACACGCCGGCAGACCCACCACAAACCCTTCCCGATGCGCGAGCATTGCATCCTGAAACACCTGGATCGCATACTTCGCACTCACCCGCCGCGTCTCTTCGTTGAGCGCGCTGATCAGCACCGGATCATAAAACTTATGCACCAACCCCGCCGGCTGCTTCATCCGATCGAGCCACTCCCCAAACGCAACCCCTTCCAATTGATTCCGGCCGCTCTTCCCAATCCGCAGCATCTCCCGCATCGCCCGCGCCACCGCCACACGCTCCCCCAGCGTCAGCGCCGAAAAAAGCGCAAACGACAGTCCCAGATGCAACGGGGCCGGCAACCCGGAAACCGCCCACAAATCGTGTCGCTTCCCGCGCCCATCCAGAAAATGCACGCTCCGATGAAACCGCACCTTCTCCGAAACCCCCAGCCGCCGATACAAATCGATCAAGTTCGTGCAGCACCCCAGCAGCACATGCTGACAATTATCCAAAAGCGCCCCATCGCCATCCTCAAACGATCCCGCCCGCCCCCCCAGCGCAAACCGCGACTCCAGCAACATCACGCGCACCCCGGCCTTCGCCAGCGCCACTGCGCAAGCAATCCCCGCCAATCCACCACCCACCACGATCACCGTTTTCTTTTCTGCGTCAGGCATGGAGTCCAACCACAGAGAACACAGAGGACACAGAGACAACGGAACCAGCGCAACGCACGAATCTCAGATCCGCCGTCGACCTCTGTGTTCTCTGTGCCCTCTGTGGTTCCATTTATTTCCCCCGCATCGCGCGCCAGCCAATCATCAACTTATTAAACGTCGATAACCGCACCCGCCCCCGCATCACGCGCGTCGGATCCTCCGCAATCTTCTGGAGAATCCCGCGGTAAATCCCCGTCATCGCCACCAGCGTCGGCCGCGAATCCGCCCGCACCTTTTCGTCCAGCGACGCCGAACTCCGATAGAACCCCTCCGCCCGCTCAATCTCAAACCGCATCAACGACAAAAACCCCTCGGGAATCGCCCCGCCCGCCCCCTCCGCCAACTCCCGCTCACTCACCCCAAACCGCTCCAAATCCTCCCGCGGCAAATAACATCTCCCGCGCGCGGCATCCTCCCGCAAATCCCGCAGCACATTCGTCAACTGAAACGCAATCCCCCGATCCACGCTCAATTTCAACGTCGCCTCGCCCCCCTCAAATCCCCACACGTACAAGCTCGCCAACCCCACCACGCTCGCCACCCGATAGCAGTACTCGTGCAGCTCCTGGAACGTCCCGATCGCTACCGGCTCCAGATCCTGCCGCTGCCCCGCGATCATGTCATCAAACAAGTGCCCCGGCACGCGATACCGCCGCACCATCTCCGAAAACGCCGGCCACAGAATATGCCCTCGCGGCAGTGACCCATTCCCCTCCGTACCGGCGTGAATCGCCTCATGCGTCAACTGCTCCCACTGCTCCAGATCCCCCTTCCGCTGCGCCACCGTCCGCCCGTTCGATTCATCATCCGCAATGTCATCCACCATCCGCATGTACGCATACAACGCATACATCGCCGACCGCTTCGGCTCCGGCAGCAGCTTGAGCCCGTAGTAAAAATTCTTCGCCTCGCGCTGCGTCAGCTCCCGGCAATACACGCGCGACTTCTCCAGCACCGCCGCATCCACACCGATCATGTCATCGCGCACAATCGCCGTCACGCCGCCCCTCCCGTCAATTTCCCCACCACATACCCCATCATCGTCCCCGCAATCAGCCGACCCTTCTGCCATTTGCTCAGCCGTGGCCGCCGAGTGAGCGTGTCAAACCCCTGCCGCCGCACCGCCGCGCACACCGCCCGCCCGCCCTTCAAAAACAATGCAATCTGCTTCCGATACATGGGTTTAAGCATCGGCAGAAGCGCTGCCCCTTCATCAAACATCCGTTCCGTCCGCTCCACCTCAAACCGAATCAGCTCCCGACACCCCGCCGTCACTCGACCCTCCCGCAAATCCCGCTCCGTCACCCCGAAACGCTCCATATCCTCCCGCGGCAAATAAATTCGATCCCGCTCCAGAATGTCCCGCCGCACATCCTGCCAGAAATTGATCAATTGCAGCGCCGTGCAGATCCTGTCGCTCAACCGCTGCCGCTCCTCATCCCGATACCCGCACATGTACAGCACCAGCCGCCCCACCGGATCCGCACTCTTCGTGCAGTACTCCACATCCTGCTCAAACGTCTCATACCGCGTCACCACCTGATCCTGCTCAAACGCCCGGATCAGATCATCAAACGGTTTCATCGGAATATCGTGCCGCCTGATCGTCTGCTGCAGCGCCACAAACACCGCCGTATTTGCCCGCCCCTCGTAGCACTCTATTAACTGCCCCCGAAACGCCCCGAGATACTCCAGCGCCCGCCCCTTGTCCCCCACCTCATCGCCCAGGTCATCCGCGATCCGGCAGAACGCATACACATTGCAGAAATCCTGCCGCAACCGCTTCGGCAGCAGCACACTCACCACCGAAAAATTCTCGTAATGCGACTGCGTCAGCTCCCGCGTGTACGCCTCCGCCTCCGTCGCCCCCGCCACCGGCTCAAACGCCCTGCGTATCGTCGGAGGCAATCCTTCGCGCGAAATCCCCAAAGCCTCCGCTTCCCCTTTTGTCATCTCAGCGAACTGTCCCGCAGGAATTGACAACCATCACCTCAAATACCAAAGTCCCCCATCCTAATAGCTCGCTTCGTTCCCGCAAACCGGTTAAACGGCTATTGAAGGTTTCTCAAGAGGATCAGATTGGGAAAATCCGCATGTGTGGTGTTGTATAAAGGCTCGTCCGCCGTGACTCCTCGCGATCCTCGTTCTTGCATCAGCGCGAGGAACAACGCATCGTACATCGAGCGGCCATACTGGGTCGCAATCTCGAACGCTGGGCGAATGAATTTCTGCGAAATTTCAATTTGCAGGGGAAGGGAATGGAGTGCTTCCAGCTCGCGCACCAATTCTCGTGCGCGCTCCAGCGAAATGCCTTTCTGCCGATGTCGCTTCCAAATGGCGTTCGAAACTTCGGCAAACGCCAAATCCAGCACCACCAGTTTCATGGAGGACGTCCCAGCGTCAGTGACCAATCTTTGCGCCTGAAGAGAGTCAGTTTCAGGAAGGATCCACTTTGCTACCACGCAACTGTCAACGACCAGTTCATTCATCGTAGACGGTCCTCGGCGATATCCGTCGTGCTGTCCGGAAGTATGCCGACTTCGCGAATGATCTCCTCCTGCAGAGCGCGCACTTTCTTTAGCCAGCCAAGGAATTCCAATTTACCCTTCGCCTCAAAGCTCAACTGAACCCGCTGCTCCTCCGGCAGATTCACCGGTTCCAATGGCTCAAACACCCCGTGCCGGAAAATCGCTTCAACATGGCTCATGACCATTTCCCTCATAAGTCCCCCTAATCTACCACCTCCGCCATCATTTCTGCTAGAATACCCGCCTGCGAACTTTGATGCACTGTCGCACATACGAAGGATGTCTATGGCCATGAAAATCCTGCTCGCCAACCCCCGCGGCTTCTGCGCTGGCGTCAACATGGCCATCGAATGCGTCGATCGCGTCCTCAAACTCAAAGGCCCCCCCGTCTACGTCTATCACGAAATCGTGCACAACAAGCACGTCGTCGACCGCTTCGTCCACCAAGGCGTCATCTTCGTCAACTCCATCGAAGAAGTCCCCTCCGGCGGCACCGTCGTCTACTCCGCCCACGGCGTCTCCCCCGAAATCCGCCACAAATCCTCGGACCGCAACCTCCTCCAGGTCGATGCCACCTGCCCCCTCGTCACCAAGGTCCACTCCGAAGCCATCCGTTTCGCCAACAAGAAATACACCATCATCCTCATCGGCCACGAAGACCACGACGAAGTCATCGGCACCCTCGGCGAAGCCCCCGACTGCATCAAGATCGTCGAATCCCCCGAAGACGTCGAACGTCTCGAAATCCCCGCCAACCACAAAATCGCCTACCTCACCCAGACCACCCTCTCCATCGACGACGCCAACCGCGTCATCAACGCCCTGAAAAAGAAATTCCCCCACATCCACACCCCGAAAAAAGAAGACATCTGCTACGCCACCACCAACCGCCAGCAAGCGGTCGTCGAACTCGCCCCCATGTCTGACCTCGTCCTCGTCGTAGGCTCCAAGAACTCCTCCAACTCCCTCCGCCTCGTCGAGATCGCCGAAAACCGCGGCATCAAGAGCTACCTCGTCGATGATGTCTCCGAGATCAACCACGACTGGCTCAAGGGCGTCAAAACCCTCCTCCTCACCGCCGGCGCTTCCGCTCCCGAAGACCTCGTCCAGGCCATCATCGCCCTCCTCCAGAAGGAATACGACGCCACCGTCGAGGACGTCCACGTGACCGAAGAAAACATGCACTTTGAGCTTCCCTACTCCCTCCGCCGCCTCGAAGAAGAGCACCGCGTCCAACTCACCGTCGCCGGCAAATAACCCATCTCCGCATTGCACCCGGAACGACGCCCGCCGCCTCGGGCGGCGCGGGGCATTGTGCGCGCCCCAATAACCAAACCGCCGCCCCGTAACCGTACCCCACCCTCCCCCCTCCCCCCGGGATTTTCCGCAACTCCCCCTCATCCCCAACGTATAATCTCAGCAGACTTTCAGTCCCGTTGCCTCTCGGCCCCTCAGTCGGAATCGCAGCGCCCATGACCGTCGCCCCCACACCCGCCTTCGACCTCTACAAGCGCTTCCGGGTGCTCGCGTACCTCCTCGTCCTCCTCGCCGTCGCCGGTTTCGCCTATGCCGAAGAAAACCCCATCACTTTCATCCTCATCTCTGCCGCTGCCGTCATCTCCTGGATCATCGTCGAAAGCCCCCGCGGCAAACCCCTGCCGCGCACCATCGTCAACTTCGGCGTCCTCTGCACCGCCGCCTTTCTCTTCTACGAAGTCGTCTTCGACCCCACCCAGGGTCGAAACGCCAGCCCCAATCTCCTCCTCATCCTCGGCCACTTCATGACCGGCATCCTCATCTGCAAATTCTTCGACCGCAAAACCAACCGCGATTACGCCCAGATTTTCACCCTCACACTCCTCATCATGGTCGCCGGCGCCATCTTCTCCGCCTCGCTCTTCTTCGCCTCCATCCTCGTCGCCTACCTCGGCCTCGCGTTTTACGCCATCATGCTCCTCCACCTCCGCGCTGAAACCGAATCCGCCATCCTCGGTCGGCTCATCAATTCCAATCTCTCCAACCTCGCCGACCCCCTCCTCCGACGCGATATTCGCCGCGTTACCTCCTGGTCCATGGTGCTTCTCGCCTTGGTCGCCGTGGGCGCCTTCCTCCTCCTCCCCCGCACCCGCGGCTCAGGCCTCGTCTACGGCTGGTCCGCCAACTCCACCTTTCGCACCGGCTTCTCCGACCGTGTCCACCTCGGCGACTACGGTGAACTCCGCCAGAATAACGCCGTCGCCATGGAAGTCCGACTCGAACAGGATGGCGTCAACATCGGCTCCGAGTATTACCAACCCTATTTCCGCGGCCTCGCCCTCGACACCTACGACAGCCACAATCGCCAATGGATCCGCTCCGGCTATCTCTTTCCCCAGGATTACAGTTTCAGCCCCAACGTCCGCGAAATCCCCGCACCCGCCAACACCCCCGTCCCTCTTCGTCCCCAGCAGAATTCCTCCGGCACGCCCCAAATCACTCAGCAGTACCGGATCCAGGGAAACGTCGGCAGTGTCCTGTTTACCCTCGCCCCCGCTTCCACCTTCCAATCCGACACCAATCTCGTCATCAGCTTCGCCGACCGTGAAAATACGCTTCTCCTGCGCGGCCAACCCCTTTCCTCCCTCCGTTACACCATCACCTCCGATCTCATCGCCCACACAAACATCGATGAACCCACCTTCGTCACCCCCGTTGACATCCCCGATGAGGTCTCCAGCCTCGCCCGCCAACTCCTCAATGGCATCGTTCCTGTCCCCCCGCCCGGAGAGCACATCCGCGCCCAGGACATCCGCCTCGCCGCCGATCGTTTCGAAGACTACCTCCGCACCTCTTACCCCTATTCCCTGACGCAACACTCCGTCAATTCCAGTCTCGACCCCACCGCCGATTTCCTCCTCAACTGCAAAGACTCCGGCGGACCCTGCACTTATTTCGCCTCCGCCATGGTCATGCTCTGCCGTTCCGTCGGCATCAACGCCCGCATGGTCACCGGCTACCATGGCGGGGAATTCAACTCCATCAGCGGCAATTACATCGTCCGCGAAAAATACGCCCACGCCTGGGCCGAACTGTTTTTCTCCGGCCGCGGTTGGGTCACCTTCGACCCCACCCCCGCCAGCGGCGATACCCCCTCCCAACTCCCCTTCTCCAACCTCTTCCGTGACCTCGCCGAAATCGTCCAGCGCGACTGGCTCTCCTCCATCATCGGCTTCGACAACGCTTCCCGCTCCTCTGTCTTCGGATACGTCCGCAGCATCTTCGCCGGCATCCCCGACCAGCTCCGTCACCTCGCCAACGACTGGGGGCTCACCCTCGAAGAATTCGCCTTTTCCCGCACCACCACCTGGTCGGACAAGATCCTCGGCACCGGCTCCGCGATCTTCATCGCCTGGATGGTCTTCTGGCTCACCTACCGCTGGAACCGCCGCCGCACGAGCCCCATCACCCGCATCCTCCGCAAGGTGGACCGCCGCATCCAGCGCCAACTCGCCCAGGACCTCCTCTTCTTCGAGGAATTCCTCCGACTTCTCGCCCGCACCGGCGCCCGCCGATCTCCCGACCAGACCCCGCGCGAATACGTCGAGCTCCTCGCCCCCCGGTTCCGCTCCGCTTCCGCCGACGCACTCTGGCTCGTCAACACCTACTACGACGTCCGCTTCGGCGCCACCCGCACCACCCCCTCCCTCCGCAACCAGATCGCCCGCGCCCTCACCAACATCCGCCACGAACTCAATCACTGAAGCAAAAAGCCGGCGATGGCATCGCCGGAATGTGCTCTCGCTTCGACAATTACCCCCCGCAAAACGAAAGCACCGGGACCCTATCTCCGTGAGGATTCCCGGTGCTGCTTGGCAATCGTTGAAAACTCACTCCGCCTTCGCGGCCGAGTGGGGGGGGGCCTTCTTCACACGGCGCTTCCGGCCCACCGTCTGCTGCTCCGGCGTCGCCCGCTTGCCTGGATACGCCTGCAGAATCTCCAGCGCCGACACTGGATCCGGAGCAAACAGATCCGAACCAATCTCCTCCGACAGCCCCTCCGCCCGATTAAATACCCCGCCCGAGCAGATAATCTGCAGCTTCGGACAAATCCCCACATCGTGCAGCAAATCAATCAGTTGCCGCACCATCGGCGTGGCGCTCGGAATCGTCCCGTACACCATCAGCACCTGCGGCTGCAGTTGCCCGATCCACCCGACAATCTCATCATTCGGAACCCCGCCGCCCGCAAAGTGCACCGACCACCCATGCGCTTCCGCCAGGTCTGTCGTAATCTGTGCCCCCAGCTCCTCCGGTTCCCCCGGCGAGCAGACCACCAACATCGTCCGCCCATTCCGCTCCGACCGCGGCAACCGCAGCGCCAACTGGTCCGCCAGCATCCGCAGCAACCGCGACGCCATGTGATGCGTCCCCGTGTTGATCCGATCCGAACGGTACATCCCCTGTACCTTCTCCATCGTCGGCCAAATCAACTGCATGATGATTTCTTCTGCGGTCAGCCCTTCTTCGAAGGCCTCCGCAACAATCGCGCGGGCACCGGAACGGTCACCGGCGAACAGGGGGGCGACAAACTTTTCGAGAAGGGTTTCAACGGCGGGCATGGTGGACTCCTGTGGCGTTGGACGGTTGGAAGATTCCTTCTTCGTGCCGTCACTGGAACAGGAACCGGTTACTCCGAACCGGGACTTCAGAAACCCGCTGGACTGTTCTCTCCTCGAGGCTGACTTGATCCTGCAGCCCTTCAGAGTCTCGTGCCATCCGGCGTGTTTCATGCCCTTATGTATCAGCTAACCGCCTTGATAATCTTTCCTATTTTAACAATATTGCATTTACTATTTTATCTACAACGTGGTGCGTGCGTGTTAATTTAGGTGGTAAACGCGGTTGGTCATAGCTCTTCATTGATTTTATAGGACACTTCTGCCCCTATGTGTGGTTATCTATTTTAACATTTGCTTTGTTAAAGTGGGACAAGAACAAAAACGGACGTTCCCCTCCCTGCCCCAAATTGACGGACGCCTCCTTAGCAATAGAATTGCAATCGCAACTTTGTTGCATTCTTGCGCCTGCGGCAACGTTGTTTTGTCTTAAAGTGGGTGCCTTATGTTACGCGTCTCCGACCTCGTCAAAAACTTTCTGCCGCCCCCGGGTTCCGCCCCGGGCGATCTTCCCGTTCCCGTCGTTGCCATCAACCAGTTTTCCCTCGCCGACGGCGAACAAATCGCTCTCCTCGGCTCCAGCGGCTCCGGCAAAACCACTCTCCTCCATCTCCTCGCCGGAATCCTCACCCCCGACTCCGGCAGCATCGAATACACGGTGGGGGGGCAAACCACAAACATCGCCAAGCTCCCTGAAGCCCAGCGCGACCACTTCCGCGGTCAGCACATCGGATACATCTTCCAGACCCACCACCTCCTCCCCGGACTCTCTGCACTTGAAAACGTCCTCCTCGGCATGTCCTTCACCGGAAGACCCGCCGACCGCACGTGGGCCACCCACCTCCTCGACCGCGTCGGCCTCTCCCACCGCCTCTCCTACAAGCCCGGAAAAATGTCCGTCGGCCAGCAGCAGCGCGTCGCCGTCGCCCGCGCCCTCGCCAACCGCCCCCAGCTCGTCCTCGCCGATGAACCCACCGGCGCCCTTGATGCCGTAAACGCCCAGCAAACCCTCGAACTCATCCAGAACCTCTGCCGCGAAGTCAACGCTGCCCTCCTCCTCGTCACCCACGACCTCGCCATCGCCCAGAAACTCTCGCGTCAAGTCCAGCTTTCCGAAATCAACCACGCCATGCACCCGGCAGGGGGGTCCAAATGAACATCTTCGAACTCATCCTCAAACAGATGCGCCAACGCCTCCTCTCCACACTCCTCACCGGCCTCGCCGTCACCCTCGCCGTCGCCCTCGGCATCAGCATCTCCATCATGCAGAAGGAAGGCCGCAGCATCCTCGCCCAGTCCGACTACGGCTACGACACCCTCGTCGGCCCCAAGGGCTCCGGCTTCGACCTGGTGATGAACACCATCTACCACCTCGGCAAATCCCAGGGCAATATCCCCTACGCTCTCTACGAAGACCTCGCCACCGGTTCACCCACCTCCGCCCTCACCGGCAAAAAGAACGAATACCGCGGCCTCGTCCAATGGGCCGTCCCCTACGCCGTCGGCGACAGCTATCAGGGCCGCCGTATTGTCGGCACCTCCGGCCAGCTCTTCGGCGTTGATGACGAACTCAATCCCCTGCCCGAAGAAAAAATCCCCGAAATCCGCTCCGGTGAGCACTACACCTTCGCCGATGGCCGCCCCTTCCACGGCCGCAAGTTCGAAGCCGTCGTCGGCTCCGAAGTCGCCAAAGACCTCGGCCTCACCGTCGGAAAATCCTTCCACGCCACCCACGGTTTCCCCGGACCCAACGACATCCCCGACATCCACCCCGAAGTCTGGACCATCGTCGGCGTCCTCAACGAAACCCACACCGCCAACGACCGCTGCCTCTTCATCCCCGTCCGCACCTTCTACGCCATCTTCGAACACGAGACCGGCCTCGAAGCCATCGCCCAGATCAAAGGCGGAACCGCCGCCGCCTCCACCCCGCCGCCGCCTCCCCCGGCCCCCGAACCCGAATCCCAACCCGCCAACGAAGGCTACACCCTCAACCCCGACGGCACCATCAATAACAAACTCCCCAAGGCCGACTGGGAGGTCTCCGCGATCCTCGTGAAGTCCCGCTCCGGTGCCACCAAAAACCAGCTCGAATTCCTCCTGCGCAATTCTCCCGACGCCATGTCCGTCAGCCCCGCCGGCGTCATGGCCGATTTCTTCGACAACGTCCTTCCCCCCATCTTCCAGCTCCTCTTCGTCATCGCCGCCCTCGTCCTCGTCGTCTCCGCCGTCTCCATCCTCGTGAGCATCTACAACAGCATCGTCGGCCGCGCGCGAGAGATCGCGATCATGCGCGCCCTCGGCGCCACGCGCGTCCGCATCCTCTCCATCATCTGCCTCGAAGCCGCATTGGTAGGGGGGTTGGGTGCCATCGCCGGCATCATCATCGGCCACCTCCTCGCCGGCACCGGATCCGCCTACATGCAGGAAGTCATGGGCACCGGTCTCCCCTGGTGGCACTTCACCGGGGTTGAGCTGCTATACTTGCTTGTCGCGATTGTCGTCGCCTTCCTCGCGGGACTCGTCCCCGCCCTGAAGGCCTACCAGACCCCCGTCGCGGAAAACCTCGTCGGCTGATCAATAAAGCCGGCGATGGTATCGCCGGAATGTGCTTTCCCCTCGACATCGGCTACCGATCGGGAAGCGACGTGGTCTGTCAGGCAGTCTCTAATCCCCCCACCCGTGGAGTATCCGTAGCCCATGCGTTCCACCCTCAACATCGCCATCCTCCTCATCGTCGTCGCCGGCGCCGCCACCGGCGCCTACTTCCTCGCCCAGCACAACGCGAGCATCGCCCGCGCCGCCGCCAGCCAGTCCCTCGGCGCCCAGGCCCTCGCCGCCTACCACTCCGGCGACTACGCCACCGCCGTCCCCCTCCTCAAAAAATACGTCGCCTCCCCCGACGTCCGCGACGACAAACAACGCCGCAACGAAATCCTCACCTACATTGTCGACGCCGAAGCCAAAATCGCCCCGCCCCCGCCCCTTCCCGCTGCCACCACCGCCCCTGCTTCCGTCACCGTGAATCCCAAAGACATCGATCCCACCACCAACAAGCAGCGCATCCCCCACCAGCCCGTCCCCGCCGGCGAGACCGTCTCCATGACCATCCGCGAGCTCGGCAACTTCGAGTTCGATCCCACCGCCGACGCCGACATCCCCCCCGATATCAAATACCTCAACGGCGCCACCGTCCGCCTCCGCGGCTTCATGATCCCCCTCAACCAGGCCGAGGACATCACCGATTTCGCCCTCGTCCCCACCCTCGCCAACTGCTGCTTCGGACAACCCCCCGGCGTCCAGCACACCATCAACTGCAAAACCGAAAAAGGCAAAGCCGTCCAGTACACCCCCGACGAAATCTCCGTCACCGGAAAACTCACCATCAACGTGAAGCGCGATCAGGGCTACACCTACGAAATCTTCGACCTCCAGGTGAGCAGCGTCAAACTCGCCGAGTAAACTAATTATTGAGCAACCCCTCACCCCATTTAACCCCATTAACTCAATTAACCATTAATCCGCCCCTCCCACGGACTGCTCGCCGTCGCGTACAGCTTCCGCGGAATCCGCCCCGCCCGCGCCGCAAACCACCCCGCCCGCCACGCATGATTCATCGCCACCGCCATCCCCACCGGATCGGTCGCCCCCGCAATCGCCGTATTCAACAGCACCCCATCCACCCCCAGCTCCATCGCCTGCGCCACATCGCTTGCCGTCCCCACACCCGCATCCACAATCACCGGATACTCCGGATCATTCCCCTTCAATTCCTCCATCAAAATCCGAATCGCATTCGGATTCAGCACCCCCTGCCCCGACCCGATCGGCGACCCCGCCGGCATCACCGCCGCCGCTCCCGCCTCCTTCAGCCGCTTGCACAGCATCACATCATCCGAGCAGTACACCAGCACCTGGAACCCATCCTTCACCAGCCGCTTCGTCGCCTCCAGCGTCCCCACCGGCTCCGGCAACAGCGTCTTCGTATCCCCCAACACCTCCAGCTTCACCCACTCCGCCCCACGAAATCCCGAATGCGCCAGCAGTTCCCGCCCCAGGTGCGCAATCCGCACCGCATCCTCCGCATTAAAACACCCCGCCGTGTTCGGCAGCAGCGTATATCGCGCCGGATCGATGTACTCCAGAATATTCCGCCCCGACGACTTATCAAACAACCGCTCCCGCCGAATCGCCACCGTCACACAATCCGCCCCCGACACCTCATGACACCGCTGCATCAGCTCCAGCGACGAATACTTCCCCGTCCCCACGATCAACCGCGACTGCAACGTATACGGCCCAATCTTCAACGCCGGAACCCCCTCGCTTCTCCCATTCTGAATTCTGAATTCTGAATTCTGAATTGATGTCTCAATCGTGGTCATAACCCAAATCCCAAAACCAATGACTCAATGATTCAATCACTCAATGACTAAATCCCCCACCCGCTCACCCGCCGCCAACAGCGACAACAATCTCCACCCGATCCCCCTCCGCCAGCACCGTCTCCGCATGCTCTTTGCGAAAGACAACCTCCCGATTCCGCTCCACCGCATACGCCGGCGTCTTGATCTCCCGCAGCTTGATCAACTGCGCAATCGTCGTCTCCGCCGGCACCTCAAAATCACGACCATTCAATAAAATCTTCATCCCGCAATTATAGAGGTTCCGCCGACCCGCTCAAAATGCTCACTCCACCACGAAAGAGAAAATAAAACCACAGAGAACACAGAGGACACAGAAAGACGACGACCTCCGTCAAAACCCGCCCAATCCCGTCCGTCGTCTCTGTGTTCTCTGTGTCCTCTGTGGTTTAAACCCCGTAACCGCTCGCACAAACGTGCTACGTCGCGCACCTCGCGGACCCCCGATTCCACGGCATCCTCCCCAGCAAAATCCCCATCCCACAAAAATCCGTCACCCCCGCAAACACCAACCCACCCCCCACAAACCCCGGCACCACCAAAAACCCCGGATGCACCACCCACCCCAGCACCGTCCCCACAAACACCAGCGCCCCCGCCGCAATCCGCACCTGCCGCTCCAGCGAGATCGCACCCCGACCACGCTCCATCGGCACCCCGGCGCTCTCGCACGCCGCCGTCCCCCCCGCCACCGAATACACCTCCCCCATCCCCGCCGCCATCAACTTCTCACAAGCCTTCGCCGCCCGCCCGCCCTTCTCACACAAAACATATACCGCCTCCCCCGGCCCCGCGCGCAGCGCCGCCACCGCCCCCGCATCCAACCCATCCAACGGCATCAACCTCGCCCCCACCACATGCCGCCCCGTAAACTCCCCCGGCGTCCGCACATCAATCAGCGTGATCGTATTCCCGCCTTCAATCAACTTCCGAAACTCCCCCACCTCAATCGTCTTCACAGTCATGTCAAATCTCCAACCAAAACCGACTTCGTGGTCCTTCGTGCTCTTCGTGTCCTTTGTGTTTAACCTCCGTCACCCCGCAACCGGCGTCTCCAACGCCTCCAATGCCTCCGCCACCCGCGGCAGATACGTATACGTCGGCCCACCCTGCATCAGCACTGCCACCCCCGCCGCCTCCAACACCTGCTCCCGCGTCGCCCCCGCCTTCAGCGCCGCCCGCACATGCGCATACACACAATTCTCGCACCGCACCGCCAGCCCGATTGACAGCGCAATCAACTCCTTCTCCGCCACGCCCAGCGCCCCCGCCTTCATCGTTTCCTGATGCAACGCGCCGAATCCCCTGATCACGTCCGGCATCGCCGCCCGCACCGGCTTCATCGCCGCCGCATTCCCCTCGTAATACGCCTGTGCACTGGTACTCATAAAATGTCTCCTGAAAGGTTGAGGCTGCTTTCAAAAATCTAAAATGACTTTCGTGTCTTTTGTGTTTTTCGTGGCCATTTTTCCGTCTTCCAATCAGCGACGAAAAAAGCATCCGGGAGGATCTTGCCCGCATCACCTCCCACGGCTATAATAACACTATATCACTATATGGTGATATAGTCAAGAGGAGCCCATGAAGAATTCGACCGCCCCGCGGCGCGCCCACAAATCCCTCGAACCCGCCCAGTTGCACGCCGTCGCCGACATGTTCGCCGTCCTCTCCGAGCCCTCCCGCCTCCGCATCCTCCAACTCCTCCAGCAGGGCCCCGCCAGCGTCTCCGACATCGTCGACACCCTCGACCTCAAACAGGCCAACGCCTCCAAACAGCTCGGAATCCTCCTCGCCGCCGGAATCATCGCCCGCCAACAGGACGGCAACCGCGCCATCTACTCCATCGCCCTGCCCCTCGTCTTCGACCTCTGTCAGCTCGTCTGCCGCAACGTCGCCGAACAAGCTGCAACCCGCGCCGCTTCCCTCCGCGGATAACCATCGAACCTGTCAACATGTCCACGCCCAACCTGTGCCATGCTCAGGGAAGGTCCCCTGTGCATGCTCGGCATAGTCATTGCGACGCATCAGCAACACTGCCCGCCATCAGCGTTTGCACGTGCGAGGCGACGGTGTTGCCAAGCGCACCGAGGTTGTAGCCGCCCTCGAGGATGCTGATGAGGCGGCCGCTCGCGAATCCGTGGGCCCACTCCATCAGGAGGCGGGTGAGCTTGGCGAAGTCCTCGTCTTCCAGGGTGAATTCACCGAGGGGGTCTTCGACGCGGGAGTCGAAGCCGGCGGAGATGAGGATGAGCTCGGGGCGGAACTCGCGGAGTTTGGGCCAGAGTTTGGTGAGTAATGCCGCCTGGATTTCAGCGAAGCCGGAGCCGGCGCGCAGGGGAGCATTGACGTTATAGCCGAGGCCGCGGCCTGTGCCGGTTTCGTCGGCGGCGCCGGTGCCGGGGTACCAGGGGTATTGGTGGGAGGAGAAGAAGAGGACGGAATCGTCGGCGTAGAAAGCGTCCTGCGTGCCGTTGCCGTGGTGGACATCCCAATCGACGATGAGGATTTTTCCGACGCCGTGTTTCTTCTGGGCGTAACGGGCGGCGATGGCGATGTGGTTGTAGATGCAGAAGCCCATGCCGGTGACGGGCGTCGCGTGATGGCCGGGGGGACGGACGGCGCAGAACGCGCTTTGCGCACGGCCCTGCATGACGGCGTCGACGGCGTTGAGGACTCCGCCGGTGGCGCGGCGGGCGACTTCGCCGGAGTGGTCGGAGATGACAGTGTCGCCGGTGGAGAGGTGGCCCGCGCCGAAGCGAAGGTCCTGCTGGACCATGTCGAGGTAACGCTGGGCGTGGACGAGGGCGAGTTCGGAATTGACGGCATCGCGCGGCTCGAGCTGCAGCACATTGGGCAGGAGCGGCGCCAGGGCGTGTTCGATGACCGTGAGTCGCTCGGCACATTCGGGGTGGCCGGCGCCGGTGTCGTGCAGTTTAAAGAAGGGGTCGAGGACGAGTGCGGTTTGGGCGGGCATCGGTTTCACTCTGCAATCATAGCGCCTTTATCGTTTCGCAGGAATTCCGCGATACGGCGAAAAACGTCGGGCCAGTCGTTGAGTTTCTGCTGGCGGAAGAGACGAAGCGTGGGATACCAGGGAGAATCGGTGCGGTCGGTGAGCCAGCGCCAATCGGCGACGGTGGAGAGAGCCACCAGAACGGGCTTGGCCATGGCGGCGGCGAGGTGCGCGGTGAAGGTGTCGACGGTCACGAGCGCATCAAGGTTGGCGATGATGGCGGCGGCGTCGGCGAGGTGCGCGGGTTCCGTCTGCTCGCCGGCGGTGGGGAGGAGGAGCGCGTTCTGGGTGAGTTGCTGGAATGCGGGGATCTGCTCGACGCCGGGGCCGCGCTGAAGGCTGACGAGCTGCATGTTCGGAAGTTCTGTAAGCAGCGCGAATTCCTGCAGCGGGGCAGAGCGGAATTGGTCCCATTGATGATGCGGATTGCCCTGCCACGCTATGCCGATGAGCTTGTGGTTGGGCTTGCGGAGTTGTGCGAGGCGCCCGCGCCAGTACTCCACGCGCCGCGCGTCGGCAGTGATGTAGGGGACGGCCGCGGGAATGGTGTCGAGCGTGATCTTGAGTACCCGGAGCAGCGAAACAAGCTGAAGGGAATAATCCGCGCGCGGCAGCGGCTCCGTATGCGTGATCAGCTCATCGACACCCGGCGCGCCTCGGAGAAGTTCAGCGAGCGGCATTGCACATTGAATAATGATCTGCGCGCCGCGCGATTGAAGCTGCGGGGCAAACCGGACGAACTGGATCGTGTCGCCCAGGCCATGCCGGCTGGTTAGGAGCAGGAGGCGTTTGCCGGCGAGCGCTTGCCCCGTCCATTCCGGACAGGGCAGCGGCGAGTCTGGGAAAGCCGTGCAGGCGCGTTCGTAGTCATCGCGGCCGCCGTCGAAGTCACCCAGCGACAAATGGGCGATCCCGCGGTTGCGGAGAGCGGAGGCGTGCGTGGGATCGAGCATCAGGGCGATATCGAGCGAGGTGAGGGCCTCCTGGTGCCGGCCCATCATGATGAAGAGGTTGGCGAGATTGTTGTGGGCCGGTACGAAGCCCGGGTCCTCTCGAAGTGCGGCGGCGAGATCGGTGCGGGCGTCATCAAATCGGCCAAGCGCGGTGAGGGCGAGGGCGCGGTCGTTCAGAAGACGCGGGTCGTTCGGTGAGAGTTGCATGGCGTGGGCGAACAGCGGGAGCGATTCGGCGGGGCGATTGGCGTTGACGAGCGTGTTGGCGAGTTGGGAAAGCAGGGGCAGGTCGTTCGGATCGGCGGCGAGCGCTTGTTCAAGACGCTCGATGGATTGGGCGGATGGACGCTGCATGCGTGCAGTGTTTCCAGTGACGGGGAAAAATGCAATGGTGGAATTTCGGAACGTGATGCTCGTTCTTTGCCGCTACGTCGGGAAATGCGTTATAGTTGCACCCTCATGGACGGACGCCGATATCATGAATCGCTGCGCCGGCTGCGGCTTTTCGCCGGCGAGGCGGAGCTGACGCCGGAAAAAGTCAGCAAAATCGTGCAGCCGTTCATCGAGGAATGGCGGCCGGTCGCGGTGCCGAATCGGAAGGATGTGCGGGTGTCGATGGATCCGGAGTTCATGCTCTCGCAGCCGGCGCTGGTCGATCTCACCGCGCGGATTCGGGCCATTGGAATGAATCTGAACAAGTCGGGGTTGAAGGGGATTCATTACCACAATGCGTTTCAGCGGCAGCTCGCGGCGCTGGCGGAAAATTTCGACTGCCGGGGGTGGACGGAGTCGGCCGCACTGTTCGACGATCCGGAGCGCGCAGGGGAGGAGCCGGTGGGGGGGGCGTTGCAGTTGTCGGGGCGGGTGGATGTGATCTGGGCGCGAAAACGCGTGCCGGTGGCGGTGTTCGAGATCGATTCCACGGTCAAGCCGCGGTCGTTTCAGAAACTCAAGGAGGCGGCGGCGGCGCACAAATTGTGGGTCTATTTCGGGAAGGATGTGTGGGGCTTCAAGACGTTTCTGCAGAAGAATGATCCGGAGCGCGAGATGCTGCCCGTGATTGTGCCGAACACATTTGTCCCGAGCTTTACCGACGAGGGGGGGGAGGGAACGACGGAAACACCAGGTCACGAAGAGGGATTGAACTGAATCCGGCGTCGTCGGCAAATGGGAAGACGAATTCGAGGAATGTCGCCAATCCGCAGATGAGCCGGCGGTTTTAACCGCCGCGTTTGCACCCACTGCCATGTTGTTGGAAACTTCCGGACTACTTCGTCGGACTCAGGCGATAAAGCGCGGCCGTGTGGGGAAGAAGCGTCGCCGTAATGGCGGTGTCGGTGTTGGGAAGATTCTGGTGCGTCCAGAGATCACGCACGGCAACGGGAGAGGAGAGGTTCATGTCCGACAGATTCACGGTGACAGTCGCGACCTGCGGCGTCGCACCTTTTTTGTTCTCCTGTGCGTTGAAAAGCGCGACGTATCTGTCGGGTGAGTTTGGAACGTCGGCCGTCCAGACGATCAGGTCATCCTTCCGCGAGAGCTGCCGGTTGTTGATCGAGTGCTGATCGACGGCGAGTATTTCGTCGTTGCTCAGAAGCGAGAGCGTGAAGTCGTCATTGGCCGGCAGATTTGCGCCGACGATCAGCGGCGAGCGCGCGATCGACCAGAGCGTCAGCATCGTCCTCTGTTCATCATGCGTAAAGTGCGTCCAGCCATTCTTCGTGAACGCGCGGACATTGCCGAGGGGAAGCATGTCGGCATCCGGCCAGTGCCCTTCACCACGATACGGCGTCCACGCGTCGAGCCTCGCGAATTGTTCCTTGAGCGATTTCCACGAATCCCAGAAATCGTCGGAGATGCGCCACATGTTGGCGTGAGTCGAAACGTGGGGTCCTTCGGAAACGGGCGTCGCGCCGGGGCTTGTCGAAAAAACAATCGGCCGGCCGCACAGATCGATCGCCTTCCGGATACCTTCGATCTCCGCCTTGTGATAAGGCCGCGAAAGGTCGTCGACTTTGACGAAGTCGAGGTCCCACGTGGCGAAAAGCTGGAACACGGAGTTGTAATACTCCTGCGCGCCGGGCTTCGACATGTCCACGCCATACATGTCCGGATTCCATTGGCAGGTGTCGTTCTTGTCGGCGATGTCGGCCGCGTGGTAGGGCGTGTTGAGGATCGGCATGTTCCGCTCGACGGCCTGGCGCGGAATGCCGCGGAGCAGGTGCAGTCCGAACTTCAATCCGCGCTGATGCAGTGCATCGGCGATCGGCTTGAACGAGTGAGCGGCCGCCGTGGAGGGAAACCGGTTGCCGGCGGGGAGGAGCCGCCCGTAGTTGTCCATTTCCAGGACCGCGTTCTGGCGGTAATTCAGCGTATTGGCCTTGGGCTCGTACCACTGGATGTCGATGGTGATGATATTCCATCCATGCGAGAGCAGATTCTTCTGCATGTAATCGGCATTGGCGAGCGTTTGCTCCTCGGTGACGCCCGTGCCAAAGCAGTCCCACGAGTTCCAGCCCATCGGCGGCGTCGCGGCCCAGGCATAAAACGCAGGTTGAGTGGCCGGTGCGGCGGCGAGCCCGACGGCGGAAATGCTGGCCAGGGCGAGGATCACGGTAATGCACTTTGTCATGGCGAACCTGTCGAGATTTGCGAAGAAACTTGACTAACCAGCCTACTCGTGACCGGCGCAGGTGTCGAGACGGCTCGCGCGAAAGGCCCAGTGCGTGCGGTTGTGGCGCGCGGTTGTGAGTGAGAGCATGATCGGGCAGAATTCCGAAAGGCGCCGGCGATCGTGGCGACGAAATATCGGTTGATTCACGGAGGTTGCGATGACGCGTGGCTTATTGCGAATGTTGGCGGCGGCGTACGTGGTGGTGGGTATGACTGCGCTCCGCGGAGTCGTGAGCGGGGCCGAACATCCGGGCCCGATGCAGGAAGCGTCAGCCAAAGGAAACGACGCGCCGCCGGCCGAGAAGGAAGCGAAGCCGATGATGGGGACCACGCCGTCGGTGACCACCGCAACGCTCACGCCCGCGGGTGGAAAGCAGATGGAGTACACCGCGACCACCGGCTACATGCCATTGAACGATGAGCAGGGAAAACTCCGCGCAAACGTGTTTTACGTCTCCTATTTCTCAGGTGCCGCGAGCCCCGAGACGCAACCCGCAACCCGGCCCGGCGAAGAAAAAAACAAGCCATTCTTCGGCGACTCGCACCGCCCCATCACCTTCCTCTTCAACGGCGGACCCGGCGCTGCATCGGTCTGGCTGCACCTGGGCGCAGTCGGCCCACGCCGAATCGACATCCCCGCCGACGGCACCGCGCCGACAGCACCTTACAAGGTCGTCGAGAATCCCTACTCCTGGCTCCCCGCCACCGACCTCGTCTTCGTCGATCCCGTCAACACCGGCTACTCCCGACCCGCAACGCAGGAGCAGGCGAAAGAATTCCTCGGCGTCAAGGAAGACATCTCCGCCATGGGTGAATTCATCCGGCTTTTTCTCACAAAAAACGAACGCTGGGGTTCGCCTGTCTTCCTCGCCGGCGAAAGCTACGGCACCACGCGCGCGGCGGCACTCTCCAACTATCTGCAGGAACGCGCCGGCGTGAGCGTCTCCGGCGTGGTGCTCATTTCCACGGTTCTTAACTTCTCGACGCTGAACCCCGGCGACAACAACGATCTGCCCTTCGCCCTCTATCTGCCCAGCTACTCCGCTGTGGCGTGGTATCACAAGAAGCTCGACATGGCCAAACATGCCGACCTGGACGCGCTCCTCAAGGAGTCGGAGCAGTTTGCGGAGAACGAGTATGCCACCGCTTTGATGAAGGGCCAGACCCTTTCGGTGGAGGAGCGGAAGAGCGTCGCCGCGAAGCTGTCCGATCTCACCGGCCTTTCGGTGCCCTACATTCTGGAGTCGCGCCTGCGGATCTCTCCTTGGCGGTTTGAGAAGGAATTGCTCCGCTCGCCAGGCGGCGAGGGCGATCTCGTCGTCGGTCGCTTCGACGGCCGCATTGCCGGTCCGCCCACCGATGCCCAGAACGATTCGCAGGAATACGACCCCTCCCTTTCCGGATTTCTCGACGCCTACACCTCCGCATTCAACGTCTACGTGCGCAAAACCCTCAGGTACGACAACGACATCGCCTACGAAGTGCTCTCCAACCGCGTCTACCCCTGGAACTGGAAATCCGGCACCGGCGACGAAAACGGCTATCTCTACGTCGGCGACAGCCTGCGCGACGCCATGACCCACAACCCACACCTCCGCCTCATGGTCTGCTCCGGCCACTTCGATCTCGCCACCCCTTTCTTCGCCACCGACTATCAAATCGACCACCTCGGCCTCGCCCCCGAACTGCGAAAAAACATCACGCAGAAATACTACCCCGGCGGCCACATGATCTATCACGTCCAACAAGGCCTCGAACAACTGTCCGCCGACGCGAAGACGTTCATCGAGGGCAAGTGATGGAGTTAAGTGAGTTAACCGGCTAATTGGGACTTCGATGCCACATCTCGTTCCCCAGGTCCCACTTAACTTAATTAACTCATTTAACTCAATGAACCTCACACTCGCCCGACCATTTTATTAACCGCGCGAAGTTGATATCTTGTCGGCATGTCGATCTCCGTCACCGATTTCCTCTCCTCCTCAGGACCCGTCGCCAAGCGACTGAGCAATTTCGAACTGCGCCCACAGCAGCAGGAAATGGCCGAAGCCGTCGAACGGGCATTCGACAATAAGCGGCATCTGATCGTGGAAGCAGGAACCGGCGTCGGAAAAAGCTTCGCCTACCTGATCCCCGCAATCGCCCAGGTGGCAAAGGGCAAAAAAGTCGTCATCTCCACCCACACGATCTCGCTGCAGGAGCAGTTGATCGAAAAGGATATCCCCTTCCTCCGCGCAGTGAGCGGCCAGGAATTCTCCGCCGTCCTCTGCAAGGGCCGCAGCAATTACCTCTGCCTCCGCCGGCTCGAACAGGCTTCGCGCAAAAGCCTGAACCTCTTCCCCGATCTCCGCAATGCCGACGACCTCGTCATGATCGAGGACTGGGCGAACAACACCAAGGACGGCTCCCTCAGCGATCTCCCCCGCCAGCCCGCGTGGCAGGTGTGGGACAAGGTCTGCGCCGAGCAGGGCAATTGCCTCGGCCGCCGGTGCAAATATTTCGAGGGCTGCTTCTACCAGGCATCGCGGCGGCGGATCATGAACGGGCAATTGCTGATCTGCAACCATGCGATGTTTTTTTCCGATCTGGCGCTGCGGCGAATGGGCGGGGCGATTTTGCCCGCTTATGACTTCGTGGTCCTCGACGAAGCCCACACCATCGAGGGAGTCGCATCCGATCATTTCGGCCTGAGCGTCTCGGAATCGCAGGTGCGCTATCTCCTCCACTCGCTCTTCGCCGAGAAAACGCAGCGCGGCTTCCTCGCAACCCTCGACAACGTCGACAACCTCGCCGCCGTCGAAAAAGTCCACGAGGCCGAAGTCGCGACCAATCTCTTCTTTGAAGAACTCGACCGCTGGCTGACCACACGCGCCTCTTCCAATGGCCGCGTCCGCGAGAAAAACATCGTCAACAATCCCCTCAGCCCCGCAATGGCCGATCTCGCCAAGGCGCTCAAAGGACTCTCCGCGCAAGTTGCCGCCCGCGCCGGAGCCGAGGATCGGCCGGTCGTCGACAACCCCGCCGGCGGCGAACGGCTCAAAGGCGAAGATTACGAGCTCGAAAAAATCCGCTTCGAATTGAACAGCTTTACCAACCGCGTCAACGGAATCGCCGTCGCCCTCGACTCCCTCATCTCGCAGCAACAGGAAGAATCGGTCTACTGGGTGGAAGCCACCGGCAAGACCTCGCGCCGCCTGAAGTGGACCTGCAGCCCGATCAATGTGGCGGAGCAGCTACGCGAAAATCTCTTCAACGAAGTCCCCAGCGTTGTCCTCACCAGCGCGACATTGTCGGCAGGATCGAATCGGCGACCGGGTGAATCGGCAAACCGGCGAAAGGGCGGCGATTCGGATATCGCCGATTCGCCCGCTCGCCCGCTCGCCGATTCATCGTTCGAATACCTGCGCTCCCGCATCGGATTGAATTCAGGCAGCGAATTATTGCTGGGCTCGCCCTTCGACTACGAAAAGCAGTGCACCATCTACCTCGAAGTCGGCCTCCCCTCGCCCGAAGAACGCGCCTTCCTCGACCAGGCCATGGATCGCGCCATGCACTACCTCCGCCAGACGCAAGGCCGTGCCTTCGTCCTCTTTACAAGCTACGCCATGCTCGACCGCGCCGCCAGAATCCTCGCCCCGCAACTCGCCCCCCTCGGCTACACCATGCTCGCCCAGGGCGGCACCTTGACCCGCGGCCAACTCCTCTCCCGCTTCAAATCCACCCCCAACCCCGTCCTGCTCGGCACCGACTCCTTCTGGCAGGGCGTCGACGTGCAGGGAGATGCGCTCTCCAACGTCATCATCACCAAGCTCCCCTTCGAGGTCCCCGACAAGCCCCTCATCGAAGCCCGCCTCGACGCCATCAAAGCCGAGGGCGGTAACCCCTTCGCCGAATACTCGCTCCCCGAAGCCATCATCAAATTCAAACAAGGCTTCGGCCGCCTGATCCGCAGCAAGACGGACACGGGCATCGTCGTCGTGCTCGACAAACGCATCGCGACGAAGCCATACGGGAAGCAATTCTTGGAGGCATTGCCGGGGGGGCGGGTGGTAAGGGTGGAGGTCTGAACGGCGAACCACCTGAATTCCGCCATGTTATAATGGCGGGTGTCACTTTTGAAGGGATTTGGGATGTCATTAACCCGGCAGGAATTGAAGAGTGAGGCGATGAAGCTGCATCCCGCGGAGCGCGAGGCGCTGGCAGAAGAGTTGCTTTTGAGCATTGACGGCGAGAGCCGCGAAGAAATCGATGCGGCATGGCTCGCCGAAGCTCATCGGCGCGAGGAAGCGCTTCAGGCGGGCGCGACAACGGTCAAGTCCGTGGACGAGGTTATCGCACGTCTGAAGAATAAGGGCCGTGCATGAAGGCCGTGATGCTCGCGGAGGCGGAACGGGAAATCGAAGAGGCGTTCGATTACTATCAACTCCAGGGCGAGGGGCTGGGAATGGATCTTCTTGAAGAATTTCGGCGCGGTGTTGATCGAATTCTGGAGAATCCAGACCGGTGGCAACAACTCGATTACGTATTCCGCAGATACCGTTTACATCGATTTCCGTACGGTCTCATATATAAGATTTCCGTTGATCGCGGCCTGATCGAGATTCAGGCGGTTATGCACATGAGTCGGAAACCCGGCTACTGGCAGCAAAGATAGCATGCCGGGGTGGCAAACAAAAGGAGCCCGAGTTGCCTCGGGCTCTTTGGGTTTTTGTGACGCATTGAAATCACCGACCGGGCTTGGTTTCCTGCTGCTCGGCGATGGCTTCCTTTTTCTGTTTGTCCTCTTCGCCGAGCACATCGTCGACCAGCCCGTACGCTTTCGCTTCGTAGGCATCGAAGTACTTGTCGCGCTCCTGGTCTTCGGAGACGCGTTCGATGGGCTGGCCCGTGAGTTTCGCGAGGAGTTCGGTAAGCGTCTTTTTGGTCTTAAGAATTTCCTCCGCCTGGATGGCGATGTCTTCCGCCTGGCCCCAGATCCCGCCGAATGGCTGGTGGATCATCACCTTGGCGTGAGGAAGGGCATAGCGCTTGCCCTTCGTGCCCGCCGCGAGGACCACGGCGCCGCCCGACATGGCGTGCCCGATGCAGAAGGTCTGCACGTCGCAGGTCAGGAACTTCATCGTGTCGTACATCGCGAGGGTGTCGTCAACAGACCCGCCTGGCGAGTTGACGTACAGCATGATGTCCTGGTCCTTGCGGATCGACTGCAGGTACAGCAGACGCATGATCACGTTGTAGGAGGAGACGTGGTTGATCTCGCCGACGAGGAAGACGACGCGGTTTTCGAGCAGCATCTGGTCGACGGTCATTTCGCGGTAGCGCTGGTATTCGCCGGCAATACGCGGGGCGACTGCTTGATATCCGGGCATGCCGGGGGCCAGGTGGGGGAGCATGTTGCCCATCGCTTCGACCTGGTAGGCGGCGCCGGGGGTGTCGGCGACGTGGGACTGCGTGGGAAGGATGAGTTTGCCTTTGGAATCGTAGAGAGCCATTCTTGTTTCCTCTGTGAGTGAATGCGCGAGAATCATACTCGGGTGGGAGGGGAGTATCCACTTGCGAAACGCGAAAGATGAAACGCGAAACGGGAGCGGAGGTGGCGGCGTTTGGGCCGGGAGATAAAATGCGGTGCTGAGATTCGTCCCCGTTTTGGGGCGGTGGGGGGGGGCATGGAGAGGTCTTATGTCGCTTGCAGTGATTTTTCCGGTCGTTACGCCGCCCTTCGCAGCCAAGGGCGCGGCGCGGCCATTTTCGAAGATCGACAGCCGCGAAGTCTTTTTGCGTTGCGTGGAGTTGTATTCGCCGCGCGATCAGGTGACCCAGCGGATCGTGGTCGTCACGCCGGACGACCTGCTGACGATGCAGGAACGCTATTCCGCGCATCTCGGATTTCAGGGAGTGACCGTCACGGCCGGCGGGTCCGATTGGTTCGCATGCGTCGCCCGCGGACTGGAAAAGCTCGATGAAAAGGTGGAGACGGTGATCGTCCATGATCCGTGCTGTCCGGCGGCGTCGTTCACGCTGCTCGATGCGCTGGAGGAGGCGCTCGCCAGGAACAAAGAGGCGGCAGGCGTGGTGCCGGTAGTGCCCACGCGGAACGCGTTCGCGGACCTGAATGGCGATCGCACGGTGGCGGAATACGTGGACATGGCGAAGGTCAGCGAAGTGCAGTCGCCGCAGATCTATCGCCGCAAGGCGCTCGTGGATGCGTACGCAAAGCGCGGCGGCAACAGCTTCGTCGACGATGCGGAACTCGTGTTGAATGCCGGTTACAAGGTCGCCACCATCGGCGGCTCGCGATTCAACATGCGCATCGACAACGACGAAATGGTGCGGCTCGGGAAGGACCTGATCAATCACATGCCCAAGCCCAAGGCCAAGACGCCGCTGACGCCCTTCGGCGAGGCGGAGTGGTGAGAACCAACTGAATCAATGGCTCGAGAGCATCGACCTGCGTAGCAGACGTTCGCCTCTTATGATTCGGAGTATGACGACTGCCTCGGGAGAGGCGGTGTAAATCACGCGGCATGGAAATACGACGATCTCGCGATATCGATCCGTGGGAAATTCGGGAACCATACGACCCGAGAGCGGAAAGTCGGCAAGTCTCTCGATGGCGGCGAGAACTTCGGAAACGAAATTGGCGGCGGCATCCGGTTTGTCGAGCGCGATGTGCTCGGCAACTTCAGCGATGTCACCGGCGGCGGGCTCAGTCCACACTATTTGAGCCATTTTGCCAGCTTCGCCTTCACCTGGTCGTGCGAAAGAACGCGTCCTTCCGTGAGCGCTCGCTCTCCTTCTGCAATGGATTCAAGAAGCTGGAGACGATTCAAGGCGGTCTCGTAAGTTTTCGGGTCCACAAGGTAGGCCGCGGGGGAACCGTCTTCCCCAACGATCAATGCCGTTTTTTCCGTGCCAAGCTGGGCGACTAGCCGCCGCGCTTCGCTTTCCAACGCTGATAACGATTCAGTTCGCATGGTCGTACCTTACTGGTCATCGACGGCTGAACGCAAGATTATTCCGCCTTGTCCATCGCCAGATAGAACCGCCCGATCTTCACGTCGAACAGCGTGCCATCCTCGCGTTCGAAATGGTAGATCCCTTCCATGGTTCCCCACGGCGTTTTGAGCGGGCAGTAGCTCGTGTATTTGAACGCCTGCGTCGGGGGCAGTCGCGGCTGCTCGCCGACGACCCCTTCCCCCTGCACTTCCTCCACATTGCCGTCGGCATCGATGATGGTCCAGTGGCGGGCGCGAAGGGTCGCGGTGCGGGTCCCCTCGTTCATGATGACAATGCGGTAACCGAAGACGAAGCGTTTGCGATCCGGGTCGGACTCGTGCGGGAGGAAGAACGCGGTGGCGCCGACGCGGATGCCATCGGTGATTGTGTCGCTGAGGGCGGGGGTGGGCATGAGCGATCCTTGGCAAGGGGACTTTCCAGATCATTATAGCCAGATTGCGAGCGGCGATTGAATGGGGAATTGCGGAAGCGTTTTCGGACGCAGCCCTGGGACCATGGGCGATGGGATTCGGCGTAGAATGGGGCGATGAAGACCGCGCTTCCTCTCGATCGGCCGGTGACGGAGTTTTTGACCAACTCCGCGGTGACGCTGCGCGAATCGCAGAGCGTGGATGAGACGCTGGCGGAGCTTCGCGCCAATGCAGTTGGGGGGGGGGCGATGCAGGTGCAGTCGGCGGCGGGGCAGGTGATTTATTTTTATGTTGTCAATGAGCAGGAGCAGCTCGTCGGCGTCCTTCCGTCTCGCAAATTGATTCTCTCGCCGGGCGGGGCGCGGGTGGGGGATTTGATGCTCCGCGATGTTATTTCGCTCCGGCCGAGCGATACGCTCTTTGATGCGCTGGAACTTTTCGCGATGCATCGGCTGCTGGCGATTCCGGTGGTGGATGCGGAGAAGAAATTGCTCGGCGTGGTGGAGATTTCGCTGTATACGGATGAAGTGTTCGATCTGGCGCACAACCAGCAGCTCAATGAGGTGTTCCAGTTGATGGGGCTGCATCTGGAGGAGCATAAACAGGGCGCGGGGGGGGCGTGGCGGGGGTTTCGGTTGCGCATGCCGTGGTTGCTGAGCAATATCGGGGGCGGGCTGGCGTGTGCGGCGCTGGGGTCGTTTTTTGAGGCGACGGTGCAGAAGGTGGTGGTGCTGGCGCTGTTTATTCCGCTGGTGCTGACGCTGGCGGAGTCGGTGTCGGTGCAGTCGATGACGCTGGCGATCGAGCAGGCGGCCAGTCGGAAAGGAAATCCCGGGGCGCTGCTGCGGGAGTTTTTGACGGCGGTGATGCTGGGGGTTTGCAGCGGGGTGGTGGTGGGATGTGTGTCGCTGTTGTGGAATGGTCCGCGCGCAGCGTCGCTGACGATCGCGGGGGCGGTGGTGGTGACGATGGTGCTGGCGGCGGTGCTGGGGCGGGTGTTGCCGAAGGTGGTGTATCGGTTGCGGCTGAATCCGCGGATTGCGTCCGGCCCGATTACGCTGGCGGTGGTGGATATCTGCACGGTGTTCTTGTATCTGCTGGGGGCGACGATCGTGCTGGGAACGTGAATGAAACCACGGAGAGCACGGAGGACACGGAGAGGGGATTGAGTTTTTGTATTCATCTCCGTGATCTCCGTGGTTCCAACGGTTTTTTCCTTTTGAGTCGATGGCAGTCGCGGTAAGCTTTTTCGCATGCGAACGGCTCCGGGACGGAAGAAGGTGTCGTGGGTGGGATGGCTTGCGCAGCGCGTCGGCCTCCGGCGGATGCCGTTGGGGGATCGGGGGGAAATTGCGGCGGCGAAGTTCTTGCGGAAGCAGGGAGTGAAGATTGTGGCGCGGAATCGGGTGCATGGGAAAGGGGAAATCGACCTGATCGGGATCGAGGGGGAGTTCCTGGTGTTTGTGGAGGTGCGGACGCGGCGGTCGGAGGGGTATATGCGGCCGGAGGATTCGATTCGGTATCGGAAACGAAAGAAGCTGGTGGGGACGGTGCGGGGGTTGATGCGGCGGCATTGGAAGAAGGGGCTGCGGCCGCGGATTGATGTGGTGGCGGTGGTGTGGCCGGCGGGGGAGAGGCGGCCCGCGGAGATTCGGTGGCATCGGGGGGTGATTGGGGTGGGGGGGTGGTGAGGATCCCTGCGCGGGCGGAGGGCTCGGGTTTCGGGGGTAGGGTATCGGGTTTCGGGTGGGTCTGTCTCGGGGGCTGGTGGAGGAGTTGGGAAAAGTTTCGCGGGTTTGTGCCCAAGGTACTCATGGTGTGGGAAAGGAATTGGGGTTTTGTGCCCAAGATACTCATGATTGTCCCAAGGTACTCATGGAATTGAGAGGGCGGTGGTGTGAGGGGCCGGGTGTGGCCCCTTTGGGGGTGGTTGGGTTTGAGGGGTGCAATGGGTTGCAGGTTGTGGGATTTTGCGCGGGAAATGAGGGTGGGAGGGTAGTGGGCGGCAGCGGGTTGCGCGTGTGGGAGGGTGTAACGGGCAACGGGTTGCGTGTTTGGAGTGGGGGAGGGTGCAATGGGGTGCAGGGTGGGTGGGGAAACCCGAAACGCGGAAGATGAGACGCGAAACGAGGCGGGTGGGCGCGTAGTGAGGTGTGATGGCATGGGGTTCCCTCCTCCCGATTTTTTGGTACCGAATTTTAACCTAACTTTTGGGGTAACGCAAGTACCTTCGTAACTGTTTCCGCCCCAAATTTTTTGTCCCCAGATTACACAGATTTTCCCGGATTCTGAGCCAGTTTGCGGGTGCCCCTTCCGACGGCTGAAGGCGATTCACGGCAGGTTCCGGACAGCGGTGGCATCCGCCGGGGAAACGTTCAAAATCGGCGCTACGGTGACCGAAACCTTAAGAGCACGCGTATCAGGAACATCGTCGCTCGTGGTCGCTTGTCGTATTTGGCGACACTGTCTGAAATAGCTTCGCCATGCACACTTCCGATACGGCAAACAAATATGTCAGCAGGTGCACGCCTGTTCACAGCACGTCAGATCATCGAGATAAAAGTTATGTTTGCGGTATTCATCCATGGGAGGCGTTGCAACACCGAGCCGTCTGGCGATTTCCTGGGCAACGATGGCGAAACGCTGGCGGAATTTATAGATGAAGCAGAAAATGACCTTTTTCTGTCGGACCGCAGGGCCTACCAGAAAGACGCCGGGCACGCGTGTTGACTCGTCGTTCGGCGTGAGACGCACGGCGTGATCATCATCAAATTCAAAGAGCGGTCGGATCAGGCTCAGGCTGCCGACAAATCCCGTCGCCAGGATCGGTTGCTGCCGGGTCCTGATGGGAGGCCCCTCGGCGAGGTCGCATACGTAGGCGTCGCCATCCCTGCGAACCGCGACGACTCGCGAATTGTGGGTGAGTTGCAACCTGCCGGTGGCCATTGCGCCGCGAAGTCGCTGCAGGGTGTAGGGGGAAGGAATGCGGCTGGGATCGTATTCCTGCTCCGGCTGCCATGGCGCGTGCTGATCCAGGACGGTCACCTTCTTGCCGGTGAGGACCAGCGAGATGGCGGCATCGAGTCCGCTTTCGTAGCCACCAATCACGCATGCCTCATCGCCGGCACACTGCGACCATGCAGCCACGCGGCTGTTGTGCAGGCAATGTTCGGCCCCCGGAAACGGGTTCAGCCGCGGATATTGAAATTCTCCCGCCGCCCAGACGACCATTTTTGACAAGATCGGCCCCTCCGAGGTTTCCAGGCGAAAGCCTTCCTCATCGGGCGTTACGCTGTGCACGTCGATGCCGGTCCGAACAGGAAGTTTTGCATTCTTCGCACCGGCCGCCAAATAGTCGGCATATTGCGGGCCGCTGGGATGCTCCGTGCGGAGTGTTGCGACATCGCTGCCACGTGGCTTGAATCAGCGGAATCAATAGCGCTGTCCGCCGCCACCCTGCTGCCGCCTTCCAAAACTCCCGTAGCCTCCGCCACCTCCAGCGCCACGGCGGGGCCCTTCGCTACCCCTCGGACGCGCTTCGGATACCGAAAGGCGTGACCCGTTAAAGTCGGCCCCGTCGAGTGCCGCGATGGCCTGCCGAAGTTCCTCATCCGAACCCATCTGCACGTAGCCGAAGCCCTTCGAGCGATTGGTGTCGCGGTCAATGATCACTTTCGCCTTCACCACCGTACCGTGCTCGGCAAAGAGGTTGTGCAGCTCTTCGCTGGTGCAGTCGCCGAGGCCCTTCACGTAAATCTCCTTCGTATCCGCCGAGCCGCCATAAGTCTGCGGGCGGCTGTCGCGGCCACGAGGCGAGGCATCCTTCGGTCGCGCCGGCGACACGCTCAGCGGCTGCCCGCCCAGCTGAAAACCGTTGAGTTGCGCAATGGCGCTCGCCGCTTCGCCGGCATCTCCAAACGTCACAAACCCGAACCCCTTTGACTGGCCCGTCATCCTGTCGGTCACAACGTTTACGCGCTGCACCGTCTGATACTGAGCAAAGAGCCCTTCGAGATCTGCTGCGCTCACGTTACGGTCAATGTTGCCGACAAACACATCTGTACCCATGGGAAAGCTCCGGAAAGAAAAGCGGAAAAGAGATTCAATGACGCCTGGCGAATTCAGGCCGCACTGATCGACTCGAATATCTGCCAGGCTGGAAACGGATCCTCGTAGCGAGCCCATGCCTGCGGGCCTTCAGCCATTTCCTTGTCATTCAACAGACAGGCTTCCAGCCGCGACTGCAGCGACTCTTTGTTCATGTTTGCACCGATGACCACCAGCTCCTGCCGACGGTCCCCCCACGGCTCGCGCCAGATCGACTCAACATAGGATCGCGTTGCGGGGTCCTCCGGCCATTCGCTGCGGTGCGAGCTTGCCCACCACTTACCGCCGGGATCGATCGTCAGCGATGCACCTGCGTGGCCCCAGACCCCCACAAAATCATTCCGCGATGCGATCCAGATGAATCCCTTTGACCGCACAACACCCGGCAGCCCCTGCTCAATGAAGGCGTGCAGCCGCAGTGGATGAAACGGCCGCAACGCCCGGAACACAAAACTGCCAATGCCATACTCTTCTGTCTCAGGCGTGTGCTTGTTGTTCAGTTCCCGAATCCATCCGGCAGACTGACTGGCCTTCTCCATGTCGAACCGGCTGGTATTGAGTATCTCAGACAGGTCAATATTCCCCCGCACCGACGGAATCACCTTCGCCCCCGGGTTCAGCTTCCGCATCACCGCGGAAATCTGGTCCAGTTCCTCAGGCGAAACAAGATCCGCCTTGTTCACGACGATCACGTCGGCAAACTCCACCTGATCGATCAATAGATCTGCGATAGTCCGCGTATCGTTGACATCTGTGCCGAGCCGCCGGTCGGAAAGATTATCGGGCGATCCCAGGTCACGGGGGAAATTCTGGGCGTCAACCACCGTCACCATCGTGTCAAGACGAGTCAGATCCGACAGGCCAATCCCCTGTTCATCCTTAAACGAAAAGGTCATGGCAACCGGCAGCGGCTCGGCGATGCCTGTGCCTTCGATCAGGAGATAATCAAACCGCCCCTCACGCGCCAATGCTGCGACCTCCTTCAACAAATCGTCGCGCAGGGTGCAGCAAATGCATCCGTTGGTCATCTCGACGAGCTTCTCGTCGGCCCGCCGCAGCGCCGCTCCGCCCCCTTCCACGAGACGGGCGTCAATGTTGATTTCGCTCATGTCGTTGACAATCACCGCCGCGCGCAGCTTTCCGCGGCTGGACAGCACGTGATTCAGCAGCGTCGTCTTTCCAGCCCCGAGAAATCCGCTGAGCACCGTGACCGGAAGACGACTTTGCATTTTTCCACTCCATACATGCCGCCGTCGGGCGGCAATTGCGAACATCCCACATCGCTTTCAGAACTTGATCCATTGTATGCAATCAAACTGTAAATGCAAGTGAATGTCATAAAGGATCGATGGACCTTTCGTGTCATGCGGTGGGTTTAGCTCGTCGGCACTACGCTGCGAAAGATTCCCTTCATGGCCTTCGCACTGCCCTAAAGGCATTCGAACTGGAGTGGCAAGCAATGATTTGTCTCGTCCAGGGCGACAACACGGAGAACGGCCAGCCGTCGTATTGAAATGCCGGACGGACAGCGCGGTGGAGGACGTAGTTCCAAGCGCGGTCGGGGTTGCCTTGTTGGATATGGAGGTCGGTTTTTGGCGGCGGGTTCGGTGCAGCGGAGTTGGAGGTTTTGGTAGGTGTGGCGGTGGGTTGGAGTTGCGGGCGCGGTTTCGAGGGCCGCGGGTGAATGTTGGTGGGGCGGGGGGATGTCGAGTAGTCGGGGCGTTGTGTCTGGTTGGGTGGGTGCCGGTGGCCCCCCGCGTTCATCGCGGGGGGCTAAATGACGGGTTTGATTGGGGAGGGGGCGTTTGGGGCGGGGCGGTGGGGGGATTGTCGGTGGGGAACGGGGGCGGCGATTAGATTCCGGGGTTCATTTTTTTGAGGGTGGCGGTGGCGTAGGCTTGTTTGAAGCGTTCGGCGTCTTTTTCGCTGGGGCAGTGCTGGACCAGCAGGTTTTCCTGGTTTTGGAAATGGGTGAGGATGTCGTTCAGGCACTTGAGGGCGTTGGCGACGCCGGGGGCTTTTTTGTCCATTTTGTCGACGGTGCTTTTGTAGGTGGTGGCGACCTTGTGGACTTTTTCGTGGAGGGGGAGGGCGGTGGCGGTCTTGGAGCGTAGTTTGGCGAGGTCGGCGGTGGAATCGGAATATCCTTCGACCTTGATCTTCCTTTTGTTTTCGGCGACGACGGCGTCGAAGGCGTCCTGGGCTTTGTCGAGGGTTGGGCCGAGGTCTTCTTTGAATTGTTTGTCGGAGTTGGGGCCCATTTGTTTTTTGCAGTCCTGCCAGGTTTTGCGGAGGGGGGAGGACATGGGTGGCTCCTTGTTGAATGAGGGTCGAGGCGTGTGTGGGGTGAATTTAGCGGGGTGAGGCGTTGGAGGCAAAGGAAAAGTGGCGATGGAATTGGAGCGGTTGCGTGGGGGGGCGAGAGGGGTGTGTGCGCAGAGGGGACCGACGGATCGAATCCGTCGGCTTTTCCCATGAATTGCGGGCAGGATGCCCGCGTTACTTGTTGCCGTACAGGAAATACTCCATGAGGTCGTAGCCTTGCTGGATGTGGAGGTCGCCTTGTTTGGCGGCGGATTCGGTGTAGGGGAGTTGGATGTTTTGTTTGGCGGGGTGGCGATCGAATGCCCTGCGGGGCATAGGCGGGCAGGATGCCCGCGTTACTTGCGGCGGCGTTGCAGGATTTGCCCGGCGAGAAGCAGGATTGTAAGGGAGGCGGGTTCGGGCGCGGGCGTGGCGGTGGCCAATCCGGCGGTGTTGGCGTTGGGGTTGGATTGGCCGAAGTTGTTCAGGACGGCGGAGAGGTCGGTGAGGTCGATGGTGGGGGCGTTGTCGAAGTTGCCGTCGGTCCAGTTGGGGGTGGCGGTTCCGAAGTTGTTGAGGACGGTGGAGAGGTCGGTGAGGTCGACGTGTCCGTCGGCGTTGGCGTCGCCGAGGAGTTCAGGGGAGAGGAGGAGTGAGTTGGCGTCCGCGGGTTGTCCGCGGAAGGTGGTGAAGTGGGTGAGGGCGTTGTCGAGGAGAGCGATGCCGAAGTTGGCGGGGAGTGTGGAATCGGTGATGCCGGCCGCCGCCCCCGAAGCCCCTGCCGCTCCCCCTCCGGCGAAGTGGGATTGGCCGAAGGCGATTTGGTTGTTCAAGGTGGCGAAGGCGGTGGCTTTTGCGGCGGGATCGGGCTGGACGATGAGGGAGTTGCTGGCGAGGTCGAGGTTGGAGGTCCAGGCGTTGGCAGAGCCGGCGAGAGTGAGGGAACTGACGGTGGCCATGACGTCGAGAAGAGCGGAACCGGCGTTGATGGCGGCGGCAAAGTGGAAGTTGGCGGAGTTGTTGGGGAAGGCGGGATTGGTGGACCAGTTGGTGGAGTTGGACCAGTTGCCGGCGGAGCCGTTCCAGAGTGCGGAGATGAGACCGGTGGCGCGGGTGTAGGCGAAGCTGCTGTCGCCGTGAGAACCCCAGGCGGTGAAGTTGATGTCGATGTAGGTGTCATTGGTGATGAGATGGACGACGCCGGGATGGGAGGTGATGTTGAATTGAAGGCCACCGGTGGAGCCCAAGGAAGTTCCCCAGGGGGTGAAGGAGAGAGTGGGAAAGAGGGCGGCGCCGGCTCCGTAGGCGAAAGTGGGATTTCCGCCGAGGCCGGAGAAGGCCCATTCCGTGTCGGCGGGGCTGGAGCTGCCGAAAAAGGTCTCCGAGTAGGCATTGAATATGCCGTGAAAAGAGTTGCGGGTGACCCAGACGGTGGGGGTGATGCGGTCCTGATTTTGCGGGAGGGTGACGTCGGCGCCGGTGGCGAGGGAGAAGTTGAGGTCGGTGGGTCCGGCGGACCAGATGGTTGTGGCGTGTGCGCGCATCGAGAAGGAGCCAACTGCGGAAGCGGCGCCAAGGAGAATGGCGCGTGGGATGCCGAGTTTCGTGGCTTGTGGCATGAGGGTCTCGCGATTAGAGGGCACGGGAAGTTGTGGTTTTGGGAGTGAAGTGCCGGATGACGGGTGTTTTATTCGATCGGATTTATTTCGTGGGTTGGGAGGAGTGCGTGTGGGCCTGTGCGCGCGCGAAAGCCCCCCGTGTTCATCACTCGGGGCTAAATGACGGGGGTTTGTTTTTGGGGAGAGCGTTTGCGCCGCGTGCGCGGGGAGAGGGCTGGTGGTGGGAGAGGTTGGCTCACCGGCGCTGACGCTACGGGTTCCCTATTTGTTGCCGTAGAGGAAGTATTCCATGAGGTCGTAGCCTTGCTGGATGTGGAGGTCGGATTGTTTGGCGGCGGATTCGGTGTAGGGGAGTTGGAGGTTTTGTTTGGGGGGGATGCCGGTGCCGGCGATGGCGAAGGGGACGGGTTCGTCGTAGTGCTTGCGGGTCATGCACTGGGTGGCGTGGTCGGGCATGATGAGCATGCGCCATTCGGGGTAGGTTTTGAGTTTTTCGAGGACGGGGCCGACGACGTGTTTGTCGATGGCTTCGATGGAGTCGACTTTTTCGGTGAAGTTGGCGGCGTGGGAGGCTTCGTCGGGGGCTTCGACGTGGCAGCAGACGATGTCGTAGTGGTCGAGGGCGTTGATGGTGGTTTGGCCCTGGGCGGCGTAGTCGGTGTCGTGGTAGGAGGTGATGCCGGGGGAGTCGAGGTTGGTCCAGCCGAGGAGGTTGGCGATGCCGCGGAGGAGGTCGACGGCGGTGATCATGGCGCCGGATTTTTTGAAGCGGGACTGGAAGGAGGGGACGTTGGCGGCTTTGCCCTGGCCCCAGAGCCAGATGTGGGTGGCTTCGTTTTCGCCGAGGTCGCGGCGGGTGAGGTTGATCTCGTGGTTTTTGAGGATTTCGTGGGATTTGGTGATGAGGCTGCTGAGGATGTCGCCGCCTTTGCCTTTGGGCATGTAGGATTTGATGGGTTGTTCGGGGATGTCGTGGGGCGGGGTGGTTTTCAGGCCGGTGAAGTCGCCGCCCCTGTAGGTCATGAGGTTGCGGTAGCTGACGCCGGGGTAGAAGGTGAGGGGTGTGGTGCCGGAGTCTGGGGCGAGGGACTTGCGGACTTCTTCGAGGAGGATGCGGGCTTCCTTGTCGCCGATGTGGCCGGCGGAGTGGTCCATCATGGTGCCGTCGATGATGGTGACGAGGTTGCAGCGGAAGACCCAGTCGAGGTCGGGGTCGAGCTGGAGGCCCATGGCGGCGGCTTCGAGTGGGGCGCGGCCGGGGTGGTATTTGGCGGGGTCGTAGCCGAGGAGGCAGAGGGTGCAGACGTCGGAGCCGGCGGAATAGTTGGGGGGCGTGGTGCGGACGGTGCCGAGCTTGCCGTTTTTGGAGACCCAGTCGATGTTGGGTTTATTGGCGACGTCGAGGGGGGTTTTGTTGTGGAGGTCGGGGATGGGGGTATCGGCGGCGCCGTCGGGGATGATGATGACGTATTTCATTTCAACTCACTTGGGTTATGGAAGATTCTTGAGGTCGTTCAAATCTTTGTCGCGCGCCGCGGCGCGTTTGTTTATCTTCAGGTCAGGAAGACTAATCACTTGCGTGGGAATTCCATCGACCACAGCGGCAAGGCGACGAGGATAACATTCGTCGAAATTGACGCCACTGATTTCAGTGCTGATCTCGATCCGGTACGGCGGGACCCCCATCCGAACGATTTTCTTAGGATCGAGGAGCCATTCGCGATCAACTACGTTGCCGAAGCCGAATTTTCGGAGTGCACTCATCACGCGGTCGGCATTGGCGGGATTCACGGCGATCCAGAGGTCCATGTCGACAGTGCCGCGGGGATATCCATAGACGGCAACGGCGTACGATCCGATGAGAAGGTACTCAACGTTCTCCTCGTTGAACAACTTCAACAACTCTTTGAAGTCGGGGTGGAGGGTCGTTGTATCCATAGAGCGTCCGCCGCATTGCTTCGAGAGCCATCAGGCGTTCTTCGACTGTTCGCGCCAACCAGAAATCCCGTTCGTCCGACTCAGTAAGGGAGGTGACGCTTACAGCGGTCCGATCCACCTTTGTAAGCCAATCCGCCTTCATTTTCTAGGACTCCACGATGACATCCGTCGTTAACTTCATCGGCAATTATATCAGAAACCTTGCTGTTATTGCAGCACGCGGATGCGGATGGTGCCGGGCTTGCCGTGGGTGGCGACCCAGTCGATGTTGGGGTTATTGGCGACGTCGAGAGGGGTTTTGTGGTGGAGGTCGGGGATGGGGGTATCGGCGGCGCCGTCGGGGATGATGATGACGTATTTCATATTTGTGGTCTCGTTGAGCAAGGCGCGTGGATGGAGCGACGCGCGGGTTAGAGTCGAACTTTACCGTGGGGGGCACATTATAACGGGGAGGTCGGGGCAGGACAGGTTATGCGCGTGATGGGCGGCGGAGGAGGGAGATGGGGAGGAGGGCGAGTGGGAGCAAGAAGAGGGAGGCGGGTTCGGGGGCGATTTGGCCGACGGGGGCGAAGGTGGGGAGGAGGATGGAGTCGGTTGCGGCGGAATCGAAGGGATCGCCGGGGTCGAGGGGGTTGTCGAGGGGGATCAGGAAGGTAAGTTCGGTGGTGCCGGTGTATTGGAAGTCGGTGGCGTCGGTGCGGAAGAGGAAGGAGGAGGTGTCGCCGGGGGCGAGATTGAAGTTGACGATGCCGTCGCTGTAGCCGACGCGGAGGGTATCGCCGTCGGGGGAGCGGAAGGGGAAGGAGGGGGTGACGTCTGCGGGATTGGTGGGGTGGTAGAAGTCGGTGAAGCAGTGGTCGAAGCCGGAGGAGTAAATGGGGGCGAGGCCGAGGGGCTTGGTGAAGGGCGGGGTGATGGGATAGGAGTAGGATGAGGTTGTGTCGATGGAGATCTGGTAATAGAAGTCGAGAGTGCCGGAGGATTCGCGCGTGATCCAGTTGTTGAGAGTGCCGGTGAATCCGACGGGGGTGGTTTGGAGGGTGACGGTGAAGGGAAGGGATTGAGAGGCGACGACGGAGCCGGCGAGGGTGGGGAGGGAGGTGGGATCGGCGTCGGGGAGCGGGCCGAAGTTGTAGTCGCCGGGGCCGAGGACGAGGGCGTGTGCGACGGCGGCGAAGGTGCAGAGGGAAAGGGTGACGGTGAGGGGCGTGCGAAAATGTGTCATGGCTCAATTCCCCGGCTCGTGATTACAGAGGAACGGCATGAGCGTATTTTAAGAGCGCAGGCGGGCGGGACGTGAGGCTTGCGCTGACCTAATTTTGAGTAGTCATTCGACCTACGCAAGAACGCGGATGCGGATGGTGTTGGCGGTGATGGGTTTGAGCTGGTCGATTTCGGCGAGGGCTTTGAGGATGTCGCCGTCTTTGGCTTCGTGGGTAGTGATGATGATGGGGACGGGTTGGCCGGCTTTGGATTCGTGCTGGTTGAGGCCGGCGAGGGAGATTTTGTGTTTGGAGAGGATGTTGGTGATTTGGGCCATGACGCCGGGAACGTCGAGGGCGGTGACGCGGAGGTAGTTGCGGGAGATGATTTGGGTGCTGGGGATGAAGGGGAGGGTGCGTTTTTTGGTGAGGAGGGGGAGTTTTTCGAAGAGGAGGGGGGCGGTGCCGAGGGCGATGTCGAGGATGTCGGAGATGACGGCGGAGGAGGTGGGTTTACCGCCGGCGCCGCGGCCGTAGTAGAGGGTTTGGCCGGCGGCGTGGCCGTGGACGGAGATGGCGTTGAAGGAGCCGTGGACGTTGGCGAGGAGCTGGTCGGCGGAGACGAAGGTTGGGTGGACGCGGAGGGAGAGGCCGCCATCTGTCTTTTCGCCGATGGCGAGGAGTTTGCAGACGTAGCCGAATTCTTTGGCGAATTTGAGGTCGATATCGGAGAGAGTGTCGATGCCGGTGCGTTCGATTTTGTCGAAGGGGACTTCTGCGCCGAAGGCGAGTGAGGAGAGGATGGCGAGTTTGTGGGCGGAGTCGGTGCCGTTGACGTCGAAGGTGGGGTCGCGTTCGGCGAAGCCTGCGGCTTGTGCGCCGGCGAGTGCGTCGGCGTAGGATTGGCCGGACTGGGTCATCTGGGTGAGGATGTAGTTGCAGGTGCCGTTGACGATGCCGACGACGCGAGAGATGTCGTTGGCGAGGAGGGATTGGGTGAGTGCGGCGATGATGGGGATGGCGCCGCCGCAGGAGGCTTCGAACTGGACGCAGCGTTTGGCCTTTTTGGCGGCGTGGAGGATTTCGTGTCCGTGGACGGCGAGGAGGTATTTGTTGGCGGTGACGACATGTTTGCCGGCCTTGAGCGCCTTCAAGACAAATGTTCGTGCGGGTTCGAGGCCGCCGATGAGTTCGACGACGATGTGGGTGTTTTTGTCATTGAGGGCGGTGTTGTAGTTGTCGGTGAGGAGTTTGGCGGGCATGCCGGCGTTTTTGGTGCGTTGGATGTCGCGTTCGACGATGTGGCGGAGCTGGAGGGTGATGCCGGAGCGTTCGCGGAAGAGTTTGGTTTCCTTGAGGAGTGCGTCGGCGACAGCGGAGCCGATGATGCCGCAGCCGATGACGGCGATGCCGGTGGTGGCGGAGCGGGGGGAGGGGGAGTGTGTGGGCATGGAAAGAATCTCCGTAAAAAGGGAGTGGGGTAGGATAACGGGGGAGGGTGGAATTCGGAATGAGTGAATAAGCGAATTCAGAATGAGCAGGGAGTCGCATGGGGGATGGGATTCGCTTGTGTTAGTAGAGGTCGGCGCTTGGGGGGAAGCAGGTTATCGGGCGGGGATGTCAATCTGGGGAAGTGGTGGCTTTACGGTCGGGAGGATCTCGATTATTCTAAGTGTTGATCCCATAGGAAGCTCTGCTTCTTTCCCCGGAAGCATCTTTCGTCAACAGCTCCGGCGCCCCCTGACCGTGTCATCGCCGTCTGCGCTTTGTTCGAAGCGCGGAGGTGTAGATCGACGCTCGGCGGGCCTCGCAGCGGAAAGCATCGTCGTTCATGGAATTCAAGAAAGGCATCGGCGTCTCGTCTGGCGTTGTGGTATGCCAGGCACTTCTGCTCTTGGACGATGACCTGCGCATCGGGCGGCGGGCCATTCCAGCGGCGGAGATTGAGAGCGAGCGGCAGCGTCTTTCGGAGGCGCTTTCCGGATCGCGTACGGACATCGGGTTGTTGCGGGATCAAACGGCGCGGGACTTCGGGCAGGAAACGGGGGCGATCTTCAATTTTCATCTCGGGCTGCTGGACGATCCGACGCTGCTGGAGACGTTTTACCAGGGGGTGGAGAAGCATCGGTTCACGGCGGAATATGCGGTATCGCGCTCGCTGCGGGAATACTCGAAACAGTTCCTGAAGCAGAAGGATGCGTACTTCCGCGACCGGGTGAAGGACATTTATGACATTGAGCGGCGGCTGATCAACAAGCTGCAGGGGCGGGAGCGGGTGCGGCTGTCGGATATTACGGAGCCGGTGGCGCTGGTGGCGCATGATCTGACGCCGTCGCAGACGGCATCGCTGGATCGGACGAAGATCCGGGCGATCTGCATCGATGCGGGCGGGCGGACGAGCCACACGGCGATCATTGCGAACTCGATGGGGATACCGGCGATCGTCGGTCTGGAGAACATCACGCAGGAGGTGACGAGCGGCGACACGCTGATCGTGAACGGGCATTCGGGGGTGGTGATCATCAACCCGGATCCGGTGACGATCGCGGAAAACCGGAAGCACGAAGAGAAGCAGGTCGAGTTCGAGCGGCAGTTGCTGCACTTGAAGGATCTGCCGGCGAAGACGAAGGATGGGACGGAAATCGGGCTCATGGGGAACATCGAGTTTCCGCATGAAGTGGAAAATGCTTTGGCGAAGGGGGCGGTGGGGATCGGGCTCTATCGCACGGAGTTTTTGTACCTGGCGTCGGAGAAGGAGCCGACGGAGGATGATCATTACGGGGCGTATGCGGAGGCGATTCGGAAGCTGGGGGGGCGGCCGATTGTGATTCGGACGCTGGATCTGGGGGCGGACAAGTATTCACCGTGGCAGGAGCGGGAAGAGGAGGACAATCCGTTTTTGGGATGTCGCTCGATTCGGCTATGCCTCGCGAACCTGGACATGTTCAAGACGCAGTTGCGGGCGATTCTGCGGGCATCGGTGCTGGGGGATGTGCGGGTGATGTTCCCGATGATCACAACACCGATGGAGCTGCGGCAGGCGAAGATGGTGTTGAAGGATGTGATGGAGGAGCTGGACGAGGCGGACATTGCGTACAATCCGCACATTCCGGTGGGGATGATGATCGAGGTGCCGTCGGCAGCACTGATGGCGAGCACGTATGCGAAGGAGTGCAATTTTTTCTCGATCGGGACGAATGATCTGATTCAGTACACATTGGCGGTGGACCGGGGGAATCAGAAGGTGGCGGGGTTGTACACGGGGGCGCATCCGGCGGTGCTGGCGTTGATACGGAATGTGATCCGCGTGGGGAACCGCGCGAATATTTCGGTGAGCCTTTGCGGGGAGCTGGGGGCGGATATTGAATTTGTAATCCTGCTGGTGGGGATGGGGTTGCGGACGCTGTCGATCACGCCGCACTCGATCCCGGAAGTGAAAAAGGTGATCCGGTCGATCAACATCAGCGACGCGCAGAAGGTGGCGCGGCGGGTGATGAGCTTTGAGCATTCGCAGCAGATCCTGGGGTACCTGCGGGATGAGACGCGGAAGGTGATTCCGGAAGCGTATGATGCGTGAGAAGTCGGAAGTCGGAAGTCGGAAGTCGGAAGCCTAGCGCTCGTTCACACTTCTGACTCCTGACTTGTTCGAGGGCCAATCATGGCGTTGGATACGCAGCCACTGAGTCGGAGGAGGCGCCTCGTGATGTTGGGGGTGTTGTGCGGGCTTTTTGCGGGGTCGATGGCGTTTGCGGATTACCTTGTGGTTCGGCAGGAGCATCAGGGGCATGTGGTGCCGGTGCTGGAGAAGCTGGGGTTCACGAAGGAGGAGGAGAAGTCGATCCAGGATGAGATTGCGTCGCGTAGCGGGACGGTGGAGGGGAAGCCGCGGTTTGTGGAGGTGTTTGCGTGGAAAGGGTCGCAGCGGCGCAGCCCGCGGGAGCTGGTGGGGGAGGCGGCGAGATTGTTCAAGGACCTTACGGAGGGGAGTCCCGAGACGACGGGATTTGAGCTGATTGCGAAGGTCCCGGGGGTGGAGGTGTCGGGGAAGGATGATGACGGGCAATTTACCATTTTGCGTTTGGCGGTGATTGGGACGGAGACGGTGGCGATTTCGTATAGTGGACCGCTGCCCCGTACCGATGCCGATACAAGTACTTTCAATGCGATTTGCGCAACGGGGATTGAGCTTCGCAAGTGAGAACTCGTTGGCGATGGAAGAGGTAGACATGACTGGTAGAAGCGTGCGTTGGTCAGGCATGAAGGGATGCAGCGTGGCGGTGCTGATGGCGGCAGCGCTGGCGGGTTTGGGCAGCGCACAAGTGCGTGCCGAGTCGGGAGTAGGGGGAGGGTTTGGTCCGGATGGTTTTTCGGCGAACACGACCGATGATGTGGGGCAGTATTTGGGGCCGGTGTATAAGAATGAGCTTGCGGGGTTTGAGATTGCGCCGCCGGTGGGTTCGCGGGTGATCAATCGTGCGGGGGTGGATCTGGTGAGCTTTGTGAATGATGCGAAGCAGTGGGGGGGTAGTGTGCAGATGGCGAGCCTCGTGAAGAAGACCGGGGGTGCGGCGTCGGGAGGTCAGCCAAATGGCTCGGGGAGTCAGCAGGTGCTGACGTTTGACGAATACATGGCGAGCATAGGTCCGGAGCTGAGCAAGAGTTTCCGTGCGGTGCAGGTCTTGAACACGCGGGAGTTGAAATTCCAGGGGCATCAGGCGGGGCGGATCGATACGAGCATGGAGGCGGAAGTCGGGGGGCAGGGGAAGAGCAGAAATGCGCCGGGGGAGGTGATTTCGCTGTATCGCCAGCAGTTAATCGTGCGGGTGACGGACAATGACTTGATGGTATTGACGATGTATACGCCGCTGAAGGATCGTGATGCGGCGACGACGACGTTCGAGGCGATGCTGACGTCGTATCAACTTCTGGATCGGACGGAGATCGCGAAGCAACTGCAGATATCGGTGAAGGCGGGGAAGGAGTGGCTGGCGCAGCGGACGGCGGACGAGCTGAAGGGGAAGTTGAACAATCAGCCGCAGTTGTTTCGGATGAAGGTTGGTGGCGTGGACCAGGGGTATCTGCGGTTTGATGAGAAGCAGGATACGCGGAATCACCTGTCGGGGATTCTGATTTCGATCAACACGCGGGGGTTTCCGCAGGACGGGTCGATCATTTATGGGCAGAACGAGGCGTTCTGGGCGTTTGCGGGGGATGCGCCGGCGGATCGGCGGCCGTACTACTCGATGTGGGCGAACACGACGAAGAAGGTGGGGACGAATCCGAACGTAGCGCGGGCGTCGCAGACATTGTGGCTGAGCGAGTTCGGCCTGGTGCAGTTGCAGGGGCTTGCGCCGTATTCGGATGAGGAACTTGCGGCGATGCAGAAGCACCGGGAGGAGATCATAAGGGGGAATGAGGAGTTGAAGCCCGGGGAGAAGCCGAAGGCGGTTCCACCTCCGATCGACGTGCCGAAGAAGGAGTACCGGATCCAGGTGACGTACAGCGCGGATCCGTCGCAGCCGCCGATGCAGGGTCTGGACGGGGCGATATCGGCGGATCGCCCGTCGCCGCTGCCGACGGTGCTGGAGTTTCTGTGGCCGCGGGTGGTGGATTTGAGCAAGCCGACGCAGATGACGTTTGTGTCATTCAATTCGGCGTTGCACAAGCTGACGTATCGGAAGCTGTCGGTTGTGGGGCCGGATCATATTGCGATCGATCGGAAGCCTGTGGATTGCGTGCGGTGCACGGACGAGATGGAGCCGAACATCACGACGTTGTGGGTGGACCCAGAGGGGAAGATCCTGCTGATGCGGGCGAGCGATCAGTCGCTGCTGGCGCCGACGACGGAGGATGAGATGGCGCGATTGTGGGCGGGGAAGTTGAAACAGCAGTAGGAGAGGAAGCAACTGTTGCAGAAAAGGATAAACGGGCACGACAAACACGATGAGCAGGAAAGTTTATAAGACTATTGAACAGCGATTAAAGGTAAGTGGGTTGGCGCGGCGCTGAAATGCGTGGATGATTCGGGCCGGTTCGCAGAGTTGCGCATCGGATATGGGACGGCATGAATAGCTTCTTCAAATTCATCATGACACTGCTGGTGGTGGGGAGCACGATTGCATTTGGGATCGTGTTGCTGGGGGATGTGCGAGCGGCGCGGCAGCAGGCGACGGATCTGGCGCGGGAGAAAGACCTGTTTGCGGATGTGGTGGAGCGGTTCAGCGGGAGGCAGGCGCATGCGCTGATCGGGGTGGACTGGCAGAAGGTGGATGCGAGCCAGCAGGTGATGGAAACGTCGCTGCTGGTCAGGAACTTCACGTTGGGAGCGGACGGGAAGGAAGTGGCGCTTCCGATCGAACGGGTGGTGATTCCGCGGGATCGGGTGTGCGTGCAGGGGCTGAAGCTGAGTTTCGACGACAGCTTTTCGGAGGATTACAAGGATCTGCGTGGGAGGAATCTGCTGTATGTGCATTTCATCTATGCCGACGGCGGAGATCCGGACAAGGGGTTGATGCTGGTGCGGCGCTGGAAGGTGCCGCGTGCGACGCAGATGCACGAAGACCGGGCGACGCAGTTTGAGATGCAACTGTGGCAGTATTTGTGGGAGCTGATGTACAAAGCGCGTGATGCGCGTCATGGATTGTCGGTGAATCCGGAACCGGGGACGTGGTACGGGCAGGCTTCTGGGACGAGTCCGCATGGGGCGGGCGTGACGATGACGGATGCCGGCATCTATGTGGCGGCCCGAAGGGTGAGCAACGGGGGTGTGTACTCGGTGTACGTGGCGGCGGACGACGGCACGACGATCACGGAAAACAATGATCCGGCGCTGCTGCCCGACATGCGTCGCGAGGCGGCGGAGGCGGAGGAGCTGAAGTCGCAGAATGGTGCGGCGCCGCAAGGGTCGCCCGAAAGCAATTGACGGCCTTTGCCGCGCGATCTATCCTCAAGTCATTCAAGCCAGCGCATATTATGGGAGAAGATCGTGAACAACTCGATAAAGTGGATGTCAGCGCTCGCGCAGGGCGCCGGACCGGGGGGAAACACGATTCTCTGGATCGTGCTGCTGATCGCGATCGTGGTCGTGGTGGTGATTTTCATGGTGATCGCGCAGTTTTTCACGCTGTGGCTGCAGGCGTTCATGGCGCGGGCGAGCGTGACATTCTGGTCGTTGATCGGGATGAAGCTGCGGAAGGTGGATTCGCGGCAGATTGTGCAGTCGAAGATCATGGCGGTGCAGGCGGGGTTGGACGAAGTGACGACGGAGATGCTGGAGTCGCACTACCTGGCAGGGGGGCGAGTGCCGAACGTGGTGAGGGCGATGATCGCGGCGCACCGGGCGCAGATTCCGCTCGACTGGTCGAAGGCGGCGGCGATCGATCTCGCGGGGCGTGACGTGCTGGATGCGGTGCAGACGTCGGTGAATCCGAAGGTGATCGACGTGCCCAATGCGGCGGCGGGGCGGCAGACGATTGATGCGGTCGCGAAGGATGGCATCCAGTTGCGGGTGAAGGCGCGCGTGACGGTGCGGACGAACATTCAGCAACTGATCGGCGGGGCGACGGAGGAGACGATCATCGCGCGAGTCGGCGAAGGCATCGTGACGTCGATCGGGTCGGCGGATACCTACAAGCATGTGATGGAGAATCCGGATTCGATTTCGAAGACGGTGCTGCACAAGGGGCTGGATGCGGGGACGGCGTTTGAGATCCTGTCGATCGACATTGCGGATATTGATGTCGGCGAGAATGTCGGGGCGAAGCTGCAGGCGGATCAGGCGGAATCGGACAAGCGGCGATTCCAGGCCGAGGCGGAGAAGCGGCGTGCGCTGGCGATCGCGCAGGAGCAGGAAAACAAGGCGTTGGCGCAGTTGAATCGTGCGGACGTGATCAAGGCGGAGGCGCAGATTCCGCTGGCGATGGCGGAGGCGTTCCGGTCGGGACATCTTGGAATCATGGATTATTACCGCATGAAGAACATTCAGGCGGATACGAGCATGCGGGAGTCGCTGGGGACGACGCCGACAGATGAAGCGGTGAACAAGCAGTAATTGGGAGTGACTGGTCGGAAGACGTTATGAGAAGCAGGTGACGGATGCCGGAAGTACCACGTGATCCTCGACAGTTGGCGCGGGATATTCTGTCGGGGAAGATCACGATCGAGCAGTTGGCGCGAGAGCAGCAGCGGCAGCGGGCGGCGCAGGGAGGGGGCGGGAAGGCGCCACCACCATTGCAGGCGCGGGTGCCGTTGCCGCGGCCTGCGGTTCCGATGCCGGGTCAACGACCGGTGATGCGTCCCCCCCCGCCCCCCCCCCCGCTACCCCCTCCGCCACGTCCGATGCAGAGGCCGGCGCAGGGAGTTCCGCAGCAACGGCGGCCGGTCGCGGTTCCACCGCCGGCGCAGCGGCCGGCACAGCGCGGTCCGCAGATTCAGCGGCAAGCGTCGCCGCAGCAGTTGACGCGTCCACCGGTAAGTGCGTCGGCGGGGCAACAGCCGGTCACCGGGGCGTACGCGGCGCCGCAGGCGATCCAGGATGCGCGGGTGCCCACGGCGCTGGCGCGGGGGGTGACGGTGCGGAGTTTCACGAAGAACCGTGCGCTGCTGCGGCAGGCGATTGTGATGTCGGAGATTCTTGGGAAGCCGCTGGCGCTGCGGGATGATTTTTGAGAGGGGCGAGTGCGGGGCGGTCAGTCGAAGGCGGCGAGGGTGTCGCGCAGGATGGTGTTGGAGACGGGGACGGCTTTTTCGAGCAGCCTGGCATGGGTGGGGAGCAATTCAACGAAGCCCATGTCGGCATATTTTTTGAGGGCTTTTTCGAGGCGCGGGCGGGCATCGACGCCGGTGCGCTCCGCGAATTCTGCGTAGTTGATGCCGTCGCTGAGGCGCATCCAGAAGGTGGCGACTTCGCCGGCCCAGTGGGTGGGGGTGAGATGCTCCATTTGGGTGAGCGGGAGCAGCGGCGTGGCGGAGGGGGGGAGGAGGGCTTCGAGGTAGTGGGCGAGGCTGCCGACGTTTTTCCATCGCCAGCCGTTGAGGTGTGCGGCGGCGCTGGGGCCCCATGCGAGCCAGTTGCCGCCCTTCCAGTAGTGGATGTTGTGCCGGCATTCGTTGCCGTTCTCCCCGGTGCGGGCGTAGTTGGAGATTTCGTAGCGGGTGAAGCCGGCGTTTCGCATGCGTTGGTAGACGTGGTTGAACATGTCGAGTTCTAGGGATTCGTCGATCGGGGCGAATTCACCGCGCTTCATGCGGGCGGTCATGGCGGTGTTGGGTTCGTAGGTGAGGGAGTAGCAGGACATGTGCTGGGGCTGGAGTTCGAGGGCGCGGGTGAGGGAGTATTCCCAGGAGTCGAGGGTCTGGCCGGGGATGCCGAAGATGAGGTCGACGTTGAGGTTGGTGATTCCGGCCCCCCCCGCGCGGCGAGCGATGTCGAAGGCTTTGGCGACGTTGTCGGGTTCATGGTCGCGTTGCAGGGTGCGGAGCTCGGAGGGGATGAAGGATTGGGCGCCGAAGCTGATGCGGTTGATGCCGTGGTCGACGAGCGCGGCGGCGCGGTCGGCGTCAAAGGTGTTGGGATTGGCTTCGATTGTGAATTCGCGCAGGTTCGAGGAGTCGATGGCGCCGGTGATGAGGGAGAGGAGGCGGGCGAGGCGGGGCGGATCGAGGAGTGTCGGGGTGCCGCCGCCGATGAAGATCGTCTCGGGGCGGAGCGCTCCCAGGCGCGACTTCGTGAAGGAAATCTCGATTTCGAGTGCATCGAGAAATCGATCGGCTTCGGCGAGGTGCCCCGCCAGAGAATAGAAATCGCAATAGTGGCATTTGGTTGTACAGAAGGGGACGTGGACGTAAATGGCGTCGACGGCGGTGGCACGGTTATCGGTCTCGATCGCTTGATGCGGAAATGCATCGTAGACCGGGCGCACGGGACCGGGGCTGTTTCCGAGGACGACAAGCTCGCGCGAGGCAGAGGTTTTTTCGAATTCTGACGGTGTTTTCATATGATTTCGCAGAGGCGGGTATCGAGAATGATCGGGTATCGGCCCTTTTTTCTTGATCCTTGTCCAGTCAAAGGTTACTTTGCAGAAGCTGCCCGCACCGGCTCACTTCAAATCGTAGCGGCCGGCGGTTTAAAATAGAAATATGATCCGGCTTCCCTTCGACCCATGCCCCTTCAGTGAGGTTGTGTATGAATGTGCAATTGGTCTTGTTCAAAGAAGATGGGACGCGCCGCGACATCGAGGTCAAGCGTGAAAGCGTGGTGATCGGCAGGAGCGGGGATTGCGACTATCAGATCCCCCTGGCGGTGATCTCGCGCCGGCACTGCAAACTTTCGCAGAAGGGGGATCGGCTCATCCTTAAGGACCTGGGAAGTTCCAATGGCACCTTTCTGAATGATAAACGGGTTCTGCAGGCGGAGGTGAAGCCCGGTGATCGGATGCGTCTTGGTCCCGTGATCTTCACGGTCGTGATCGATGGCGAGCCGTCGGAAATCAAGCCGGTGATTACGGTTCTGAACGCGAAGGGCGAATCTGCGACTGCTGCGCCGGCGGCGGCGACGTCGAACGCGGCCCCGCCCCCTTCCGCGGCGGCGATTCCGGAAACCGGTTTGGCGCACTCCATGGAAAGCCGTGGAGGCAATACCGATCACATCGAGATCGTCGCCGATCTGGACAGTCACGACATGGATGGGAGCAAGGCGGGCGACTCGGACGACGTGGAAATTGAGGATACCGGGCTGAGTCCGCTGACGGAACTCGAGGAATTGGCGAAGCAGCGAAAAAAATAAGTTCGCTTGCGTCTGCCCGGCTGCTATCGTTTACAGAAGAATCGTGAAAGTGCATCGCGACGCGCGCTTCGCGGCCGTGGGTTTATTGGAATTGTCGAATGACTTCAAGAGTTGTCCGCGGTCTCCTTGCCGTTCTGGCGCTGGTCGCATTGGGGAGTGTGCCTCGAGCGACCGCAGTGGTGTCGACGACGGCGCCGGCTGACAGGTCGGTGGCGCAGTTGATCGAGGATGTGCAGTCGGCGGATTACACGACGCGCGAAGCGGCGACGCAGGCGTTGATGCGGCTTTCGCCGTACCATCGTGGGGAGATTGAGGCGGCGCTTGCCCGCACGTCGAATGAAGAGGCGATCACGCGGCTGGAAAAGGCGGCGGTGCACCTGTACATGAAACCGCAGATTTCGCTGTCCGGCGAGGTGGGTTTTCTCGGGGTGCACATGACCGACGAGCTGCTGCAGCTCGATCCGAAGAGTGGCGCCGTTCAGAGCTGCATCGTCGTCTGGAAGACGCAGCCGGGATTTCCATCGGCGGAGGTGCTGGAACCTGGGGATCGGATCATCGGCATCAACGGCGAGCGATTTTCGCCGGACATGAGCCCGGACCTATTCAAGGAGATGATTCAGAAGTCCAGGGGGGGCAGCGTGCTGCAGTTGAGCCTGATCCGCAATGGCAGGCTGATGGATGTGAAGGTGCAGCTCGCGGGTCTGCGGAGCGAGGACACGAATCCTGCGGCGATTGCTGATATCGTGGGTGCGCGGGATCGAGCGGCCGCCGAATACCGGGCGAGCCTGAAGACGGGGAGGAGCGGGCCGCTGGCGACGGATCGCGATGAGCCCCCGCGTAATTACTACGATGGTTCAGGTCATTGACCGTCATTTGCATGGGGGGTATAAGCGCCGGCTCATTCACTGAATCTGGTTGGGAGCTCGTATGCGCGCATCATTGGCGGGGATTCTCTCCTGGGCAAGTCTTCTGGCGGCGATGGGTGTCGGACCGGCCATGGGCGCGCAACCGGCGAGCGCGGGGGCGGATCCGGCGGCGAAGCTCGTCGGGCATATTTTAGTCGATAACGCCTATCACCGGTCGAGCGAGGCGCGGATTTCCGCGCAGCTCGGGGCGCGGGAGGCGCAGATTCTTCTGCAGTTCGCCCACGACCTGGACCCGCAGGACGTTCATACGCTGAAACTGCTCGTGGAAGCTGCGGCGACGACGGGGGAAACCGATGTTCAGCGCGAAGCCGTGCGGGCGCTGATTCGGCTTGATCCCGGCGATCTGGTGGCGCAGGTGCAGTACATCGATCTGATCGCGTCCGGCTCGCAGGCGCTGGATGACCGCGCGAGAATCTACCAGTCGGCACTGGGGAAAAGTGCGCTCGATCCGCAGATCCGCAGCGAAGTGGCGGTGCGGCTGTCGCGCATCACGCGGGAGCGCGGCGATGTCGACGGGGCGAGGGATCTGCTGAAGCAGGCGCTGCAGCTCAATGACGTGAATATGGAGGCGCTGCGCGAATCGGTGCGGCTGGCGGAAAAACCGGAGGACCGGCTGGCGGCGCTGATTGCGTTGCTGTCAGTGAATCCGCTGGATCCGGCGGCGTGGGGGGAGACGGCGCGCATCATGGAGGGCGCCAATCTTCACGCGCAGGCGGCCGATTTCCTGATCACGGCGATCGAGCAGACGCAGCTATCGGCCCAGCAGCCGCCGGCGGAGGTCTATTTGGCGCTGGGGATCGACCTGGCGATTGCCGGACGCTATGCCGAGGCCAATCCGATTCTGTCGGGTCTTGCGAAGCTTCCCGATGCGCCGCTGCACGCGCTGGTGGCCGCCCGCCTGCTGCAGCAGCAATACACGCCGCCCGCGAGCATGCCCGGGGCGGCATCGCAACCCTCGGCGGACAGTCTGGCGGCGGCAATACACAAGCAACTGGATGATGCGGTCAAGGCCGATCCGAAATCGCCTGTTGTGCTGGCGGACGCCATCTGGACGGATCTTTCGATCTTCCCGGCGCCATCATCGCAACTGACGGAGTGGATGAAGAGCTACCAGGAACTTGTGCCGGCGGACGATGCGAGCGTGGCGCGGTTCAACGGCTGGCAGCGGCTGCGCGAGGGAAAACTTGACGAGGCCCGGGCGATCCTGGAAAAAATCGCCCCGAACGATCCGTATGCACGCCTGGGTTTGAGCCGCGTTCTCATTGCCCAGAAGAAGCTCAACGAGGCCGCGCAGCAACTCCAGGATGTCTGGTCGACCCATCCGACCGGGATCTTTGCGTTCCAGGTCGCCAACGCGGCCTCCACGGCGGGGGGCGGCGGGCAGGGCATTCGCCTGGCGCCCACAGCGGCGTCGCAGCAGCTTTTGCAGATGCTCAAGCAGTTGCCTTCGGCTGCGGAAGTCGCGCATCGGAAACCGCGCGATCTGCAGCTCATCACTACCGATCTGCCGAAGCGCGAGTACGCTTTTGGCGAGCCCATCTACCTGACCGTGCGGATCAACAACACGACGGATCACGCGGCGCCGGTGGGTGCGGATGGCCTCATCAAGACGACGGCCGGCATTCTCGCCAAGATTTCCGGCGTGGAGGCAGAGAATCTCGGACTCGTTGGAACGGAGGATCTTCGCCGCACGTTCCGCCTTGATCGCCGCGCGGCCATTGATGCGAGGGTGCGCATCGATCAGGGGAAGCTAGATGAGATCTTCTACCGGCGGCCGATGCAGGTGGTTCCGATCTCGCTGGCGCTGGTGACCGCGCCGCTGGGCACCACGGATACGCCGGCACCGGGGCTTGGGGGCCAGGTGGTGGCGGGCGGGGGTTTTCAGCGCAATCCTTTCCCCATGAAGCTGCCGGATGATGTCGCGAAGCTGATTCAGAACGCGACTGGTGGTACCGGCGATCTGCAGTTGATTCAGGCGCAGATAGTGGGCGTGGCCGCGGCGGCGTTGTCGCAGAAAGTGAATTCGACGCAGCCGTCGCCGACGGACGATAAGGGTGCCCTCAGCGGTGCGCTGGACAAGGCCCAGGCGGCGCTGGTGGATTTGCTGCAATCGCCGTCTCCGCTGCTGCGGGCGTATCTGCTGCTCACGCTGCCGCAGGATGGGCTTGGCGATGCTGCGGGGAGAATCGCGGGAATGTCAGGGGATGGTGATCGGATCGTGCGGGCGGCGTGGGCGTGCCGGATGAGTGCGATTGCGACGGCTCCGGGTGATGCGGGGGCATCGGCACTCGATGCGCTTCGGAAGCAGGCGGATGCGGAGAAGGATCCGCTGGTCCGTCGCTGGATTACCACGCTGCTGGAAGATGCCGGACAGGCCGCATCGCTTCCTGCAACCCAGGCGAAATGAGAGCGAACTTTCGGCCGCTGCGATGCCGGAATGCGTCGCCGTTTCGTGATTGACTCACGCGATGCAGGCCGACATGATGCTGATGCGCGGTTGGGCGTCTATTCACCTCGTTTAATGACGGACCACTATGGCTCGCGTCACGCTCGAGAAAGTCACGAAGGTTTATGCCGGCAACAGCAAGCCGTCGGTGGGGGGGAGCACCGGCATCGATCTAGACATTCAGGACCGCGAGTTCATTGTGCTGGTGGGGCCGTCGGGGTGTGGGAAGTCGACGACGCTGCGGATGGTGGCGGGGCTGGAGGAGATTTCGGGGGGTACGATTCGGATCGGGGATCGCATCGTGAATGATGTTCCGCCGAAGGATCGGGACATCGCGATGGTGTTTCAGAATTACGCGCTTTACCCGCACATGACGGTTTACAAGAACATGGCGTTCGGTCTGCAACTGCGGCGGAAGGAACTGGGGCTGTCGCGCGAACAGATTCATGAGCGCGTGCTGGAGATAGCGCGGGTTCTTGGGATTTCCGATTATCTCGACCGCAAACCCAAGGCGCTCTCGGGCGGGCAGCGGCAGCGGGTGGCGGTGGGGCGGGCAATCGTGCGGAACCCCAAGGCATTCTTGTTTGATGAGCCGCTGTCGAACCTGGATGCGAAGCTGCGCGTGGAGACTCGGGCGGAGATCAAGAAGCTGCATCTTCGGCTGCAGACGACGACGATCTACGTGACGCACGACCAGGAAGAGGCGATGACGTTGGGGGATCGGATAGTGGTCATGAAGGAGGGGCAGATTCAGCAGTGTGCGCCGCCGCTGGAGGTGTATGAGCACCCGGTGAATCGCTTTGTAGCGAGCTTTGTCGGGACGCCTCCGATGAACTTTCTGGACGGGCGGATTGCAACGCAAGGTTCTGAAGGGACGTGTTTTACATTTGGGAATCAGCGGATACGGCTGAACGGGGATCTTGCCCGGGCGGCGTCGAAATACCTTGGCAAGCCCCTCGTGCTGGGGGTGCGTCCGGAAAGCCTGTCGCCGGCGAACACGGGCAAATTCGTGGGGGAGGAGAATCGCATTGTTGTAAAAGTGAACGTGGTGGAGCCTCTGGGCGACCGTGTGGACATTCATTTGGGAATTGAGAATGATGTCGAAGCGCTCCCCCTTGTTTGCCGCGCAGATGCGTATGAGTTTGGAAAACTCCAGGTTGGGAGTATAATACGAATCCACTTGGACCTTGGAAGGGTCCACTTGTTCGAGCCAGGAGAGCCAGGCGTGAACGTTACGATGACCCAAGAGCATCGTCATGCGGCTGCATAAGTCGCACAACTTCCTCCTCCCGGTGTTCGGTGCCGTCCGGCAGAACACCGGTCTCGGAACCCGCGCAGCCGTGGGCGATTCGAGACTCGTCAGGAACGCTCAGATCGGTTTAGGGAGGGTTACCTCTTAAAAATCGAAAATTCTGAGCGTGCAGTTATTCTCCGCTTGGAGCGGAGGTCGGACGGTGGAGCTTTTCTCCACCGTTGTTGTTTTTGCAGAACGGATTTGTTGGCCGTTCTCAGATTTCGTTAGCCGCGCGCCGGGCGGTCGGGCGTACGAGGCGGATTTTTCAGCCGCTTCGACAACTGAATAGTTTTACAGGATTGCCATGAACCAGGAATTGCTCCGTATCGTCGACTCGATTGCCCGCGACAAGAACATCGATAAGGAATCGATCTTTGTCGACATTGAGGCATCGCTGCTTTCGGCAGCGCGGAAATTTTACGGCGAAGCGGACGATGTGAATTGCGCCATTGACCGGATGACGGGGGATATCGAAGTTTCGAAGGATGGGACGCTGATCGATTACCGGGAGTTTGGGCGCATTGCCGCTCAGACGGCGAAGCAGGTGCTCATCCAGAAGATCCGCGAGAACGAGCGGACCAGCATTTACGACGAATACGCGGAGCGCAAGGGCCAGATCATCACGGGGAGCGTTTCTCGCTTTGAGGGCGGGGCGCTGATCGTGAACCTCGGTCGTTCTGAAGGGTTTCTGCCCAAGAGCGAACAGATTCCGGGCGAAACGCATAATACGGGCGAACGCATTCGCTGCCTCGTGCTCGATGTGCGCGATGCGGGGAGCCAGGTGAAGATCATTCTTTCCCGCAGCCACCCGGACTTCATTCGGCGGTTATTTGAGTTGGAAGTGCCGGAAGTGCAGGAGAAGGTGATCGAAGTGAAGGCGTTGGCGCGTGAAGCGGGGTATCGCACGAAGATTGCGGTGACGTCGATTGATACCAAGGTGGATGCGGTGGGTGCGTGCGTCGGTGTGCGTGGCAGCCGCATCAAGAACATCGTCGATGAACTTGGCGGCGAGAAGATTGATATCGTGCGGTGGAATGAATCGTCGCAGATTTTGATCACCAACGCGCTGAAGCCGGCGGAGATTGTTGAAACGTCGCTGAATTTTGAATTGAACCGTGCGACGGTGGTGGTAAATGATGACCAGCTCAGTCTTGCGATCGGCAAGCGTGGGCAGAATGTGCGTCTGGCGGCCCGCCTGACGGGGTGGGATGTCGATATCCTCACGCCGAAGGAATACAACAAGGGTCTTGAGGACATGGAAAAGTCGCTCAAGGCGGTGGAAGGCGTCACGGAGCAGATGCTCGACCGGATGGTCGCATTGGGCATCATCAATTTGCTGGACATTGAGGAAGTGGGCACGGAGCCGCTGGTGAAGGAACTGGAGATTCCGCAGGAACTTGCGGAGAAGGTTCTGTCGGTGGCTGTGGAAGATGCGAAGCGCATCGCCCAGGAAGACGCCGCCCGCAAGGCTGCGGAAGAGGAAGCGAAGCGGAACACGGTATCGCCGCTGGATGCCGCGATGGCGGCCCCGGTTGGAGCCGCGGCTCCTGCGGGTCCCTCCCCACTGGATGCGGCGCTCGCCGCGCCCACCCCGCCGGCCGAGCCCGCCCCCTTGGCGGAACCGGTGGCTGCTACTCAGGAGCCGACGCCGACGACCAACGCATAACAGGATCGCAGTTATTGAATAGACGGAATTTTGAAAATGTCTTCTTAACCAAAAACAACGGTAATCGGACCGCTGGGAATATCGGGAGTGTTGCTTGAGTCTTAAAGTCTTCCAATTAGCCAAGGAACTTGGAGTCGACAGCAAGGTCATCGTCAAGAAATGCAAGGACGAGCAGGTTCCAAATATTGAGACGCACATGAGTCCGTTGAGCGCCGGCCTCGCTGCGACGATTCGCGAGTGGTTTGCGAGCGGTGAGATGAAGACCGCGATCGAGCAGACCCCGCACATCGATGCGGCGAAGGTGGCCAAGCCGCGGAAGCGTACGCCGAGCAAGAAGTCGGCGGCAGGAGCGACTGCGGGCGGGGATAGCGCAACGGCAGTGGCGGAACCAATGGAGCAGATGGAGGAAACGTCATCGCCGGTGGAAGAGGGGGAGACGGTTATTGCGGAAGCGGAACCGGTGGAAATTGCTGCGCCAGAGGAAATTGCGGCGGAAGTGCATGCGCCGGTGGAGCCGGTGGAGCAAGCTGCTCCGGCGGCACCGGTGGAGCCACCTGCTCCAGCACCGGTGGTAGCGGAAGCGCCGCCGGAAGTGCCGCCCGCAGCGCCAGTTAAACCAGTTGCGGCTCCGGAAGTTCCGCTGCCTGCAGCGGCAAGTGCGGCGCCGGTGGCGCCACCGGCTCCAGCGGCGGTACCCGTGGCGCCGGTTGCGCCCAAGGCGCCGGTGCATCCGGTTAAGCCTGTGGCACCGCAGGTGTTACAGAAGCCGGTACGGCCGCCGGTTCGGCCGGCGGGTGTACCGAACGTGCCGACGCGCCCGACGAGCGTGACGCCGGTGGGTCCGCAGGTGCGTCCGACGCCGGCGCAGTTGCAGGGTCCGCGGGTGATTCGAGTGGAGCAGCCGGACCAGCTTCCGGCGCCTCGTGCCCGTCCGCGCCCCCCCGCAGGGCAAGGCGGTCCGGCGAACGGACCGGGTGGTCCCGTTCGCGCGCCGGCATTTGGAATGCCTCCGATGCCGACCTCGACAGGGCCGTCGCGCGGGAGCAAATCGGGCCCCGGGAAGGGTGCGGCTCCGGTAGATGATGAGGAAACAGCAGCCAAGAAGAAGGGTCGGTCGGTTCGCCGCGGGGTGGGGACGGGTCGTCGCGGCGACGCCGGCGTGAATGCGATCAAGGAATGGCGTGAAGCGGACCTGCTGGAACGGCAGGGTCGCATTGCGGGCGCGGCGGGCGTACTGCGTGAGCGCAAGCGTGAGATGATCAAGCAGCAGCGTCACGGCGCTGCACATGCGCCGACGGCGAAGCCGACGCACGTGGAGATCACGCCGCCGGTCACGATCCGGCAGTTGTCGGAAGCGCTGGGCGTGAAGTCGAGCGACATATTGAAGAAGTTCATGGCGCAGGGCGTCATGGCGACGGTGAACCAGGTGATCGATCCGGAAGCGGCGCAGGTGATGGCGCTGGAGTTCGGGCTGGAACTGGTCGTCAAGGCCCGCGAGAGCGAAAGCTCGCGTCTCGAGCGCGAATACAAGGTCAAGGAAGAGACTGCGGAGAAGGTCGCGCGTACGCCGGTGGTGACGATCCTCGGGCACGTCGATCACGGCAAGACGAGCCTGCTGGACAAGATCCGCTCGGCGAATGTTGCGGCGGGCGAAGCGGGCGGCATCACGCAGCACGTCGGCGCGTACACGGTGGAGATCATCGGGAGCGACGGCAAGCAGAAGCGTGTGACGTTCCTCGACACGCCAGGCCACCAGGCATTTACCGCGATGCGTGCGCGCGGGGCGAACATGACGGACATCGTCGTGCTGGTGGTGGCGGCGGATGACGGCGTGATGCCGCAGACGGTTGAGTCGATCAACCACGCGAAGGCGGCGGGCGTGCCGATCGTTGTCGCACTGAACAAGATCGACAAGCCGGAAGCGAATGCAAACAAAGTGCTGGGGCAGCTTGCGGAAAACGGGCTGAACCCGGTGGAGTGGGGCGGCGATACGGAAGTCGTCCGCACTTCGGCCACGACGGGCCAGGGCGTCAAGGAACTCATTGAGATTCTTGACCTGACGGCGGGCATCAAGGAATTGAAGGCGTCGCCGAGCCTGCCGGCGCGTGGCGCGGTCATCGAATCGTTCATGGACGCCAATCGCGGTGTCGTGGCCCGCGTGCTGGTGCAGAACGGGACGCTGCGTATAGGCGATACGCTGGTCTGCGGTCCGGCATGGGGCCGGGTGCGTTCGATCACGGACGACAAGGCCAAGCAGATCGAGGAAGCGGGTCCGGCATCTCCGGTGGAGGTGATCGGTCTCGACACGGTGCCGGCTTCAGGCGACAAGTTCTATGCCCTCGAAGACGCCAACGATGCGCGGGACATTTCGGACGAGCGGAAGATGACGGATCGGCAGGGCGAAATTGCCCGCCGGGCGAAGGTCACGCTGGAGAACCTGTACGACACGATTCAGCAGGGGACGATCAAGGAACTGCGTGTCATCCTGAAGGCGGACGTGCAGGGTTCGGTGGACGTGCTGCGGACGCTGCTGACGGAAGAGCTGTCGAAGGAAGTGAAGGTTCGCCTGCTGCATGCGGCAGTGGGCGGGATCACGGAGAGCGACGTGCTGCTGGCGGAGGCGTCGGACGCGATCATCATCGGGTTCTCGGTGGTTCCGGACGAAGCGGCGCGGAAGCTCGCGGAAGCCGAGGGCGTGGAAGTCCGGCTGTACCGGATCATCTACGAGATCACGGACGACATCCGCAAGGCCCTCACGGGCATGCTTGCCCCGACGAAGCAGGACCAGGTGCTTGGGCATGCGGAGATCCGGCAGGTCATCAAGGTATCGAAGGTCGGCAACATCGCCGGCTGCATGGTCACCGACGGAGTGCTGCAGCGCAACAACAAGTTCCGCCTGATCCGCGAAGGGACGGTGGTCACCGAAGGGCTGACCCTGGAGAGCCTGAAGCGGTTCAAGGAGGACGTGAAGGAAGTGCGCGGCGGCATCGAGTGCGGCGTGAAGCTCGCCGGCTACGACGACATCAAGATCGGCGACCGTCTCGAGGCGTACAAGACGATCGACGTGGCAAGAACGCTTTAACGAGTTGTCAGCGGCCAGTGGCCAGTGGTCAGAACGGCCACTGCTCATGCCGGCCACTGTCGACTGATCAATGACCGCTATGCTGATTGGAATACTTCAGTTGGACCTGCGCATCGGAGACGCCCTGAATTTGAAGGACAAGCGGAAGATTGTCCGCTCGCTGAAGGACAAATGGCACCATCACCACAACGTTTCGGTTGCGGAGGTGGATCACCTGGATCATCCGCAGCACGCGTTCATGGGCATTGCGATGGTGGGCAACGATGCGAAGCACCTGGAGAGTTCGCTGAGCAAGCTGGTGGAGCATGTGAAGCACGAGCGGTATGCGGAGCTGCTCGATTTTCAGATTGAGATTGTCTCGGGCCGGTGAGGCCGGGAATAGAAAGAGCGCATGGCGAAAGTCCGTCAGCAAAAGGTTGCCTCGCAGATCCAGCGGATCGTGGCGAACGCGCTGTTGCGCGATATAGCGGATCCGCGGGTTGACGGGCTGGTGAGTGTCACCAAAGTCGAAGTGACGCCGGACCTGCGCGAGGCCAAAGTATTCCTGAGCGTGCTAGGCGGAAAGCGCACGCCGACGACCGTCCTCGCCGGGATCACTTCGGCCGGGCGGCGGATCACGGGCGAAGTCGCCGACAAGCTACCACTCCGCTATGTACCGCGGCTGTCGTTTCATCTGGACGAGTCGCTGAAGAAACAGGCGGAGATTTTTAGAAAGATCGACGAGGCCATGGGCGAACGAGCTCCGGCCGAGCGCGACACGAAGGATTGAAAGGGTTCTGCCGCACATGAATAAGCCGAACGTCAAAGTGGATGTGCTCAAGAAGATGATCTCCCGGCTGGTGAAGGCGACGCCTGCGCGGAAGCCGGAGCCGGTGGATCCGCTGAAGCGGCTGGTCCGCGCGTTTCTGGAGTATGACTGCGACGAGGCGCGGACGGTGGTGGCGGAGCGGAAGATCACGGAGAACATGGTGGACGCGAACGAGCTGCGGGTGACGCCGGCGATCGAGCTGGCGGCGCTGCTGGGGGTGCGGTATCCGTTCGCCGAATCGCGCTGTTCGGCGCTGCACCGGACGCTGCAGAGCATATTTGACCGCGAACATCAGATGCGGCTGGACCGTTTGAAGGAGATGAAGAAGACGGAGATTCGGCCGTACTTTCAGTCGCTGGCGGGGATCACGCCGTACGTGGAGGCGGCGGTGAGCGTGGATTGCTTCGGGGCGGCGGCGGCGCCGGTGGATACGAAGCTGCTGCTGTGGCTGATATCGAAGGATGCGTTGCCGGAGGGGATTGACATCAAGACGGCGCAGCAGATTATTGAGAAGCATTTGAAGGCGACGGAGGCGGAGGACTTCTTCCACGGGAGCCGGAAGGAGATCGACGACTGGTCGCCGAAGTCGTGGCCGCAGGTGGCGAAGGTGCCGTCGCCGATTCTAGCTCCGCCGACGCCGGAGTCGGTGGCGCGCGAGGAGGCGGAGGTGAAGGCGGCGCGGGAAAAGGAAGCGGCGGCGTCGGCGAAGAAGCCTGAGCCGGCGAAGTCGGATGGGAAGGTGAAGGCGGCAGTGGTGAAGAAGAAGTAATTCCCAATTCAGAATTCAGAGTTCAGAATGGGAGCGCGGTGGGGGGGGAACCACCTAGGCGGTTAGCGGTTGTCCACCTACATGCGCAGCCGCGCATGGGGGTGGATGTGGCCGTATAATGCTTTTCCGAATTTTGAACTGCTTTTGATACTGTTTGCAGGTGATTCTCATGCTCAAGCCGACCCCGAATGTGCTCCGCCTCGGAATTCCGAAGGGATCGCTCCAGGATTCCACCGTTGATCTGTTTGCGAAGGCGGGCTGGAAGATTTCGATCGACTCGCGGTCGTATTTTCCGAGCGTGGACGATCCGACGATGGAACTGGTGATGTTCCGGGCGCAGGAGATGTCGCGGTATGTGGAGGACGGGGTGATCGATGTGGGGCTGACGGGGTTTGACTGGATCCAGGAGAACGGGTCGGATGTGCAGGAGGTGCTGGAGCTGGTTTATTCGAAGGCGACGAGCCGGCCGACGAAGTGGGTACTGTGCGTGCCGAATGAGTCGAGCGTGCAGAAGGTGGAGGATCTGGATGGGGGTGTGATAGCGACGGAGCTGGTGGGGTTTACGAGGAAGTATTTTGAGCAGAAGGGGGTCAAGGTACGGATCGAGTTTTCGTGGGGTGCGACGGAGGTGAAGGCGCGGCTGCTGGATGCGATCGTGGATGTGACGGAGACGGGGTCGTCGATACGGGCGAACAATCTGCGGATCATCGACACGCTGATGACGTCGACGACGCGGCTGATCGCCAACAAGAAGGTGTGGGCGAATGATGCGGTGAAGAGGGAGAAGATTGAGAATATAGCGGTGCTGCTGCAGGGGGCGATCAATGCCCGTGAGAAGGTGGGTTTGAAGTTGAATGCGCCGCGGGAGTCGCTGGATGCGATCGTGGGGCTGCTTCCGGCGGAGAAGTCTCCGACGGTGTCGCCGCTGGCGGATGGCAAGTGGGTGGCGGTGGAGGTGATCGTGGAGGAGAAGAGCGAGCGGGATCTGATTCCGAAGTTGAAGCGGGCGGGGGCGACGGGGATTATCAGTTATCCGCTGAACAAGGTGATAGCGTAAGTGTGATTGGGTGAGCCGCCAGGAGGCGGAACTCCGAACATCGGCTATACTTTCGGGCCTGATGCTCAAGTACCGTGTCATCTTCGGGCTGCTTTTCGGCGCACTGTTCATCGTACTCATCGGGCTGGACACGCATTTTTCGCGGAATTGGCCGATGGGGGCATATTCGACGCCGCGCGGATCGTTTGTTGCGCTGGGGTGCCTGGTGGTGATTCCGATTGCGCTTCGGGAGATGCAGCGGCTGCTGGCGTCGGAGAACGTGACGATATCGATGCGGATCACGGTGGTGGCGAGCCTGTTGTGCATGATCTGGCCGTGGATCGAACAGGTGTCGGAGAGCGTGGCGGAGATGCATGCGACGATTGAGCATTCCGCTTCGATTGATCCAACGACGCGGAGCACCGAGCTGCATACGCTGGAGGCCACGCCGTGGTATCGGATTTCTCAATCGGGCCGCACGGTGAAGCCGCACTATCTGATTCCGACGGTACTGGCGGTGTCGCTGGTGGCGGCGGTGGTGATGCATTCGCGGAAGCATCGGGTGGAGGGGGCGATGGCGAATGCGGGGGGGACGCTGCTGGCGATTGTGTACCTGGGCGTGCTGCCGGGTTTTTTTCTGCCGATCTGCATGACGCATTCTGCGTGGATGATGCTGGCGATCGTGTGCATTGTGAAGTGTGCGGACATCGGGGCGTATACGGCAGGGCATATGATGGGGAGGCACAAGCTGATTCCGTGGCTTTCGCCGGGGAAGACGGTGGAGGGGTTCATCGGGGGGCTGGCGTTTTCGGGGGCGATTGGTGCGGCGGCGGCGGTGATTTTTCATTTCACGTGGGAGCAGGGGCTGGTGGCGGGGATTCTGCTGGGAGCGGTGGGGCAGTTGGGGGATCTGCTGGAGTCGCTGCTGAAGCGGGATGCGGGGGTGAAGGATTCGGGGACGGTGCCGGGGTTTGGGGGCGTGCTGGATATTCTGGATTCACCGCTGCTGGCGGCGCCGGTGGCGTACTGGCTACTGAAGCTCATTGCCAAGGCGTGAAGGTTCGATGAAGAAAATACCGTACACGATTATTTATCAGGATGAGGCGATTGTCGCGGTGAACAAGCCGGCGGGGATTGCGGTGATTTCGGGGCGCGGGCGGAAAGAGAATCTGCTCGATCTGCTGGCGGCGGATCCGGCGTTGAAAGGTGCGGGGGGCGGGAGGCCGCTGATTGTGCATCGGATTGATGCGGATACGTCGGGCGTGATTGTTTTGGCACGGAATGCGGAGGCGCACAAGGCGCTGTCGGAGCAGTTCCGCATGCGCACGGTGACGAAGGAGTATCTGGCGCTGGTGCGAGGGACGCCGCTGCATGAGTCGGGGTCGGTGGATCTTCCCATTGGGCAGGATCCGAACAATAAGAATCGGATGGTGATTCGCGGGGTTGAGCCGAAGAAGTCGCGGACGAAGTGGGTGGTGGCGCAGCGGTTTGCGGGGATTACGCTGCTGAAGGTGTACCCGGTGACGGGGCGGCGGCATCAGATTCGCGTGCACTTGAAGGCGATGGGGTATCCGCTTGCGGTCGATCCGCTGTATGGGGGGGAGAAGCTGCTGCTGTCGGAGTTCAAGCGGCATTACAAGCTGGGGAAATTCCAGGAGGAGCGGCCGCTGATGGAACGTCTGACGCTGCATGCGAACATGCTGAAGTTTGCGCATCCGACGACGCAGCAGGAGATGAGTTTGTCGGCAGAGATGCCGAAGGATTTTCGATCGACATTAGCGGCGCTGGAGAAGTGGGCGAATCGGGTGTGAGGGGACGGGCGGATCAACCCTCGAACTTGTACTTTTTCAGCAGGGCGCGGATTTCGACAAGGCCATCTTCGTGCGCCTTCAGGCTCTTTTCGAGGTAGCTTTTTAATGCGGGGTCGGTTACGCGCGGGAGGAGTGCTTTGTTGAGGCTTGCGTTCCAGCCGTAGTCCTGCCTCATGTTGATCAGCATGTCGAGTTGGAACTCTTCCTTGTTCTCCGATTTCGCCCGTTTTTCGGAGTCTTCCTCCATGATCTTCTGGCCCTGGCTCAGGGGTTCGTTGGAGAAGCGATGGGTGAGGTTGACGTGGTGCGCCTTGGCCCAGTCCTCGAGCTCTTTCGCGAGTTCCTTCTGCTGCTTTGCCATGTTCTGGTAGAAGGGTTTGAAGGCGGGATCGACGGACTTAAAGGGGGTGCTGACCCAGAAGGCGAGCTTCATTTTGTCGTGATGGCCTTTGTCGAGTTCGACGAGGGCATCGCGCAGGTCGGAGGTGCTCATGGAGGCGGCGGTGGAGGCTTGCGTTTGGCTGGCTTCAGCGGGTTGAGATTGCGTCACCGGCGTTTCGTTGCCTTCGCTCCGGGCGCCGGTTTGGCATCCACCGATGAACAAGAGTGTCGCGACAATACTTAAACACAACCGCGAGCTATAGTTCATCTCTTGCTCCGAAATTCTGGCGATCTGAGCTGGTGCGGCGAAAATGCCATTTCAGGCCGCGTGCTCCTGCAGCATGCCGACGTTGACGAGGGCGTTGCGAACGATGTGCCGCGCGCCGTCGGAAACTTCACAGAGTGGCAGCCTCATCTCGCCGGTATCTCGGCCGAGCATCTGCATGGCGGCCTTGATGCCCATGGGGTTTCCTTCGACGAAGAGGGCCTTGAAAAGTTCCATGTTCCGCAGGTGAATCTTGCGGGCGGAGGCGAAATCGTTTTTGAGGGCGGCGTCGACCATCTGGCGGATGTCTTTGGGGATAATGTTGGTGGCGACGGAGATGACGCCGACGGCACCGAGGGACATGAAGGGGAGGGTGAGGGCATCGTCGCCGGAGAGGACGGGGAAGCCCATGGCGCAGAGTTCGGCGCAGGAATCGCAGGAGCCGGTGGCTTCCTTCATGGCGACGATGTTTTTGAATTCTTTGGCGAGGCGGGCGACGGTAGTGTTGGCCATGGTGATGCCGGTCCGGCCGGGGATGTTGTAGAGGATGATGGGGAGATCGACCTTGGAGGCGATTTCCTTGAAGTGACGGTAGAGGCCTTCCTGGGTGGGTTTGTTGTAATAGGGGTTGACCATGAGGGCGCCATCGGCACCGACGCGCTTGGCGAAGGCGGTGAGGTCGAGGGCTTCTTCGGTCGAGTTTGAGCCGGTGCCGGCGATGACTCTTACGCCGGTTCCCTTGGCGGCCTTGACGGCGATTTCGATGACTTCGTGGTGCTCTTCGTGGGAGAGGGTGGGGGATTCGCCGGTGGTTCCGACGGGGACGATGCCCTGGGTGCCGTTTTTGATCTGAAAGTCGATCTGCTTTTCGAAGGCGGCGCGATCAAACTGGCCCTTGCGGAACGGCGTCACCAATGCAGTGTAAGAACCCGAGAACATGGCAGCTCCTGAAGCCTGGAAGCCCCCGGCTGGGGGGTGGAAAGTCCATCATTCTAGCAGTTCCCGGGCCTCCGCGTACAGCAATTGCGAAAAATGGTCCTCGTGGAATCGCAGTTAAATCGTGTCGCGTGCGCCTTCGGATACCGGGCCCTTGAGACCCGCTGCAATGACTGCCACCTGCACCGTCTGTTCCGGGGTCATCACGAGCCGCCGCACGAGGTCCGTTTTCTTCGTGGAGGTTTTTCCCTTTTTGTTCTGCATCACGACGATGCGCGTCACGGTCAGGGTCTGGACGTTGTCGCAAGTGGGGCATCCTTCGATCGTCACATCGCACCAGAAGGGCATTGCATAGATCCGTGGTTTTACGGTCGCGAGGGAATCAATGTTGCCGGCGAGGAGCGATTTTTTGAGGGCCGGCCAGTTCTCGTCGCTGATCTCCATGATCGGCCGGGCGGTGCCCCAGGTGTCGCAATTCTCGCAGAAGGTCTTTTTGTTCAGGCGTTTCATCGCGGTGCGGAGCGCGATGGTGAGCAGCGTAAAAAACTCGACTGCCCAGAACATGGCGAGGTAGATGCCGGTCGGGATCCATTCCTCGCCGAGCAGGCGCCACAGGCCGTCATCGTAGATTGATTTCACATCGCGCGCGAGGGACACAGGGCCGGCGATATCCCACAGGGGGCGGCCGGTCTGTCCGTACAACTCCCACGCGAAGATAAAGAAGATCCACGCGGCGTAGTAAGCGGATGCCGCGGAGACGAGTGTGCAGGCGAACATTGCGAAGGGGGAGCGAGCTTTGAATCGGATCAGCACGACAGCGGGGAGATATCCCAAGGCCATCCCAAGCCCGCCGACTCCAAAAATGAAGCCGGCGATCTGCAACTTGGCGGGCGCCAGATGCAGGTACAATTCGACGAATCCCCACACGGCGCCGAGCACAAATCCTCCGAGCACCGCGGCCAGCATTCCCGCCAGCAACGCATTGGCCGGCACCCGGCCGGAGTGCTTATAGAACCCCGGCACACCGGGCAAATTGGAACTGATGGGCCCCACGGGTATGGGCGAGAATTCCGACATGTTCACACCTCCCACGCGATTATACTGAACAGACATGTGGCGACTGGAGAAAAATCCCATGCCAACATTCACTGCCAGGCTCAAGTGCATAGTTCCGGCCGACGTGAAAAAGGCGCTGGGGCGCGTGCTTCTGAAGGAGTTTACCGCCATGAGCTACTCCCACCAGAAAGAGTGGATTCGCGCCCTGGAGTCCGCGAAGAAACCGGAAACCCGCGAGCGCCGGGTGGAGTCACTCGTTACTGCCATGCGCAAGAAGCCTGTCCGACCTGCAAAGAGAGCAGCGGAATAACACTCGTTTTATTCTGCGGCCAAAGCCGCGAGGCGGTCGGCGCGGTCCTGGCGTTGGAGCGCTTCGATGAGGTCGTCCATGTCGCCGGAGATGATTTTTTCGAGGGGGAAGTTCTGGTTGAGGCGGTGGTCGGTGCAGCGGTTCTGGGGGAAGGAGTAGGTGCGGATGCGGGCGTTGCGGTCGCCGGAACCGATCATGGCTTTGCGGGTGGAGGCGCGTTCGGCGCGGCGTTTGGAGTCGAAGTGTTCGAAGACGCGGGAGCGGAGGAGACGCCAGGCTTTTTCACGGTTTTTGTGCTGGGAACGCTCCTCGCGCATGCGGACGACGATTCCGGTGGGAAGGTGGTTGAGCTGGACGGCGGATTCGATTTTGTTGACGCCCTGTCCGCCAGGGCCGCCGGCGCGAGAGACGTCCTCGCGCACGTCTGCGGGGTTGATTTCGATGGCGGTTTCGTCGGCTTCGGGAAGAACCGCCACGGTTGCGGCGCTTGTGTGAATCCGGCCCTGGGTCTCGGTTGCGGGAACCCGCTGCACGCGATGGCCACCGCTTTCGAAGCCGAGCGCGCGGTAGGCGCCTTCGCCCTTGATGTTGACGACGATTTCGCGGAAGCCGCCGGCATCGCCGGGGGAGAAGTCGAGGACTTCCCATTTGAACCGTTTTTGCTCGCAGTAGCGGCGGTACATTTCGGCGAGGTCCCCCGCGAAGAGTCCGGCCTCGTCGCCCCCGGTGCCGGCGCGGATTTCGAGGATTATGGAATCGACGGCGAGTTCTTCGGCGGCGAGGAATTCAGAGACGATGGCTTCGAGGGCCTGGTCGCGCTCGGTGACAAGGGCGGGGAGTTCGGCGTGGGCGAGGTCTTTGAGGTCGGTGTCGTCAGATGCGGCGAGCGCTTCGGTTTCTTCGAGCTGGTGCTGGGCTTTTTTGAAGGCGTTGTATTTTTCGAGCTGGCGGGAGAGCTTGCCGTGCTCTTTTGCGAGTTCGATGACGCGTGCGGGTTTTGTAGCCGTGGCGGGGTCGTTCATTTCGGCTTCGAGCTGGGCGTGGCGCGATTGCAGCACGTCGAGTTTCGTCAGAATCGGCCGATACATTTCGGGGATGGTGGTCATTGTGATTACAGGTTCTCTTGGTGGAGGAGTTGTTTTACCACAAGTCACAGAGACACCGGGGACGCACGGAGGCGGAGCAGCGGATTTCAGAATTGTCAAAGGCTGTATTTGCTGCGAAAGCGTATTCCGGCGATGCGATCGGCGGCATTATGGGGGAAAGAAAAACGCCGCGCTCGTTGGGACGAGCACGGCGTTCCGGAATGTTGCGGTTCAGATCTACTTCTTGGCTTCGGTGGAGCCGCCGGCGCCGCCGGCCTGTGCGGTGGCGAACTTGGCGTACTTCTTCTGGAAGCGTTCGACGCGTCCGGCGGTGTCGACGAACTTCTGCTTGCCGGTGTAGAACGGGTGGCAGACGCCGCAGATTTCGACTTCGATGTGCTTGAGCGAGGAACCGGTTTCGAAGGTGTTCCCGCAGGCGCATCGCACCTTGGCGTAGTTGTATTGGGGGTGAATCTTCTCTTTCATGACAACCTCGTGAGTTTCAAAGGCAAATTCAAAAAACCGCTGCAGGGCCATGGTGCCTTTGTGCCGTCAGCACCCGCCGCGGCCCACTCCCCGGTAGGGGGTGGGAAACAGGAAAGTAGCAGCGCCCGGATTCGAACCGGGGACCTAGGGCTTATGAATCCCTCGCTCTAACCAACTGAGCTACGCTGCCGGATTTCCGAGCGAAGCATTATAGCAACGAATGGAGTTGATTCGCAACCTGCGCGAAAAACGTCGGCCCCCGTTGGAAAACCGTTGCCGAACATCAATTATGGAGTGCGGTTTGTGTCGCCGGGGGCTCGGGAACTTCGCGGAGGCGGGACTCAAAGGCGTCGTCCATGGTTCGAATCATCACAAAATCTTTTGCGTAATTCGCCGGGATAAAGCGGACGGGGCGTGGAACCTCCGCATTCGAGACTTCGGCGGCCGCGGGCGGATTCACAAACCCGAGCACGGCCTTCTTTATGCCTGCGACCAGTTCCGGCTTCAAATTGTAGGAATAGCAGACCGCGAATCGCGGGATCACTTCGGATTCGTAAATGATGCGGTAGCTCTTGTCGGAGACCTCGCCCTTCCTGGTCATGGACCGAAGCTTGTCGCTGGAGACTTCCGCGACCTCCATCGAGCCGCCGGCGATTCCGAGGATGGAATTGCGCTGGCTCGTGGAAAAGTTGACGGCGAAATCGAGCTCAGGCCTGAGTCCATAGGTCTGTTGAAGATAGGCGATACCGGCGCGGTATCCGGTGATGGAACGCGGTTCCGTGGCCATCAGCGTGTGGCCCTTGATCTCTTCGGGTGTTTGAATCTGGGAATTGGCGGAGGCGATGAGGTTGAGTCGGTGGCCGTGGGGGCCGTGATCGTCGCCCGCCACCGCAAACGGGACATAGCCCAGTTCGTTCACGAGGTAGGGCGTATCGGCGGCGTGAACGATGAGGACGTGAAATCCCTGCTCCTGGATTGTTTTCAAATCGTCTTTGTCACCTTCGAGATTCTGGGAGGCGACGTGCTTGCCGGTCGCCGTTTCGATCGCTTTGGCGAGTTCGCTCCACGCAATGGACTCCGCCCCGTCGACGTCTTTCTGGAGGTAGGCAAATCTCAGGTCATCGGGGTCGGCAAGCCTGGATGGATCGGTGGGGGCGTCTGCGGTGAGATTCCCGTGGGCATCCGCAAAGCGCGAGGCCAGATGTTTGTGCGCGCCGCTTCCGATGCCGTATCCCGACATCATGGATTGCTTCAGTTGGAAATCCACTTCCCGCTCCCCTTGCGTCTGCCGGACAAGATAGCCGCAGAAGACGAGCAGCACCGCGAGGGTCAGGTACAGCACGGGCCGAAGCATCCATAGCATGAAGGGCGTCCTCTTATGCGTGTTCGCCAGAGAACTGTTCATCGAGCGCTCTCCAGCGTGCGAAGTGAAAGCCCGTGAGTTTAACACGGACTGTTCTGTGAATTATTAGTAATTCATTAAACACGACCACCTTGGGCGAAGCATTTCTCGGTGGCATCTTCAAATGGGCCTCGCTGGCGTGCCATGTGTCTGCTGATCCAAGACTTGGCGCCTTTACGCATGGGAAACGCTTTGCCGGGACCGGCGACAAGCACCACTCGTCCCGCCTATACTTCGCGAACAGGAACCGTTTAACAGTCGGAGCCCAAGTGAACCTCAGCCTCGCCATCGACGCCGCCATCGATCCTGCCGCATTTTTCGGGCATGGCGATCGCAACCTGAAGCTGTTGCGCGAGCTTCTGGATGTGCATCTCTCGGCCCGTAACGACGCCCTTCGTATTTCAGGGGAGCCCGCGAATGTTTCCCGTGCGGCGGCGGTGGTCGCGGAGTTGCAGCGGTATCTGCGGCACCATCCGTCGGTGGATCGGGACCAGCTCGTTTCGATTGTCCGCCGCACGGAGGCCGAGATTACCGGCGACGCCACCGCCGCGGGTCCGGATGAGCATGGGGCGCTCGATGTGACCGCCCGCGGCCAGCTCGTTCATGCGAAGACGGAGGGTCAGAAGGCGTACCTGAACGCGATTTCGCACAACGATCTTGTGTTTTGCGAAGGGCCCGCCGGTACGGGCAAGACTTTTCTTGCGGTGGCGATGGCGGTTTCGCTTCTTCGGCGGTCGATCATTCGTCGCATCGTCCTCGTGCGCCCTGCTGTCGAGGCGGGCGAGAAGCTGGGGTTTCTGCCCGGCGGCATCGAGGAGAAGGTGAATCCGTATCTCCGTCCGCTGCTCGATGCGCTTTCCGACATGATGACGTTTGAGCAGATTCGACGGTACATGGCGAACGATGTGATTGAGGTGGCGCCGCTGGCGTACATGCGCGGGCGCACGCTGAATGAGGCAGTGGTCATTCTGGATGAGGCCCAGAACACGACGCCGTCGCAGATGATGATGTTCCTTACGCGCCTTGGCGAGCGGTCGAAGATGATTGTGACGGGGGACTCCTCGCAGGTGGACCTTGAGCGGGGGCAGGATTCCGGGCTTATTGATGCCCACCGGACGCTCCGCGGGATCAAGGGGATTGCCTTCGTGACACTGGACAAGGGGGATATCGTGCGCCACCGGCTTGTGCAGAATATCGTGCAGGCGTATGCCGATCGGAACAGCCCACGGGCGTGAGAAGGCGTCGAGCTTAAACGGGGGAGAAAAGGGATGTGACCATCGAAACTCGGAAATCGAAAGTGGAAAAGTCTCTTCCGCCCGGGCCGCGCTCCGGATTGCCCGGCCGGCTCTTCCTGCAGCTTCGCCGCGACCCGCTTGCCTTTCTCACGCGCCTCACGCAAACGTACGGCGACATCACCACCTTCACCTCGCTTGGCCGGCGCTACGTCGTGCTCAACCATCCTGACCTTGCGAAGGAAGTTCTGCTCACCCAGGCGGATGCGTTCTGGAAGGGGCCCGCGCTTCAGAATTCCAAGGATGTTCTCGGCGATGGACTGCTCACGGCCGAAGGGGAGACGCACCGCTCGCAACGCCGGCTGATGCAGCCCGCATTTCACGCCAAGCGCGTCGAGGCTTATGCGGGAGACGTCCTCGACTGCACCCGCTCTCTTTGCGACACCCTGCAAAAAGCCGGCGATGGTATCGCCGGAGTGTGCGATCATTCCGGAACCCGTGTTCCTTTCACCACCGATATCCGCCCGCACATGATGCGCCTCACCCTCCTCATCGCCGGCCGCGCGCTCTTCGGCACTCTCCTCGAAGAAGAAACCAATCTCGTCGCCGACTCCATGGATGCCCTCATGGGCAGCTACTCCCGCACCGTCGTTCCCTGGGGCAAACTCCTCAACCGCATTCCCCTTCCCTCCACGCTCCGGCTCCGCAAAGCCCAGCAACAACTCCGCGCCCTCGTCGCCCGCATGATCGCCAAACGCCGCGGCGAACAATCCTGGTCCGGCTGCCCCAAGAACGATCTCCTCTCCACGCTCATCGCCGCTACAGATCCAGAGCACCAGGGCGCCAAACTCACCGACACCCAACTCCGCGACCAGGCCATCACCATCCTCACCGCCGGCCACGAAACCACCGCCAATGCCATGACGTTCACCCTCTACCTTCTCGCCAAACACCCCCACGAGCAGCAGAAACTCCGCGAAGAAATCGCCGTGATTCTCGGCTCGCGCGAGCCGATGATCGGCGACCTCGACAACCTCAAACAGACCCGCAACGTCCTGTCCGAATCGATGCGACTCCTTCCCCCGGCGTGGACGATCGGCCGGCAGAACCAGCGTCCGATCGAACTTGCCGGCTATCACATCCCGAGCAAGTGCACGGTGCTCATACCTCAATGGACGCTGCACCGCGATGCGCGTTTCTTCCCCGATCCGCTCACGTTCAACCCCGACCGCTGGAACAACGCGAACGTCCCCCGGTTCGCCTATCTTCCCTTCTCCACCGGCCCGCGCAACTGCATCGGCGAATCGTTCGCCTGGATCGAGATGCTGCTGGCTCTTCCCATGCTGCTGCGAAAATTCCAGTTCACCCTCGCCGACGCGGCCGCCGATATTCCCCTCACGCCTGCCATCACGCTGCGTCCCGCGAAACCCGTCCTCCTCACGGTTGCCTCCGTCTCCGCGCTCTCATCGGCGATGCCGCTCGTGCCTTCGTCCGATGTCGATTTACCGGGATTTTGAGTGCGAATCCAAACGCTCTTTGTAAAATGGTCCCCGCTCGAAAGATGCTTAATCGCCAAATGCTGCCAACGGAGATTCACATGCAACGACATCGCACGATCGCCGCAATACTCTTGCTGACATCCGCCGTGGTCCGTGCCGAATCGCCGGCCACCGCCCCCGCTCAAATTGATGAAGCCTACACCAAGGCCGCACGAAATCTCGAGAGGGCCGCGAGGGAAAGGGATCTCGACGCACTCAAGAAGATCATCGACATGCACGCCCTCGAACAGTTGGTGATGCAGGGCGTGACCGCCCAAAAGCAAACGATTCATGACCACTACACCGAATGGGCGAACTGCGCACCACTGGCGACGCGCATCGTCTCCGAACGCCGCAACGGCTATTCCTACGACCTTGTCAATGTCACGATTCAGGACGGAAAGACCCGCGCACTCTATCGTCTCGTTTCCTCCACCGGAGGCTTCTGGTATGTGGCGTGGGTCCTGGCGAAGGATGACAACGGCGTCGTCAAAGCCGTCGACTCATGGCCCAGCAATATCGGCGATTATCGCAGCAACACGCTCCGCAAGTTCTACACGAAACAGGCTGCCGACAGCGATGCCCGCGACACTGCTGCCCTTATGGGAGATACCGACGCCGAGTCCGGTACTTCGCAGGAAGGAAACCGCATGATCGCCGCCTATGACTCCAGAAAGATGGAAGAAGCCCTGAGCATCTATCAGTCTCTCCCGGAATCGGTTCAGCACGAGAAGGAATACAGCATTTACCGCGTCTACGCCGCCAGCTACCTCCGCAACAGCGATCCGGACGGTTACAGGGAAGCCATCGACGACTACCAGCGCCTCTTCGCCAACGATCCCTCCGTCGACGCCATCTGTTTCGACGGTTGGCTGTTCGAGAAGGACTATGCTTCGTGTTACGCCGCGCTCGACCGCATGGAGAAATTGACCGGCGGTGATCCTTTCCTTGACGCCGTCCGCGCCAAAGTAACTCTCCTTGAAGCCGGAGCGGACGCGCCGAAAAACGCCGAACGCCTCGCTCGGCAGGCTGTCGCCGGCGTTCCCCGATCCGTGTTCGCGCAACTCATGCTCATGCGCATCCTGGTCCTCCAGCGTAGATTCGACGAGGCCATCGATCCGCTGGCCGCGGTTGAAAAGATTGAGGGGCACCCCGTCCCACTCGAGAGGATGCCGTCGATGACCGAATTCGTTGACTCTGATTCGTATCAGCAATATCGCCGGCAACACGTTGCCGTCACGCAACCCGCGCCGTGATCAATCCCGCCCCTGTCGCCGCGTCCGCATCGCTCAGAGCGCCAGGGCCAAACTGCTTGCGCATGCCTATACTTCTGGTGCGGAGGTGCCCCATGCGTCTCTTCATCGCCATCGACATCCCGTCCGACATCGCCGACAAAATCGCCGCCATCCAGCGCATCCTCGCCGACACCAAGGCCGATATCGCCTGGGTCAGCCCCGCCAACTACCACATCACCATCAAATTCCTCGGCGAACTCGACGACGCCCTCCTCCCCGAAATCACCGCCCGTATGAACCGCGCCGCCGCCGAAGTCCCCGCCTTCCCACTCGAAGCCGAAGGCATCGACAAGCTCCCGGAAAAAGGCCCCACCCGCGTCATCATCTCCCGCATCCTCTCCCCCGACCAGCGCCTCACTAAACTCCACCGCCTCCTCGACTCCGCCATCGGCGGCATGGGCCTCCCCATGGACACCCGCGTCCTCGTCCCGCACCTCACCCTTGGCCGCGTCCGCTCCAACCACGGCATCAACCGCCTCCTCCGCCTCCTCGAAAAACACGACCTCGACTTCTTCGGCAGCTTCCCCGCGGAAGAAGTCACCCTCTACCGCTCCCTCCTCGGCGACGGCCCCGCTCAATACGAACCCCTCCACCGCGCCCCTTTGAAGCCCGTGGAAAAACACACAGAGAACTCAGAGGGCACAGAGATCACGACGAAACAATAATCCGTCCTCTGTGTTCTCTGTGCCCTCTGTGGTTATTTTCTTAAGCGCCAAGCTCCTGCAAATTCTTCTCGATCGCCGCCAGCTCCTCCTCATACTTCGTGAGCTGATCGCGCCATCCCTGCACAACGGCCGCCGGCACCTTCGCAATAGCCGCCTCATTCCCCAGCTTGTTCCGCTGCGACGTCGCCAGCTTCGTCAGCTCATCCCGCCGCTTCTGCAGCTTCGGCATCTCGACCGCCTTGTCTATCACGCCGCCGATATACACCTGCACCTCCGGCAGCACCGCGGTCGCCGCGTTCTCCGGCTTCGTCGCTCCAAGCGAATTCTCCGCAATCCTCACCCCCGCCAACGGCTCAATAATGCTCCGCGATTTCTCAATCGTCCCCTGCACATTCGCATCCCGCGGCTGCAGCACCACATCCTTCCCCTTCGCCGCCGGATACCGATTCTGAATCTCGCGAATCGCGCTCGTCACCGACTGAATCAACGCGATCTGCGACTCCGCCGCGGTGTCGATTCGTCCCGCATCGACGACCGGAAACGCCGCCGTGATCAGCATCGACTCACGATTCGGCAACTTGCTCCAGATCTCTTCCGTGATAAATGGCATCACCGGATGCAGCAGCTTGAGCGTCGTCTCCAGGCAATGCAGCAGAATCGACTGTACCACCGAATCACCCGCCTTAATTCGCGCTTTGGCAATTTCCAGATACCAATCGCACAAATCCGTCCAGAAAAACGAGCGCAGCGCCTCCGCAAGATCAGCGAACCGGTAATGATTGATCGAATCATGCACCGCCTGAATCGTCGAATTCAAACGCGACAAAATCCACCGATCCTCCAGCGCCGTCACTTCTTGATTCTTGATTCCTGCTTCTTGCTTCTCATCAACATTCGAAAGCACATACCGCGACGCATTCCAAATCTTGTTCGCAAAATTCCTCCCCAGATCAAACTTCGGCGAAGTGTTTACCCCCGTCTTCTGATCCTTCACCACCGGCATCCGAATATCCTGCGTCTCCGTCGCCATCGACGCCAGCGTGAACCGCAGCGCATCCGCCCCATGCGACGCCACAATATCCACCGGATCCACCCCATTCCCCAGCGACTTCTTCATCGGCCGGCCTTCGCCATCCTGAATCACCGCATGAATGTACACATCCTTGAACGGCACATCCCCATGACAATACAACCCAAACATCACCATCCGCGCCACCCACAACGTGAGAATCTCCCGCGCCGTGGAAAGCAGCGACGTCGGGTAGAAGTACGGCAGCAACTGGTCGTCCGCCTTCTCCGAAGTCCCATTCGCCGGCCACCCCATCGTCGAAATCGGCCAAAGCGCCGACGAGAACCACGTGTCGAGAACGTCAGGGTCTTGGGTGTAGCCATCGTGCACAAGCTTGCGGACTGTCTCCGCATATTCATTTGGCGGGTCGAACCTTGCTGAATCAGCAAGGCACACATATTCCACTCCGCCCATACGCTGGACCGCGATCTTATTCTTCCAATGAAACTCCTGTTCCCATTTAACAGGTGCTGAGTCGGCCCCAGATTCTTTAGATGAAAGAACCTCGCGACTCCACACCGGAATCCGATGCCCCCACCAAAGCTGCCGCGAAATACACCAATCCCGCTTTTGCCCCAGCCAATCCAGATACGACTTCGCATACCGCTCCGGCGTAATCTTCACCCGCCCATCCGTCACCGCATCCATCGCCGCCTGCGCCAAACCGGGCGCGCGTTTCCCGTTAGCAAGCGTAATTCCCTCTTCGGAAGACCGCCTAAAGGCGGAACTCCCAACGTTTGGAGTTCCGCCTTTAGGCGGTTCGGCCGCGTCAACGAGGTCGCCCATGCGCACAAACCACTGATCACTTAAATACGGCTCAATCGGCGTCTTGCTCCGATCGCTATGCCCCACCTCGTGCTCATGCACCTTCGTCTCAGCAATCAACCCCAGCGTTTCCAGATCGCCCAGCACCTGCTTGCGCGCAGCCGTCGCAAACTTCAGTCCGACATACGAATACTTCTGCCCCAAAAATTCGCCCTGCCCATTCTCATTCACCTTCCCATCCGGCGTGAGCAGATTGATCTGCTCCAGATTGTGCCGCACCCCCGTCGCATAGTCATTCGGATCATGCGCCGGCGTCACCTTCACCACGCCCGTCCCAAACTTCGGATCCACCAGCAGCCCATCGCAGATCACCGGAATCCGCCGCCCAACCAGCGGCAAAATCACAAACTTCCCATGCAGATGCGTATACCGCGGATCATCCGGATGCACCGCCACCGCCGTGTCGCCCAGCATCGTCTCCGGCCGCGTCGTCGCCACGATCAAATACTCGTCCGGCGAACCATCCACCGGATACTTGATCGACGTCATCTGCCCCTTGACCGTCTCGTGATAAATCTCATCATCCGCGACGGCGGTTTGGAGCTGGGCGTCCCAGTTCACGAGACGCTTGCCGCGGAAGATGAGGCCGTCCTTGAACATCTTGAAAAACGCTTCACGCACCGCCCGCGCGCAAATGTCATCCAGCGTGAACCGCGTGCGGTCCCAGTCGCAGGAGGAGCCAATCGAAGCGAGCTGATTGAGAATCCGCGCCCCAAACTGCTCCTTCCACTCCCAAATCCGCCGCACGAGTTCCTCGCGCCCCAGATCGTGCCGCGACTTCTTCTCCTTCTCAAAAATCGTCTTCTCCACCACCGCCTGCGTCGCGATCCCCGCATGATCGATCCCCGGCATCCACAGCGTATTGTCCCCCTTCATCCGGTGATAGCGCGTGAGAATATCCTGAATCGTCCCATTGATCGCATGCCCCAGGTGCAACGCCCCGGTCACATTCGGCGGCGGAATCACGCACGAAAACCTGTTCGTACGCGCATCGGGAACGGCATGAAACGCCTTCGACGCCAGCCACTTCTCGTAAATAGGCTTCTCAACAGACTGCGGGTTGTACTGCGTGGGCAAATCAATATTCATGATCTCTATCGTTTCCTCTGGAGTTTATTTCGCCTTGGCTTCTTCATCATGGAGCAGTTGGTATTCGATTCCGTCGACCAGCGCCTGCCAGCTCGCATCAATCACGTTTTCGCTCACGCCGACGGTTCCAAACAGGCCGCGCGGGCTGCGGAATTCGATGACGACGCGCACCTTGGCGGCCGTGGCTTCGGAGGAGTTGACCACGCGCACCTTGTAATCGACGAGGCGGAGCGCTTCCAGCGACGGGTAATGCGGAATCAATGCGACGCGCAGCGCATTGTCGAGGGCGTTCACGGGGCCATCGCCCTCCGCGGAAGCGTTGAACTCGTGGCCGTTGAGGAGGAGGGTGAGCGTCGTCTTCGTCACCGGGGCCGCGCTGCCGGAGCGGTTGACCGCCACCCGGTAATGATCGAGCTCGAAGAACGTGCGGTATTTGCCGATCTGCTTGCGTACAATCAGCTCGAAGGATGCCTCTGCCGCTTCGAATTGATACCCCTCCGCCTCCAGCCGCGTCACCTCATCGAGAATCCTCTTCTGTGCGGCCCGGTCGCCCTCAATGTTGAATTTCTTCCCGGCCTTCGCGGCGATGTTCGAAACGCCCGAGAGCTCCGAGACAAGAATGCGGCGCGTGTTCCCGACCGACTCCGGCGGCACGTGCTCGTACGACCGGGCGAGCTTGTTGACGGCGTGCACATGCATGCCGCCCTTGTGCGCAAATGCCGACATGCCGACATACGGCTGGCCGTTGTTGAGGTTGAGGTTGGCGATTTCGTAGATGTAGCGGCTCGCTTCGGTGAGGTGGCGGAGCGAGTCGGCGCCATCGCGCCCCCCATCGAGGCACTCGTACCCCATCTTGAGTTTGAGGTTGGCGATGACGGTGGTGATGTCCACATTGCCGCAGCGTTCGCCGATCCCGTTCATGGTGCCCTGGACCTGCGTAGCGCCGGCCCGAACTGCGGCAAGTGCGTTGGCGACGGCGAGGCCCGAATCGTTGTGCGGGTGGATGCCGATAGCACTCCTGTTCCCAACCTTCTGCTTGGCGAGTTGCACAAACTCCACGATGCGCTCCGGCAGCGATCCGCCGTTTGTATCGCACAAGCAGACAACCTTCGCACCCGCCTGCGAAGCCGCCTCGATCGTCTTCAACGCGTACTCGGTATTCGCGGCCGTGCCATCGAAGAAGTGCTCGGCATCATAAAAGACGGTGCGGCCCAATCCGGCAAGGTACGCGACGGAGTCGTGGATCATGTCCAGATTCTCCTGCAGCGAAACCCCGAGCACTTCCGTCGCATGAAGATCCCACGTCTTGCCGACGATGATGATGTGCGACGTTTCGGCGTCACGCAGGGCATTGAGACCAACGTCATCGGCGGCCTTGATGCCCTTTCGCCGCGTCATGCCGAATGCCACCAGCTTGGCGTGCTTCAGCTTCAGCGTCTTCGCTTCGTTGAAGAAGGTCGCATCCTTGGGATTCGAAAGCGGATATCCCCCTTCAACAAAATCGACGCCAAGCTCATCGAGCTTCTGCGAAATGAGCAGTTTGTCCTGCACCGAAAGAGACACCCCTTCGCCCTGCGTGCCGTCGCGCAGGGTGGTGTCATAGATTTCGATTCTGGTCGGGGTGGCCAAGGTGGGGGAGGTGGGGGGTGTCATGAGTTCCTCTAATGAAAACGCCCTGCTTTTCTGGCAGGGCGTTCATGTGTGTCGGTGAAAGATGAAGCCCTACCGGGATATCTCCGTGATGACGAGGACGTCAATAACGATGCGGACAGTCGCACTCAGCGCGGCTGTGATCGCGCGCGAGTGAGGCAGCGACCGGCTCTGAGCGAGGGCTGCATTGGCTGTCCGCATGGGTCACCTCAAAATAAGAGCGCAGATTATCGTGAAAAACGGCCTGCCGGTCAACCTGCACCTGACCTGCACCATCGGCGACTTCGGATTCGCATGGGCAATCAGAATCGAACTATTCGCGGGCTGCGAGCGTGGTATTATTGAAGCCTTCATGGTGCAGTCAAACGAAGAGTTGGAGAGCACGCATGACGGACGCGACGCCCGCCTATTCCATGCAACTGGCGATTCAGTATCTCCAGGCCGGGCGTCTGCCTGAGGCCAAATCCGTTTACGAGCAGATCCTGGCCGCGGAGCCTCGCAATGCCGAAGCCCTTCATTTGCTCGGCTTGATCGCGCACCGGTCCGGCGATCCCGCGGCCGGCGAAAGATTGATCCGGCAGGCGATCGAAATCAAGCCCGGTGATCCGGATTTTCACTCCAATCTCGGTGAGATTCTGCGCACGCGCAAGCGGCTGGATGAAGCAATCACCGCATTGCGCCAGGCGGCGGCGCTCAGGCCGGATCGCGCCGCGATTCACTACAACCTGGGCCTCGCCCTCAAGGAAAAAGGGCAACTCGCCGAATCCATCGACGCATTCCGCGAATCGCTGCGCCTCAATTCCCGAAACCCGCCCGCGCAGCATCATCTGGCGGCGGCGCTTCAGGGCAGAGGGCAGTTGAACGAAGCAATCCTCGCCTACCGCGCAGCGATTGCAATCCAGCCGAATTATCCCTCCGCCTACAACAATCTCGGCAACGCACTGCTTGAAGCGGGCAACGATCACGTCGATGAAGCCATCGCCGCTTTCGGGGGAGCGCTCGCACTCAAGCCCGATTTTGCGGAAGCGCAGAACAACCTCGGTACAGCCTACTGGCAGCGCGACCGTCGGCAGGATGCGATCGCGTCCTTTCGCCGGGCCCTGACTCTCGCTCCCGCAATGACCAGCGCCTCCATCAATCTCGCCGGTGCTTTAATTGCAGGGGGCCACTTCGAAGAGGCGCTGGCCGTCGCAACCTGTGCCCTGGAGTTCTCACCACGCGTGGCCGCCCTGCATCGTTCCCGAGGGCTCGCCCTGATCAAACTCAATCAACTCGACGACGCACGCAGAGCATTCGAGTCTGCCCTCCAACTGGAGCCCGATTCCGAACTGTATCGCTTCGAACTTGCCGCCATATCCCCAGGTGAAAGCCTCCGCTCAATGCCCCTCTCCTACGTCCGCATGATCTTCGACGATTACGCCCTGCAGTTCGATCAGCACCTCGTCGGAACCCTCGAATATCGCGTGCCGGAGCACTTTCTGCACGATGTGCTCGCCCTCCCCGGCGAGAGCGCGCGGAACACCCGCGAAATACTCGACCTCGGCTCCGGAACGGGACTCTGCGCCATGCACTTTCGCCCCTACGCCGCCCGCATCGTCGGCGTCGATATCGCCCCCCAAATGATCGAAACCGCGCGCGCTCGCCAAGTCTACGACGAACTGATTCTCGCCGACCTCACCTCCGTTCTTCAGCAGCGCCCCAACAGTTTTGATCTCATCCTCGCCGGCGACCTGTTCCTCTACATCGGGGAGCTCGACGCGTTGTTCGTGCAGGTGGCTCGGTCGCTCCGCAGCGAAGGCCTTTTCGCATCCTCCATCGAGAACTCCGACGGCCAGGACGTCCTCCTTCGCCCAACGCGCCGCTTCGCCCATTCCATCGCCTACCTTCGGCGTCTCGCCGAAGCGAACGGCCTCATCGAACGCTCCGCGCGCGAAGTCATCATTCGAAAGGATGGCGCCAAAAAGATTCCCGGATGGGTGGTGATCCTGCAGAAGCGCCACCCCGCGGAGAGTTGAATCGCATACCCTTAGCGTCTACCCTCTTGCCTTATGCCTACCTGCTTTGTTATTGCTGTGTGCGTGGTGATCGTCGTCGGAAGCGGTGTCTATATCGCGGTGATGAATCATCAATGGTGGGACAAGAAGGACAAACCCCCGGAATAACCGATGTTGCAGATTGCCCGGCCGCTTCCGCGCAGCGGTCCCCGCTCCCGTGAAGGCTTGATATAGCGCTGCCAATGCGTAATATGAGGGGCTTGCCGCGAAAGCGGCGACGGACTGGTAGCTCAGTTGGTAGAGCAACGCCCTTTTAAGGCGTGGGTCGTGGGTTCGAGTCCCACCCGGTCCATTCCCCCCTCAATTTCACGACAAGAATTGCCATTCCCTACAATTCCTGTAGGAGTTGGGGGGAGATTGCCAATGACCTACCCATACTTGGCAATGTGGGGGGGGGGGCTCCCACTTATTTGTTGTAATAGTCCCGAATCAAATCCCGATACTGCGGCGGAATCTGCTGCGTCTGCAAATCATCCATCGCCCGCTTCCGCGCCGCCGGCAATTGCGAATCGTAGGTCTGAATCGTCGGATCGCTCTTTTCGCCCTGTCCAAGCACATGGATGGTGCCTGCCGCAGGGGCGAGCGGGTTGATTTGACCCGAAACCTTTTCCGTGGCGCCCTGCGTCTTCGTGATCGTCTGGTCGTAGACGCGCACGTACGTTTCCGAGCCGCCGAGTGGCTTGCCGGGATCATGGTTGCCGGGACCGGAAGGAGCATGCAGGTTGGTCGAGCCGCCTTCACCCGTGCGATCTCCGCCCGTGCCGTTCTGTTTGCCCGAGCCCTGTCCTCCTCCCGCCGTTTGCCCTGCACCTGCTCCCTGCTGGCCGGCCCCCTGCTGTTGCCCGCCCCCTTGCTGGCCCTGCTGCCCCCCTTGCTGGCCCTCTTGTCCACCGCCCTGTTGGCCACCTTGCTGACCGCCGCCCTGTTGCGCCCCGTTCTGCCCCCCTCCCTGCTGCTGGCCCCCGGCCGTTTGGTTGTCGCCGTTCCCCTGGTTGCCCGGATCATTTCCCTGACGTGCACGCTCCTCATCGCCGCCCCGGCTGCCGGCGCCGGCACGATCAATTGCATCCATCGCATCCTTCAGAGCCTGTCCGGAAAGTTGCGAACTCCCGCCTTTGGACATGGCCTGGCCCGCTTGATCGAGATTTCGCGACAGTCCCGCCCCATCGTCCTTCCGCACGGCTTCCGAGGCGTTTTTCAGCGCATCCTTCAGCTCGTGCGATCCTGTCGCCGAATTCGCCGCTTCTTCCAGCCCCTTCGCAAGCTTATCCTTCTCCCCCTTCGACATGCTGCCGTCGTTCAGCTTCTTCCCCATCTCCCCCGCGGCGTCCTTCAGTCCCTGCTCAGCATTGCTCTTCGCCGACCCCGCGCCATTCTGATCATCCGCATGCTGCGCGCCCGCCTGTTTCAACCGATCAGCCGCTTCGTTGACCGCTTCCATTCCCTTGATGTTGTCGAGCGCCCGTTCCACACGCTCGGACGCTTCCATGTCATCCTTCGCCTTCTGCAGATTCGCCCGCTCTTCCGAAAGCCGCTCCTCGGCTTCAAACGGACTCATGTTTCCCTTGCGCAACTCCGCGAGCGTGTTCTTCAGCGGCTGCAGCTTCGACTGCGCTTCCTCGTTCTTATTCTCCGGCTTCTGCGCGAGTTCTTCCAGAATCTTGTCCAGCTTCTTCCCCTTCTCCACCACGGCGAGGTACTGCTTCGTCGAAGATCGTGCCGCCGCCGGTAGGGGGGTGAGAAGGCAAACAGCCGCGGCCGCAATCGCCACAGCGCCCGCGGTGGCGTAGAGCCGCCTGTCCGCGCGGGCGTAGCCGATCCTGCTTTCCCCCATTCGACGGCACGCTTCCACTGCGGAGGCAATCACCGGTTGGCGGAAAGCCGCTTCCATGGGAGATGCCGGTGCGACGCTGAGGAATTCGAAAGCGGTCGAGACGCGTTCCTGCAGTCCGACCTGCTGGTCGACAAATATGGCCGCCGCCTTCGCATCAACCGGGCGAATGGTCAGTGCGCTGGCAACCACAAAAATCGCAACAGGCGCCGCAGCAAACATCCACACGGGCGCATGTGCCGTGGCGGCTATCGAAAGCAACACGAGCGTTGCGACGATCAAAATGACGGTGAGAATCCCCAGGAAGCGGAGAAACGTTCTGGTGGCGATAATTCCGCGCGCGAATGAGGCCCGTTGCCACGTCCAAATGACAGCGGGTATTGCGAGCAGCGGAATGACAAGGCTTATCCAGTGTGACCGGTCAGTGGTAAGCCGGGCGCCAACGAGGAAAAGCCCCAGCGCCGCCCCCCACGCAATCCCCACCGACGCCCGTTCCACCACCCGTACCAGCCACAACCTGCGGCGAACCTGATTGAGGCACCGCGCAATGATCCGATACTCGGCGGCATTTTCCGATCCAGATCGCAGTTGTACATCAGCCATGTCCCATCTCCCGGGGTTCCAGCTCTATTTCTTTTACCTATTGTATCGGCCGATTTTGTGAAACCTAGTGCAATTCGCCCTCCCGGTTTGGTACACTGCGGATCCATACACGACAATGGAAGCGGCAGTGAGAACCGCCATGCGGCGGAAAGTCGTGCGCCCCGTCTCGTAAGTTCGCAGGATGTGGAGAAAATAGGAATGTGTGAAAGCCGTTCTTTCTGTCGGCGGGTTCTTCCGATTCTCGCCCTCGCCGTGGCGAGTTTGCGCCCCGCGTGGGGCGCAACGCTGCGGGTCGCTACCTACAATCTCGACAGCGACACCACCGATTTCTCCGGCGTCAACCAGCAGGCATATCTCGAAACCGTCCTCGAAGGCATCGGCAGTTATCACCTCAGCGATAACGGCGCCCTCAACGCCCAGCCCGTCGACATCCTCGCCGTTCAAGAACTTCAGAACGGCTACGGCGCAACCACTGGCGATACCCTCTCCTCTATCGTCACCAACCTCAACGCTAAATACGGTACCGGAATCTACGCAGCCGACAACACGACGGCCCCCACCACCGGTGCCGCTCTCGGAAATGGTCCCAACGGCCTCGTCTACAACGCCAGCACCCTGCAGGTCGTCAGCGCCACTCCCCTCGGCACTCCCTCGGGCAGCGGCGAAGCCCGCGCGCCCATGGAATACCTCCTCCATCCCATCGGCTACAGCAGCGCGGCCAATTTCTACGTCATCGTCAGCCACATGAAATCCAGCACCGGCAGTAGCAACATCGCCCGCCGCGACGCCGAAGCCGCCGTCATTGCCAACTCCGTCGCCGGCCTTGGCAGCAATGCCCACGTCATCGTCCTGGGTGATTTCAACATCACCTCCGGCAGCACCGAATCCACCTACCAGACTCTCATCTCCAAACTCGACGACGTGGCACTCCCCTCGGAAAACTGGAGCGACAGCACGACCACCGCCGCCAGGGCCATCAGCCCCCTCCTCAGTGAATCCGCAACCTCCGTCCGCTACCGGGACGACATCCAGTTCGTCACTCCCAACGCCGATCCCGCCTCCGCCTCCGTGCAAAATGGCCTCCAGTACAGCGCCGGCTCCTGCCTGGTCTTTGGCAATGGGGGCGCAACCACTGTCGTCAGCCACGCGGTCACCGACACCACCAACAATCCCAACGCGCTTTCCGATCTTCCCGCTGCCCAGCGCACTGCCGTCCTCACTGCTGAAACCAACGCCACAGACCACCTCCCCGTCGTCGCCGACTACACCCTCGTCGGACTCACCCCCGTTGCCCAGGCGGTGGCCTGGATTTCCGGCCGCACCGGCACCTGGTCCACTTCCAGCAACTGGAACCCCGCCACCATCCCGAACAACGGCGGTACGCTCTCCTACGCCGTGACCATCAACGGCGGTACCGCTACGCTCAACATCAACGCCACCATCAATTCCCTCAACCTCGCCAGCGGCACACTCACCGGTTCCAGCAATCTCACCCTCTCCAGCGCTACTGTCAGCGGTTCCTACAATGTCACCGGCACCACCACCATCGCCCCCGACAACATCACCGGCACCACCGCTGGTACGATCGTATTCGCCGGCACCACGCATAACGCCGGCGCCTTCACCGGCTCTGGTAACATCACCATCAATCCGGGCGCCACCCTGACCTCTGATGGCATCACAATAAACCAGCTTACGATCAATGGCGCCAGCATTATCCGTTCCAACGGAACATCCACTGGAACAAGCCGCGTAAGCACGCTTCAACTCGGGGGCTCACTGAATCATTGGACGGGCAGCCTCGACATCACCAACAACTCGCTCATCGTTGAGGCGCCCGATGCTTCGACGAAATCCGCCGACCTCTCCTCCCTTCAAAATCAGGTCGCCAGCTTCGGCAAGGCCGGCAGCCTCGGCATCACCAGTTCCACACTCCCCCTGAACTTCGCGATTGCCGTCCTCGATAACGCTCTCACCCACTTCACTACCTTCGGCGGTCTGTCGATGGATGCCAACTCCATCCTCATCACCCCCGCACTTCTCGGCGACGCCAACGCCGACGGCCACGTCGACCTCACCGATCTTTCCATCGTCCTTAACAACTTCGGTTCGAGCACCGCCGACTGGAGCACCGGCAATTTCGACGGCGCTTCCAGCATCGACCTCACCGACCTCTCCGATGTCCTCAACAACTTTGGCCTTTCCTATCCGACCGCAGCAGGTGCCGCTGCGTCAATAATCACATCCAGTCCGGCACCGGAGCCCGCCTCCCTCACGCTGACGATGCTCGCCCTCCCTGCCCTTCTCAAACGCCGCAAACGTAACGCCTGATACCGACCTGGGCCTCCCCCGAAATCCACAGCACCCTCCGCGCATAAAAAAAGCCTCACATCCGTGAGGCTTTCATGCACCAGCCAGCCCAACCTTCGCACTTCCCCCCCCTGCAACTTCACGTCGATCATCTGTGGGCCGACTGACCCCGAGTTCCTTGTTTGCGTTCGCGTTTTCCGGCGCAAAGCGCATCGTCGACGGCGAACGCGTGTACCACGCAATGCGGCTCAGGGAGAAGCGGGATGGCGCGTCAGTCGATCTTTACGCCCAGGCCTTTGAGGATTTGTTCAAGCCGTTTGTCGCCTTCAGCATAACCGGAGACAGTTCCGGCGATTTTGCCGGTCTTGTCGATGACGAAGGTAGCGGGGATGCCGGTGACGCCGTAGAGATGATGGGCGATGGTGTTGCCGTTTTCATCGCGGCCAGCGGGATCGCGAGCGAGGATGAACTTGTATTCCTTGCCTTTTCCGGTTGCGAAGTGTTCAAACGGTTCTACGTCATCGGAGGTATTGAGTGCGATGACAGCGACGTCCTGGCCTTGGACGGCTTCAGCCACTTTGCTGAGATGCGGAATGCTCTTCATGCAAGGCCCGCACCAGGTAGCCCACATATCAATGACGACGATTTTTTTGCCGCGGAAATCGGAGAGCTTGAAGCGATTGGAGGTATCGAGTTTCGTCTGACCATCGCTCCACATGAGGGCTTCGAAATCCGGGGCTTCAACGCCGGCTGCGAGGAGGGTAGATTTTTCGGGTCGTCCGCGCGGGGGAAGGATGACTTTCATGGTGGGGGTGAGTTTGAGCGTGGAGCCGTCATCGGTCACGGTGGCGAGGTAATTCATGCCGGCGAAGGGGAAGGTGCCGCGGATGTCGTACTGGTCGCCGTCGAGGAGGAGCCAGACGGGGGCGGTCATGCGGTCGCCAACGACGATGGGTTTGCTGGCATCGTAGAGTTTGTTGTAGAGGCCGTCGCCATCGTTTTCGAGGAGGGTGACGTCATAGGCTTTTCCGTCAATGGTGATTTTCCCGACGCGTGCGGAAGCGCTGTAGTAGTTGATCTGGCCGCGGCCGGGCTGCCAGTAGAAGTTGAGTGCGTACTCGCCGACGGTGTTCCCGCCTTCGGGCGTTTTCCAGCCGGGTTTGAAGATCAGGGTGCTCTCGTAGCTGGGTAGGCGTCCTTCCGTCCCCTCCAGCTTTGTCTGCCAGTCGCCGTTACCGTCGTTGGTGAGATTGCCGTCGCCATTGAGGTCGGCATAGAACTTCGGTTCGTGGCCTTCGGCTTCATCAGCGACGAGGACGAACTGGCCGGGCGTGCCGTTGCCGATCGTGATTGTGGCGTACTTGGGGGTGCCTTGGTATTGAGGCTCTTTGGTGATGCCTTCGGGCTTATTGGGAGAGAGCTTGGCGCTGGCGGGCATATACATGCGATTGGCCGCTTTGGTGCCTGCGAAGTCAAATTTGCGGACGTCCATGGAAAGTGTGGTTTCGGCTTTTCCGTCGCCGGTGATGGAGGGTTGAGCGGCATCGGCGGGTTTCGCGGCGTTCATTCCACCCATGCTCATCATGGGGGTGGATGTGGCGGCACGGAGAGTCAAGGCGAAAGTACCGCAGGCACAGAGCGCAGCGAGCGCCATCAGATGGGTGGCGCGAGGAAGGGTCAGCATATCCAGCTCCTATAAGAAAAATGTTGCGGTACGGGATTCAATGACATTTACGAATAAATCTCTCGGACCGTTTGCTTCAATCAGGAATAACGGTGTTGGGGCGGCGGCTATTTCCTTTTGCCGGGCGACGGAGGAAGGTCGGGATTGCGAAAGTGAGAATGACAAGTGAGGCAGGTTCCGGAGCGGCAGCCGCAGCGAGCGAACCGCTGGCAGTGGTGGCATTGGCATAGGTCAGGCCGAAGTTGTTCAGGACGGCGGAGAGGTCAGTCAGGTCGATCGTGGCGGCGCCGTCGAAGTTGCCTTTGACCCAGGCGCTTGTCGCTACGCCGAAGTTGTTCAGGACCGTCGAGAGATCGGTCAGATCGACGTGGCCGTCGGCGTTGGCGTCTCCCTGGAGTTCCGGGCTGATGAGAATGGCGCTGCTGTCCACCGAGAGGCCGCCGAAGGTGGATTTGTTCAGGAG
>DATKPA010000018.1:0-9825 GCA_035524355.1 Phycisphaerae bacterium | reverse complement strand
ATCGCCCTCGACGCCGGCGCCCACGGCATCACCATCCACCCACGCCCCGACAAACGCCACATCCGCCCCGACGACGTCCCCCAACTCGCCAACCTCCTCAAACAATACCCCCACGCAGAATTCAACATCGAAGGCAACCCCTTCTTCGACTACATGCCCCACATCCGCGCCACGCGCCCCACCCAATGCACACTCGTCCCCGACTCCACCGAAGCCTTCACCAGCGACCACGGCTGGTCCCTCACCCCCGACACCTGCACCAAGCTCCGCCCCCTCATCGCCGAAATGAAATCCCTTGGCGCCCGCGTCAGCCTCTTCATGGACGCCGACTCCCGGGGGGGGGCCGACATCGAAAAGGCCAAGGACCTCGGCGCCGACCGCATCGAACTCTACACCGAACCCTACGCCGCCTCTTACGTCAAAGGCGGCGACACTTTGAAAAAATCCCTCGACCTCTACGCCACCGCCGCCGCGAGAGCCCAGGCCGCTGGCTTGGAAATCAACGCCGGCCACGACCTCAACCTCCACAACCTCCCCCCCTTCATCCACCGCATCCCCACCCTCGCCGAAGTCTCCATCGGCCACGCCCTCATCGCCGACGCCCTCGAATTCGGCATGCACACCACCATCCAAAAATACCTCGCCGCCTGCGCCTAACCCCCCACGGGTGCCATGCCCTTGGGGCAGGGGCCCCATAGACCATCCAGCTTCCTTATCTCAACTTTCCCCTTCACCAGCCCAACTCCCGCTTCAGCTTCTCCAGCGTCACGCCGCGCCCCGTCTTCCGATAGTGCCGCATCGCCGATTTCGCCCGTTTCACATCCCGAGCATCCTCGGCAATCCGCGCCGCCAACTGTTCGTATTCCCGCTTCGGAACAATCACGTATTCGCGGCCACCGAGCTTGAAGGTTCCAACTGTCATGCTTCACCTCAATTATCGATGATTATAAGATACACGTTTCATTTCGCGCCGTGCCATCGCCCCCGCCACCCGCTACAATCCCCCATCTCGACCGCCCCCGTTCCCCGGAGCACCTATGGCCTTCGACTTCCTCAAAAAAGCCTTCAACAAAACCACCGGCGCCGTTTCCGACGCCTTCCAGGCCTCCGTCGACAAGCTCAAGTCCGGCCTCTCCAAAACCCGCGACGCCTTCGTCGGCGGACTCCGCTCCCTCCTCCGCGGCCGCACCCTCGACCAGCAGCTCCTCGACGAACTCGAACAACGCCTGATCACCTCCGACCTCGGCGTCAAAGCCACCAACAAAATCATGGCCGACCTCAACACCGCCTGGAAAGACGGAAAAATCCACTCCGGCGACGAAGTCCTGGACTTCCTCAAAGCCGAAATGAAATCCTACTGGCCCCCCGAATCCCGCGAACTCCACTTCGCCCCCACCGGTCCCACGGTGATCCTCGTCAGCGGCATCAACGGCGCCGGCAAAACCACCTCCATCGCGAAGCTCGGCAGCTATCTCAAATCCCAAGGCAAATCGGTGATGGTCGCCGCCTGCGACACCTTCCGCGCCGCCGCGGTCGAACAGCTCTCCATCTGGGCCCAGCGCATCGACGTGCAAATCGTCAAACACGCCCAAGGCTCCGACCCCGCCGCCGTCGCCTTCGACGCCTGCGACGCCGCCATCGCCCGCAACATCGATGTCCTCATCGTCGACACCGCCGGCCGCCTGCACACGCAGGACAACCTGATGCGCGAGCTCTCCAAAATCCGCCGCGTCATCGAAAAACGCATCCCCAGCGCCCCCCACGAAGTCATCCTCGTCCTCGACGCCACCACCGGCCAGAACGCCATCCGCCAGGCCGAGGAATTCCTCAAGGCCGTTCAGGTCTCCGGCATCTTCCTCGCGAAACTCGACGGCACCGCCAAAGGCGGCATCGTCATCGCCATCCGCCACCAACTCAACCTCCCCGTCAAATTCGTCGGCCTCGGCGAAAAACCCGAAGACATGGAACCCTTCAACCCCGAAGAATTCGTCGAAGCCCTGTTTGCCGAGGACGCGCCAGCGCCCCCCATATAGCCCCGGCCTCGGCCGGGATCATGCACTCAAATAGGGGGGTACCGTGACGCCAAATTATTTTCAAAAAAGGTTATCAATCCCTCTCCCCCGGCCGATACAAACAGTGGCCATCGACCTGCTGAACAATTACTCATCGAAGCCCTTGCGGCTTTCCTTTGAACAATCAGCAACCGCGTCGTGGCCTTTTTTATTTTTGCCGCCGATCCCATTCCGCTTGGAACACGGGCAAGATGCCCGTGCCACGGCCGCGTCACATCCCCTCAATCACAATCACATACATATACTTAGGCCCATGCACCCCCGTCACCAGCTTCATCTCAATATCCCCCGTCTTCGACGGCCCATTAATCACCACCACATTCGAAGGCATCGCGCCGTTGTTCTGCCGCAAGACCAGATCGAGACCATCAATCATGTCGCCGAGAATCCGCGACGCCGGCAGCAACGTCACATGCACCGGCACCACCAGCGTACTCGACCGCCCAAACCCCACATCGGACCACACCAGCAGCGCCCCGGTATCCGCCAACCCCGCCCGCGCATCGGTGATCGACACATCGCACGAAAACGATTCCTTAAAGCACTCCGCACTTCCCCACTCAATCGTCTGCACACCGCGCCCGCGCAAATGTTCCTGCACACCAAAATCCGCACCGAGAAATTGCAGGTTCATCAATCCCCGTTTCACCGCATGCGCCGCCAGGCACTCATCCACCGCCGCCAACACGGCCGCACGGTCCGCCGCCACCCGTTTCACCACCCCCTTATTCTCCGTCATCTTCCGCACGAAGCGCTCCACGCGCCCCGCATCATCGCCCGCCACCTGCCGAATCAACGACTGCTCCAACACCGGCGCCGCCCCCGCCACCGGCGACTTCCCCAAATCATGCCCCAACCCCTTCCGCACCCGCGCCAAGAATGCCTCCCTCCCCGTTCCGGAAAGCGGCTGCCGATTCACAAACGGATTTGGTCGCTTCGAACTCTGCATACTCACCATCAACCTTCGCCTCGGGCAGACTCCCCGGCCCAAGGGCCGGGGCTAAACGTGCGTCGCGTTGCGACGCCGCTAAACACTGTTTTGCCGCCGTTCTTTCCACAACTCCCGAAAACTCTTCTTCGGCGGCTGCGGAAAATCCCGAACCTCCGTCCACCCCTTCGCCGGCCCCGGCAACTTCGTCACCCACCCGTCCTTGGACTTGAACAAATGCCGCATCGCAAACCGCTGCATCTTCTGCCCCAGCACATACGCAAACTTGCTCTTCAACCCAATCGTCCACATCCGGAAAACCCACTTCTCATACCACGGCACTTTCCCCACCAGCTTCAAATCCCCCTTCATCGCAATCAGCATCTCCGGAATGTTGATCTTCACCGGACACGCCTCATAGCACGCGCCGCACAAACTCGTCGCCTGCGGCAAATGCTCGTGATGCTCCAACCCGTTGAACAGCGGCGTGATCAGCGCCCCAATCGGCCCCGGATAAATCGACCCATACGTATGTCCGCCCACTTTGCGATAAATCGGACACGCATTCAAACACGCACCGCACCGAATGCACCGCAGCGTGTCGCGATAATCCGACGCCAGAATCCGCGATCGCCCGTTGTCCATGATGACAACGTGAAACTCCTCCGGCCCGTCAAACTCTCCCGCCCGCTTCGGCCCCGTGATGATGTTCGAATACTGCGTCAACGGCTGCCCGGCCGCCGACCGCGCCAGCAGCTTCAGGAACACGGGCAAATCCTGGAACCGCGGAATCAGCTTCTCCATCCCCATCAGCGCCACATGCACCCGCATCCGGCTCGTGCACATCCGGCCGTTCCCCTCGTTCGTGCAGATGACAATCGACCCCGTCTCCGCCACGCCAAAGTTCACCCCGCTCACACCCATGTCCGCGGTGTTGAACCGCTCTCGCAGATACACCCGCGCCATCTCCGCCAGCACCTGTGGATCATCCGTGAACGGCACCTTGAAAAACTTCGCGAACACCTCGCCGATCTGTTTCGCCCGCATGTGGATGATCGGATACACCAGGTGCGACGGATGATCGTTGGCGACCTGCACGATCAGTTCGCCCAGATCCGTCTCCACCGTTTCAATCCCCGCCGCAATCAGCGCGTGGTTCAGCTCCGTCTCCTCGGACACCATCGACTTCGACTTCACCACGAGCTTCGAATTCGTCTGCTTCGCGATCTGCACGACGAGTTGATTGGCTTCCTCGGCATTCGAAGCAAAATGAACGTGCCCGCCGTTCTTGATGACGTTCGCTTCGAATTGTTCGAGGTAGTAATCGAGATGATCGAGCGTGTGCGCCTTGATATTGCCGGCGAGGGCGCGAAGGCCGTCGCCGTCGGGGAGATCCGTTGCGAGAAGATTGCGGCGGTCGTACCACTTCTTGACGATCGAGTTCTCGTGCGCCGCGTGGAGCAGGTCGTCGGCGGAGGAGAGATGGGCGGCCGCTTTGAAATCCGGATTGAAGACCGGCAGCGCCATTCCGCGCGGAAGATCGGCGGCATGGACCTTGTCGGAGCCAGTCGCGCCGGCGGATGGCGGAAGGTTGTCGAGAGTCGTCGGCATGAATTGACACGCGGTTGCGTGCACTCCGGTGATTCAGTGTTGCTTGTTGTCGATGGCCGCGGCAAGAAGCTGCGCGAGGTGCTGCGGTTTGAATTGGGCGCCGTAACGGTGGCACGCGCCACCGATGTTCATCGCACAGCCGGCATCGTTGACGATCATGACGTCCGCGTGCGTGGCGTTGCCGCAGGTGACTTTGTCCTTGACGATGGCGGCGGAGATGTCCGTGTACTTGATCGCAAACGTGCCGCCGAAGCCGCAGCATTGGTCGAATTTGTCGAGCGGCACAAACGTGGCGTTGCCGAGATTCTTGAGAATGTTGATCGCCGGGCTTTCATTCATGTGCAGGCCGCGGGTGTGGCAGGTGAAGTGATAAGTGACGGCCATCGGCTTCGGCAGGGCGAGGCCGGTGATGTCCGCCTTGAGCACCTTCGTCAGAAACTCGACAAGCTCGTACGTCTTGGCGACGAACTCCAGCGCGTCGTTCTCCCACTGCTTGTCGTCTTTGAACAGCACCGGGTAATGCTCCCGAACCATCGCGCAGCACGAGCCCGAGGGCGTCACGACGTACTGGCTGTTCTTGAAGACGCGGATCATCCGTTCCGCGAGCGTCCGCGCTTCGCCGGGGTAGCCGTTGTTGTATTGCGGCTGGCCGCAGCAGGTCTGATCGTCAGGAAAATCGACCGTGCAGCCGAAATGCTCCAGCACTTTGACGGTGGCGATTCCCACATCGGGCGAAAAGAGATCGCCGAGACAAGTGACGAAAAGACTGACGTTCATTGCCGGATTGTACGGAGCAGCCGCGATTCGGACAAATTTTCGTTGACGCAGGGTTCTCTCGTGGTAGCGTGCCCGCGTGATCGCAATCGCCGCCAAACCTCGCTGGCTCTTCATCCGGCACAACCCCCTCGTGCCTGCAGCCGCGATTTTCCTCGCGGGCATGACGATCGGTTATTGCTCTGCGATCACCGCGATGTTCGCTCTCGGAGCCGCTCTCACGTTCCTCGGCACGTGGATCGTCGCGGAAATGCTCGCACCGTACCCTCTGCGTGCATGGTGCGGCCACATTGCTCTGAGCTTCGCCATCCTCTTCGCAGGGGCCGCAGTCTGGCAGATGAATCAGCAACAGGGAGAGGACACTCACCTCGCCCGCTTCATTCCAGCGGAAGGCGACAGTCCCATTACCCTCCGCGGACGAGTGATTGCCGCCCCCGTGCCAAATGCCGGTCACCACGGAAACATCTACTTCACTCTCGAAGCGACGGAACTTCGCACCGAGCAAGGCTGGATCCCCGCGCATGGTCTCGCGCAAATCAAGTGGCGAGCCAGCCCGATTGCTCCTCAACCCCATCGCAGCGACCAGATCGAAGCGTACGGCTGGCTTTCGCGCCCAAATCCCGCGCTCAATCCTGGCGCGCTCGACATGCGACAGCGCCTGGCCGCCGACCGCGTCTTCGCGGAGGTGCGAGTCCCGCGCAACGCTGGAATCCGGATTCTCGAACCCGCAGCGCAAACCTCCGCCTCGACTCTCTCGACCATGCGACTCTTCCTCCGCGGCAAACTACTCGAGCAGACCGCTACGATCGATTCCGACGCCGCCGATACGATGGTCGCGCTGCTGCTCGGCCAGCGCGACGCGTCGATCGACGATGTCTCCCGCGCGTTCGCCGACGCCGGCGTTGCGCACCTGCTCGCCATCTCCGGGGCCCATGTTGTCTTTCTCGCGGCTGTCGTGTGGGTGCTGCTGCGATTCATTCCAATGCGTCCGCAATGGAGAGAGATTGTCTGTTCTGCTGTCCTGCTGGCGTACGTGCTCGCAACGCCCTGCGGGCCGCCGGTGGTTCGCGCGGCGATCGTGCTGTTCATGGTCCTTCTCTCGCGGTTGATGCGCCGGCCGCCATCGCACATGAACATGCTTTCCGCCGCAGTCATCTGCATTCTCCTGATACGTCCAGCAGACATGCTCGACGCCGGCTTTCAACTCACGTTCGTCTGCACCGCCGCACTTCTTCTCATGGCGGAGCGCCTTTTTGCGTTTCTCTTCTCGGCCTACATCCAACGTGCCGAACTTATCGCCGATCTCGCAAACACGCGTTGGGCTCGATTCACCGTGAAAGCCCGCAAGGTCATCTGCGCCGCCATAACCGCCAATCTCCTCGGCACGCTCACCGCAGCCCCACTGGTTCTCTTCCATTTCCAGCAATTCAATCTTTACGGCGTCTTCACAGGACTGCTCGCCTTCCCGGTCGTGGCATTCACCATGACTGTCTCGCTGATTCAACTGCTTCTCTCACTCGCATCCACTTGCCTCGCAGCATATTTTGCACCGTTCTCCACCGCCATCGCTCATTTCATGATCTGGCTTGTCGCACATCTCGCCGCCCTCCCGGGTGCCGCACTCGCACTTCGCAGTCCGCCGCCGCTGCTGATCGCGATGCTTTACCTGCCGATTCTCCTCTGGATCGCACGCCGCTGGCTGTCGCTCTCGCGCGCGTTCGTACTGAACACGAGCGTCGCGACGCTCATCGTTACGATCAGTTGGTATGCGGCCAACGCACAGGCCGGAACTCTGCGGCTTCAGGCACTCAGCGTCGGCCAAGGCAGCAGCCTCGTCCTGACATCTCCGGAGGGAGACGCCCTCGTGATAAACGCCGGCTCGCGCGACTTGCCGGATATCGTTCCCAGCGCCATCGCGCCCACGCTTCGCATCAATGGTGTGCGGCACTTCGACACGATGCTGGTGACGGGCATGGACGCGGTTCACGCCAAGAATGCTGCGGAAGTGGTGTCGCGTTTCCGGCCGGCGAAGTTGCTGGTGGCGCCCGACGATGGCACCACCACGTTCGCGCGCATGTCGCTGGAGGATGCGGCGGGAAAGATCGAAGTTCGCCCGCAACCACTGGTTGCCGGGGACGTCGTGCTCCTCGGGAAATCGGCGGCAATGCAGGTGCTTTGGCCGGGGTCGGGGAAGTCGCCGACGCCGACATTGATCGTCATGATCGAGTACGCGGGTCGGCGCCTTTTGCTGATGGATCCCGCAAACCTTCCGGGATTGGCGCTGTCCGCCAACAGCGAGGAGTTGCGCTGCGATGCGGTGCTGTTGCTCGGGCCCGATCGCGGCAGGGGGGATGCGGCGCTGATGGAACAACTGCAACAAACCGGTGCGACAATCGTGATTTATTCCGGCCGGAGTCCGTGGTCATCGGTGAGTTCGTCCGCCGGCACATGGAACACGGCGAATGGGGCGGTCACGCTGACGGTTGATGCGCGAGGGGAATTGATGGTGAGGCGTTGAGCGGTTCGCCATCGCAGCGGGCGATGTCGCAGACGACGAGATCGACGCGGGCGTTGCCGTTGAAGGTGTCGATTTTCGGTTCAACGACGAGGTGGAGTTCGGTGCCGACGGGGAGTTGAGGTTCGAGTTCGCCCATTTTGAAGGCGATGCATCGGGCGGCGCGGCTGCCTTTGGCGATGGTGAGTTGGAGGTGGGCGCCGGTGGCGCCGACGCGGCGGGGGGGGGCGGAGAGCTTGACGTTCTGGACAAGGAAGCGCGGGGTGGGGTTGCCGCGGCCGAAAGGTTCGAGTTTTTCGAGGTGGGCGATGATGTCGGTGCGGCAGTCGTCGAGGGTGAGGAGGCCGTCGAGGTTGAGGGCGGGCGTGAGGAGGTCTTCGTTGAGGCGTTCGGCGGCGAAGGTGTTGAGGCGGTCGCGGAAGGCGTCGAGGTTAGCGAGGGGGAGTTTGACGCCGCCGGCCATGGCGTGTCCGCCGCCGGTGATGAGGAGGTCGCGGACGTGTTCGATGGCGCGGTGGAGTTCGAAGCCGGAGATGGAGCGGGCGGATCCATGGAGTTCCAGCGAGGTTTCGCCGGCGGAGTGGGCGAGGACGAAGGTGGGGCGGTAGTAGAGGTCGACGAGGCGGGAGGCGACGATGCCGACGACGCCGACGTGGAAGGATTCGTGGGAAACCACCAGGACGTTGTCCTGATTTTCGATTTTTGAATTTCGATTTTCGATTTGTTGTTTGGCGATTTCGAGCATTTTGCGTTCGGTGGATTGGCGCTGGCGGTTTTGGGATTCGAGGTATTGGGCGATTTCTTCAGCGCGATCGGGAGTGGCGGTGGTGAGGAGTTCGACGGCTTCGTTGGCGTGGCCCATGCGGCCGGCGGCGTTGAGGCGTGGGGCGAGGGCGAATCCGACGGCGGTGCAGTCGATTTTTCTTTCGCCGTTGGCGTAACCGGCGGCGTCGATGAGTGCGCGGAGGCCGGGGTTTTGGGTGCGGAGGAGTTGGGTGAGGCCGTGGCGGACGATGATGCGGTTTTCGCCTGTCAGGGGGACGACATCGGCGATGGTGCCGAGGGCGGTGAGGGCGGTGAATTCCATGAGGAGGTGGCGGTATTGCTCGGAGACTTTTTCGGTGCCGCAGATTTTTTGGGAGGTGGCCCAGGCGAGTTTGAAGGCGACGCCGGCGCCGCAGAGGTCGGGGTTGGGGTAGGGGGTATGGGGAGTGGGGTCTGTGGTGAGGCGGGGGTGGACGATGGCGTTGGCGGGAGGGAGTTCGCCGTTGCCGGCGAATTCGTGGTGGTCGGAGACGATGACGTCGGCGCCGAGTTGGCGGGCGAGGGTGATGGGGGCGATGGCGGAGCAGCCGCAGTCGATGGTGATGAGGAGTGTGGTGCCGGACTGAATGATCGAGCGGACGGCATCGGGGTTGAGGCCGTAGCCTTCGTCGACGCGGTGGGGGATGTAGTAGTGGACGTCAGCGCCGGCCTGCTTCAAGGTATGCCAGAGCATGGTGGTGCCGGTGATTCCGTCGACGTCGTAGTCGCCGTAGAGGGTGATTTTTTCGTTTTGCCGGACGGCCTGGAGGATGCGGTCGGCGGCGGCGTGCATGTTGGGGAGGAGCCAGGGAGAGTGGAGGTCTTTGAATTTGGGGTCGAGGAAGGCGGCGGCGGCTTCGGGGGTGGAGAGGCCGCGGTGGAGGAGGATGCGGGTGATGAGCGGGGGGAGGCGGAGCTGGTTGGCGAGGTGCTCGACCTGAGAGGCGTCCTGCTCGGGGAGGACCCATTTCTTTTTGCGGTAGGACGTGAGGGAGGTGTGTGGGGGGCAGATCATCCGTGACCTCTGATGCGACGGGGTGGATTGTACCACGGATGTGCGCGAGAGGGGATCGGCGGTGAGGGTTTCGGCGTGGAGGGAGAAGAGGAGGATGAAGAGGGCG